>CAJXLF010000008.1 GCA_913055805.1 uncultured Salinisphaerales bacterium
CCATTTAAAGTGGTACGCGAGCTGGGTTTAGAACGTCGTGAGACAGTTCGGTCCCTATCTGCCGTGGGCGTTTGAGATTTGAGTGGAGCTGTCCTTAGTACGAGAGGACCGGGATGGACGCACCTCTGGTGTTCCTGTTGTCACGCCAGTGGCATAGCAGGGTAGCTACGTGCGGAAGGGATAACCGCTGAAAGCATCTAAGCGGGAAGCCCACCACAAGATTAGATCTCACCAGACCTTTAAGGTCTCTGAAGGGTCGTTGCAGACTACAACGTTGATAGGCTGGATGTGTAAGCCCAGTAATGGGTTCAGCTAACCAGTACTAATTGCCCGTGAGACTTGACCATATAACGCTCAAGCATTTTTGAGTGCCTGACCAGACAGTGTCAGTTGTTCGACATTCCCAATTGTTAAGTTTTAGCTATGCCTGGTGGCATTAGAGCATTGGAACCACCCGATCCCATACCGAACTCGGAAGTGAAACGATGCATCGCCGATGGTAGTGTGGGGCTTCCCCATGTGAGAGTAGGTCACCGCCAGGCTTTTAAATAAACGATCCCCAGCTCGTTAGAGCTGGGGATTTTTTATTTTCAGGGTTAGCTATGTCCTGCTCGAACGCAGTGACAAATCTGTATGGAACAGATTTGGTCAGTGAGCAAAGCGAACTGCCCTGAGGCGAAGCCGAGGGCGAGTATCAGGACGATACGAGCAAAGTAGGTCACCGCCAGGCTTTTAATTGAGAAAGCCCCTGACTAAGTCAGGGGCTTTTTTTATTTTCCGTACCAGGGCATATCGCTTAAGTTTCCGTGCAAGAAGCCGATAGGGTTTACAGGCGTCTTTAACCTGTTCCATACAATGCACGGACCACGCGATGAAGGTAGAACCCGCAAAGATCATGAAGTCGGCGACGGCCCTGCCGAGTTTGCCTGCCATAGCTACCCAGATCATCGAGTTGGCGCGCGATGAAAATGCCTCGATAGGAAAAGTCGCCAATCTGGTCAACAAAGACCCTGCCATTGCCTGTAAAGTCCTGCGCATGGTGAATTCACCGCTGTACGTGAAGCCTCGTCAGGTGGAAATCGTCCATCAGGCGATTGTAATTATGGGTCTGAAGCAGACTATCTCTATTGCCCTGTCGTTTTCGCTGGTTGCAGCTATGCAAAAAGAGGCAGGCAATGGACTCGATTACACGTATTTCTGGAAGCGCACACTACTCGCTGCCACAGCAGCCAAGGTGCTCGGTGAATTCGTAGGCGTTCAGGACTTGGAAGAACTGTTCCTGGCGGCATTGTTGCAGGATGTCGGCATGCTGGCTGTAGATCGTGCCGAGCCCGATTTTTATGCGGAACTGGGTGATGCGCAGTACAAACACGACGAACTCGTTGCTTATGAAAAGGCGCGCATGGAAATGGATCACGCCGAGCTGGGTGCCGAGATACTGAAAACATGGAATCTCTCAGAGCGCACCTGGATAGTGGTGCGGAACAGTCACAATGCAAAGCGTCTCCCGGAACAGAGTCTGTATGGAAAATTTGCGCGTGTGGTGGCGCTTTCCGGCGTAGTGGCAGATTTGTTCGTCAATAATGGCGACAGGGAATCCTTCGTCAAGCTGGGACACCTGGCCTATAACTATCTCAATTTCGACCACGAGAACTTTCAGAAGGTTATTGAGCGCATCGCCGGGCTGATTCCGGATATCGAGTTGCTTTTCTCTACCAGCCTGGTGCCTGCAGGTGCAGCAGATTCCATACTTGAACAGGCTCGTGAAATTCTTGTTGGCCGCAATATCGATGCGCTCCAGAAAGTGGACAGGCTACAGCACGCAACCAAGGCGCTTGATAGCCGATACCAGATACTCGAGACCTCGGGTTATCACGACCCGATTACAGCCCTGTATAACCGCAGTTACCTTGATCGCTATCTGGAAGGCGTCATCACGGCTTCCAGAAAGACAGGAAAGCCGGTCACGCTGGTCATGATTGTTACGCAGGGTTTGCGTAAGGCAAATGCAGACTACGGGCACCAGGCCGGTGATCAGATGTTACGGGTGGCGGCCAGGGCTATCAAACGCTGTCTTCCCGATTCTGCCGTAGTGGCGCGCTATGCCGGTGGTGAATTCGTCGCTGTTGTGCCGGGCATGAACGCTGCGCAGGTGCAGGAACGTTGCAAACCTCTGCAACAGGAGCAGGCCTGTGAGTTTATTGCCAACGGTGAAAGAAAGGACCTGGAGATGCGACTTGGCCTGGGCATGGTCACACAGGGCGATGGGCAGGATTTTATCAATCATCAGGCGTTCTTCAGGGCACTGGAGGCCAAGATGTCGGGCCGCCAGGCCGCGTAAAACAGCTGCCTGATCCGAACATGCTCACCTACGTTGCAAATAGCCGATTACTGACACGAAGAGTGGTGTTTTTATGCTGCACAGCGGCATAGGAAAGCGTACACTTGTTTTATGGTCCAGTTGCAAAGTCAGATACAAGAACAGGCACGGCGTGAAACGCCGGTTGCAGAACACAATTTTCTGATATGGGCGGGACGCTTGTTACCGGCACGTATAAGTGCCTGGTTTATCGAGCGCTTTCTCCAACCGCCCAGCACGGCGAGTCTGGCTGCTCAAATGCCGCCCCGGAAAGCTGCCGCCATCGTTGAGCACTTGTCTACCGACTATCTCGTTAATGCCACACGCTGTATTGAACCTGACCAGTTGCAAGCGTTGCTGCTGTTGATTAGCCCCGAGACGACAGGCCGGATTGCCAAGTATCTGGCAGATGATCGGGCCTTTGCCGAAATGAGCGGCCTGGTTGCCTACCTTTCGCCGCGTTCCATAACTTCAGTGGTCAGGGTGCTGTATTCGGGCGATGATCTGCTCAAGATTGCAACGCAGGTGGAAGACAAATATCTGCTGGCGCCAGCCATTGCACATTTGCCGACAAAGCGACTTCCCGGCCTGTTCAGTGCAGCCGAGACCGATGACAACTGGCAGGTGATTTTCGACATTGTTGAAGCCTTGGATGCATCGACCAAAAGGCAGCTAGGCGAGCGGCTGGCGGATCTGGCGCATACAGACATGACTGACCTCCTGTGGGCCTCTCTGCGGCTGAATACCTGGTCGCAATTGCTGGTTATATGGCAATCATTGAGCGGCCATGCGCGCGAACGCCTGGCTGCCAATATCGCCAATCAGGAGGAAGGCCTGCATCTGAAGTTCATCGAGGTGGCCGAACAACAGGGACGAATGCAGTCTCTTCTGAAACTGATCAGCGATATGCCGCTGGCCGACCAGCGCCGGCTGGTGCGTTTGGCGGGGCGAAAGGGAATACGCATCACCTCAGTTCTGTAATTGTGCAATAACACCCGGCTACTAAATGCTGACAGCGTTGACTCGCCTGTTTCCTGTATGGGCATTGTTATTTTCGGCTTACGCCCTTTGGCAACCTGAATGGCTGTCAGACCAGAAATCACTCATTGTTCCCTGCCTGATGTTGATCATGTTCGGCATGGGAATGACCCTGACGGCCAGTGATTTCGCGTATGTCCTGCGGCGCCCATGGCTTATTCTGCTGGGCGTTTTTCTCCAGTTCCTGTGGATGCCCTTGCTCGCCAGCATGCTGAGCCTTGCGTTGAAACTTCCGCAAGACCTCATGGTGGGTATGGTGTTGGTGGGCAGCGTGGCTGGAGGTACGGCATCAAACGTCATCTGTTACCTGGCGCGGGGTGACGTGGCATTATCAATTTCGATGACGCTGGTATCGACTCTGTTGGCCGTAGTGGTTACACCAGCCCTGACCTGGCTCTATGTAGGCCACGGCGTGTCAGTGCCTGTATTAGATATGTTATTGAGTTTGCTCAAGATAGTGCTCTTTCCGGTAGTTGTCGGGATGACTGTCAACCGGCTCTTCGGTCGGCGTATGCAGGCGATACAGACGCTTTTCCCGCTGTTATCCGTGGTCGCAATTGTCTATGTGATCGGGATAATCGTCGCGCTCAATGCCGGAGGGCTGGCAGAGATGGGTATCACCCTGGCTTTGGCAGTGATGCTGCATAACGCCGGTGGTCTGATCAGCGGTTACGGTTGTGCCCGTATGCTGGGGCAGTCACCGCAGGTGAGTCGCACCATCGCCATTGAAGTAGGGATGCAGAATTCGGGATTGGCGGTTGCCCTGGCCACTCAGTATTTTACGGCCAAGGCAGCACTTCCCGGGGCACTATTCAGCATCTGGCACAACATTTCGGGCTCTTTGCTGGCCGCCTGGTGGTCACGTTCCCCCAGGACCGGTGACGAACCCGCCTGAGCTAATCCAGACGAAA
Source organism: uncultured Salinisphaerales bacterium (assembly GCA_913055805.1). Taxonomy (GTDB): domain Bacteria; phylum Pseudomonadota; class Gammaproteobacteria; order Nevskiales; family CAJXLF01; genus CAJXLF01. The sequence continues at coordinate 4,309 of CAJXLF010000008.1, forward strand.
ACCGAACTGGATCCAGGCGTCGTTATGGTAGTGGCGATGCCGGCGATAACGCGGGTAGTAGTGGCCACAGCGGGCATGGTGGCGGTGGCCATAGCGGTGCCCGCGATAATAATCGCGCCGGTGGCGGCGGTGACTATTGTGGCCGTGACCGTAACTGTAATGTCCGTAATGCCCGGACCTGAAACTGTCGTGGGCACTGGCCGTGCCGGAAAGCGCGAAAATTCCAAGAGCCAGGCAAAAAGCCGTGATATAACGCAGTTTCATGATTTATCTCCGGGCGGCTGACTGATACACGATCAGCTTGCTCTTGCGTAGCTGAATACTGGCTGAATGATGTGTTGCTACTGGTCCGGGAATGCGCGATAAAAATCGCGGCATTCATTGCAATGTAAATGCGTTGAGGCGGGTCTTTTCAGCATGAGCAGCAAACAAAAGCGTTTTGAACTGATGGTCGGTGCCCTCACCGATGATCTGTATCGCTACGCCTATTGGCTTTGCCGTGATCCGCATCTGGCGGAAGACCTGGTGCAGGAAACTTTATTGCGGGCCTGGCGCTTTATGCACCAACTGCGCGATAGCAAGGCCGTGAAAGCCTGGCTGATTACTACCCTGAGGCGTGAGCATGCCCGGATTTATGAACGCAAGCGCCTGGATATTGCCGATGTGGATGAGGAAATTGTCGAGGATCCGCAATCGCAGGACGTATTGATGGAGGTGGATCGCAACAAAATGCGCCAACAGATAATGGCTCTGGAGATTGAATACCGTGAGCCCCTGGCCCTGCAGGTGATATTCGGCTACTCGGTCAAGGAAATATCAGCCGCGCTGGAACTTTCCCCCAGTGCGGTCATGACGCGCCTGTTCCGGGCGCGCAAGCGCGTGCTCGACCAGTTTGGCGAAGGGCTGGTTCCCGATGAACTGTTGCAGGAGGGGGGCGCATGAACTGTCTGGACGTACGCCGCATCTGTCTGACGGAGCCGACCAATCGCAGCCCCCGTCTGTTAATGCATATTTATTCCTGCAAATGCTGCCAGCAATATCGTCGACGCATACTGGAAGCCGAGGAAAAGCTGAAGACGGCGATGGACGTAACAGTGCCGGAAGGTCTGGATCGCAAGATCGCCTTTGAAGGTAGTTTCGAAAAGCCCTCGGCACATAGCTGGCCGAGGTGGCAGGCCATGGCAGCGACGGTCATGGTGTCGGTAGCATTGGGCGTGATATTGCATGCCGTGGGCAGCAAACCCAATGTCGTGCCGGAACTGGCGCGCCATATGATGGAAGACCCCTTGCACATGCTGCCGACCCAGACCGATGCGGCTCAGCGCCTGGCTATGGTCATGCGGGATATCGGTGGGCAGTGGCAGGGAGAGTACCCGGAAAATCTGACTCATGCCCGTTTGTGCCCGGTGCGGGGGCGAGCGTCTGCGCATCTTGTAGTTCAAGGGGAACGCGGCCCGGTCACCGTCTTTCTCATACCAGGTACGGATGCCCGTAACGAAAACGGCCTGAAGCAGGCGCAGCTGGTTGCCGTGTCAGATCTGCACGGTGGCAGCATAGCGCTGTTTGGTTATGAAGGTGAGAACCTGGCGGTGATTGAGGCCCAGTTCCAGCAGCATGTGAGCTGGAAGCAAAGTCTTGCGGCGCGGCAGGAGGCCATTCAACTGGCCCGGTATCGATAGAGGAACCAGCGGGGTATAGTCTCAACTCAACCTGGCCGGGGAATGCATGATGAATCTCTACGACCGCTTTTTGCTGCCCTATCTGCTGGACTTTGCCTGTGGCATGAAGGACATCACGCATCAGCGTGAAAAAGTGGTACCCATGGCGCATGGCAAGGTGCTGGAGATCGGAATAGGCACCGGTCTGAATATGCAGCATTATGACAAGGGCCGAGTCGAGAAGATCTGGGGGCTGGATCCTGCCATGCAGATGCACCGGCTGGCGGCCAAGCGGATTGCTCGTGCCGGGCTGGATGTCGAACTGGTCGGGCTGCCGGCAGAAGAAATTCCCATGCGAGATGCCAGCTTCGACACGGTGGTCTGTACCTATACCTTGTGCACCATCCCGGACCCTGTACAGGCTCTCGGTGAGATGCGGCGTGTACTCAAGCCGGGTGGACGCCTGATTTTCTGCGAACATGGCAAGGCTCCGGATGCGTCCGTGCAGCGCTGGCAGGATCGCCTGAATCCTATCTGGAAGCCCATAGCGGGTGGTTGCAACCTCAACCGCCCGGTGCCCAGTCTGCTGGAACAGGGCGGATTCGACGTGCAGGAACTCGACACCATGTATCTCAAGGGGCCACGCCCCCTGACCTTCAACTACTGGGGCACGGCAATCGCAGGTTAGTCGCTGGGTATCGGTTTCAGGTCGTTGGCCATTGCCAGGCAGCGATCAGCAAAGCGAGCCAGCCGGCCATAAGCGCGGTGCCGCCGAAAGGTGTGATGATGCCCAGTTTGCTGATCTGGGTAAGTGTCAGCAGGTACAGGCTGCCGCTGAACAGCAAAATACCGGCAGTAAAGGCGCCTGAGGCGAATTTAAGCCCTGCCAGTTCCGGGCGCTGGATTTGCAACACTGCGACCAGCATCAACGCCAGGGCATGATAAAGCTGATATTCCACGCCGGTTTTCCAGGCATTGAGCAGTTGTTCGCTTACCTGGCCACGCAGAGCGTGACTGCCAAAGGCGCCCAGGGCAACTCCGCTCAAACCTGCCATGGCGGCGACGATCAGGGCGTAACGGGCCGGCATCAGTTTGTCTCTGCCTCGGCCGCTTCACGCCGCCGCTTGTCGGCTTCCTGAAGCGTCTGTTCCACTTCGCGGGCCTTATCCATGGTCTGCATCTGTTCCTTCCAGACATGTTCGCCGTCTTCAATATCCTGCTGGCCGCAGGCGCTTGCCAGCATGGCCATGATCAATACCAAGACACGTTGCATGTGTTTCTCCCAAAGTGATGGTCAGTCTACCCGAGCCATGAGCCAGCGAACTCTGATCCTATACAATCCTGCTGATGAAAACACCGATTCTGCTGAGCTGGAGCAGCGGCAAGGACAGTGCATGGACGCTGTATCAGCTGCAACAATCCGAGATTTATGAAGTGGCTGGCCTGGTGACAACCGTCAACCAGGCCTTCGAGCGGGTGGCCATGCATGCCGTGCGGATAGCGTTGTTGCGGGCGCAGGCGGATGCCGCCGGCTTGCCGCTGCATATCATCGAACTGCCCTGGCCCTGTAGCAACGAAGAATATGAGCAGCGCATGGCGGCCTTCATAGCCAAGGTCAGGGAGATGGGTATTGGCCACATGGCCTTTGGCGACCTGTTTCTTGAAGACGTGCGCCAATACCGCGAGCAGCAACTGGCGGGCACCGGCATCACCCCTGTGTTTCCCCTGTGGGGGCAGCCGACATCAGAGCTGGCCCAAAGCATGGTGGCGGCGGGCTTGCAGGCAGTATTGACCTGCGTGGATCCAGGCCAGTTGGCGCAGGAGTTTGTCGGCCGTGATTTCGATGCCGGGTTGCTGGATGATCTGCCTGCCGCGGTTGATCCCTGTGGCGAGAACGGTGAATTCCACAGTTTTGTCTTTGCAGGCCCGATGTTTCAGCATGCCATACCCTTAAGGAAGGGCCAGGTGGTTGAGCGGGATGGTTTCGTTTTCGCCGATCTGTTGCCCGCCGATGAGGTAAGCTGATTACCCCCTGAAGTGCCTGAAACCGGCATTTATGCTAGCCTGCGCGCCCTTCGCGGGACTATGAATACGGAGTAACCCATGGCGAGCTACAAGGCCCCCACCCAGGACATCCTGTTTGTCCTCAACGATATTCTCAAGATCGACGAATTGACCGCCATTGAGCGTTTTGCCGATGCCAGCCCGGACATCGTGGCGGGTGTGGTGGAAGAAGCCGCCAAGGTGATCGAAGAGGAAATCGCCCCTCTGAATCACAAGGGCGATGAGATCGGCTGTAAATATGCCGACGGGGAAGTGGACGTACCACCGGGTTATGTCGAAGCCTACAAGCTGTTTCAGGAAGGCGGCTGGATCGGTCTGGCCAACGAGCCGGACTTTGGTGGCCAGGGCCTGCCGTTTGTGTTGTCCAAAGTGGTTGGCGAAATGGTCTGCGGCGCTAACGTAGCCTTCGAGCTCTACATCGGTCTGACCCAGGACTGTTATGAAGCCATCATGGCCAACGGCAGCGACGAGCAGAAACAAACTTACTGTCACAAGCTGGCCACGGGCGAATGGACTGGCACCATGTGCATGACCGAGCCGCAGGCCGGGTCTGATGTGGGTGCGGTCAAGGCCAAGGCCATTCCGCAGGAAGACGGTAGCTACGCTATTGAAGGCGGCAAGATTTTCATCACCTCCGGCGAGCACAGGATGGCGGATAACATCATCCACTTCGTGCTGGCGCGTCTGCCGGATTCGCCCCCGGGCGTAAAGGGCCTGTCGACTTTCGTGGTGCCCAAATATCTGGTCAACGAAGATGGTTCGCTGGGTGAGCGCAATGCCGTCAAGGCCGTGTCCATCGAGGAAAAGATGGGCATGCACGGCTCGGTCACCTGCACCATGGCTTTCGACGGCGCCAAGGGCTGGCTGGTGGGCAAGCCCAACCAAGGCATCCAGAACATGTTCGTCATGATGAATCTGGCGCGCATCATGGTCGGCTTCCAGGGACTGGGCCTGTGTGAACTGGCGACCCAGAACGCTATCAACTATGCGCGTGAACGCGTTCAGGGCAAGGCCTACAACGGTAGTAATCTGATCGTCGAGCATCCGGATGTGCGCCGTACCCTGATGCACATGAAAGCCATCACCGAAGGCGGGCGTGTGCTGGCCTATGAGATTTCGAAGTATCTCGACCTGGCCACGCACCATGCCGACGAGGCGGTACGGGAAGAGGCGCAGGACTGGGTGGAACTGCTGACCCCTATCCACAAGGCTTTTCTTACGGACTCCGGCGTGGAACTCGCCAGTATGGCCATCCAGGTCTACGGCGGTCATGGCTACATCAGCGAGCATGGTATTGAGCAGATTGCCCGCGATGCCAAGATATGTTGTCTTTATGAAGGCACCAACGGTATCCAGGCGATGGACCTGGCGCGCCGCAAGCTGTTGATGCATAACGGCCGTTTGCCGCAGCGCTTCTTTGATGCCGTTAATACCGCTATAGAGGGCGCGGATGCTGATCTCGCATGGCTCATCGGACCGCTGGCCAAGGCTGTCGGGGAGCTGAAAGCGACAACCGACTGGATTCAGAACAGCTTCAATAACGATCCGAACGATGCCGGCGCCGGAGCCGCGGATTACCTGCGTGGCTTTGCCCTGACGCTGCTGGGTTACAACTGGTTGCGCACGGTACAGGCGGTGGCTGGCCGTGATGACGACTTTGCCCGGGCCAAGCGGGCAACGGCTAAATTCTTCGCCCAACGGCTGCTGCCGGAAGTGCAGGGGCGTTGCGAGATGGCGCGCGCTGGCAGTGAAGACTTCATGTCACTGAGTGCCGCAGCCCTTTAATCACACCGATATGCTGGGCCGGCAAGTCAGGCTTGCCGGCCCGCCACAGCGTATCGTTTCGCTCTGTCCCTCGATTACCGAAACGCTGTTCGTGCTGGGGCTGGATGCGCGTATTGCCGGGCTGACACGTTACTGCATACATCCCGAAGATCGCGTACAGGGCAAGGCGTCAGTGGGCGGTACCAAGCGACTGAAGTTCGAAGTTATCGAAGCGCTGCAACCCGATCTGATTATCGCCGAGAAAGAAGAGAATAACCGCGGGGATGTTGAGCGCCTGGCGGAACAGTATCCCGTATACGTGACCGAAGTGGTGGATATTCCGGGCGCCTTTGACATGATCGAGCGCCTGGGACAAGTCTGCGGCGAGGCCGACAAGGCACGGCAACTGGCGGCAGCCATTGATGGCGCCTGGCAAAAGCTGCCTGTGTTGTCAGAGTCCTTGAAAGTGGCTTATCTGATCTGGCGCAAGCCGTTCATGGCGGCAGGTTCGGGCACCTTCATAGACGCGGTGTTGCAGCGACTGGGCTTCGACAATGTATTCGCCGGTGCTGACCGTTATCCGGAGTTCACACTGCAAATGCTGGCGGCTGAAAATCCCGACGTGGTTTTGCTCAGCTCGGAACCTTATCCCTTCCGCGACAAGCACCAGATCGAACTGGAAATGCTGTTGCCACAGGCTGACATCATGTTGGTGGATGGGGAGGCTTTCAGCTGGTACGGCTCGCACATGCTTGATGCCGCCCGCTATCTGGAGCGCTTTTTACGCCTGTTGTAACTGCCGTTGCCGACGTTCCTCGGCGCGCAAGAGAATTTGGCGTTTTTCTTCTTCGCTGGCTGTCAGCCATGCACCGACTTCGTCCAGCGAGCGGCCGCAACCGAGACAGATGTCCTGCTCATTCAGTTCACAGATGCTCACGCAGGGTGATTCAACGGTCGATCGGGTAGTCAATTAAAATTTCCTTCCATGCTCAGTCGCCAACTGCCATTGCCAGCGTTCGCACTAAGGCGCATTTTATTTCCTGTGTAAGGCGTAATAAAGGCATCGTTCAGAAAGATGCCGAACAATCGTCCTATCGAATAGCCTACGAGCAGATCAGAAGGATGGTGCTTGTTGGCTTCCACACGTGCCCAGGCAGTCATGCCGGCGAGCGTGTAAAAGCCGCCCTTGGCGAACAGTTTGGCCGTATCATCAATACCCATGGCATCCACGTTGCGGCTGGCTATGGCGGCATGCATGGAGGCTCGCAGGGCGTGGGCCGAGGGGAAGCTTTTGTCATTGGAACCATCCGGTCGTTCCCGGTTGAATGGTTTTTTGGCGTTTTCTGAAATTGTGTAACTGCTTTTCGTGATCAGGTATGTTGCCGTCAGGCCTTTGCCCTTGTTGAATAGCCATTCTCCGGGCGTTTCGCCGCTCGGTGTGACTAAGGCAGTCGCATACACAAGCGCCTCTGTTGCGTCGAGCCAATCGTCACTTGCGTCGCTTGCCGCTCGAGTGCTGTCGAACATGAGATCCTTGTCGACTGCCCAGTCAGTGATTTTGTCATCGGCATCCAGTGTTACTATGGCGCCAGCGGCAATGAGCGGCCCCCAAGTCTGGGGGTCTGAGAAAGCGTTTTTGGCGGCTTCGCCCACGGCACGCCATCCCGGTAGCGGGCTGGCATCTTCCCCCCAGTGCTTATGGTGTTGTACGCAGCCATTGCTCATCAGCAAGCTCAAGGATGCTAGTGCGCTGATAAAAGTGTAAGAGCGTCTCATGCCCCCCCCCTGTTTCTTGGTATGCAGTCAGAATAACAGCTACCGATTCCGGTCTATAGGATGCTGTCGATGGCTGCGGAAAAATTATCCACAATAGCGAGGGGAGCCATAGTCGCTGTTTCATCTTCCGGCCGGAATTTCCCGGTTCTTACCAGGATGCCATCAATCCCTGTGGCCTGTGCGCCGCCAATATCGTTCTCCAAGTCATCGCCGATTATGACGGTTTCTGCTGCGCTTTTGTCCACGGCATGCAGGGCAGCCCGGAAGAAGCTGGCGGCGGGTTTGCCGGTAAACACGGCTCGTCGGCCACTGGCATATTCCAGGGCGCGGACGAAGGGCCCCATGTCCAGCGACAGGCCGTCATCTTCTTTGAAATAACGGTTGGCGCCCATGGCGATGAGGGGCGCGTCGCCATTATTTGTGAGTACACGAAAGGCGGCATTCATACGTTCATAGGTGAAATTCTGGCCGGCGTCGCCAACCACCACCGCATTCGGATTCTGGCAATCCAGGTCGTCAAATTCATCTTGCAGGTCGGGATGAATCAACAGGTATGGGCGTAGTCTGTGTTGTTGCACATAAGCATGCGCCGCGGAGGCGGCTGTCATGACACGCTCGGGAGCAATATCGTAGCCCATGTGCTGCAGATTACGACACAGGCTGTCCCGCGTTTGCCGTGTGGTATTGGTCAGGAAACAATGCGGCAGGCCGCTATCCAGGAGGTGTTGATAGGCTTCAACGCTGCCGGGTACGGCGTGCTCGTCGATATACAGTACGCCGCTGAGGTCGATGATGGCTGCCATGTACTTGTGTTTTCCCGTCATGCCCGACCCCCGCTGTCGGCCGTTAGTGTTACAAGCCTAAACCTAACAAAGTCCCCTTGCACCGTATGAAAAACCGCAAGGAGCAGGCGGGCTGTGTTACTCTCTCGCGGCTGCAAAAAGCTCAATGCCATGTCCGCCATTCTCGAAGTTCGCAATCTCATCAAGCATTACCCCAACGTTCAGGCTGTGAACGGCATCAGTTTTACTGTGGGCAAGGGCATGTGTTTCGGTTTGCTCGGCCCCAATGGCGCCGGCAAGACCACCACCGTGGAAATCATGGAAGGCATCCTGCCTCCGACTTCGGGCGAAGTGCTGTACAAGGGCGAGCCCCTGGGCAGACGTTTTCAGGAAGAGGCCGGCATTCAGTTTCAGAATACCGCCCTGCAGGACTATCTGACCGTGGCGAATCAGCTGAATCTGTTTGCCAGCTTCTATCAGAAAACCATGCCGATGGACGAGCTGATCGAGGTCTGTGCCTTGCAGCCGTTACTGGAGCGGGATTCAGCCATGCTGTCCGGCGGTCAGCGACAGCGGTTATTACTGGCTATCGCGCTAGTTAATGATCCCCAGGTATTGTTTCTGGATGAGCCGACCACGGGCCTGGATCCGCAGGCGCGGCGCAATTTCTGGGAGCTGGTGGAGCGCATCAAGGCGCGCGGCAAGACGGTGATTCTCACCACACATTACATGGAAGAGGCCTACCGGCTCTGCGATGAGATCGCCATCATGGACCACGGCAAGGTCATTGCCCGGGGATCGCCGGGACATCTGCTCACCGAACACTTCAATGACAGTGTGATTGAGTTGCCGGCCGAGGATTTCCGGCTGGATGCTGAACAATTCCCGTTGAAGGTGCTGAGCAAGCGGGGGGCAGTGGAAATCGTCACCGATGACGTGGAAGCGGCCGTGAGTGCACTGCTGAAACACGGGGTGTCGCTCAGTCGCATGGTGGTGCGGCCGCGTACGCTGGAAGACCTGTTCCTCGAATTGACCGGCAAGGAGTTGCGGGGATGAATCCGGGAGCTTCATTGCGGCGCATAGTGGCGCTGACCAAGGTTCGCAACCTCGAATTCCTGCGGGACCGTTCTTCGCTGGGCTGGAATATCGTGCTGCCCATCCTGCTGGTACTGGGTCTGTCGCTGCTGTTTTCCGGCGGCGGCAAGCCATTGTACAAAGTGGCGGTGGCAACACAGGCACAGGTGCTTACGGCCGAGCTGCATCCCTTTCTGGATACCCGCTATGTGGACTTTATCCGCATTGACAGTGCCGATGCCTACATGGACAAGTTGATCCACCACAAGGTGGATATGATGATCGATCTGCAAAGCGGCCAGTATTGGGTAAACGAGTCGTCGCCCAAGGGTTACACACTGGAACGCATGCTGGTCGGTACGCAGGGGCCAGCCTTGCAGCGCAGTGTGGTCGACGGCGAAGAGATTCGTTATGTCGACTGGCTGGTGCCCGGCATTCTTGGCATGAACATGATGTTCTCCTGCCTGTTCGGAGTGGGCTATGTGATCGTGCGCTACCGCAAGAACGGTTACCTGAAACGTCTCAACGCCACACCGCTGACCGCCTTTGAATTCATCTGTGCCCAGGTGCTGTCCCGCCTGTTGCTGATCATCGGCATTACGGTGGTGATTTTCGGCGGTACCGTCTGGTTGCTTGATCTGCGTATGCAGGGCAGCTATCTGGATCTGTTCATTCTCACCCTGGTGGGCGCGGTCGCCATGATTGCGCTGGGGCTGAGCGTATCCGCCCGCGTTACCAGCGAAGAACTGGCCGGCGGGCTGCTTAACGTGCTCAGCTGGCCCATGATGTTTCTCTCCGGGGTATGGTTTTCCCTTGAGGGGATGAGTCCATTGCTGCAGCGTGCGGCTGATATCTTCCCGCTGACGCATCTGCTCAATGGCGCGCGCGCCATCATGCTGGACGGGGCCGGACTTGGTGATGTGTTGTATCCGCTCGTTGCGCTGCTGGTCATGACGCTCGTGTTCATGCTGCTGGGCGCCACCTGGTTCAAGTGGACGTCAGAATAAGTTCGCGTTAACTTGCCCGTATGGAGTGGGCAGGCTTCCTCGACTATATAAAGACCATTTACAGCGAACCGCTGTTCTGGCTGTTTCCGGTGGGTTCTACCGTGATCGGTATTGTGGCGTTCCAGGTTTGGGCCCTGCCCATGACCTGGCTGGCTTGGAAGGATTTTCCATCCCTGCGTAAATACCGTATCCAGGACCGTAAGATCGATGTCGGATACTGGATGAAAGCCAGCTACCGGAGCATGGCCGTCAACTACAGCGTGGGTTTTGTCTCCATCGTGCTGAGCTGGCCGCTGCTGCGCCTCAGCGGTGTGCACGCCGGTCCGCTGCCCGCCTGGTACGTGATCGTCGCCCAGGTGCTGTTCTTTATCGTGCTGGATGATTTTCTCTACTACTGGATGCACCGGGCGATGCACACCCGCTGGCTGTTCAAGCATGTGCATGCCTACCATCATCGCGTACGCACACCCTGCGCCGTGGCCGGTAACTACCTGCATTGGGGCGAATACCTGGCGACCATCTCCCTGATTCTGGTGGGGCCGGTGCTGCTGGGGGCGCATGTACTGACGCTGTGGATCTGGGTGGTGGTGCGGCAGCTGGAAGCGGCCGACGGGCATTTCGGTTATGACCTGCCCTGGAATCCGCTGCGCTTCCTGCCGCTCTATGACGGCACCAGCTACCACGACTTTCACCATGGCCGCTTCAAGGGCAACTTTGCCGGCGCCCTGGGTTACATGGACAAGCTGTTCGGTACCCGCTCGGACGGCTACGACCGTTACGAAGCGCTGAAAGAGGAGGGGGCCGCCCCTGCCGAAGCCTGGCAGGGGTCGACCGGCAAGTAGGGCCTAGCTCAGGAAAGCGGTCATGATCTCCTGGATACCCAGGGTGGTCAGCGGTTCTTTGGGCTGGATCAGATCGTTCCACTGGTCGCGGATGGCTTCTGGGCTGAGGTTTTCGCCCGCGTTGAGACCGGCGCTGCGCTGCCACTTCAGGCGGAAAACCCGGCCCGCGCCCACTTCGAAAACATCGCCGTTGGCTTCGCAGCCTTCGCTGCACAGGTAGCCGATGACCTGGGCCACGTATTCCGGCTTGAGCTGGGCCAGCACTTCCGGCGGCAGGATGGTTTCGGTCATGCGCGAAGCGCCCAGCGGGGCGATCATGTTGGTGCGCACGTTGTACTTGGCACCTTCCTGCGCCAGTGTCTGGCCCAGACCCACCAGGCCCATCTTGGCAGCGCTGTAGTTGGCCTGGCCGAAGTTGCCGAACAGGCCGGCATGCGAGCTCACCATGACCAGGCGGCCGTAGTTCTGTTCGCGGAACCGTTCCCACACGGCCTTGCTCATGCAGAAGGCGCCGCGCATGTGCACGCTGTGCACCGCGTCCCAGTCGTCTTCGGTCATTTTGGCAAAGGATACGTCGCGCAGAATACCGGCGTTGTTGATGACGCCGTGCACGCTGCCGAAGGCCTCCACGCCGGCCTGCACAATGGCCTGGGCGCCGTCCATGGTAGTGACGGTGTCGTGATTGGCCACGGCGTTGATGCCATCGGCCTTGAGTTCTTCGGCAAATTTTTCGGCCGCGCTGGTGTCGGCGCCTTCGCCGGTCACACTGCTGCCCAGGTCATTAATCACCAGATTGGCGCCACGCGAGCCCAGCAGGCGGGCAAAAGCGCGCCCCAGGCCGCCGGCGCCGCCGGTGATAATGATAGTCTTGCCGTCGTAGCGTATTGTGTCCGTGCTCATCTGGTTGTCCTGTTTGCAATGGATAAAACGGACTTAAGTTAAGAACGAGCCGCCGACCGGTCAACCGGCCGGGTAAGTTGGATTTTCTCTCTCGAGTTTCATGATTGCTGGAGTTGCATGATCGAATACCGCATTCGCCCGGCCCAGCCGCTGGCGCATCTCTTTGAAGTGACTTGCCGTATCGCGCAGCCGAATTCCGACGGCCAGGTGCTGGCCCTGCCGGCCTGGATTCCCGGCAGTTACCTGGTGCGCGACTTCGCGCGCAATATCGTGAGCATCCGCGCGCAAGACGACGACGGTCCTGTGGCCATCATCAAGCTGGACAAGCAGACCTGGCGGGCGGAGCCGGCCAAGGGCACGCTGGAAGTGGTCTATGAAATCTATGCCTATGACGAGTCGGTACGCACCGCCTACCTGAACGAGAGTCGCGGCTTTTTCAACGGCACTTCGGTGTTTCTGCGCGTGGCCGGGCAGGAGCAGGCAGCCTGTCTGGTGGCCATTGAAGCGCCACAGGGTGATGCCTTCAGCGAATGGCATGTGGCGACCACGCTGCCGGCTACCCAGGTCGACGCGCGGGGCTTTGGCCGCTACCGGGCTGAAAACTATGCTGACCTGATCGACTACCCGGTAGAGATGGGCGAATTCGACCGGGTGGAATTCGAGGTCGGTGGCGTGCCGCACAGCATGGCACTCTGCGGTGAGCATAATACTGATACCGGACGCCTGGCTTCTGACTTGCAGAAAATCTGCGAAGCGCAGCAGACCATGTTCGGTGGCACACCGCTGCAGCGTTATCTGTTTCTGACCTTGGTCAAGACCCAGGGCTACGGAGGGCTGGAGCATCGCGACAGCTCGGCGCTGATTTGCAGCCGTAAGGATCTGCCGCCGACCGGCCTGGGCAAGGCTACGCCGGAATACCATCGCTTCCTGGGGCTGTGCAGCCATGAGTATTTTCATCTGTGGAACGTGAAACGCATCCGCCCGCCGGCGGTGGCGGCATCGGATCTGGCCGCCGAGGCGCCGTTTCGTGATCTCTGGGCCTATGAAGGCATCACCTCCTATTACGACGAACTGATGCTGCTGCGGGCCGGGGTGATCGAGCCGCAGGCCTTTCTGGATGAACTGGCTGTGACCTTGACGCGTGTGTGGCGCACGCCCGGCCGCTTCCGGCAGTCGCTGGCCGAGTCCAGTTTCGACGCCTGGACCAAGTTCTACAAACAGGACGAAAACGCGCCCAATGCCATTATCAGTTACTACGCCAAGGGTGCGGTGGTAGCGCTGTGTCTGGATCTGCAGCTACGTCTTGATTCGGCAGGCAAGGTGAGCCTGGACGATGTCATGCGCACGCTCTGGCGCCGGCATGGCAGCCGCGACGAGCCGGTTCCCGAGCATGGTATAGAAGCCATAGTGAACGAACTGGCCGGATGCCCCTGTTTGGATTTCTTTTCCCGCTATGTACACGGCACAGAAGATCCTCCGGTGGCCGAGTTGCTGGCTGCCTTCGGCATCGACGCCAACCTCAGGGCGCGTACGGGTTTGATGGATGCGGGCGGCCCGGGCGGTGGTGCTGCCGCCAGCAGCAATGCGGACCTGGGAGTCGTAACGGCGCAGGAACAGGGGCGCGAAATCATCAAGATGGTGCTCAATGGCCGAGCCGCAGAGGCGGCGGGGCTGCAACCGGGAGATGAACTGGTGGCGATCAACCGGCAACGGCTTGTGCCGGGCGGGCTGGACGGATTTCTGAACAGTGCCCGGGCGGGCGAAAACTGGCAGCTGCAGGTGTTCCGCGACGACAGGTTGCTGGAAAAAGTTCTGACGCTGGGCGAGAAGCCGCTGGATACATGGGAGCTCATATTGGGCGCCAAAGCGGGTGATGAGCTGCAAGCCAGGCGCCAGGCCTGGTGGAGTTAGGGCGGATGCGTCGGGGCGCTGCTAGAATGTGCGCCCGACTGGCGCTAACAGGGCCTGAACAAGACCATGATTGATGCACTGATCAAGATTCTGCTGGCTTATATGCTGGGCTCCCTCATGGGCGGCCTGCTGATTGGCCGTTTGCGTGGCCATGTGGATATCCGCCAGCAGGGCAGTGGTAATGCCGGTGCGACCAATGCCTGGCGGACTCAGGGGCCTGTATTCGGCATTGCCGTATTTGTCATCGACATCGCCAAGGGTGTGATTGCGGCGTTACTGCTGCCTGAGCTTCCCATTCCTTTCCTGGAGTCCAGTTCGGCGCTGGGCAGTTGGCTTCCCTACCTTTGTGGTCTGGCCGCGGTTGTCGGGCATCTGTATCCGGTTTTTTTCAGTTTCCGCGGTGGCAAGGGCGCCGCTACGCTGATAGGCATCATGTTCTGTCTGATGACGCCACTCATGCCGTTGGCGGTACTGGTCTGGCTGGGAACCTTGCTGATCACCGGTATGGTCGGGCTGGCCACCATGCTGGCCATTGCGGCTGTGGCCGTGCTGGCGAATATGCATGCCTTCTTTTCGCCGGCGGGTGTATTCAGCCTGCTGGCCCTGGCGCTGATTCTGTATACCCATCGGGCCAACATTCAGCGTATGCGCGAGGGTAACGAAAACCGCTTCAACAAAGTCCGCATTACCTACTGGCTCGGCGGCAAGCGCTCCGAATAAAAACCGGTCATGGACAAGAATCACGTCCTCATTCGTCAGCTCGCGGACGGGCGCTGGCACTCCGGGGAAGCCGTGGCGGAGGTGCTTGGCGTCAGCCGGGCGGCGGTCTGGAAACGTTTGCGAAACCTGGAATCCCTTGGCTTGCAATTCGAATCGCAAGCCGGAAAAGGCTATCGCCTGGCGCAGCCGCTGGAGCTTCTGGATGCCTCGAAAATTCTCGAGGTCTTGAATGACGGGCAATCTGTGACCTTGAAGCATCTGGAAGTCCTGTCGGAAGTTGATTCTACCAATCGTTATCTGGCAGAGGCGGCCGCGCGGCATGAGATACAGGCGCCTGCGTTGTGCCTTGCCGAGTTTCAGAGCGCGGGCCGTGGCCGCCGCGGCCGCGAGTGGCTATCTCCCTTTGGCGCCAATCTCTACGCTTCTTTCCTCTGGCGATTTGAGGACATGCCGGCCGATTTGCCGGCGCTGAGTCTGGCGGTAGGCGTGTCAGTCGCCGGTTGTTTGCGGGCGATGGGTTTTGCCAATGTGGGTCTGAAATGGCCCAATGACTTGTGGGCGGGCGGGCGCAAACTTGGCGGTATTCTGATCGAACACCGGGGCGAAACCGGTGGCCCTTGTCAGGTCGTGGTGGGTCTGGGGCTGAATTACGCCATGTTGCCGTCGCGGGCAGCGGCAGTCGATCAGCCCTGGGTCAGTCTTTCTGCGTTGGCAGCTGAAGCAGGCAGGCCGCTGCCGGGCAGGAATGTATTGGCCGCAGCTGTGGCAAGCGCCTTGCTCAAGGGCCTTGCCGATTTTGAAGCCTGCGGTTTCGAGTCATTCCGGCTGCAGTGGGCCGACTTCGATATATGTCTGGGCAAGGTCATCCGGATTGAACAGCAAGGCGTCTGGCAGGAGGGCGAGTCACTGGGCGTTGATCGTGACGGCGCGCTGCTGGTGCGTATGCGCGGCGAGCGCCAGCGTTTCGTATCCGGTGACGTCAGTTTGCGTCCGGTGTCTGCGTCATGAGGCTGCTGATTGATGTCGGCAACACCCGTATCAAGGCTGCAGTACAGAGCGGCACGGGCCTGCAGTTGCTGCCGGCACAGGCCTATGTTGATCAGGGGCTGGACCAGGCCCTGAATGCCTGGTCGATGCCTGACCAGGTTGAGGATTGCTGGGTAGCCAGTGTGGGTCATCAGGATCTGCACCCTGTCATTGATGACTGGGCGCGCGAGCAGGGAACGCAGGGGGTGCACTTTGTTGTCAGTGAGGCAGGTGCCTGCGGAGTGAGCAATGCCTATGAGCAGCCCGGCAATCTGGGCGTGGACCGCTGGCTTTCCATTATTGCCGCTCATCATCGGGCCGCAGGACCCGCCGTAGTGGTCAGTGCAGGAACCGCCGCTACGATTGATGCCGTGGATGCTGCGGGCCGTCATCTGGGTGGGTTGATTACGCCCGGTCTGGCCACCCAGCGCCGCGCGATGCTGGATCACACCCAGGTACGGGCCAATGCCCTGAACGAAGCGCCGGCCTTGCTGGGCAACAGCACTGATGCCTG
The DNA here is from genome assembly GCA_913055805.1 of uncultured Salinisphaerales bacterium. Lineage (GTDB taxonomy): Bacteria > Pseudomonadota > Gammaproteobacteria > Nevskiales > CAJXLF01 > CAJXLF01. The sequence continues at coordinate 20,347 of CAJXLF010000008.1, forward strand.
TGTCAGTTTCGGTACCCTGCATGCGTTGGCGGGTTACATCGACCGTGTCAGCGGCCGACTGGCGGCTGACGGTCAGCCCTGGCGGCGCCTGATGACCGGTGGCGATGCGGAGGTGATTGCGCCTCTTTTGCAGGGTGAGTGGGAAATTGCGCCCAATCTGGTGCTGGAAGGGTTGGGCATTCTTGCCCAGTCGGCCGCAGATTAATTGATCCGGCCTGCCTGCGGCTCTAGAATGCCGCCTCCTCAAGAGGTATGCCGGCGTAGCTCAGTTGGGCGAAGTGGTTAAAAGCAAAGCACGGCTTTGCGCCGCAGAGCGACGCGATATGGAAGTCGCGGCTGGTGGTTGGAGGAGTGCGGGTGCGACGCCATGGATGGCGGCTGTCAAGTTTCTTATGTGCCGGCGTAGCTCAGTTGGTAGAGCAGTTGATTTGTAATCATCAGGTCGCAGGTTCGACTCCTGTCGCCGGCTCCAGCTTTTTCGACCCCCCGGACTTTTGCGGTCGTTCAGGGGCATCGCAAGGCTGCGACCTGTCGCAGGTTATTCGGCCCGTCCCTGGGCCTCACCCTTCGGGCTCCCTGCGGTCGTTCGATTTTGTTCCGGACAAAATCGTCGACTCCTGTCGCCGGCTCCAGCTTTTTCGACCCCCCGGACTTTTGCGATCGTTCAGGGGCATCGCAAGGCTGCGACCTGTCGCAGGTTATTTGGCCCGTCCCTGGGCCTCACCCTTCGGGCTCCCTTCTGACGCTCGATTTTTGTCCAGGCCGGCTTGCCGTGAGGGCGCTTGGTCTGCTGTTTTTGCCGCTGGTGGCAGGCGAAAGGCGTTTATTGATTGCCACAGAGTAAAAAATACGGTTGAAATCAGTATTTTTCGCGGAAATGCGGTTGACATGAGGGGCGCATTTCACAACAATACGCGGCTTGCATTTTCCCGGTGGGGTACCCAAGCGGTCAACGGGATCAGACTGTAAATCTGACGGCTCAGCCTTCGTAGGTTCGAATCCTACCCCCACCACCAGGCAAAACGTGTTGTTTTTGTGAGGTTTTTTGCCGCCAGGCAACACATGGGGTGCGGGTTTGTATCCGGTACGTGCCGGCCAGGCGGGCGTAGTTCAATGGTAGAACCTCAGCCTTCCAAGCTGATGATGCCGGTTCGATCCCGGTCGCCCGCTCCAAATTGGAGTATGATGCACGCCGCAAATGACTGGGCGGTGGCATGAAACTAACAGGGTTTTGGCCCATATAGCTCAGTCGGTAGAGCACTTCCTTGGTAAGGAAGAGGTCACCGGTTCAAATCCGGTTATGGGCTCCACAACAGTTTTGATGACTTTTTGATAAAGAAAGCGACTCGGGAGTTGCCAGATGTCCAAAGAGAAGTTTGAACGCACGAAGCCGCATGTAAATGTGGGGACGATTGGTCACGTGGACCATGGTAAGACGACGCTGACGGCGGCGCTGACTGTGGTGCAGGGTAAGAAGTTTGGTGGTGAGTCGAAGGCTTACGACCAGATTGACAATGCGCCGGAGGAGAAGGCGCGTGGTATTACGATTGCCACGGCGCACGTGGAATACGAGAGTGACGCACGTCACTACGCGCACGTGGACTGCCCGGGCCATGCGGACTACGTGAAGAACATGATCACGGGTGCGGCGCAGATGGACGGTGCGATTCTGGTATGTAGTGCGGCCGACGGCCCCATGCCGCAGACGCGCGAGCACATTCTGCTGGCCCGCCAGGTGGGCGTGCCCTACATTGTCGTGTTCCTGAACAAGGCCGACATGGTAGACGACGCCGAGCTGCTGGAGCTGGTGGAAATGGAAGTGCGTGATCTGCTGAGCAGCTACGACTTCCCGGGTGACGACACCCCGATTATTGTGGGTTCTGCCCTGAAGGCGCTGGAAGGCGACGAGAGCGAAATTGGCAGCCAGGCGATTGACAAGCTGGTCGAAGCGCTGGACACCTACATCCCCGAGCCGGAACGCGCCATTGACGGTGCCTTCTTGATGCCGGTGGAAGACGTGTTCTCCATCTCCGGTCGCGGCACCGTGGCTACGGGTCGTGTGGAGCGTGGTGTGGTGAACGTGGGCGACGAAATTGAAATCGTCGGTATCAAGGACACTGCCAAGACCACCGTGACCGGTGTGGAAATGTTCCGCAAGCTGCTGGATCAGGGTCAGGCGGGTGACAACGTGGGCATTCTGCTGCGTGGCACCAAGCGTGAAGAGATTGAGCGTGGTCAGGTGCTGGCCAAGCCGGGCAGCATTACCCCGCACACCAAGTTTGAGTGTGAGGTGTACATCCTGAAGAAAGAAGAAGGTGGGCGTCATACCCCGTTCTTCAAGGGCTACCGCCCGCAGTTCTACTTCCGCACCACGGACGTGACGGGTGCCTGTGAGTTGCCGGATGGCACCGAGATGGTGATGCCGGGTGACAACGTCAACCTGAAGGTTGAGCTGATTGCGCCGATCGCGATGGAAGAAGGCTTGCGCTTCGCCATCCGCGAAGGTGGCCGTACCGTCGGCGCCGGCGTCGTCGCCAAGATTATCGAGTAAGGCCTGAGGCTTCATCGGAGTTAGGAATATGTCCGCCAGTCAGAACATCCGCATTCGTCTCAAGGCTTTCGATCATCGCCTGATCGACAAGTCTGCCCGCGAAATCGTGCAGACCGCCAAGCGCACAGGCGCTCAGGTGAAGGGCCCGATTCCGCTGCCGACGAAGAAGGAAAAGTTCACCATCCTGATCTCGCCGCATGTGAACAAGGATGCGCGCGATCAGTATGAAATTCGCACCCACCGCCGCCTGATGGACATTGTGGAGCCTACCGAAAAAACGGTAGATGCCCTGATGAAGCTTGATCTGGCAGCAGGTGTCGACGTACAGATCAAGTTGCAGTAACTCCGGGGGCTTCCCGGGGTAGCAAAAAGGATTAGAGCCGCGTATGATGCGCGGCCTTTAAAACTCGTTGAACTATCGTCCGCCAGGGGCGTGACGACAAGCAAGAGGTTAGAAACATGGCTATCGGACTGATTGGCCGAAAATGTGGCATGACTCGCGTGTTTACCGAAAACGGTGTTTCCGTGCCGGTGACCGTGATTGAGGTCGAGCCGAACCGCGTGACCCAGATCAAAACCGTCGATACTGATGGTTATGTTGCTGTGCAGGTCACTGCCGGTGAGCGCCGCGCAACGCGCGTGACCAAGGCTATGGCCGGCCACTTCAAGAAGGCCGCAACCGAAGCGGGTCGCGGTCTCTGGGAATTTCGTCTCGAAGACGGCGAAAACCTGCCTTCCATTAAAGAGTTGATTGAGCAGCAGGCTGCCCAGCCCGCGCCCAAGGCGGAAGCCGAGGGTGAAGAGGCAGAGGCATCCGAAGAGGCTCAGGAAACTGCCGAAGCTGAACCCCAGTACGAAGAGCGTCCGGCTCAGGTGGGTGATGCCATTACTGTTGACATGGTCTTCGAGAATGGTCAGATCGTTGATGTAACGGGCACCTCCATCGGTAAAGGCTTCGCCGGCACCATCAAGCGTCACAACTTCAGCTCCCAGCGTATGTCCCACGGTAACTCGCTGTCGCATCGCGCGCCGGGTTCCATTGGCCAGAACCAGACCCCGGGTCGCGTGTTCAAGGGCAAGAAGATGGCGGGGCAGATGGGTAACGTACGCAGCACTGTCCAGAATCTGGAAGTGGTCCGCGTCGATGCCGAGCGCAACCTCCTGCTCATCAGGGGTGGCGTGCCAGGTGCCAAGGGCGGTGATCTGATCGTGCGTCCCGCCGTCAAGCAGAAATAACGGGGCATCATCATGGAATTGAAAGTACAAGGTCAGAAGGCTGCTCTGAAGGTTTCTCCGGAACTGTTCGGCGCAGAATTCAACGAGGCGCTGGTGCACCAGGTCGTGACGGCCTACATGGCCGGCGCGCGTGCGGGCACCAAGGCACAGAAAAATCGTGCGGATGTCAGTGGCGGTGGCCGCAAGCCCTGGCGCCAGAAAGGCACCGGTCGCGCCCGTGCCGGCACCATCCGCAGCCCCATCTGGCGCGGGGGCGGCAAGACTTTCGCTGCTGTGCCGCGTGACTTCAGTCAGAAAGTTAATCGCAAGATGTATCGCGCAGCCATGCGCAGCATTGCTGCCGAGCTGGTGCGTCAGGAGCGTCTTATTGTGGTCAAGGGTCTGGAGCTCAAGGAGCCCAAGACCAAGCTGGCCCTGGCCGAGCTGGCCAAGCTGGATGCCAGCAATGCGCTGATTGTGACCGCTGATCTGGATATGAATCTGGGCCTGGCTACGCGCAATCTGCCCAACGTGGCGGTTTGCACGGTGGGCGACCTGAACCCGGTCGCGCTGGTGGGCTACGAGAAAGTGGTGATGACTGCCGATGCAGTCAAGCAGTTTGAGGAGGCCCTGTCGTGAATCAGGAGCGAATCATGCAGGTGCTGTTAGCGCCGCACATTACCGAGAAAACCAGCATGGTCGCCGAAAAGGGCAACCAGGTGGCTTTCCGGGTGTTGCCGGATGCTACCAAGACCGAGATCAAGCAGGCTGTCGAGTCGCTGTTCAAGGTCAAGGTGCGCAGCGTCACCACTGTGAACATGAAGGGCAAGAACAAGCGCTTTGGTGGCCGTCTGGGTCGCCGCAGCGACTGGAAGAAAGCCTATGTGAGCCTGGCCGAAGGTCAGGAGCTGGATTTTCTGAACGCTGAGTAAGCGTTCGTAACTGGTATAGACAGGCGGACTAGCCATGGCATTACAGAAAGCCAAACCGACATCACCGGGGCGCCGGTTTGTTGTCCAGGTGAAGACCGAAGGCCTTCACAAGGGCAAGCCGCACGCTGCCCTGCTGGCCAAGAAGTCCAAGACCGGTGGTCGCAACAATCAGGGCCGTATTACCACCCGTCATCAGGGTGGTGGCCACAAGCAGCGCTACCGCGTGATTGACTTCAAGCGCAACAAGGACGGCGTGCCGGGCCGTGTTGAGCGTCTGGAATACGATCCGAACCGCAGTGCGCGTCTGGCCCTGGTGCTGTACGCGGACGGCGAGCGTCGTTACATCATTGCACCCAAGGGATTGCAGGAAGGCGCACCGCTGATGAGTGGTACGGACGCTCCGATCAAGCCAGGTAATGCCTTGCCGCTGCGTAATATCCCGGTGGGTACCACGGTACATTGCGTGGAAATGCGTCCTGGCAAGGGCGCGCAGCTTGGCCGCAGCGCCGGCACCGCCATCCAGTATGTGGCGCGTGAGGGCGAGTACGCTACGTTGCGCCTGCGTTCCGGCGAGATGCGCAAGGTGGCGCTGGATTGCCGCGCCACGGTGGGCGAAGTGGGTAACTCTGAACACAGCCTGCGCAAGCTGGGCAAGGCCGGCGCTACACGTTGGCGCGGTATTCGCCCGACTGTGCGTGGTGTGGCCATGAACCCGGTTGACCATCCCCATGGTGGTGGTGAGGGCCGTACTTCGGGTGGCCGTCATCCGGTCAGCCCCTGGGCGATGCCCACCAAGGGTTACAAGACCCGCAAGAACAAGCGGACTGACGGCATGATCGTGCGCCGTCGCAACAAGCGTTAAGAGTAGAGGTTAGGCATGCCACGTTCCCTCCGCAAAGGACCGTTTATTGACCTGCATCTGGCCAAGAAGGTCAGTGAGGCTCAGGACAGCAAGGTCAAGCGACCGATTAAAACCTGGTCCCGTCGTTCCATGGTCTCTCCGGACATGGTGGGTTTGACCATTGCCGTTCATAACGGCCGTCAGCATGTGCCGGTTTTCGTGACCGAAAACATGGTGGGCCACAAGTTGGGCGAATTTGCACCGAGCCGGACCTTCAAGGGCCATCTCGGCGACAAGAAGGCTTAAGGACGCAGTTATGCAGACGACAGCGAAACTCAGAATGGCGCGTGTATCGCCGCAGAAAGCCCGCCTGGTGGCTGACCAGGTGCGTGGACTGCCGGTCGAGCGTGCCCTGCAGACCCTGCAGTTCAGCCCCAAGAAGGCAGCGCACCTGATGAAGAAGGTGCTGGAATCGGCGATTGCCAATGCTGAACACAACGATGGCGCCGATGTGGACGAATTGAAGGTCAAGGCGGTTTTTGTAGATCAGGCGCCTGTGATGAAGCGTATCAAGCCACGCGCCAAGGGCCGTGCCGATCGTATCCTCAAGCGCAGCAGCCACATTACCGTGGTTGTGGCGGACGAGTAAGAGAGAAGAGCTATGGGTCAGAAAGTAAATCCGACCGGTTTTCGCCTTGGCGTTACCGCTGACTGGACCTCCCGCTGGTTTGCCGAGCGTGGCACCTACCGTGAGATCCTGGCCAGTGATATCCAGGTGCGTGATTTCCTGCAGAGCGAGCTGAAGAACGCTTCCGTCAGCAAGATCCAGATCGATCGTCCGGCCAAGAGCGCTCGTATCACCATTCACACAGCCCGTCCCGGCATCGTGATTGGCAAGAAGGGTGAGGACATTGAGCGCCTGCGCAAGAAGCTGGAAAGCATGCTCAAGGTTCCAGTGCATGTGGCTGTGGAAGAGGTGCGCAAGCCGGAACTGGACGCCAAGCTGGTCGCTGAAAGCGTGGCCCAGCAGCTGGAACGTCGCATCATGTTCCGCCGTGCCATGAAGCGCGCTGTGCAGAATGCCATGCGCCTGGGCGCCGGTGGCATCAAGATCCAGGTCGGTGGTCGTCTGAATGGCGCTGAAATTGCCCGCACCGAATGGTATCGCGAAGGCCGTGTGCCGCTGCATACCCTGCGCGCGGACATTGACTACGCCACCGCCGAAGCCTCTACCACCTATGGTGTGATCGGCATCAAGGTGTGGGTATTCAAGGGTGAAATTTTCGAACCTCTGCGCGAAGCGCCGGCTGAAGAAGCCGAAGCGCCGGCAGAGAGTTGATCGACAGGATTAACGGGAGTCTCGCGCCATGATGCAGCCGAAACGGACCAAGTACCGTAAGCAAATGAAAGGACGTAACCGCGGCCTGGCCCAGGTGGGCAACCGCGTGAGCTTTGGCGAATACGGGCTGAAGTGTCTGGATACGGGCCGGATTACGGCGCGCCAGATCGAAGCCGCCCGTCGCGCCATGACCCGCCACATCAAGCGTGGCGGCAAGATCTGGATTCGTGTGTTCCCGGACGTGCCGGTGACCAAGAAGCCTATCGAAGTGCGTATGGGTAAGGGTAAGGGCAATGTCGAGTACTGGGTGTGCAAGGTGCAGCCGGGCCGCATGCTTTACGAAATGGAAGGTGTGTCCGAAGAAGTTGCCCGCGAGGCTTTCCGCCTGGCGGCCGCCAAGTTGCCGGTGAAGACCGCATTTGTTAACCGGACGGTGATGTGATGAAGGTCGAAGAATTGCGTAACAGGTCGGCCAGTGAACTGGCTGATGAACTGCTGGCGCTGCGCAAGGAGCAATTCAACCTGCGTATGCAGCTGGCCACCGGGCAGCTGGCCCAGACACATCGTCTGCAGCAGGTGCGCCGCAATATTGCGCGCGTCAAGACTGTGATGAACGAGCAGGCCTGAGGGGTATAGAGGCGATGAGCGAAGCTAAGGAAATGCGCACGATTACCGGTCGTGTAGTAAGCGACAAGATGGACAAGACCATCACGGTTGCTATTGAGCGTCGTCTGATGCACCCGCTGTATGGCAAGACGGTGCGTCGCACTACCAAGGTGAGTGCGCATGACGAAAACAATGAGTGCCGGACTGGCGATATGGTGGTGCTGACTCAGTGCCGCCCGCTGTCGAAGTCCAAGCGCTGGAAACTGGTCAAGGTGGTCCCGGCGGCTGCCGTGGACCAGGCTTGAGCTTAAGGCGGACGGGGTAGAACCATGATTCAGATGCAGACCATGCTGGACGTTGCCGACAACAGCGGTGCGCGCCAGGTGATGTGCTTTAAGGTGTTGGGCGGCTCCAAGCGCCGCTATGCCCGGATTGGCGATGTCATCAAGGTAACTGTCAAGGACGCCATCCCGCGCGGCAAGGTCAAGAAGGGTGAGGTGTACAACGCCGTTGTGGTCCGTACCCGTAAGGGCGTGCGGCGCCCCGACGGTTCGGTGATCCGCTTCGACAGCAACGCCGCGGTCCTGTTGACCGGCAAGCTGGAGCCCATCGGTACCCGTATTTTCGGCCCGGTAACCCGCGAATTGCGCGAGAAGTACATGCGCATTATTTCGCTGGCACCGGAAGTACTCTAAGAGTAGGCAGCTATGCGTAAGATCAAGAAAGGTGACGAGATCGTCGTCATTGCCGGAAAAGACAAGGGTCGTCGTGGCCAGGTCATCCGTGTACTGGACGAAAAGCGTCTGGTCGTGGAAGGCGTGAACATGGCCAAGAAACACGTCAAGGCCGACCCGAACCGCGGCATTGCCGGCGGTATCGTGGACAAGGAAATGCCGATCCAGGTTTCGAACGTCATGCTGTTCAACAGCGAGTCCGGCAAAGGTGATCGTGTGGGTTTCAAGTTTGTCGAGAAGGACGGTAAGCAGCGCAAGGTGCGCGTGTTCAAGTCCAACGGCAACCTGGTCGACGCCTAGGAGTAAATGAGATGGCGAGACTGAACGATATTTACAAATCCGAAGTGGTTCCAAAACTGATGGAACAGTTCGGTTATACCAGCCCGATGCAGGTGCCGCGTATTACCAAGATCACCCTGAACATGGGTGTGGGTGAGGCAACCAGCGACAAGAAGCTGATTGATGCGGCTGTCCGGGATATGGAACAGATTGCAGGTCAGAAGGCGGTTGTGACCAAGGCCCGTAAATCTGTTGCCGGCTTCAAGATTCGTGAAGGCTGGCCGATCGGCTGCAAGGTCACCCTGCGCCGTGATCGCATGTATGAATTCTTTGACCGGCTGGTCAATGTGTCGCTGCCGCGTATCCGCGACTTTCGTGGCATGAATCTCAAGTCCTTTGATGGACGCGGCAACTACAGCCTGGGTATTACCGAGCAGATCGTGTTTCCTGAAATCGACTACGACAAGGTCGATCGCCTGCGCGGTATGGATATTACGATTACGACCAGCGCCAAGACCGATGAAGAAGGTCAGGCATTGCTGGAAGCCTTCAACTTCCCGTTTCGCAAATAAGCGGGGGAGAGAGTAGATATGGCGAAGAAAAGCATGATTGCCCGTGAAGTAAAGCGTGCCAACGCGGCGCGCCGTTTTGCGGCCAAGCGTGATGAGCTGCGGGCCAAAATCCGCGATCCGAAGCTTAGCTATGAGGAGCGTTACGAAGCGGTGCAGGCCCTGCAGAAGCTGCCGCGTGATGCCAGCCCCCATCGTCAGCGTAATCGCTGTCACGTGACGGGTCGTCCGCGTGCGTACTACCGCAAATTCGGTCTGGCCCGTAACAAACTTCGTGAAGCCGCCATGCGTGGTGAAATTCCCGGTCTGGTTAAGTCCAGCTGGTAAAACATAGGGTATCGATATCATGAGTATGACTGACCCCGTCGCCGACATGCTGACCCGCATTCGCAACGCTCAGATCGCGAACAAGAAGCGTGTGGTTATGCCGGCTTCCAAGCTGAAGATTGCGATTGCCAATGTGCTCAAGGACGAAGGCTATATTGCCGACTACAGCACCGTTGATGGTGAGCACAACAAGCGTGACCTGAGCATGGATCTTAAGTATTTCGACGGTCGCCCGGTGATCGAGCAGATTGAGCGCGTGAGCAAGCCGGGTCTGCGTGTTTACAAATCCAAGGACGAGCTGCCCGAAGTTATGGGCGGCCTGGGTATTGCCATTATTTCCACTTCGAGTGGCGTGATGACCGATCGCGCTGCCCGCAAGCTGGGTAAGGGTGGCGAAATCCTGTGCATTGTTGCCTGAGGCAGTTGTTATGTCGCGTGTAGCTAAGAACCCGATCCCCATGCCATCCGGCGTTGAGCTGAATGTCGGCGATGGGCAGGTCAATGTGAAGGGCAGCAAAGGCGCCCTGCAGATGAACCTGCCGGCCGGAATCGGCATCAATGTGGCCGATGGCAAGGCCAATATCGAAGTCAGCGATGGCGCCACCATGGCCATGGGCGGCACCGTGCGCGCTCTGGTCAGCAATATGGTGACCGGTGTCAGCGACGGCTTTGAGCGCAAGCTGGAACTGGTTGGCGTGGGTTACCGCGCACAGGCCCAGGGCAAGAATCTGAACCTGACGCTGGGTTTTTCACATCCGGTGAATTATCCGGTGCCGGAAGGCATAACGATTGAAACGCCGAGCCAGACCGAGATTCTGGTCAAGGGTGTCGACAAGCAGCAGGTGGGTCAGGTCTCTGCCGAGATCCGCGCCTATCGGCCGCCGGAGCCTTACAAGGGCAAAGGTATCCGCTATGCCGACGAACGTGTTCTTCGTAAAGAAGCCAAGAAGAAATAACTTCCGGCTTCATTAAAGACGAGATAGGACGACCATGGACAAGAAAACAACCCGGCTACGGCGCGCACGCCGTACCCGCGCAAAGATTGCCGAACTGGGTGAGCATCGCCTGACGGTGCATCGCACGCCGAAGCACATCTATGCGCAGATTATCGATCCCGCCGGCGGCCAGACCCTGGTGTCTGCCTCGACGATGGGCAAGGACTTGCGGGCCGAGCTCAAGGCAACCGGTAATGCCGAAGCCGCAGCGTTGGTTGGCAAAACCCTGGCGGAAAAAGCCAAAAAAGCCGGTATCGAACGAGTCGCTTTCGATCGTTCGGGTTTCCGTTACCACGGTCGCGTCAAGGCGCTGGCCGATGCGGCACGTGAAAACGGTCTGCAGTTCTAAGGGCTGACTTATGAGCACGAATTTTGAAAACGGCAGCAACACGCCGGAACTGAACGAAAAGCTGGTCGCGGTTAACCGTGTGGCCAAAACCGTCAAGGGTGGCCGCCAGTTCACCTTCACCGCGCTAACCGTGGTGGGCGATGGCGAAGGCCGCGTTGGCTTTGGTTACGGCAAGGCCAAGGAAGTGCCTCTGGCCATTTCCAAGGCCATGGACAAGGCCCGCAAGAACATGGTGAGCATCCATCTCAAGGAAGGCACCATTCAGCACAAGAGTGTGGGCACTCACAGTGCGACGCGTGTCTTTATGCGCCCGGCCTCCGACGGTACCGGTGTGATTGCCGGTGGCGCCATGCGCGCCGTGTTCGAAGTGGCCGGTGTGCAGAACGTGCTGGCGAAAATCTACGGTTCGCGTAACCCGGTCAACGTGGTCAAGGCGACCGTGAATGCGCTGGCGGATATGCGCGACCCGGAATCGATCGCTGCCAAACGTGGCAAGACGGTCGAAGAAATTCTCAGCTAAGCAGGAACTGAGCGATGGCGAAGAAAAAAGTTGAAACCCTGCGTGTGACCCAGATCAAGAGTTCTGCCGGCCGGTTGAAGAATCATCAGGCCTGCCTGCGGGGCCTGGGCCTGCGCCGCATCCACCACACGGTGGAAGTGGCTGCGACCCCGGAGAATCTGGGCATGATGAATAAGATCAGCTACATGCTGAAGGTTGAGGAAGCCTAAGATGAAACTGAATACGCTCAAACCGGGCGCCGGTGCCAAGCATGCCGGCAAGCGTGTTGGCCGCGGGCCGGGTTCCGGCCTGGGCAAAACCGCGGGTCGCGGCGTCAAGGGCCAGAAGTCCCGTTCAGGTGGATTCCACAAGAGCGGTTTCGAAGGCGGCCAGATGCCATTGCAGCGTCGCCTGCCGAAGATCGGCTTCCGTTCGCGCACCAATCCGTTCAATGCGGAAGTGCGTCTGGATACCCTGGCCAAGGTTGAGGCCGAGACGGTGGATCTGGCTGCTCTGCAGGCGGCGGGTGTTGTACCCAAGCGCGTACATCGTGTGAAGGTGATTGCCACGGGTGAGCTTGGCAAGGCCGTGACTGTGGCCGCAGATATTGCAGTGACCAAAGGTGCCCGCGCGGCTATTGAAGCTGCTGGCGGCAAGATACTCGAAGCCTGAAGGGAATAGCAGAGAGCATCATGGCGAAACGACCCGCACTGAATCCTGGAGCCGCTAGCGGCGCTGGCATGCCCGACTTGTCCAAGTTGGGAGACCTGCGCTCGCGTCTGCTGTTCCTGCTCGGTGCCCTGATCGTCTATCGCATTGGCTCTTTCATCCCGGTGCCGGGTATTGACCCGCAGGCGTTGGCGCAGATGTTTGATGCGCAACGCGGCACCATCCTGGACATGTTCAACATGTTTTCCGGCGGTGCGCTGGAGCGCCTGAGTCTGTTTGCCCTGGGCATCATGCCCTACATTTCCGCCTCTATCATCATGCAGCTGCTGACCGCGACGGTGTCATCGCTGAAAGAGATGAAGAAAGAGGGCGAAGCCGGACGCCGCAGGATTACCCAGTACACCCGTTATGGCACGCTGGCGCTGGCGAGCTTTCAGGCGACCGGTGCGGCAATCGCGCTGCAGAATCAGGGCGTGGCGTTGGCGCCGGGTTTTGGTTTTGTGTTTACGGCAGCTGTCTCGCTGGTAACCGGCACCATGTTCCTGATGTGGCTGGGCGAGCAGGTGACCGAACGCGGTATCGGTAACGGTATTTCTATCATTATCTTCGCCAGTATTGTGGCCGGACTGCCGTCCGCCATCGGCGGTACGCTGGAGCTGGTGCGTACTGGTGAAATGAACCCCGCAGGTGCGCTGTTCCTGTTTGCCCTGGCCCTGGGCGTGACGGCCTTTGTGGTGTTCATGGAGCGGGCCCAGCGCCGTATCCCGATTCAGCATGCGCGCCGCCAGCAGGGGCGTAATATGTACATGGCGCAGACCCAGCATCTGCCTCTGAAGCTGAACATGGCAGGTGTGATTCCACCGATTTTTGCTTCCAGCATTATCCTGTTCCCGGCCACGATGGTGCGTTTCATGGGCGAGGGTGCGGTGAGCACCTGGGTCGCCAATGCGCTTTCCCCGGGACAGCCGATCTACGTGATCATGTATTCACTGATGATCGTGTTCTTCTGCTTTTTCTATACCGCGCTGGTGTTTGACTCGCGCGAAACGGCCGACAATCTGAAGCGCTCCGGCGCCTTTATCCCGGGTGTGCGCCCGGGTATCCAGACCGCCAATTACGTGGATAACGTGCTGACCCGCCTGACTGTGGCCGGCGCTGCCTACATTACTGCGGTCTGCCTGTTGCCGGAACTGTTGATCGTTTACTGGAATGTGCCGTTTTATTTCGGCGGTACTTCACTGCTGATTATCGTTGTGGTGGTCATGGACTTCATGGCGCAGCTGCAGGCTCATCTGATGTCTCATCAGTATGAGGGGCTGCTGAAAAAAGCCAATCTCAAGTCGCATGGCCGTGCCGGCACTGTCCGCTAACCAGTTTTATTTAGGAGTGAAGCGATGAAAGTTCGTGCTTCAGTGAAAAAAATCTGCCGTAACTGCAAGGTGATTCGTCGCCATGGCGTGGTGCGTGTCATCTGCACGGATCCCCGCCACAAGCAGCGGCAGGGTTGAGTTACCAGGGGTTCCTGGTTGATTTTTGGGCCTGAAATCGGCAAAATTGCGCGTTTTGCGCTGCCGCATTCCAGGCAGGTTTGATCCTCGTTAAAAGAGTCGAGTGAGGTAATAAATGGCACGTATTGCAGGTGTCAATATCCCCGCCAACAAGCATGCGGTAATCGCTTTGCGGTCCATTTATGGCGTTGGTCCTGCGCGCGCACGCGATATTTGTGTTGCCGCCAATGTCCAGCCGGATACCAAGGTGCGCGATCTGAACGACGGTGAAGTCGAGGCTTTGCGTACCGCAGTGGCCCAGTATGCGGTGGAGGGTGACCTGCGCCGTGAAATTTCTATCAACATCAAGCGTCTGATGGACCTGGGCTGTTATCGCGGCCTGCGCCATCGTCGCGGACTGCCGGTTCGTGGTCAGCGTACCCGAACCAATGCCCGTACCCGCAAGGGTCCGCGCCGTCCGATCCGCAAATAAGCAGTAGGATTTGAACATGGCTGAAGCCTCTACTCGCGCGCGCAAGCGCAGCAAAAAGAACGTGCAGGACGGTATTGCCCATATCCATGCCACGTTTAACAACACGATCATCATGATCACCGACCGCCAGGGCAACGCTCTGGGCTGGTCTACTGCCGGCGCCTGCGGTTTTCGCGGTTCGCGCAAGAGCACGCCTTTCGCTGCCCAGGTGGCGGCCGAGAAGGCAGGCGCTGCAGCGGCCGAACACGGCGTCAAGAGCCTTGAAGTGCGCGTCAAAGGGCCAGGTCCCGGTCGTGAAGCGGCCGTACGCTCCCTGAACGCCAATGGTTTCAAGATCACCCATATCACGGATGTGACGCCTATACCGCATAACGGTTGCCGTCCACCCAAGCGGCGCCGCGTTTAAGCGTCCCCAGATTTAGCGACAGGATTCGACGAACATGGCCAAGTACACCGGTCCCAAGTGTAAGCAATCCCGCCGTGCCGGCACCGACCTGATGCTCAAGGGTCGCGGCCGTTCGGTGGAAACCAAGTGCAAGCTGGAAACGCCTCCAGGCATGCATGGTGCTTCCCGCCGCCAGCGTCTGTCTGATTACGCGCTGCAGCTGCGTGAGAAGCAGAAGCTCCGTCAGATGTACGGTGTGCTGGAGCGCCAGTTCCGTAACTATTACCAGCGCGCTGCGCAGAGAAAGGGCGCCACCGGCACCCTGCTGCTGCAGATGCTGGAAAGCCGCCTGGATAACGTGGTTTATCGTATGGGATTTGGCACTACGCGCGCCGAAGCCCGTCAGCTGGTCTCCCACAAGGCTATTGCCGTGAACGGCCAGACCGTCAATATTCCTTCCTACCAGGTGAAGGCGGGTGATGTGGTGACAGTGCGTGAAAAAGCGCGTCAGCAGACCCGTATCCAGACCTCCGTTGAGGTTGCCTCCCAGATCGGTTTCCCCGAATGGGTCGAGGTCAATGAGAAGAAGCTTGAAGGTGTATTCAAGCAGATTCCGGACCGGGATCAGATTCTCCCGGACATTAATGAAAACCTGGTCGTCGAGTTGTACTCGAAGTAATCGCGCCAGCGAAACAGAATTTACGAGGAAACACGCATGCAGGGTTCTGTTACCGATCTTCTCAAGCCACGCCTGGTCAATGTAGAGCAGGTTACCGCCAATCGCGCTCGCGTCACTCTGGAACCGCTGGAGCGCGGTTATGGGCACACGCTGGGCAACGCCCTGCGTCGCATTCTGCTTTCGTCAATTCCCGGTGCTGCAATCACCGAGGTGGCGATTGATGGCGTGCTGCATGAGTACACCACTGTGGAAGGTATGCAGGAAGACGTCGTAGACGTGCTGCTGAACCTGAAGAACGTGGCGGTGTGCATGCATGCCCACGACGAGGTGGAGCTGCGACTGGCCAAGAGTGGTGCGGGCGTGGTGACGGCCGCTGATATCGTGGTGGATCATGACGTTGAAATCGTCAATCCCGACCACGTGATCGCCAATCTCACCAGCGGCGAGCTGAACATGACGCTGAAAGTATCACGTGGCCGTGGCTATCAGCCGGCCCAGAGCAAGGCGCCTGGTGAGGAAGAGGGCAGCGACGCCATCATTGGTCGTCTGCGTCTGGACGCTTCCTTCAGCCCGGTTCGCCGTGTGAGCTACCAGGTGGACGCCGCCCGTGTTGAGCAGAAGACCAACATGGACAAGCTCATTCTGGACGTGGAGACCAACGGCAGCATCGAGGCGCAGGAAGCTGTGCGTCAGGCAGCCAATATCCTGCGTGACCAGCTCAGCGTATTCGTCGAACTCAAGGGCGATGAAGTGGTCGAGGAAGATGCGGGTTCGGACTCCGAGAGCGTCAATCCTGTACTGCTCAAGCCCATCGAGGAGCTGGACCTGACCGTGCGTTCCACCAACTGCCTGAAGGCAGAGAACATCTATTTCGTGGGTGATCTGGTGCAGCGTACCGAAACCGAGCTGATGAAGACGCCGAACTTCGGCAAGAAGTCGCTGAACGAAATTTCCGATGTACTGGCGCAGCATGGTCTGAGCCTGGGTATGACCCTGGAAAACTGGCCGCCGGCAAACCTGCAGAAAGCCAGCTGAGCTACGCCTGAACTGATAACGAATTAGCAAAGAGATTAGCCATGCGTCATCGCAAAACTGGTACCAATCTGGGTAGAGACACCGCGCACCGCGAAGCGATGCTGCGCAATATGTCTTCTTCCCTGTTCAAGCACGAACTGATCCGCACCACTCTGCCCAAGGCCAAGGAGCTGCGCCGTATTGCCGAGCCGCTGATTACTCTGGCCAAGGAAGACAGCATGGCTAACCGCCGCCAGGCTTTTGATCGCCTGCGTGACAAGGAAATGGTTGGCAAACTGTTTAACGAGCTGGGTCCGCGTTATCAGGCCCGTCCTGGCGGCTACCTGCGAATCCTGAAATGCGGCTTCCGTCCGGGTGACAATGCCCCGATGGCACTGGTCGAACTGGTCGATCGTCCCGAGACGGCGGCTGAAGCAGTCGATGTGGAATAAGCGGTCGTCACCGCGAAAAAAAGCCGGGCCAAGCCCGGCTTTTTTGTGTCTGGCAGTTACAGCTGTCAGTCAGATTGAAGACGCAGTTTTTTCCGCGGCATAGGTGGCTTGCAGGCGCGCTGCTACCTGGTTGTCATATTCAACTACAACATCAAGTGTAATGCGTGACTTGCCGCGTTTTTGCAGTGTCCGGGTGAATTTGTCCCAAGCGCTGTTTTCCGGTTCGATGCAGCAAGATGTGAAATTGCCGCGTATTGCGCGTTCGTAACTGATTTCACTTTTTTGCACGACGATTGAGCAATTGATGCCGGCGCTTCTTGTGCGCGTGTGCAGCAATGCCCAGCCAGCCAGTACTGCTAGGCTGGCGATGCTGCCGCCGAAAGCCGTGCCATGCAAATTGGCATTGGCTTCAAGGGGAGCCGACAGGCAAAGTCCCGGCGGCCCCAGCTCTGCCACACCAACCTGCATATGCCGCGTCAGCGGGATTTGTTCGTGAAAAAAATTTTCCAACGCTTTCGCTTCCACCTCATCTCCCTCGACTTTCTGATGATCCATTATCCCATGCTGGCGGCTTGTGCCGGGCCGACTTGGCTTTTCCCGCAGTTTCCGCAACAATGGGTGCAACGGCCTTGAGCCGAAAAACGATTAAAAACCACCGATATGTGTGGAGGAGAGCAAAGTGGGAAACCTTGTCCATGGCCCGAAATGGGGCCGGTGCGCACGCGCGTTCTTTTTTGCCGCCCTGGCAACCGTTTATTCCTTACCCAGTTCCGCCATTATTTTTGACTGGGATGTTGGCGAAGGTGTATCGGGCACTATCAATACCGCGATTACTTTTGGCGCTGGTTGGCGAATGGAGGATCGTGCTGATCATCTGATTGGCTTCGGTAACCTTGATCCAACCGTCTGTGATGTGCGTGTTTGTCAGGGTGTGTGGCAAGAAGATACTCAGCCCAACGCACAGCGTTTGAATGTGCCCGGTGCATTCTCTAACAATGGTGACGACGGTAATCTGAACTATGACAAGTACGATGTTACTCAGGCGCCGTTCAAAATACTGCAGGATATAAATATTACATATGGTGATTTCGGCTTCTTCGGTCGTTGGAATGCTTTCTACGACTATGTGAACTACGACTTTCGCGAATACCATCCCAACAGGGCGGATAACAATACACCGGCAAACGGACCGAGCGTGGTCGATGCTTCATTCAGGGACGCCATCGAAGATGTGTTGGGTGTCCCCATTTCTTTGCCTGGTCCTGGTGTGGTGGGCACGCCTACATTGAAATTCGGCGAAGTGAAGCGGCCCAAGCGTGAAGATGACGAAACCCTGGAGCAAATAGGTGCGGATATTAATTTGTTCGACGCCTATATATACGGGGACTTCGATATTTTTGATCGTTCGCTGAGGTTGCAGTTGGGTCGTCAGACCGTGAATTGGGGTGAGAGCACGGTGCTGGCGATTAATTCCTTGAACCAGGTGAATCCGCCGAACGTAAACAACCTGTTCCGGGTTGGCGCTGATTTGGCTGAAGTGTTTACGCCTGTTGGCATGCTCTATGGCGCTGTCGGTATTACCGAAAACATCAATCTTGAAACTTTTTACCAATATGAATGGGAGCCTCTGGAAATTCCGGCGCCGGGTTCCTTCCTGTCCTTTATTGATCTTGGTACCAACAATGCGGCAGATGCGTTGACCTTGGGTTTCGGTGGGCCGTTCGAGGACCAGCGTACGGAGCAGGGCCACCCTGGCGACAATGTGCTCTCTACAATTACCAATACTACAGGGCGCCTGTTCCGTCTGCGTGACAACGAGCCCGAAGATGGCGGCCAATATGGCCTGGCCCTGCGTTACTACGCCGAGTGGCTCAACGAAGGTACAGAACTGGCTTTCTATTACATGCGCTATCACAGTCGTTTGCCATATGTCAGTGTTTACGCGACGGATGCGAGTTGCTCACGAAGAGAGGGTAACGATTT
Source organism: uncultured Salinisphaerales bacterium (assembly GCA_913055805.1). GTDB lineage: Bacteria > Pseudomonadota > Gammaproteobacteria > Nevskiales > CAJXLF01 > CAJXLF01. Next base: position 38,745 of record CAJXLF010000008.1, read on the forward strand.
CGGCATTGATGCGATTACTACCGTCGACTTTGCGGCTCTGGCCTGCCCCGATTTGCCACTTGCCTATCAATTGGCAGGATTGCCAACGACCATGGCGACCAGTAACGCCATACCTTTCGATACCGTTCGTATTCAGTTGGAATACCCTGAGGATATAGATCTGTATGGCGTGAGTTTCAATACGGCCTTTGGTGATCTGGCAATCCAGGGGGAGGTGGCCTACCGTCCCGACCTGCCTATTCAGATCGATGCCGAGGATCTGATATTCGCCGGATTCCAGCCTTCACTGGGGCGTTGCTACAATCCTGATGGCTCGCCGCGCTGTGGCGGACCCATTGGGACACCTACTAGTGGGCCAGGCACTTTCAGTCTGGCGGCTCCAATTGGCGGTGATTACACTGGCGCTGCGCGGTCCTTCCCGAGCTACACGGTTGCCTACCGTGGCCTGCAGCACGAGGAAATCGCCCCGAACGCTTATATTCGCGGTTGGGAAAACTTCGAGTCCTATCAGTTCAACATTGGTGGCACCTACATCTACAAGCCGCCCGGACCGATCGCCAGGATGCTGGGCGGTATGGACCAGATGATCATCTTCTTCGAGTTGGGTGCGCAATATGTGCCGGATCTCACCGGGCCTTGCGAATTGCCGTTGGAGGCGCCCGGCACTTTCACACACCCCGGCCCGGGCGCGGATGGCACGGGTACTCCGGAGGGGGGCGGCCGCCAGTGCGTGCCCGGAGGCGCAACGATCGACCAGCGTAATGCCGACGGTTCTGACGGTCTGCGTTTCAACCCCACTCAGCAGATAGATGGTTTCCCGGATGATTTCTCTGCCGGTTATCGAATCGTCCTTATTCCGCGCTGGGAAAGCGTGTTGCCGGGCGTGGGCATCCAGCCGATTATTATCTTTGGTGATGATGTGAAGGGCACTTCACCCGGACCCGCTGAGTCCTTCCTGGAAGGACGCCAGACCATCGTTACGAATTTCGAAATCCGCTACAAGGAACACTGGAGTATCACTCCGGGTTATACATGGTTCCGCGGGGCCGAGCCTTACAATCAGCTCAGTGACCGCGATTATGCCAGCCTGTTTGTGAAGTACGCTTTCTAGCGTCATTTTTTCAGCTGATTCCCGCCCTCCCCGGCTAGCCGCGGGAGGGCGTTTTTTTGTACAGATAATTATTTCTTTGCACGGCGTCATTTTTTGTCCTCAATGGGCGGTTGACCCTCCCTGACCGCGCGTTTAATAATTGAGGCGCTTTCCCGGCAGGATCGCTCGTAGAAAAAATCGACCCGCCAGGCGTGCGTAGAGGAGGAGTTATGTACCAAAAGGATTTGGGCGTGCCGGCGTGGCACTCTCGTGCCGTGCTTTTTTTCAGATTTCTGTGTTTGTTACCGCTGCTGGTCTGGGCGTTACCGGCTCAGGCGATCCTGTTCGACTGGGATATCGGCGAGGGCGTAACCGGCAAGTGGAATACCGCAGTGGTGCTCGGGGCTTCCTGGCGCATGGAAGACCGTGCCACGCACCTGATCGGCAAGGCCAATCTCGATCCAGGGGTCTGTCCGGTCAAAACCTGTCAGGGTATTTTTCAGGGCGATATTGAGCCTAACCTGACGGCGGTTCGTGCGCCGGGTGCGTTCTCCAACAATGCGGATGATGGCAACCTCAACTACGACAAGCACGATTTAACCTCTGGTCTGCTAAAGATTTTTACCGACCTAGAGTTGAGCTATGGGGATTACGGGTTTTTTGGTCGTATCTACGCTTTCCATGATGAGGTCAATAAGGACTTCGAAGAGTTTCATCCTAACCGAATCCGGGTAGGTACTGTGCCAACCGGCCCCCCCGCACTGGGCAGTGCCGGGCGGGATGCAATCGAGAACCTGCTGGGCATTCCCATTTCTCTGCCGACACTACCCTTGGGCGTGCCTACCTACGGCCCTGGTGACCGCTTCAAACGTGATCGTAACGATGACGAGATACTGCGGCAGATTGGTCAGGATATTCGGCTGCAGGAAGCTTACTTCTACGGCTATTTCCCGCTGCCAGGTGATCGTGAATTACAGCTGAAAGTCGGGCGCCAGACCGTTAACTGGGGCGAAAGCACGGTTGCGGTCATCAACAGCCTGAACCAGATTAATCCGCCGAACGTGAACAATCTGTTTCGCGTCGGCGTTGATCTGGCGGAAGTTTTCGAACCGGTAGGGTTGATTTATGGCACCTTCGGGCTGACTGAAAACGTCACTTTTGAAGGCTTCTACCAGTACGAATGGCGTCCGGTGGAAATTCCCGCACCGGGTTCCTTCCTGTCGTTTATCGACATCGGCACCAATGATGCGGTCGACTTCATCAATGCCAATTTCTCCAAGGGTGCGGAGGATGAGTCCGGTACCGGTGCGCCTCAGGACAACGTGCTCGCCCTGGTCACGAATACCAGCGGCAATATCAAACGACTGGACGACAACGAGCCTGAGGATGGCGGGCAGTTTGGCATGGCCATTCGCTACTATGCCGAGTGGTTGAACAATGGCACCGAGCTGGCGTTTTACGCCATGCGCTATCACAGCCGCTTACCCTATGTGAGTTTCTATTCCGCGGATACTTCATGTGCCAAGCGTGAAGGCAATCCGATGGGCATAGATGCCACGGATACGGTCAGCCTGTTGCTGGCCTGTCCGGATCTGCCGCTGGTGCATCACATCACGGGCGACACTGCCAGCGCCCAGGACGATATTCTGGCCCTGGATACGGCCAAGATACTGCTGGAATATCCGGAAGATATCGATCTCTACGGTATCAGCTTCAATACTGCGTTCGGCGACCTGGCTCTGCAGGGTGAAGTGGCCTACCGTCCCGACCTGCCGGTGCAGGTGGATGCGGAGGATCTGGCGTTTGCCGCGTTCCAGCCGACGCTGGCGCGCTGCAGTCCGTTCGACACCGCGCCTGCCTGTCAGGGTACGCTGACCTCCGGTCCCAATTCCTTTACCCTGCTGGCGCCATTGGGCGGTGACGTGGTGGGTGCGTCTCGTGCCTTCCCCAGTTATGTATTGCCGTATCGTGGTCAGCAGCTGGAGGAATTTCCGGGCAACACCTATATCCGTGGCTGGGAAACTTTTGAAGCCTTCCAGTACAACATCGGCGGCACCTATATCTACAAGCCGCCCGGCAACATTGCCAAGCTGCTCGGAGGCATGGACCAGATGATCATGTTCTTCGAACTGGCAGCTACGCATGTGCCGGATCTGCCCGGTCCCTGTGAATTGCCGCTGGAGGCGCCAGGCACCTTCACGCATGCCAGCGCCGGCGCTGACGGCACGGGCACGGCCCAGGGTGGCGGGCGCGTGTGTAATCCCACGGGGACTGACTTCCGCGCCAACGCGGATGGCACCGACGGGCTGCGTTTCAACCCCACCCAGCAAACTGACGGATTCCCGGATGACTTCTCCTGGGGTTACCGCCTGGTTCTGATCCCGCGCTGGGAAAGCATCCTGCCGGGTGTCAGTATCCAGCCCATTATCATCTTTACCGATGACGTGAAGGGTACGGCGCCGGGGCCAGGTGAAAACTTCCTGGAAGGACGTCAGCAGCTCAGTACCACGTTCGAAGTCCGCTACAAGGAACACTGGAGCGTGACGCCGGGCTATACATGGTTCCGGGGTGCAGAGCCTTTCAATCAACTGTCGGACCGAGACTTTGCTTCGATTGCCGTGAAGTACGCGTTCTAGTCTCAGGCAGGGCGCTGAAAGATATATCCACAGATTACACAGATTACACAGATTAAATCGGAGAAATGTCATTCCGCACATGAGGCAAAGCCTCGTGATGCGAAATCCACGGGCACTGACGTCAGGCGCATGTGGATTCCGGACAAATTCCTCCGGAATTTTCCGGAATGACGAATCTTACAAACAAATCTGTGTCATCTGTGTAATCTGTGGATCAACCCTTCATTAAGCCGACTTCTTCTCCACAGCTTTCGGGCCTGCAGACTTGAGGCCGAGCAGGGGGCGCAGGTAGCGGCCGGTATGTGAGGCCGCAACGTCGGCCACTTCCTCCGGTGTGCCGGTGGCCACGATCGTGCCGCCACCGTCGCCGCCTTCAGGGCCGAGGTCGATAATCCAGTCCGCGGTTTTGATCACGTCGAGATTATGCTCAATGATCACGATGGTGTTGCCGTGGTCGCGCAGGCGTTGCAGCACGCCCAGCAACTGCTCGATGTCGTGGAAATGCAGACCGGTGGTGGGTTCGTCCAGGATGTAGAGCGTGCGCCCGGTATCGCGTTTGGACAGTTCGCGCGCCAGCTTGATGCGTTGCGCCTCGCCGCCCGACAGGGTGGTGGCGCTCTGACCCAGTCGAATATAGCCCAGGCCAACATCCATCAGGGTTTGCAGCTTGCCGCGTATAACCGGTACCGCATTAAAGAACTCCAGCGCATCTTCCACTGTCATTTCCAGTACTTCGTAGATGTTCTGGTGTTTGTAGCGCACTTCCAGGGTCTCGCGGTTGTAGCGGCGGCCCTCGCAGACATCGCAGGTAACGTAGATGTCGGGCAGGAAGTGCATTTCCACCTTGATCAGGCCATCGCCCTGGCAGGCCTCGCAGCGGCCGCCCTTGACGTTGAAGCTGAAGCGGCCCGGCTTGTAGCCGCGCGCCCGTGCTTCCGGGGTGCCCGCAAACAGTTCGCGGATGGGGGTGAACAGGCCGGTATAGGTGGCGGGATTGGAGCGCGGCGTGCGGCCGATGGGACTCTGGTCGATATCAATGACCTTGTCCAGCAGTTCCAGGCCCTGAAGACTTTCAAACGGGGCGGCGCGCGTGCCGGCCCGGTTCAGATCCTTGGCGGCCTGCGCGTACAGCGTATCGTTGATGAGGGTGGATTTGCCCGAGCCGGAGACACCGGTTACGCAGGTCATGAGTCCCGCGGGGATTTCTACATCCACCTGTTTGAGGTTATTGCCGCTGGCGCCTTTCAGGACCAGTTTGCGTTTGGAATCAAAGGGATTGCGCAATGCCGGTACAGGTATATGGCGCTCGCCGGAGAGGTACTGGCCGGTAATGGAGCGGGGCGTGGCCATGATGTCGTCGGCGGTGCCGCGTGCAATGATTTCGCCGCCATGTACGCCCGCACCCGGACCGATATCCACCAGGTAATCCGCTGCGCGAATCGCGTCTTCGTCATGCTCTACCACGATGACGGTGTTGCCCAGGTCGCGCAGGCGGGTCAGTGTTTTCAGCAGACGGCTGTTGTCGCGTTGGTGCAGACCAATCGACGGTTCATCCAGTACGTACATCACACCGACCAGCCCGGCGCCGATCTGGCTGGCCAGGCGAATGCGCTGGGCTTCGCCGCCGGAGAGTGTTTCTGCGCTGCGCGCCATGTTCAGGTAGTCCAGGCCCACATTGACCAGAAACTCGAGACGTTGCCGGATTTCCTTTGCAATGGGTGTGGCAATGTCGGCCTGCGGACCCGAGAGTTTCAGTTTTTCAAACCATTGCAGACTTTCCCGTATGCTCATGTCGCACAGCGACGGCAGATTGCTGCCGGACACGAACACATGCCGCGCAGAGCGGTTCAATCGTTGCCCGTCGCAGGGGGGGCAAGGGCGGTCGCTGAGAAAGCGCGCCAGTTCCTCGCGTACGATATTGGAATCGGTTTCACGATAACGGCGCTCCATGTTCGGAATGATGCCCTCGAAGGTGTGTTCCTTCTTCCAGGTCTTGCCGCGGGGGTTGACGTATTCAAACAGGATTTTCTGCTTGCCGCTGCCGTAGAGCACTACCTCCCGAACCTTGTCGTCGAGCGCCTCAAAAGCCGTTTCCACGTCAAACCCGTAATGGCCTGCCAAGCCCTTGAGAATGTTGAAATAATAAGCATTTCTGCGGTCCCAGCCGCGCACCGCGCCGCCGGCGAGGCTGAGCTCGGGGTGGGCAACCACGCGTTCGGGATCAAATACCGATTGCATGCCCAGGCCATCGCAGGACGGGCAGGCCCCATGCGGGCTGTTGAAGGAAAACAGCCGTGGTTCCAGTTCGTTCAGGCTGTAACCGCAGATATGGCAGGCGAACTTGGCCGAGAAGGTCAGCATGCCTTCGCTGTCTTTCAGGGCCTCGTTGTCCTTGTAAGGGGCGACATAGGCCAGGCCGTCGGCCAGGCGCAATGCGGTTTCAAAGGATTCGGCCAGGCGCTGCTGCACGTCTTCGCGGATGCGGAAGCGGTCCACCACGACCTCGATGTCATGTTTGACCTTGGGGTTCAGTTCGGGTGTTTCCTCCAGTTCCACGATCTGGCCATCGACCCGGGCGCGTACGAAACCCTGGGTGCGCAGCTGGTCGAAGAGGTCCTTGTATTCACCCTTGCGCCCACGAACCACCGGCGCCAGCAGCATCCAGGCGCTTTCCTCGGGCAGGGTCAGCACCTTGTCCACCATCTGGCTGATGGTTTGCGCCTGCAGGGTGACATCGTGGTCCGGGCAGCGTGGATTGCCGACGCGCGCAAACAGCAGGCGCAGATAATCGTAGATTTCCGTGACAGTGCCTACCGTTGAGCGCGGGTTGTGCGAGGTGGATTTCTGCTCGATGGAGATGGCGGGTGACAGGCCTTCGATGTTGTCAACATCGGGTTTTTCCATCATCGACAGGAACTGCCGCGCATAGGCGGAGAGGGATTCCACATAGCGCCGCTGCCCCTCTGCATACAGGGTGTCGAAGGCCAGTGAAGACTTGCCGGAGCCGGACAGGCCGGTGATCACCACCAGTTTGTCGCGCGGCAGGTCAAGATCAACGTTTTTGAGGTTGTGCGTACGTGCGCCGCGTATCGAGATATGGTCCATGCTCAGCCAGAGTTCCGCAGGGAAACCTGTTACTATACGTCTCTCCCGAGAGGCTGCGCAAAGCCTCTTTTTATTTGATGCATCCGTATTCGCCGTGACGCCGATTGAACGCCGCGCCACCGCTTCCTTGGCGCTGATTTATATCTTTCGCATGCTGGGCCTTTTCCTGGTTCTACCGGTATTGGCGCTGTATGCAGACGATCTTGATGGTTCAACTGCATTCAAGATCGGCCTGGCAGTGGGCGCCTATGGCCTGACCCAGGCGTTGCTGCAGATGCCATTTGGCCTGGCCTCAGACAGGCTGGGCCGCAAGCCGGTGATTGTCTTTGGCCTCTGTCTGTTTGCTGCTGGGAGTCTGCTGGCCGGCTTGGCACGGGATATTGACTGGATCATCGCCGGGCGCGCTTTGCAGGGCGCCGGTGCGATTGCAGCGGCAGTGAGCGCCTTGCTGGCCGATTTAACGCGCGACAGCGTGCGTACACGAGCGATGCTGGTGCTCGGCGTAAGCATCGGCGCCTCATTCGCCCTGTCTCTGATTCTGGGCCCTGTGCTCAATACCTGGATTGGTGTGCCGGGCATTTTCCTGCTCACGTCCGTGCTGGGATTGATCGCCATTCCGCTTGTTCTGTGGGTGGTGCCGGCCGCGCCCGAGCCGATTCGTACCGGCGATCATTTCCTGATCAGCCTCAGGCGCGTGCTGGGTGACGGTAATCTGCTGCGGCTGGATGCCGGCATTTTCATACTGCATGCGATTTTGACGGCCAGTTTTATCGCCGTGCCGCTTTCGCTGCGCAACGAGGCAGGCCTGGCGACGGCCGAGCACTGGAAGGTTTATCTGCCGGTCATGCTGGTTTCATTATTCGGCACCATGCCGCTGATTCATGTGGCCGAACGGCGCGGACATTTCAAGGCGGTTTTTCTGGCGGCCGTGACCCTGCTCGGTCTGGCGTCGCTGGGTATGGCCTGGGGGCATGCGCAGTTACTGGCGCTGGTCAGCGGGCTGTTTGTATTCTTCGCCGCCTTCAATATGCTGGAGGCAAGCCTGCCATCGCTGATATCGCGTATGGCGCCCGCCGCGGATAAGGGGGCTGCGCTGGGCGTATATTCCAGCGCCCAGTTCATGGGGGCCTTCTGCGGAGGCGTTATCGGGGGCGCCCTGCTGGGCTGGTCAGGGCTGACCGCGGTATTTCTGGCGGCTGCCGTGATGACCATCTGCTGGCTGGCCCTGGCCTGGCGTCTCAATCCGCCACCGGCCCGGGATACGGCAACGGCAATTGAGGGCTTGTCTGAATAGGCGTTATTGTCGCCCAGGTTGGGTATAATCCAATGTTCGCGAATTCCTGCGTTGCGCGCAGTGATGAGTCAAGTGAGTTTCCCGGAAAAAGCAGGGGGTTGAGAGACTTTTCTGTCCGGGCCTGAGTTGTAACAGTGAGAGTTGGGAGGAGTTATGGCGCGCGGCGTCAATAAAGTGATTCTGGTAGGCAATCTTGGTAAGGACCCGGAAAATCGTTATCTGGCCAGTGGAACCCCTGTTTCCAATGTCGTGCTGGCGACTTCCGAGGGCTGGAAGGACAAGCAGACCAACGAGCTGAAAGAGCGTACCGAATGGCACAACATCGTGTTCTTCGGCAAGCTGGCCGAAATTGCGGGCGAGTATCTGCGCAAGGGCAGTCAGATATACGTGGAAGGCAGTCTGCGCACCCGCAAGTGGCAGGATCGTGATGGACACGACCGCTATACTACGGAAATCGTAGCCAATGAGTTGCAAATGCTTGGCAGTCGTCCGGGTGGTTCATCCGGCGGTTCGGCAGGTTACGACAACGAACGCTCACAGAGCTCTCAGGGCCCGGCGCCAGTGCCGATGAGCGATGAGGGTTTCGACGACGACATTCCGTTCTAGTGCCGGCGTTACGCTTCACGTTTATTCCGACAGTTACTTATGAAAGCCGTAGTTTGTAAAGCATTTGGCCCGCCCGACCAGCTGGTCGTGGAGGATGTGCCGTCTCCCAGTCCCCGTGAAACCGAGGTGAAGATCGCGGTGCACGCCTGTGGCGTGAATTTTCCCGACACACTGATCATTGAGGGCAAATACCAGTTCCGGGCCGAACCGCCATTTACCCCGGGTGGCGAGATTGCCGGAGAGGTGCTGGAAGTGGGTGAGCGGGTCAAGCATCTGCGCGCGGGGGACCGTGTGATGACGGTGGTGCCCTACGGTGGTTTCGCCGAGGAAGTGGTGGTGCCGGCGATGGGCTGCTTCCCGTTTCCCAAGGATATGGAATACACCGCGGCGGCTGCGTTCCCGATGGCCTACGGAACTTCCTACTACGCCCTGAATCAGCGTGCGCAGCTCAAGAAGGATGAAACCCTGCTGGTGCTGGGTGCGGCCGGCGGTGTGGGTCTGGCCGCAGTGGAACTGGGCAAGTGCATGGGGGCGCGTGTCATAGCCGCCGCCAGTTCTGACGAGAAGCTGGAAATCTGCAAGAAGCACGGCGCTGATGAAGTGATCAACTACAGCGACGGCAAGCTCAAGGACAAGGTCAAGGCGCTGACCGCCGGACAGGGTGCTGACGTGATCTATGATCCGGTCGGTGGCGACCTTTTCCAGCAGTCCCTGAGTTGCATCAACTGGAACGGCCGTATTCTGGTCATCGGTTTCGCCAGTGGTACCATTCCCGAGGCGGCTGTTAATCGTGCGCTGCTCAAGAGTTGTTCCATTGTGGGGGTGTTCTGGGGCGCATCCATGATGCGTGAGCCGCAGGCCAATCAGGACAACTTTGCCCAGCTGGATACCTGGTTCGGTGAGCATCGCATCCAGCCGCATGTTTCCAAAGTCTATTCCCTGGATCAGGCGCCGCAGGCCATGCTGGACATGGTGGCGCGCAAGGCCATCGGCAAACTGGTGGTCAAGGTCCGCGACTGACCCGCTAGCTTATGGTTGATCGAGTTTACGTACAGACCTGGGGTTGCCAGATGAACGAGTACGACTCCACTAAAATGGTGGACGTACTCGCAGAATCCAGTGGTGCCATTCAGGTGGATGATCCTGCCGAAGCGGACATCGTTCTGCTCAATACCTGCTCGGTGCGTGAAAAAGCCCAGGAGAAGGTGTTCTCGCAGCTTGGCCGCTGGAAGGCTCTCAAACAGAAAAAACCCGGGATGATCATCGGTGTGGGCGGCTGTGTGGCGAGCCAGGAAGGCGGCGCCATTCGTGAACGCGCACCCTATGTGGATCTGGTGTTCGGGCCGCAGACGCTGCATCGCCTGCCCGGCATGATTGCCGAGCTGCGCAGCCGTGGGCAGGCAGTCATCGACATCTCCTTCCCGGAGATCGAGAAATTCGACAACCTGCCGCCGCCACGCAAGGAAGGCCCGACTGCCTATGTGTCGATCATGGAGGGCTGCAGTAAGTACTGCACCTTCTGTGTGGTGCCTTACACCCGGGGTGAGGAAGTCAGCCGTCCGCTGGACGATGTGTTGCTGGAAGTGGCGCAACTGGCTGAAGCCGGCGTGCGCGAAGTCACGCTGCTGGGGCAGAACGTCAATGGTTATCGGGGTGCGATGGCGCAGTCCGCGGATGAGGCCGATCTCGCTTTGCTGATTCGTTATGTGGCCCGTATCGACGGTATTGAGCGCATCCGTTTTACGACCTCGCATCCACTGGAATTCAACGACCAACTGATCGAGGCCTTCGCCGAGGAGCCCAAGCTGGCCGGCTATCTGCATCTGCCGGTGCAGTCCGGGTCAGACCGGATTCTGGCGCTCATGAAGCGAGGCCACACGGCCCTGGAATACAAGGCCCGCATTCGCCGTTTGCGCGATGCGCGCCCGGATATCAGCCTGTCGTCCGACTTTATTGTCGGTTTCCCCGGTGAAACCGAACGCGACCATCAGGCCACCATGAAACTCATTGAAGATGTGGGTTTCGACCAGGCTTACAGCTTCATCTACAGCCGCCGGCCCGGCACGCCTGCCTCGAATCTTCCCGATGACGTGCCTCTGGAGGAGAAAAAGCGTCGTCTGGCCGAATTGCAGGCGCGCATCAACGAATTGGGCGAAGCCTATAACAACAGGATGCTCGGCAGCGTGCAGCGCGTCCTGGTAGAGCGCCCGGCCAAGAAGTTCGCCGGCCAGTTTGCGGGACGCACGTCCAGTAATCGCTGGGTGAATTTCGAAGGGCATGAGCGTCTCATCGGGCATTTTGTCGATGTGCGGATTACCGAAGTACTGCCTAATTCCCTGCGTGGACGGGTGGTGACCTCGGCTGGCGGTAAACCGGAGGACGATCAGGCAGCTGCCTGATAACACTCTTGAGCAGCGAACCCGCCCTGATTACTGCCGAATGGGAAGTCGAGCCGCTGGACAATGCGCGGCTTGCGAATCTCTGTGGCCAACTGGACGAGCATTTACGCCAGGTTGAGCGGCGGCTGGCCGTGGAAATAGACCACCGTGGCGGCCTGTTCCGCATCAACGGTCCCGAAATCGGTGTGCAGCAGGCGCAGGCAGTGCTTGAGACACTTTATGCAAGCTCTGAATCCGAGGTGCTCAATCCCGAGCGTGTACATCTGGCGATTCAGGAGCATAGCCACCCGATGGCGGCGCCGCGTACTGCCGGCCAGCCGGAGTCGGACAGCGACCTGCTCATACGTACCCGCCGTGGCGTGATCCGGGGGCGCAGTATTCATCAGCGCGAATACCTGCGCGCCATTCAGCAGCACGATATCAATTTCGGTATTGGCCCGGCCGGTACCGGTAAAACCTATCTGGCTGTGGCTTGTGCGGTGCATGCGCTGGAGCGTGATGAAGTGCGGCGCCTGGTGCTGGTGCGTCCGGCAGTTGAGGCCGGTGAGCGCCTCGGCTTTCTGCCCGGTGATCTGGTGGCCAAGGTCGACCCCTATCTGCGGCCGTTGTATGACGCACTCTATGAAATGCTCGGTTTCGAACGTGTCGCCAAACTGCTCGAGCGCAACGTCATTGAAGTGGCACCGCTGGCGTTCATGCGGGGACGCACGCTCAATGAGGCGTTTATCATCCTGGACGAAGCCCAGAATACGAGTATCGAGCAGATGAAAATGTTTCTGACCCGTATTGGCTTCGGCTCCACGGCCGTGGTCACGGGCGATGTCACCCAGATCGATCTGCCGCGTCATCAGGTATCCGGGCTTAAACATTGCATGCAGGTTCTGCATGAAGTGCCCGGCATCAGTTTTACCCGCTTCGATAACCGTGATGTGGTGCGCCACCCTCTGGTGCAACGCATCGTCAAGGCCTATGAGACGCATGAGGCACAGAACGGCGATGATGCAGGCCACTGAGTGTCCGCTGGTCGTTGAAGTGCAGCGCCAGATCGAGACTCGCGACCTGCCTGCCGATGCCGATTTCTGTAACTGGGCACGGGCGGCCGCGACCGCGGCCGGCGCCAGCGGCGAACTGGTGCTGCGTGTGGTCGATGAACAGGAGTCGGCCCAGTTGAACGGCCAGTATCGTGACAAGCCGTATGCTACCAATGTGTTGTCTTTCCCCGCCGATCTGCCGGAGGAGGTAGGTGAGGCGGTGCTCGGTGATATCGCCATCTGTGCGCCGGTCGTCCGCCGTGAGGCTCGGGAGCAGGGTAAGACCCCGGATGCTCACTGGGCGCATATGGTGGTGCACGGGGTCTTGCATCTTTGCGGATATGACCATATTCAGGAGGCGGACGCCGAAGAGATGGAGCAGCTTGAAACTGCTATCCTCAACAAACTCGGTTTCGCCGATCCATATAAATGAACAGGCCCTATTAACCATGAACAACGGACCGGACGACAAGGAACCCGGATCAAGTCAGAACGAGGCGCAGCAGGACTCATGGATGCGGCGTCTCGGTAAATCTCTTTCCGGACCACCGCGCACCCGCGAGGAATTGCTGGCGGTGCTGCAAGAGTCTCAGGATGAGGGGCTTCTGGACCACGATGCCATGGCCATGATTCAGGGCGTGTTCGAGGTTTCGGAGACCCAGGTGCGCGACATCATGGTGCCACGCGCGCAGATGGTTGTTCTGGAGCGTGATGCCGCACCGGCAGACATGCTGCCCGAGGTGATTCGATCGGGCCACTCCCGCTTCCCCCTGATCGGTGAAAACAAGGACGAGGTGGTCGGCATCCTGCTGGCCAAGGATCTTCTGCGCCTGGCGCTGGAAAAGGGCAATGGTGAGGCGCGGGAATTCGATATCCGCAAAGTGATGCGCCCGGCGGTTTTCATCCCGGAAAGCAAGCGTCTGGACGTGCTGTTGAAGGAGTTTCGCAGCAGTCGTAATCATATGGCCATTGTGGTCGATGAATATGGCGGCGTGGCCGGTCTGGTCACGATTGAAGACGTGTTGGAAGAAATCGTTGGCGACATCGACGACGAATATGACGAAGCCGAGGGCGCCTTTGTGCTGCGCCAGGGCGAGGACCGTTTCCTGGTGCGGGCGTTGACGCCGATCGAGGAATTCAACCGCTATTTTGGCAGCAGCTTCAGCGACGAAGAGTTCGACACCGTGGGTGGCTTCGTCATTCATGCCTTCGGACACATGCCCAAGCGTGGCGAAAGTACCGTGATCGAGCGTTTCCTGTTCCAGGTGCAACGTGGCGATAACCGCCAGGTGCATCTTTTCCAGGTGAGTGTCGTGCCAGAAGGTGATTCCGGAACCAGCTAGCCGTATTGCATGAAAAAACTGGCCGAAATTACCGGGAAGTCCTGGCTGCGTTATCTCTGTGCCCTGTTTCTGGGTGTGCTGACGACCCTGGCTTTTGCGCCTTTTAACGCAGTCTGGTTGTTGATACTGACTCTGTCGGGGCTGGTTGCCCTGTGGTCCTCCTCGGCACCGCGTCAGGCTTTCTTCCTCGGATGGTGGTTCGGTGTTGGACATTTCGCCACGGGACTCTACTGGGTGGTCATCAGTACCTATGTTTATGGAGGTGCGCCACTGTGGATATCCGCCATCATGGTCAGCCTGCTGGTCAGTTATTGCGCACTTTATCCGGCCCTGGTGGGTTATGCCGGTCGTCGCTGGGCCTGGTCGCCGTTGCCCTGGGCCTCTCTGCAACTGCCATTATTGTGGGGTCTGGCGGAATTGCTGCGCGGCTGGATCGGCACGGGCTTCCCCTGGCTGAGTCTGGGGTATGCCGGACTTGAAACGCCGCTCCTGCGGCTTGCGCCGATAGCGGGTGTGTTCGGCATCAGTGCCGCTTTTATCTTTCTCGCGGCTTCTCTCTGGCTATTGCTGGCGGGCCAGGGACGTACGCGCCTGGCTGCCCTGGGCGGGCTGTTCCTGCTGCCGGCTACGCTGTATCTGTTGCCCGCACCGGGACACTGGACGGTGCCAGTGGGCGAGCCGCTTTCCGTGGGGCTGGTGCAGGGCAACATCGCCCAGGAAGACAGATGGCGCCCGGCCATGCTCAAACCCACGCTGGAGCGCTATATGCAACTCAGCGGGGAACTGCCGGATGACACGCGTCTGATCATCTGGCCCGAGGCGGCGGTGCCGGCCCTCTACCAGCATGTTGAGGAACATTTCTTCAAGCCACTTCACAGTTGGGCGGAAGGGCGCCAGGCCACGGTTCTGGGCGGGGCGCTGCGCTTGCGTGAGGATGACCGCATTATCAATACCCAGTTTCCAGTAGGGCTGGACAGCGGCTCCATGTATATCAAGCGGCATCTGGTGCCTTTTGGCGAGTTCTTCCCGGTGCCGGACTTTATCCGGGTATTCATGGAAGGCATCAATGTGGGTTATGAAGATATCGCGGCTGGCCCACGCGAGCAGGCCCTGGTGGAGGTGGCGGGTTACAAACTGGGCATTTCCATCTGTTTCGAGGATGTTTTCGGCCGCGATATACGGCGTGACCTGCCGGAGGCGGATATTCTGGTCAATGTGACCAATGACGGCTGGTTCGCGGATTCTTCGGCACCGCATCAGCATTTGCAGATTGCGCGTATGCGCGCGGTGGAAACCGGGCGTCCGCTGTTGCGTGTATCCAATCGCGGCGTCAGTGCGCATATCAGGACCGATGGGCAGCTGCAGGCCGCGACCGGGTTTCTGGCGACCGAGTGGGTATTTACGACGGTTTCTGCGCATCAGGGCGTGACGCCTTATGTGCGCCGGGGAGACTGGCCACTGTGGCTGGCGGGGATGCTGGTTCTGCTGGGATCGATGTCGATACGCAGACATTCAGGCAAAGGCGCTTAAAAATATATTACGAAGAAGAACAGGGGGAACTCTGCGCCTTTGCGTGAAGCATGATTCCTGCTGAAGCCCTTATTTTTTCTCTTCTTCCTCTTCCTTGCGTAGCCAGCGCTGCAATTCCACACGACTTTCGTCAGAGGCGTCGATCAGGCTCTGCAGCATACGTCGCTCCAGCGTGCGGATATCCAGTTTCAGCCATTCCAGCAGATCATCTTCGGTTTCGCCCAGTTCATGGGCTATCTGGCTGATCCTGTGTTCAGTGCGCTCAAAGCGATCCTGGGCGATCTCCCGTAATCGTTCGATGGCCTGATAGATTTGCGGCGGGGCGTTCACCGTTGCCTCGTGCAGGCGCGTACGCATGCGCTCAACGGCTTGCATCAGGCTGCGCGTGGCATCGCCTTCGTAGTCGCCTGACAGGTTGTTATCGTCTTTTTCGCTCATGGGCTTCTCCTGCCCGATAAAATTACTCTCCGGTCCGGTTGCTGTCCATCTCTGGGCACTGGCAGCGGCCCTGCGGTAATATGTGCGGCCTTTTCCACAGTTCTTCAGCGCCCGCCAGAAATCCATGGACGCCCAATACGATCCGCAATCCGTTGAGAAATCCACCCAGACATTCTGGGATCAGAACAGCAGCTTCAAGGTCAGCGAGGACCCGGGCAGGGACAAGTTCTACTGCCTGTCGATGTTCCCGTATCCAAGCGGCCGTCTGCACATGGGGCATGTCCGCAACTACACCATCGGCGATGTAATTGCCCGCTATCAGCGCATGCTGGGCAAGAATGTGCTACAGCCGATGGGCTGGGATGCTTTTGGTCTGCCGGCGGAAAATGCCGCCATCAAGAACGGCGTACCGCCTGCCCGATGGACGCATGAAAATATCGACTATATGCGCGGTCAGCTGCAGCGTCTGGGCTTTGCCTATGACTGGTCCAGGGAAATAGCGACCTGTACCCCCGAGTATTACCGCTGGGAGCAATGGCTGTTTACCCGGCTGATGGAGAAGGGGCTGGTCTATCGCAAGAATTCAGTGGTGAACTGGGATCCGGTGGACCAGACGGTGCTGGCCAACGAGCAGGTGATTGATGGCCGCGGCTGGCGCTCCGGCGCCCTGGTGGAACAACGTGAGATTCCACAGTGGTTCCTCAAGATCACCGACTATGCCGACGAGCTGCTGGATGCCCTTGATGGCCTGGACGACTGGCCGGAAGCGGTTCGTACCATGCAGCGTAACTGGATCGGCCGCTCCCGCGGGCTGGAGATTGAGTTTGAGGTAGAAGCTGCCGACCCCATCCGTATATTCACCACCCGCCCGGATACCCTGATGGGTGTCACCTATGTGGCGGTGGCGGCAGGGCATCCGCTGGCCCGCCGGCAGGCGCAGGACAATCCGCAGCTGGCGGCCTTCATCAGGGAATGCCAGTCGGGTGGTGTGGCTGCGGCTGACCTGGAAACCCAGGACAAGAAGGGCATGCCGCTCGGCGTGGATGCGGTGCATCCTGTTACCGGCGAGAAAGTCCCGGTCTGGGTCGCCAATTTCGTGTTGATGGGCTATGGCACGGGCGCCGTAATGAGCGTGCCGGCGCATGATCAGCGCGACTGGGAGTTTGCGACTGCTTATGAGCTGCCGAAAAAAGTGGTGATCAGCGAAGACGGCCAGAATGAACCGGATATCACTGGCGAGGCCTTTGTCGACAAGGGCATTCTGATCAATTCCGGTGACTTCAACGGTCTGGAGTTCGATGCAGCCTTCGATGCCCTGAGCACATCACTGGGCAAAGCCGGCAAGGGCCGCGAAACCATAAATTATCGCCTGCGCGACTGGGGTGTATCGCGTCAGCGTTACTGGGGGTGCCCGATTCCGGTGGTTTACTGCGACGATTGCGACGCGGTACCCGTCCCCGAAGATCAGCTACCCGTAGTGCTGCCTGAAGACGTCACAGTTACCGGGGGCGCTTCGCCCCTGAAGAGCATGGAAGACTGGGTCAATGCCGAATGTCCGCAGTGCGGCAAGGCGGCCCGTCGCGAGACAGATACCTTTGATACCTTCTTCGAGTCTTCCTGGTACTACGCCCGCTTTGCCTGCCCGGACCTGGGCAATGCCATGCTGGACGAGCGGGCCGATTACTGGGCGCCGGTGGATCAGTACGTGGGGGGCATTGAGCATGCCATTCTGCATCTGCTGTATGCGCGCTTCTTCCACAAGCTCATGCGCGATGAGGGCCTGCTGACCAGCGACGAGCCTTTCACACGTCTGCTTACCCAGGGCATGGTGCTGGCGGACTGTTTCTACAGCACGGACGAATCCGGCGGCCAGGTCTGGCATTCGCCGCTGGACGTCGAGGTGCGGCGCGATGAGCAGGGTCGCGTGACCGGCGGCAAGCTCAAGTCCTCGGGTGAGGTGCTGCAATACGGTGGAATGGGCAAGATGTCCAAGTCGAAGAACAACGGTATCGACCCGCAGGTGATGATCGAGCGTTATGGCGCCGACACCGTGCGCCTGTTCATCATGTTTGCAGCGCCGCCGGAGCAGTCGCTGGAATGGTCGGAATCCGGGGTCGAGGGCGCTTTCCGTTTCCTCAAGCGCCTCTGGCGTGTGGTGGCGGAACATGTCGCCGCCGGCCAGGCGCCGGCACTTGATCCCAGTAGTCTCACTGCTACGCAAAAGGATATGCGCCGCAAGACGCATGAAACGCTGAACAAGGCCGGCGACGATGTGGGCCGCCGTTTGACCTTCAACACCGCGATCGCTGCGGTGATGGAATTGCTCAATACCGTGCAGCGCTTCGAGGATGATTCAGAACAGGGCCGGGCGGTGGTTCAGGAAGCGCTGGATGCGGCGGTGCTGATTCTGGCGCCGATTACGCCGCATATCTGCCACGCACTCTGGTCAGCACTCGGTCATCAGGGGGCGGTCATTGATGCGACCTGGCCGCAGGCCGATAATGCGGCCCTGGTGGCCGAATCGGTTAATATTGTGGTTCAGGTCAACGGCAAGGTGCGCGCACGTCTGGAAGTGGCCGCCGATGCTGACGAGGGTACCGTGCGTGAGGCGGCGCTGGAGGTAGAGAACGTCCAGCGCCATATGGAAGGCAAGTCGCCGCGCAAGGTCATCTGGGTGCCGGGCAAATTGCTCAATATTGTGGTCTAGGCCTGTCGGCACTTATTCGACGTTAAGGGAGCGCGCATGCGTTTAGCTCAGGGGACAATTGTTGCCGTCATGCTGTTGCTGGCGGGCTGTGGGTTCTACTTGAAAGGCAAGCGACCTTTGCCGCCCGAATTGCAGGATGTGCGCATCAACAACACGGCCAGTCCGGTGGTGGAAAGCGAGCTGGAGCGGGCCCTGCGCACCGAGGTCGAGCGAAGAGGCGGACGTATCGCCGCGATTGCCAACGCCAGCGTGATTCATATCTCCTCGGTTAAGGAAGACGAGCAGATTCTGTCACTTGGTGTGGATGGCAAGGCCATTGAATATCTGCTCACCATTACGGTTGAATTCGAGCTGTTGTCCGGCGGCAAGCCGGCAGTTCCAAGGCAGTCAATGACGGTTTACGAGGAATACAGCTTCGACAAGCGTGAAATTATTCCGGCCGAGCACGAGAGTCAGGAAATTCGCGATGCCATGTACCGCGAACTGGCGGAGCTGATCATGCTGCGGCTGGAGACGTCACTCAGCTCCTGATCACGTTATTCCTGCGCAAGGTTGTCCATTCGGGCATCCCTTTTCAGGCGTTTCCGGAATGACCGTTGAGTTGCTGTCGCAACAGGCTTACCGGATGCAACACCGGAATCTCCAGCCCGGCTTGCTTGATCTGGGCCTTGAGCTGCATGGCACACCCCACATTTGAAGTCAGCACCATGTCCGGCGCCTGCGTCTGAATGGCTTGCCGTTTTTTCTCGCCGAGCTTGTCGGCCATCTCCGGCTGGGTGATGAAGTAATTGCCGGCCGCGCCACAGCAGCTGCTGTTATCACTGAGCGGCTTCAGATCAATGCCCGGAATCTCACGGATGATGTCATAGACCGAAGCCTGTTGGCGTAGCACATTGCGCAGCGTGCAAGGGTCGTGCACGGCGATGCGGGCCTCGAGTGGCCTGAAGGTCAGCTTTTTGATGCCCGACTTTGCCAGGAAGCTGCTGATATCAAAGACTTTTCCAGAGAATTCTCCTGTTTTTCCGTCCTTTAGCATGACATCGTATTCCGCCAGTTGAGCAGTACAGCCGCTGGCAATGCCCACGATGGCTTCGTAATTACCGGCAAAAGCGCGAAGGTTCTGTGCACCCAGTGTATGGGCCCTGGAGAGATCGCCGTTATGCTGGTAAAGCGCGCCACAACAACCCTGTGACGTCGGGACATCCACTTCGTAGCCGCAGGCATTCAGTACCTGTACGGCATCCCTGAGTGTGCCGCCTTCCAGCCATTCACTGACACAGCCCGTGAACAGGGCAACGCGCCCAACCGACCTCCGCGGGGTGCTTGGTCGCGGGCGGCCCGGGCGGGTAATCGTTGGCAGCATGTATTCCAGCCGCGCCAGGCGGGTTTTGCCCAGCAGGTGGCTGTGGCGCAGCAGCCTTTGCAGCCCCAGCCGCTGATACAGCCACAATCCCCAGCCTGACAGTCTGCGCAGTGATCTTGAGATCAGCACTGCAGTGAGCAGTTTGCTGACCATGGGAGGTTGATTGATGCGCTGTTGCGACAACATTTGTCGACCCTGGTCGATCAGCTCGCCATAGGGTACGTCGGCCGGGCAAACGACTTCGCAGGCACGGCAGGTCAGACACTGATCCAGGTGCTTTTCCAGCTGGCCGGAGGGTTCGAGCATGCCGTTGGCCAGTCCCTGCATGAGCATGATGCGTCCGCGCGGTGATTCAGCCTCATTCTGCGTGACCTGGTAGGTCGGGCAATGCGGCAGGCACAGGCCGCACTTCACGCAGCGGTCTGCGAGGTCCAGCGGGTAGGTGTGGGTAGCGTCCTGATTCACGTATTTCCAGAAATGCTGCAGTGCAATATAAATATCTTATATAATGATACTCTCAGCATAACAATCCATTTCCCGAGAGGTTTGCAATGCGACTATTCACCATAGCCGCTATCAGCTTTGTTTGTGCCTTTTCTGCCATGGCTGAGGAGCTGCCGGCAGAGAAGACGGCGGTTGCCGAAGAGGGCACTGGCGCCTGGTCCGGCAATGCCGATATCGGTTACAGCGCCAGCGATGGCAACAGTGAAACCGAAAATCTCAACTTTATCGGCAAAATCGAGTATCTGAAGGGGCTGTGGACGCACGGCCTGATGCTGGGCGCCGTGCGCGAGGACGACAACGGCACTACCAAGGCCGAGCGCTACGAAGCGGCCTACAAGGTGGAGCGCGCACTGTCCGAAGTGAGTTACCTGTTCGGTAACCTGGAATATGAGCGTGACGAATTTGGTGGCGTCTACGAGCGCACCTCGGAAACCGTAGGTTACGGCCGCAAGTTGTTCGATAGCGAAACGCATCGCATGGAGGCCGAAATCGGCGTGGGTGCGCGTCAGAACGAGCTGCAGGACGGCACCATGGAAGATGATGCCATCGTGCGCATGGGCGCCGCTTATGAGCGCGATATCAGCGAATCAGCCCTGTTTAACCAGGATCTGGTGGTGGAGGCCGGCGAGGCCAATACCTATGCCGAGGCCATCAGCGCGCTGAAGCTACGCATCAACGGCAATTTGTATGCGAAACTTTCCTATACGGTGAAACACAACGACACCGTACCCGCGGGCACTGAAAATACCGATACCTATACAACGGTGAGCCTGTCCTACGAGTTCGGCAAGCATTAACAGACATGAGCGCAAGCTATTACGACAAACATGTATTCATGTGCTGCAACCTGCGGGAAGACGCTTCCCGGCCCTGTTGCGCCAACCGCGGCTCACGCGAGCTGCGGGATTACGCCAAGGCGCGCATCAAGGAACTGGGCCTGAACGGGGCAGGGCGGGTGCGTATTAACATGGCCGGCTGCCTGGACCGCTGTGAGGAGGGTCCGGTCATGGTGGTGTATCCTGAAGAGGTCTGGTACACCTATTTTGATGAACATGACGTTGATGAAATCATCGATAGTCATCTTGCAGGTGGAAAACCCGTGGAGCGTCTGAGAATCTAGCTCCGGCAGAGCAAGCAGCCTTCCCCTAAAGAACCCTTGCCAAGCAGGTCCTTCTTCTGTACTATTTCGCGCCTTTCCGCGCTCTGCGCGTTCAGCTTTTTTTGTGGAACCATGAAGACTTATTCCGCCAAACCCGGTGAAGTACAAAGTGACTGGTTTGTGATCGATGCCGACGGCAAGATTCTTGGCCGCCTGGCGACCGAGATCGCGCATCGCCTGCGCGGCAAACACAAGCCCGAGTACACCCCGCACGTCGATACCGGCGACCACATCGTTGTGATCAATGCGGACAAGATCCGTGTGACAGGCGGTAACAAGCCGACACAGAAGACGTATTACAGACACTCCGGCTATCCGGGCAACCTCAAGAGCATTACGCTTGAGCAGCAGCTCGAAAAAGCGCCGGAGCGCGTCATTGAAACCGCAGTCAAAGGCATGCTGCCCAAGAATCGTCTTGGCCGCGCCATGTTCAAGAAACTGCGTGTATATGCCGGTGCCGAGCACCCGCACAGTGCCCAGCAGCCTCAGGCGCTGGAACTCTAACCCGTCCCGGCAACTCGCCAGCAAGTTTTAGCAGAGCACTCTCATGGCAGAAACCCAGAACAACTACGGTACCGGTCGTCGCAAGACTTCTACAGCCCGCGTCTTCATCAAGCCGGGCAGCGGCCAGATCACTGTGAACAAGCGCAGTCTGGACGAGTACTTCGGCCGCGAAACCGCCCGCATGGTCGTGCGTCAGCCGCTGGAACTCACCGAGTCGGTTGACCGCTTCGACATCGTCGCTACCGTCAAGGGCGGCGGCCCCAGCGGCCAGGCCGGCGCCATTCGCCATGGCCTGACCCGTGCCCTGATGGACTATGACGAAGGCCTGCGCAGCACTCTGCGCCAGGCTGGCCTGGTCACCCGCGACGACCGTCAGGTTGAGCGCAAGAAGGTTGGTCTGCATAAGGCGCGTAAACGTCCGCAGTACAGCAAGCGCTGACAGTTCACTACCGAACCCCTGGGGGTTCGTCTAATGGTAGGACTGCGGACTCTGACTCCGCCAGTGGGGGTTCGAATCCCTCACCCCCAGCCAAAACAGAAACACCCGCCCTTGTGGCGGGTGTTTTGTTTTGTGCGGCAGGAGGAGGGTGAGACCCCAACGCGGGGTTCGATTAACAATCACAGGGATGTGATTGTTAATGAGCGCCATGGATGGCGCGAGTAATCCCTCTCCCCCAGCCAAACACAAAAAAGCCCGCCTAGTGCGGGCTTTTTGTTTGTAATGTAAGTTGCCCTTCAGGCTGGGGCTTGTCTACAGGCAACCTGACTACGCACCACAACGCTGAGCACGGTAAGGGCGGCGACTCCCTCCAGCGCCAGGGCGGGCGTTACCAACAGGATGAGTACGCTGAAGACAGGTAATACATGTCGCATGGGGCCGGCCAATACGAAGCGGTCCCGCACGAACCAGAGGCCGATCAGGTACAGGGCGACGGGAGCCGCGACCGCATAGTTGCCCGCGAGCAGGCTGATATGCGCGTGGTGGGTGATTACGTCCACCAGTACGCCGAAGCCGGCGCCAACGGCCGCACCACTGGCGTAGATCAGCAGATGCCCGTAGCCCCAGGTGAAGGCGAGTGCCCGCCGTTCTTCCTGTAGCTGGTCTTCCTTGGAAAAATACAGCCACCACATCGAGAACAGAATGACCAGCGATGCCAGCGCCAGCTGCAGCAAGGCCACATCGAAGTGTTCGCCTGTGGCCTTGCCTAACGCCATCGAACCCGCCAACAGTGTCTCACCCAGCACGATGATATTGAGCAGGCCATAACGTTCGATAATGTGATGCCGGTGCCAGGTGGTAGTGCCCTGACGTTCGGCCAGAACCGGTACCGAGAGCTCGATAATGACGCCCAGCCCGAAGAAGAGGTAGAACGATGTTTCGGACAACAGGGGCTGGCCCAGCATCAGGCCAACCCAGTACGCCTGTGCCAATGAGATGCCTGTGGCATACGCGAGTGCCGTTCTGCGATGCCCAGGGTCGTGGCTGGCGGCGCGCAGCCACTGGGCCACCATGGCCAGCCGCATGACGACATAGCCGATAACGATCAGCCGTAAATCCAGGGATTCGAAGAAAGGCTGAATACCCGCGGCCATGGCCAGGGCGCCGGCCATGTTGACCATGGTCAGGATGCGAAACGGGGCGTCATCGTTATCGTAGGCCGAGGCGAACCATGTGTAGTTCATCCAGGCCCACCAGATGGCGAAAAATGCTCCGGCAAACTTGATCAGGCCGTCCAGCACATGAGCCTCGGCAATGGCGTGATGCAAGCCGGCAGCCGCCGCGGCGATGGCAATCACCGAGACCAGATCGAACAACAACTCCAGTGGCGTCGCGGCGCGATGGGTTTCGTCTGGATCACGCGGGGGCATCGGCCGGCTGCTCAACAGCTTTCCAATCATGTTCGTCACTTGGGGTCAGGGTGTTTGTTTGCGTTGTTTCATATCCATTCCGGCCAGGAGCAGGAAGGCGCCGACGATGGCCATGTTCTTGGCGAAATGCAGCAACTGGCCGTGAACCTGTTCCGGTTCCACGGCCCAGAAAGGGTGTGAGCCGATCGCGTCGACGAGCATAAGCAGCGCCATGATGCTGGCCAGCCAGCGCAACTGCCAGCCCGCAGCAATCAAAATGCCGGCCAGTACTTCCAGCCCGCTGATGACCAGCACTCCCGTGGAGAAACTGCTGGCCGATTCCAGTAAACCGAAGCCGATCAGCAGGCGTTCACCGCCGATGACGACGAAAAT
Source organism: uncultured Salinisphaerales bacterium (assembly GCA_913055805.1). Classification (GTDB taxonomy): domain Bacteria; phylum Pseudomonadota; class Gammaproteobacteria; order Nevskiales; family CAJXLF01; genus CAJXLF01. The sequence continues at coordinate 62,695 of CAJXLF010000008.1, forward strand.
ACTGGCGATCAGAATACGGCCAACTGTGATCAGAAACTGATTGGTCATTATTCTCCCCTGTCAAAGATATGCCCCGCCCACAATAACGGGCGGGGCAGGTTCATTCCAAGTGCTCGCCGGTTTCAAGGCGTCGTTTAGCCGCCGTTGGCGAAGATGGGCTGGCTCGTGATCCACCAGCCATCGGTTAACAGGAATTTCACGATCGGAACAATATCCTCGATCTTGGCAACGTGTCAGATGAGGGAGGCGAGTCGAACTGCATGTGAAATTTAGCCATGCCGGCCTATACTGCATAAGGAACATTACTTAAATCTGGTATGTATTCAGCTATTCAGCCGGGCCTTAATTCGGTGTCTAACACCGAGCTAATTCAATATCGGGAGCTGGGAGTTGCCGAGCCTCTCAGCCGGTATGTGGATAAGCTTTGGTATCTGGATGCCAGCCGTCTTGGACGGAGGATTATTCCGTACCACGTCGTTGCCGATGGTTGTGCTGATATTTACTTTGATTGCGGGGGTCAGGCGGCTCCTATGCTTACGTATTCAGCAAGTACGCCTTTAACCATAGGCGTACCAAACGTTCGGATCCTGGGAGCGCGTTTACTGCCTGGCACGGTGTCGCTCCTGACCCATCATGTGCATCTGCGTGATCTGGCAGGTAAAAGCGTTCCGCTCCTCGAATTGCTGGGCGAACGCTCACCTCTGATTCGGTTTTCAAAATCACTACCTTCAATTCGAGGCATAGAAAATACGCTTTCCGAGTTGGGCGCTTCATTAGAGCGATCCATCCTTGCCAGTCACGGGTCTGGTGAACCGTTGTTGGCATCCAGTTTTTCCACCTTAATAGCATCTTCGTTGGATATGTCGCGTCCGCATGAAGCTCTATATCAGGTGCGTCAGGTGGGGGAGCGGCAGGGACGAAGATTGCTGATCGAACAGACCGGACTTCCGCCCAAGCGCCTTGCCCGGGTTGTGCGGTTTCAAAGAGCGCTGGCCGCGATTATCAATTCTCCGCAACGGACGTTAGCGGATATCGCTATGGATGCAGGTTATTTTGATCAGCCGCATTTCACACGCGAGGCGAACCTTCTGTCAGGGATGACCGCCAGCCAGATCAAATCTTTGCAAGTCCGAAATATACAAGCCAAATAATCAGCGGGTGGCCACACTGCTTCCAGAAAAGTTTTCTGGAGCAGTGAGTGGATCAGTTTGAGTCGAAAGAAAATCTGCCCGTTGCAGTCGTGGGGGCAGGGCCCGCTGGATTGGCGGCAGCCCGTGCGCTGAAAAACGAAGGGCTGCCATTCGAAATTCTGGAGCAATACTCCGATGCCGGCGGTATCTGGGATGTTGCACGTCCGGATTCGCCAATGTACCAATCTGCCCATTTCATTTCTTCAAGAGACAGGTCGGCATTTGCAGGCTTCCCCTTTCCCAAAGATGTCGCGCTTTATCCATCCCATCAGCACGTACTGAAGTATCTGAGGAATTTCGCGAAAGCGTATGGTTTAAACGAGCATATCCAATATAACGCAGAGGTTACCGGCGCGTGGCCTGAAGCGGAGGCCTGGACGCTGAAACTGAAGTCCGGCGCCGAGAAAAAATATTCAGCGCTCATCCTGGCGACAGGATCCACCTGGTTTCCGCGAATGCCGGATTATCAAGGCGAGTTTTCCGGTGAGATGCGTCATTCAGTTGATTACTGTGATCCCGGTGAGTTCAGCGGTAAAAAAGTGCTGATCGTGGGAGGTGGTAACTCGGCGGTGGATATCGCCTGCGATGCGGCTAAATATGCCGATCAAAGCTGGATAAGTCTGAGGCGAGGTTATCACTTTGTGCCCAAGCTCTTGATGGGTACGCCGATGGATGTGCTTGCGTCCCGTTCATCAAAACTGCCAATGCGATTCAATCGCTGGGTATCGGAAAAGATGATTCGTTTGCATACCGGACCACTCGAAAGCTACGGATTGCCGAAGCCCGATCATCGTTTGTTCGCTACGCATCCGATCATGAACACGCAGATACTGCATCACCTGGCGCATGGCGACATAGCAGCCAAGCCCGATGTTCAATGCTTTTCCGGTACTCAGGTTGTGTTCACGGATAACACGAGCATTACGCCCGATCTCGTCATCCTTGCGACCGGTTACGAAAAGTCGGTCCCCTTTATTGCGGATCAACACACTAAAAGAAGGGGCAAAGCTCCTGATTTTCTCCTGAGAATGATCAGTGAGGAGCATGACAACCTGTTTGGGTTGAGTTACTTCGAAACCAATTCAGGGATATACCCCCTGTTCGACCGAATGGCCCACCTTATAGCCAGATCTATTGCCCGGGGAGATCACGCAAAAGCTGTATTGAAGTTTAAAGCGAAGCAGCTGGACGGGCGTATGAGCAAGGGTCTGGGTCTGGTCGATTCAGATCGCCACAAAACCTACGTGAATAGCATCACGTTTTCCCAGACGCTGGACAGTCTTTGCGCAGACATGGGATGGCCGACTGTCCAGGAGACTTACAAGAGCCTGCCTGAATCCGAGAAATTAATGGCTTTTAACTAGGAGATGAACATGAAAAATCTGGTCTATGTGCTTGTATACAAGATAACGGCAACGGTGCTGGGTGTATGTGTGCCACTGATGCTGTTTCCTGTTTCGTGGCTCAGCGCGTTAGGTGTTCCCGAGCAGGAAAGCTACATGTTCATCAGGGCCCTGGGCGTGGCTTATCTTGCGCTTTGTGTTGGGTATGCCTTCGGCCTGGCTGAGGCGTTGCAGGGGCGGCGCATGTTATCGGTTATCTGGATGGGCATCGTCAGCAATGCTGGCGCTTGCCTGGTGTTCACGATCTACGGGCTCCAGGGTGACTGGAATGACTGGCCGTATCTTTCCCAGCTATATGTTTGGAGTATCGCCGCTACGGCAGGTCTGATCACACTCGGTTTGGTGTTGACGGGTTTGAAGGCGCCTGCCCATGAAATTTCATATGCACGCTCCTGAGGCCAGCAACAACGTCCAATCAGGCCGAGAACCGGACTAGCCATGACACAACAGCGCCCTGCCACCCTGCGATTGATCTGCAAAATGTGGCTGGGCGTTTTCTTTCTGTGTATTTGTGGTGGCTGCGGGGGCGACGGGAAAAGTGTTGAGCATGAATCTTCCGGGATTCAGTCGCGCTGGAGCACACTGGGTACCCGTTCCACAGAGGCAAAGCCGAATATTCCTGTTTCTCCGGGGCGGATAACTGGCTGGTCAGACTACAATCCGCCTGCGGTGTACTCCAGGCGGATGTCCACGGAACATCACATAGTCATGCCGGACGGAGCAAAGCTTGCGGCCACTGTCGTGACGCCGGTTGATGACTCGGGCAAGCCGGTGTCGATGCCCCTGCCAACCATCGTTTCCATGACGGCATATAACAAGCTGGTCGGAAGTTTTGTGCCGGCACTGGGCGGCGCGAATGCCTATCTGGTTTCCCACGGATATGTTCATGTCATTGTGGATGTGCGGGGCACCGGCGCATCAGACGGCCGCTGGGATTCATTCGGAGAACCTGAGCAGGCTGATTACCTTCCCATACTTCAATGGATCGCCGACCAGCCGTTCTGTGATGGCAATATCGGGCTCTATGGCATTTCCTATGTCGGCATCACTGCCTTACTGGCGACTACCAGGGGTCATCCGGCTGTAAAGGCTGTTTTTCCGATTTTTCCCAGCGCAGATCCCTATCGTGACCTGGTTTTTGCTGGCGGTCAGGTCAATCTGGGTTTTTACCCTTTCTGGTTCATAGTCGTTGAAACACTGAATCTGCTGAATACCAATTTGCTGACGGACCCGTTGGCGTGGCTTACGCAATTATCCGATCGACTGAATAGCGCCCTCGGGGAATTCTCGATTCCGGTATTACTCGACAGTGTTTTGGGTGGCGAAGACATTGCACTTGATTCGGAGTTCTGGCGTATACGCTCTCCCATTGAGCAGGCGGAAAAAATAAGGGTGCCCACGTTTATCGTGGGCGGCCTGCAAGATATTTTTCAGCGCGGCGAACCACTCTTGTATGAGGCGTTAAAAAATCAGACAACCACAAAACTCCTGATAGGTCCCTGGGCGCATCTTGACGTACTGGACGTCGGCCCTTTAACAACCAAAATTCCGAATGGCGGCGTGCCTCCGCTGGATCACATTGCCTTGCAATGGTTCGACAGGTATTTGAAGGGATTGAACAATGGGGCTGACCAGTTGCCCCCGGTGACACAGTATGTGCTGGGCGACGGAGGATTCGTGAGCTCCGCTGACTGGCCGCATCCTGAAGCGCAGGCCAAACGCTACTATCTGCGGGCGCAAGGTGCCTTGACTGAACAAGCGCCCGTTGCGGAAGAAACCGACCAGCAAATTCTTCAGCAACCTTTCAGTGGTCTTTGTTCACCCAGTACCGATCAGTCAACAGGTGGCGTGCAAGGCATTCTTCCGTTGCCGTGTTACCAGTATGACAACCTGGCCACATTGCTTGATGCCCGGTACGAAACCGCGCCGCTGGATGAGGGCTTGTATCTTAACGGACCGTTACAGGCCGATATCTGGATTTCCACATCCTCTAAAGATACAGCGATCAGCGTGCGCATTAGTGATGTGTCGCCGACAGGCCAGGCCGCGCCTGTGAGCGACGGCTTGTTAATGGCTTCTTTACGCGAGGTCGATGAACGGCGATCACGCACCCTGAATGGCGTCATGATTCAACCCTGGCATATGTTCAGCCCTGAAACCAAAATGCCATTGGCGCCTGGAGGAGAGCCCGTATTGCTGCGGGTCGAGATTGCGCCTGCCAGTGCATTCATCGCCGCAGGGCACCGCTTAAGGGTTTCAATAGGATCCATTGATTTCTGGCACGGCATACCGCCATTACCCGATCTGATTGCCGTCCTGGGCGGCCTTACAACCGTTCATGTTTCAGAAAAGCATGTATCCGGCATCGTTGTGCCCGTAGTTCCCGGAGGTATAGCTCCAGAATCGCGGATTCCGGACCTGTAGCTGTAGAGGGGGTGGGCAGGATGGTTTTGCATTCGCGTGAGTATTACCAACCTGGATATATGAATGTTCGCCGGTAAGGCATATCCCGGGCGTCAGCCGGCTTGCCGCGCGCTGCCGGGCCGCAGCAGAACGGCAATAAGCGCTACGGCGACGATTACGGTGATGGCGAAAGCCGGATTGACACCCAGCACATTAAGCTCGGTGCCATCGGCATATTTCATGTCCCCGCCATAGGTCCCGGCGATCATATAAGCGAAAACGAAGCCGCCCGTCACAATGAGCAGGATCGCCGCGCCAAGACGCACTTGCCCCCGCACCCAGCCAAGCCAGAGCGCGAGAAGCGCAAGGGCGAAATGCACGGTGAGCTGCCAGACCTCATGCATACGCGCATGGCCCGGCCAATCCGGGTTGAAGACATGGGTATCGCTGATTTCCATGAAAGGCAGCACGGCGAGATAAAGCAGCGCGGCAAGGGACAGAACGATTTTGGCGGGCATGGTGGCTCTCCGTTTCATTGACAGTGTCAATTTACAAACTTTAATTGACACTGTCAATATATCTGCATGGCCAATTCCCCCCCCTCTGCACCGCCCAGAAAGCCTGCCAGGAAAGGCGCCCTGCGCCCCGTCCTTCTGGCCGCCGCCCGTACCCAGCTCGATCGGGAAGGGGCGGATGCCGTCACGATCCGCGCCGTCGCGCGGGCCTGCGGCGTCTCCCATGCCGCCCCGGCCAACCATTTCGCCGACCGGCGCAGCCTGCTGACGGCGCTGGCGGCGGAGCTTTTTGCGGACCTGGCAGAGGCTATGGAAAAGGCGTTGGCGGAGGCCACCAAAAAAACCAGCACAAACCTGGGTGTGGCCCGGCTTACTGCCTTTGCGGAAGCGCTTGTCGCCTATGGTCTTGCCCATCCCGAGCGCTACCGGCTTTTATGGCGACGCGATCTTCTGGACAGCGAGGACGTTGCATTACAGGGGACAATGGACCAGCTTTACGCACGGTTGCTTGAGGAACTTACAGTGCTTCCCCTTCCCGCCGGCAAGGACCCGGAAACCGCGGCAGTAGGTCTATGGTCGCTTTGTCATGGTTATGTCTCCATGCGTCTTGACGGCAATTTCATCGCCCGGCACGACAAGGAAAGCGGCGCCCCCCGCCACAGCGCCATGATCGCGAACTACCTCGCCGCTCTTACGCATTGAGCCGATCCGCCTTAGGCCGGATGCGCCTGTGGCTGCAGAGAGGGTGGTCAGGATGTCTTGACATTCATGTAAGTATCACTAACATGAATATATGAGCACTCGCCCATATAACAGAAAAGGCCGTCTTGCCCGTGCGGACGAATTGACTGCAGACATTCTCGATTCAGTGCTGGAACTGGTCGAGGAAATGGACGTTGCAGACGTGAATCTGGAACTGGCCGCAAAGACCGCAGGCGTCAGTGTTCCCACGATCGTGCGCAAGTTCGAATCGAAAGATGGTCTTTATGCCGCTGCTTTCGCACGTGCGCGCCTTCTCTACAAACCCGAACGGGAGCGGTCACCTGCTGATACGGATGTCGCCGCATTTCTGGTGCGCGCCCAACTGAGTATCTATGAACGCTGGGGGCACGCCTTGATCTACCTGCGTACTCGGGAACGGCAGTGGCCGACCGTGCACGAAGAACTGGAAAAGGGCCGCATTGAGCGCCGGCGTTGGCTCAAGGTGATTCTGGCAGAGATCCTCGATACGAAGATGCTCTCCAATGATCTGGTAGATCAGGTTTTCGCATTGACCGATGTGCATTTCTGGGCGGTATTCCGCCTCGATATGGGCTCTGGGAAAAAACGTACTCAGGCAGCAATGGAACATGCACTTCGAACTTTTCTATCCAGGCAAAAAAATCCGGGAGACCCGACATGAGCAACACTGAGCTGGAAACTATTCAGGGTGTAAAGGCACCCATTCCGCTGGAAATATTCAAACCTGCAGGGGAGGGGCCGTGGCCGGCGGTGCTCGTGATCCACGAACTGCTGGGGCTCAACAACGATATTCGCCGCATTGCCGGTCGCTTCGCGGAAAACGGTTATCTGGCTGCCTGTCCCGACCTGATGGCGGATGGCGGACGCATCGGCTGTATTCGTGCCGCGGTTGAATCATTACGCAAGGGCGAAGGACCACAGGTGGCTCAGCTTGAGGCCGGGATCAAATTACTGCGTGGGCGTGCAGATACGAGCGAGGTCGGCGTTGCCGGCTTCTGCATGGGTGGAGGGTTTGCAACCCTGCTGGCTACGCGTGTACCACTGGGAGCGGCGGCTGTTTTTTACGGGGATATAAGACCTTCGGAAGAGCTGAAACAGGCCTGCCCGATTGTTGCCGGCTACGGTGGCAGGGACAAGGGCTTTCGCGGCAAGGGCAAACGTCTGCAGCAACGGCTCACGGAATTCGGTATTCCCAACGATGTGAAGATCTATCCGGAAGCGGGTCACTGCTATATGAACAAGGCTGTGCCCGGGTTGCTGGCACCCCTGGTTCGTCCCCTGATGGTGGTGGATTACCATGAGGAGGCTGCTGAGGATTCATGGCGCCGTATGTTGACCTTCTTTGCAGAGCACCTGGCATCTGGGCAGTCTGCCGCCGTTGGCTCACCAGGGATAGCCGTATGATGCCCATGTAAATCATTGCTACGGTATCAAGCTGTCCTCTGATGATGCGGTGGTGCAAGATAGATGCATGACTAAGGAAGTACGATCTTCGGTATTCGAGCACTGTCAAAACAATCTGTTATCCATCCCTGCAGATTTATTCAAGATGTCGGATGTGGAGGAAGTGGGCACTGCAGGGCGATCCAGTATTTTTTATAAAGACCTGACGCAGGATCTCGTTAATATCGAATTTGTTTCTCAATTACCTTGCCTGGTGCATGTGCTGTCTGGCGAAGAGGTGATCACCAGCAGCAGCAACGAACGCTATGTACTGACTTCCGGGTCAACGATTTTATTTCCTGCAGGTATATGCCTTTATTCCGATTATGTGGGAAAAGGCACGTCTTTGAACGCCTATCTTCTGTTCCTGGGAAATGACGTGGTTGAGAATTTTCTGCCTGGCCGGGAAAACATAATCAGTAATATGGGGGCCAACACAAATGACAGCCCGCTACCTCTCCGTACCAGCGAGGTACAACTGGCCTTTTACCAATCACTTGCCAATATGCGAAGGGAAATGCGCCAATCCGCAGAGTTGCTTAAGGTCAAGCTGATTGAATTGCTTCATCTTGTAGCATTGGAGAACCACACAGCAGATTTCTACAAGAGGTTACACAGCTCTGCCAAGGGGTATCCCAGGAGAAATATTAAACGCCTGGTTGAACAATACGCCTGCTCCGATTTGAGCGTCAGGGATTTTGCGACCTTGTCTGGCCGCAGTCTTTCCAGTTTTAATCGTGAGTTCAAACGGCTTTTTGACACCACCCCGAAACAGTGGCTCATTGATCGCAGGATGAAAAACGCACATGAGCTGCTCGTTACTGGCGAGCATTCGGTGACGCAGGTTGCTGCCAGTCTTGGTTATACGAATGTTTCGCACTTTATCGAGGCGTTCAGAAAGCGTTATGACACGACACCTTTCCAGCTCAGAAAAGAAATTGACTCATAAACCGTATTTTTGGCCTTTTCCGGGTAGTCGCTAATCCAGCTATCTCATAAGTTAAGGGCTCCTTAATGATCAGGAGTTCAAAGTGACTGTTAAAGTGTTGATTGAGTCAGAGCCCAAGCCAGATACGTTCGAAAACCTGCTCGGATTCCTTGAGACCAATCTGCCCAACGTTCGCAACTTCGATGGCTGCATTTCCGTAACGGTTTTTTTCGATGAGTCACGTGAAAAGATGCTTTTCGATGAGGATTGGGCCAGTGTTGAGCATCACCGGAAATATTTCCAGGCCATCACTGAAAGTGGTGTCCTGGCGGAGCTGGGTTCGTATCTCAGTGCGCCGCCCGAAGTTAAATACAGAATCAAGGCTGCGTTGTAAGAAGCAGGCTCGCTCGAAAGAGGATGCGTTTCATGGGGTTTCTGAGACTGCGGGTATCTGTTGCCCGCTGACTCGAGGTAGATAAAGTCCTGGCCAGGAAAAACCTATTGGGGTAATACCGCCGTATTAGATTATGATTACCCTATGTCTGCTTCCAGAAAATCGACGGCACGTACGCCGAATCAGGCGAACACACGAGAAAAGCTGATTCTTTCAGCGCTCAAGCTGTTCGCCGAATATGGCGTAAACGGCGTATCGATCAACCAAGTTGTAACCGACGCCAAGGTACTGAACCGTTCCGCCGTTATTTATCACTTTGGTAATCGCGAAGGCTTGCTTCGTGCCATCGTCGAGCGTATTGCAGAAGAGCTGAAGCCGCTTCAGGAGCAAATGCTGCGAGAGCTGGATGAGGATGCGGAGAATCCACCGGGCGTGAAGGAGCTGATGGTGGCGCTGCATATGCCGGTGATGTCGTTGTTCCTCAGGAATGAGTTCGGCCGTAATGCCGAAAAGCTATTGTCCCGGATGACCTGGGAGTTTGGCGAAGCCGGGCAGACCATGATGGTCGAAGTGTTTGGCCCTTATCTGTTTGAAATGGCCGGACGTATGCAGAAGCTGCTGCCCGATAAACCCCGTGACGAGTTACGCCTGCATTTCATGCTGAGCATTAACAATCTGTTCCACAGTCTGGCGGATATCGACCTGCTGCGGCGCACGCTCGGTAGCGAAGAGGGCGGTAAGATGAGCAGCAAGCGATTCCGCGAGGAAAGTGACAAGCTATTCAAGCAATATCTCGATTTCCAGATCTACGGCATGGCCGGCAAGTACCTGAAATAGGCGTTTAATCTGCAGTGTTAAAGCTACGAGGCAGACGTCTCTTCAGCGACAGCTATTTATTAAACCGATGGTGTGGTCGTACAAGCAGATGCCAGCGAGCTTGAATGACGGTGTCGGTATGTCAGCCGCTGCCGCCAGCCAGAAAAGTACCATTCCCCCTTGTGTCTATTTGATCTGCATCTGCGTAGCAAGCAGCTTATGCCAGGTGTCCAGTCCGGTTTCGATGGCTCCGTCTGGTAGTAAGTGGGCGTCCAGTGCCATGCCCCGCAAAACCCATCGCGTCAGCACCATCATATGCGCCACCCCATCCACAGCTTCTGGCTTGGGTGCAAAGTATTGCTCGGTGATAATGGTAAGGCTGCGCTCGAGATGTTCGGCGTTAGTTTTCAGCGTTTTTGCAAGCTCAGCGTCCTGGCGACTGGCGACTAAAAGTTCCAGATAAACCTTGTTTACGTCACTATCGAAAAATTCTTTCCAGATGCTGGATACAAGGCCGTTCAATGGGTCTTCCGAGTTACGCAACCCCTGGATCAAAACTCCAACGCGATCGTAGACTTTCGTCGTCAGATATTCGGCAGCTTCCAGGTACATAGCGTTCATGGAAGGGAAATGGTGCGACCATGCGCCACGTGATACCCCAGCCTTTTCCACGACCTGACTTACGCGGGTTCCTGCATATCCGTATTTCGCCAGGCACACCAGAGTGGCTTCAAGAATTTTTTTGCGCGTGGCTTCCTTACGTTCGGCATGGCTGCGTCGTTGTGGAGTGCGTGTTTTCGTGTTTGCGGTTGTCGACATCCTGTGACTCGCTTGAATAGCTTTTGCTGATCATAACTGCTCAAGGCATAGACCCAACAATTCATTTCATTTGACAAGTATGCAGTATCCGTGAAAATATAAAAACCGTACGTACGGTCTGTAAATACATTAACGCTGTACAGACACCGCGCAAGGTGGACAGACCGGTGAAAAGGTAAATGTACGGCACAAAGCGAATGAGGAGACTACAAATGCGCTTCAATACGGTTAATTCAGCTTGGGGTCTATTGGCTGCTGTTTTTAGTTTGGTGGTTGCAGAGGCCAGCGCAACACCTCCGTTCAGTTACTACGATTCAGCAGATATCGACGTGCAGGGTGTTCCATCCCAGGTTGATCTCGATGGCTCAGGCACTATTACAGGCGCGGAGGCCAGATTGTGGGATGTGACCATGATCACTCCGTCAATATTCGTTGCCGGAACCAATCCGCCCCCTCCACCTGCCGTGAATCCTGTCAATGTCCCCATCAAAGTGCGTATCTACCTACCCGAGGGTTACGCAGCGCAGCCTGCACGGAATTATCCGGTTCTGTATCTGTTGCATGGAGGCGCCGGCAGCTACATAGACTGGTCAAAAACCGGCAGTTCGGGTGGCGATATTGTGTCAACCATAGGCGCTTCTCCATTCGACGGTATTGTTGTCATGGTGGAAGGTGGTCGGGCTGGCTGGTATAGCGACTGGGTCGGGGAAACCGATGGTCATTTCTCGCCCAAGTGGGAAACCTACCACGTCGAGCAACTCGTTCCCTGGGTTGACAGTAATTTCAGAACCATCGCCGAACGCAGTGGCAGGGCTATTGCCGGACTGTCCATGGGCGGCTTGGGCGCGATGCGCTATGCCGCGCGTTATCCGTCAACCTTTTCGGCCGTCGGGTCATTTTCCGGGGCCGTAGAAATGCGCTACGAACCCTTCCAGGACACCGTGAGCAACAGCATGTGGTTCTACGGAGCCACTATAGGTAACCAGGGCCAGTTTCAGTCGGAGTACCGAATGACTTTCGGCGGCTTCCCTGAAGAGGAAGAGACCGACAGGTTGGAGGCAATTTTTGGTCCTACGACATCGCCGCAGCCCGGCGCCAGTCATTGGCCGGAAAATCAGCCCGGATGGCCGTCCGTCAATCCTGTACAGCTTGTTTCTTCCTACTATGGCTACAGCGGCAAGATGGCGATTTACTCGGGGGATTCGCTTGTCTGGTGGGATGGTGGTGAAGAAGACATCGTCAACATGAACAATACCTTTCACGAGGCGCTCAAGGCCAATGGTGTCGTTCACCGCTACTGCCGGGGCTTTGGAAAACACGAGTGGGGTTACTGGAAGAAGGACCTCATAGATTTCCTTCATTATGTATACGGATCCACCCCCGCCACCTGTACCACTAACAGCGGCTGGTCTCTGGTTCCGTAATGGTTCGCCGGTTCAACGCTACCGTGCTGATTGCAACGCTTCTTGTGGCATGCAACGGGTCTGATGACCCGTTGAGCCCGGGGGGGAGGGCGCCTGGACCCTCTGAAGATGCGCGTTGCGGAAATGCAACTGAGCGTGCCTGGTGTGATACCTCGCTCACACCGTCTGAACGCACGGAATTGTTGCTGGCGCAGATGACTCTCCCGCAGAAGATCAGCATGATGGGTGGGGATGAAGCTCGCTCGCCTGAGCCAGATGCGTACGTTGTACACGGACGCTTGGAAGGTATACCCGAACTAGGTATACCCGATCTCTATATGTCGGATGGACCGGCCGGTTCCAATAGCGGCCCGGGTACCGCGTTCCCTGCGCCAGTGGCGATTGGTGCCAGTTTTAGCCGCGAGCTCGCGTATCGTGTGGGTTCAGCTATTGGCATTGAAACTCGACATAAGGGTATTGACCAGGTATTGGGGCCGGCAACCGATGTGATGCGAAATCCGTTGCATGGCCGGGTCTTTGAATCCTATGGTGAGGACCCGTACCTGGTCGGTGAGCTGGGGGCCGAATGGGTGCTGGGCGCACAGGATGAGGGCGTGATTGCCACGGTTAAGCACTACGCCGTCAATACCCAGGAGGGGCAGATTCAGGCTATCCCGCTTATCCCGTTGGTGGGAATGCGGTATTTGGTTAATGCCCAGGTTGACGAACGCACACTTAGGGAAATTTACCTGGCAGGTTTCGAGCCTGCTATCGTCAAGGGTCGTGCGGCGTCAGTGATGTGCTCCTACAACCGGGTGAACGGTTCGCCGGCTTGTTCCAGTGAATATTTGCTGGAGAAGGCTTTACGCGAGGACTGGGGTTTCGACGGCTTCGTTGTTTCTGACTGGTTGACTGCGACCAAGGATACCGTGAACTCGGCGAACAACGGCCTGGACATCGAAATGCCATCCGGCCTCTGGTATGCACCACAATTGCTGGAACTTGCCGTGCAGACGGGTGCCGTATCCGAAGAGACCATCAATGAACGGGTTGGTAATATTCTGCGGCCCCTGTTTCGTATGGGTTTTTTTGATCGACAAGCATTCCCGTTTGATCTTGGCGGGGTTGATCGGGAGGCGCATCAGAAAATCGCCCAGGAGAACGCTGAGCAGGGAATGGTGTTGTTGCGTAACGAGAATCTGTTGCCCATCAACGCGAGTGAGCTGCGGAAGATAGCGCTCATTGGTCGGCCTGCAGTTCAGTTTCATCGCGGCTATGGGTCATCCGAAGTGACGCCCTATCGCTTCGTCTCATCGCTGGAAGCAATTAGCGAACGGATCGGTCCACAGGTGGAAGTGGTGTACGACGCAGGGGATGATCCCGCTGCGGCGGCGGCTCTGGCCCAGGATGCGGATATCGCTATTGTGTTCGCAGCTGACCATTCCACCGAGGGTGTCGACAAGCTTTGCCTGTCACTTGATTGTTCATTGACCGGTCTGCCGCTGGGTGGGCTCCTGAATCCGATCGACGATGAGCTTTTCGCTGACGCATCGGCCAGGGACTTCGGCTTACTGTTCTTTGCCTATGTGAAGCGGTTACTTTCCGATGGCCGCCAGGATGAGCTGATATCCGCAGTGTCTGCCGTGAACCCGCGCACCGTTACGGTGTTAACCGTGGGCGGTCCGGTTCTTACACCCTGGCGAGAGCAAGTAGCTGCAATTCTGGTGCAATGGTATCCCGGACAGGAAGCAGGCGCAGCCATTGCCAGGGTGTTGTTCGGCGACACCGACCCCGGCGGGCGTTTGCCCCTGACCTTTCCGATGAGTGAATCAGACTCACCTATATACGGAAACCCCATGCAGTATCCAGGTGTGCTGGAACACACCGAATACAGCGAGGGCATGTTTATCGGCTACCGTTGGTATGACGCCAATGCCAATGAACCTGCTTACCCCTTTGGTTTCGGGCTGTCTTACACCGAATTCGATTACTCGAATCTGAGTATCCAGCCTCTCTCCCAGGCTGAGGTGGGGGTTGAATTCATAGTGTCCAATAACGGGCTGCGCGCAGGCTGGGCAGTACCGCAGATTTATCTGACGTTGCCCTCTGCACCTCCGGCACTGTTACAGCCCCCAAAAGCACTCAAGGGCTTCGACAAGCTTTGGCTAAAGCCGGGTGAACAGGCAACCGTCCGTTTTGTGCTCGGCAAGCGCGCCTTTTCCTATTGGGATGTTGATGAAGCGGGCTGGCGTATACAACCGGGATGCTTCCGCGTACTGGCTGGCGCTTCCTCGCAGGATTTGCCTCTTGAGGCCGGTTTATCAATGAGCCCGGAAGGCCAGGTTACAGACGTGGGCTTATGTACTGCGTCAGCTTCCTGAGAGCTATGGCCACGGTATCCACTTGTCAGGAAAATTAATATGCCCATCACCAGTTTGAACGACAAAAAATGTCTGATCACCGGTGCCGCCAGCGGTATTGGCAAAGCTACTGCAATCGCGGCAGCTCGTGAGGGTGCAAGTCTCTTTCTTACCGACATTGATACTTCATTGCTGGAGCAGTCGGTGTCGGAGATTCAGCAGCAAGGTGGCCGTGTGGCAATGGCGCGGGCTCTTGATGTGGCGGATTTCAAGGCGGTCCAGGCGTTTGCCCAGTCAATACACCAGGATTTCGGCAGTCTGGACGTTGTGATGAACGTAGCCGGCATTTCCATCTGGGGGACGATTGAAAACCTCAGTCACGATCATTGGCGACGCGTGGTCGAGATTGACCTTATGGGCCCAATCCACATCATGGAAAGTTTTATTCCCCCCATGATTGAGGCTGGCCGGGGTGGTCATCTGGTCAATGTATCTTCCGCAGCCGGCCTGTTCGGATTGCCATGGCATGCAGCCTACAGCGCTGCCAAGTTTGGCTTGCGCGGAGTTTCCGAAGTTTTGCGCTTCGATCTTGCGCGTCACGGGATTGGCGTAAGCCTGGTCTGTCCGGGCGGCGTGAATACCGGGTTGGTGAAGACCGTCGAGGTTGTAGGTATTGAGCCTGACAACGAGGAATTTCTGGCCTTCAAGGCACATTTCATGAAGCGGGCGGTAACACCCGAGAAGGCTGCAGCGGCAATTCTCAAGGGTCTAAAGGCCAATCGCTATCTGGTATTCACCTCCTTTGATATTCAGTTGATGCACTGGTTCCAGTGCAAGTTATCAGCACCCTATCGCTGGATTATGAAAAAACTGAATGACCGGATGCAGGAGATTAGCGCCCCGCTTGATAGGGAACTAAAACAGGAACCCAGGGCTGCAGAGATGAGAAATGATACATAAGCGAATGGGGGATGGGCCGGGCAAGAATCAGAGAGCGGGATACAAGACAGGTATGTTTCATCGGGCAGTGATGGCGGTGTTTCTCTGTTGTACAGCCGCTACAGCATGGAGTTATGAATTCTCCCTTGGTGATGCAGACATCTCCCTGAACAATCTTGCCACCATTGGCGCCATGATGCGTATGGAGGCTCGTGATCCGGATCTTGTCGGCAAGAGTAATGCTACCCCGGGGTTGTGTGTACGCCGGGTATCGTCGGACGGTGATCCGAATCTACGGTTCGAAGGTGATACCTGCTCAACCACGGGGGATGGTTCCGGCAATTTGCGTGCTATTGCTGCGCCGGGTGCTTTTTCGGTAAACGGTGACAACGGTAATCTGAACTTTGACAAACACGACCTCGTGCATGCCGCGGCCAAACTCACTAGCGACCTGACAATTGACTGGAAGAACTCAAGGTTTTTCGTACGTGGTCTGTATTTCTTCGATAACGAATACGAAAACCATGAGAACCATCATCCCGACACCACTCTGCAGCCCTCACGCTCGAAGTTTCCCCGTGCCGGGCGCGAAACCATCGGTTCGGATTTGCGCCTGCTGGATTACTACGTCAGCAAGAACTTCTACTGGAACGAGCGTCCGCTCAGCTTCAAGCTCGGAAATCAGGTGCTCAACTGGGGGGAGAGCGCGTTTTTGGTTTTTAACAGTCTGAACACAATCAATCCTCCCAACGCCGCTTTATTGAGGTTGCCTGGATTCGATATCAAGGAACTGTTTGAGCCAGTCGGTATGGCGGTCGTCAACGCCGAACTCACTCAGGGCGTGAGCCTGGAAGCGTTTTATCAATACGAATGGAAGCCTGTGACGCTTGATCCGGTGGGCAGCGTTTTCTCCACCTCCGACTTCATCGGAGACGGCGGCACATACGCCATGTTGTCACTGGGCAGGGCGCCGGAAGACCCCGGTGGCCGCTACCGACCAATAGACAATCCTGACGACCCCACAGCAGTGGCGGGTTCCACGGCGAGCCGGACCTTGCGCCGCACAGCAGACCGGACGCCTGATGATGGAGGGCAATATGGCGCTTCCCTGAGGATGTTTTTTGATGATCTCAACGGCGGCACCGACATAGGTTTGTATTTCGTTAATTACCACTCACGTATCCCGAGCGTGAGCTTAAAGGCGGCAGAGGCGACCTGTGTACCTGCGGACAGCGGCAATCCAGCAACTAATGCTTTGAATCTGATTGCCGCTTGCGGTATTCCACCGAGTAATTTGCTGGCCTCCGTGACCGGTGGGCCATTTCTGGCGGCAACAAACGAGCCGCTGCCGGTGGATACTGCAACCTTGTTTGTCGAGTATCCCGAGGATATCCAGTTATACGGAGTATCGTTCAACACCACGCTTGGTGATTTTGCTTTAGCCGGCGAGTATGCGTACCGGCCTAACCTTCCGGTTCAGATACATGCCATTGATTTGGTGATGGCCTCGGTACAACCTGCTTTTCCGGAAACCGATTTCTCAATTGGTGTGGCGACATTACCCGGCCGCCGTAGCGCGGCCCCGGATTTTGTGCAGACGAATTACCGTGGTGTGGCGCCGACTGCAGGCATGTACATCCAGGGTTATGAGCGTCTGAAAGTTGGGCAACTGGGGCTGTCCTTGCTGCGTAGCTTTGGCGCCAGCAACCCCTTGGGCGCTAGCCAGATTGTTACGGTTCTGGAAGCCGGCTTGACCCATGTGCTGGACTTCCCGGATCTTGATCAAATCCAGTTCCAGGGCGGTATTGCTGATCTGCATATATCCAATGGCGGGGATGGTTCGAGGGGCATCAATCCGATGGACGTTCGCAGCAACCCCAACGATCCGTCGAGTAATCGCTCCACACCCAATCAACGCCAGAATCCGATGGCACAGGACCCCGATAGTTTTGGAACGCAGTATTCATGGGGTTACCGCGCTGTGGCACTGACTCGCTATGACAACCTGTTATTCGGTGCCAATCTCGAGTTTCTGACGGCACTGTTTCATGACGTGAGCGGTGTTTCCCCCGGTGTAGGGATGAACTTTATCGAAAGCCGCAAGCAGGCTATTGGCGCGGTTCGCTGGGATTACCAGTCAACCTGGTTCGGTGAGTTTCGTTACACCGCGTACCTGAATAGCAAACTCGACGCACTGCGCGATCGCGACAACTTGATGGTCTCGCTTGGCTATCAATTCTGATTTCCTGGAGTTGCTAATGTCTGATTTTCGTTACCTGTCTCAAATGGCCATTGGAGCTATTGGATTGGCGCTGTATGCCTGCACCGCCATGGCCGGAGTGTCGCCGGAGGAAGCACAGCGGCTGGGGCAGAATCTGACGCCCCAAGGGGGCGAGGTCGCCGGCAATAAGGATGGCAGTATCCCCGCCTGGACAGGCGGGCTGACCAAGTCTCCGGATTGTTACCAGGGTGAAGGCAGCCGCTACTGCGACCCATTTGCCGATGAGAAGCCTTTATTCACCATCACCGCAGCCAATGCAAAGCAATATGAGCAGCAGTTGTCGGCCGGGCAGTTAGCGATGTTGCGGCAGTATCCTGATTACAGGATGAATGTCTATACGACCCGTCGCACCGTAGCTATTCCGGATTTTGTTGCCGAGGCCACCAAGCGCAATGCTGTAAACGCCAGGCTCGTCAGTGATGGTGAAGGTATTGAGGGGGCGGCCATTGGCGTGCCCTTTCCGATTCCCAAGTCCGGGGTTGAGCCGGTGTGGAACCACAAGTTGCGTTATCGCGGCGGCGGCGGCCGGCGCTGGAACAATCAGATACCAGTGCAGACAAACGGATCATATGTGATTACCCGGCTACGCGAGGATGTGCGCTTCGAATACAACCGGGCCGGCACAACCCCCGAGTCCCTCGAGAACGTCGCCATATACTTCCTGCAGGTTACCATGGGGCCGCCTCGCCTGGCGGGCACTATCGGCCTGATTCATGAAACCATGGATCAGGTTAAGGAAGCGCGCCGTGTCTGGGTATATAACCCCGGCCAGCGCAGGCTTCGCCGGGCTCCGAGTGTGGCTTATGACAATCCCGGCCAGGGAGCAGACGGGCTGCGCACCAATGATCAGACGGATACCTTTAACGGCGCTACAGACCGGTACACCTGGAAGCTACTTGGTAAGCGGGAAATGTACGTGCCTTACAATGCCTACAAGGTGCATTCCGATGAGTACAAGTACAGCGACATCATTGGTAAAAACTTCATCAATCCTGAGCTGACACGTTACGAGCTGCACCGTGTATGGGTGGTCGAAGGAACCGTCAAGCCGACGACAACACATCAATATGCGCGCCGGGTGTTCTATATTGACGAGGACAGCTGGCAGATCGTGCTGGTGGATATTTATGACCAGCGCGGAGAGCTCTGGCGTTGGCAGGAAGCGCATGCTTTCCAGGCTTACGATAAGCCGTTTTTTGGAACGCCTGCACTGGAGACCGTATACGACCTCAAGTCAAACCGTTATCTGGCAATGGCGCTCAACAACGAGGACGAAGAGAGCTTCGAGCAGGATTTTCCCGTTTCATACTTCGACCCATCCAGCGTGATTCGCCACGCATCGCAATAGATATGACACCTGTTGAACAACAACTTGCACCACCTGGCGGTTGGGTCGCCGCGGGCCAGCTGCGTCTTGATCCACTGCCAAAGAATATGATGCATTGGTGGGAACGCGGTCTTGTATGGGCGATATTGAAATTCAAGTTTTCGAACTCGGGTATCGATGAGCTTCCTGTGCTTTTTGCGGTTCTAATGCGCCATCGATCTCTGTACTGGTCCTGGTTGCGATTCGCCGGAAAGTTAATGCCTGGTGGTACGCTGGACAGGCGGGATTCGGAACTGGTGATTTTACGCGTAGCCTGGAACTGCCGCTGCAGGTACGAATGGGGCCAGCACGTTATCATCGGATTGCAGGCTGGTCTGAGGGCCGAAGACATCGCGCGTATCGCGCATGAGCCCGATGCTGCTGGCTGGGAAAAACATCAGTTGGCGCTAATGCGCGCGACCGATGAACTATACCTGCACAAACAGATAACAGAGACTACTTGGCGGCAGCTATCGGAACACTACGGTCCCGATCAATTGATCGAGATCGGCATGTTGGCCGGACATTATGAAATGCTGGCTGGACTGATTAATAGTGTCGAATTGCCGCTGGAAGCATATGCCGAAACTGCACTGGCTCAAGCTGAAATTCACGGAAACTGATATTCCATATCCAGAATTTAAAGAACGCTACAGTGCACCTGGAGAGCGCGGAAAAGTCTTGAATCCGGTATTGCACAATAGGAAGGGAAAGTAGTGTCGATTCTGCCAGCTCCAGTTCGGCTAGATCATGATAAAGAGAACTGATCGTACTGAGAATTTCCTGAAAGGAGGGAACAAACGTCCATGATGGTTGAAGTGTTTGTCCCTTATCTGTTTGAAATGGCCGGGCGTATGCAGAAGCTATTGCCCGATAAACCCCGTGATGAACCGCGTCTGCATTTCATGCTGAGCGTTAACAACCTGTTCCGCAGCCTGGCGGATATCGACCTGCTGCGCCGTACGCTCGGTAGCGAAGAGGGTGGCAAGATGAGCAGCAAGCGATTCCGCGAGGAAAGTGACAAGCTGTTCAAGCAATATCTCGATTTCCAGATCTACGGCATGGCCGGCAAGTACCTGAAATAGGCGTTTAATCTGCAGTGTTAAAGCTACGAGGCAGACGTCTCTTCAGCGATAGCTATTTATTGGTTCCCGGATCTGCGTTCATCTTTCCACCGCCGGGCCCAGGCAGTTAACTCCAGAAGTTTGGCGCCAAGCTCCAAACCCAATGGCGTCAGACGATATCCATCGGATGTGCGCTCAATGAGGTCGGCGCTTTTGAGCGTACTTAATCGCCGATTCAGGAGTGTGGGCGATATCTCATCGCATTGACTGCGCAGCTCTCTGAATCTGAGAGGGCCGTTACGCATCTCCCATAGAATTCTTAATGTCCATTTTTGTCCCACGATCTCAAGTAACTCGTTAATCGGGCGAGATGAGGTTGTTTTGCCTTGAGCAGCTTCTGACTTGGGCGGTTTCGACATAGTGCTTGACGTGCTACATAAAAGGTAGCATGATGCTACACTATGTGTAGCGATATTTCAAGGGTAAAGACTATGAAATCGGGTGCTTTGTCCAGTGCACGGGTGCTGGATCTATGTGTTTACAGGCCGGGCCGTCTTGCAGCAATGCTTCTGTCCGATCAGGGCGCAGAAGTGATTCGAATTGATGGGGGTATTCAGAAAGAAGCGGATGAGGTTTCCGCTTTTGTGGATAGAGGCAAACGGGTACATCGCTTGTCGGGTCGCGATTCAGTGGCGCAAGCAGTCACAGAACTGGCTTCAGAGAGTGATGTCATTCTATTCGATGATTTGAGTGCTCATGGGCTCGCCTATCTTGAGATTGCACCGCTGAGAGATCAGCATCCGTCACTGGTCGTGGTCGGTGTCGGGGTGGTAGATGGAGAGTTTTCTCTTGAATCAACGCTTGATGATTTGGTCCATGCCCAGACCGGCGTTTTTACCGACATTACATTGTCCGGCGAAATCCTGGGGCTTCCTCCCACATATACCTCGTTACCTATGGCGACAAGTTATATGGCGGTTCATGCCGCTATCGCGGCAGTCGCAGGGCTGGTACGCAGGCAAAGATTCGGTTCAGGCGATGAGATGGAAGTGTCACCACATGCCTCCGTGATGGCGGCTATGGGCAGTGTGCTTTTTCATGCCAGACCACAACCCGTCCGTTACAAAGTCCCGCCCTTGCCCCCGGCGGTCTCCGCAATATTACCCGTCGCCCGTTTCTTCGTTAGAAATGGCGGACCGTCCATACAGAAAAAGGTCAGAAGGCTCGCAGCGAGCTTCGTTCCTCCCTTGATGGATTTTTACGCGTGCAAGAATGGCAGGCTGATCTACGTGTTTGCCATGGACCATAGTCGGCTGCCAATGCTTCTGGTTCAGGAGCTGGGTCTGGAAGCCGACCTTGCCAAAGCCGGCATAAGACTTTCTGATCCTTATCAGGGGCCGGCAAGCCGAGATAACCTGCTGGACGCTGCGATGCTATCGCCCAGGCATCGAAAATTTCTCAGAAAAAGTATGGCGGCTGCGTTCAAGGCCAATACGGCTGAGCATTGGGAAGATGTTTTGTCTTCAAGGGGAATCCCCTGTGTCCTGGTAAGAGAAGCCAAGGAATGGAGGCGAGAACCCGCAGTGGTGGAGGGGGGCCTGATGCTTGAGCTGGAAGATCCGCAGTGCGGTCAGATGAGCATGCCTGGTTCGTTTGTTTGTGTCGGCGAAGAAAAGGATCGCCCGGTTCCTGTAGCCCGGAATATTAAATCGGGGTCATGTGGATGGGCCGCCAGGGCGGGGCAGGAAAACAAGGTTTCTGCCATCAGCAGCTCTGCAAGACCGCTGGAAGGCCTGAATATTCTGGATTTGTCGACCATGGTGGCAGGTCCGCTGTGTGCCCGTACGCTAGGGGAGCTCGGGGCGGAGGTGATAAAGGTAGACCCGCCCAAGCCATTACACGGGCCGCGATTGACTGCCTGGTATGGCATGGAAGTCAGTCATGGAAAACGCAGTATCTTGCTTGACCTGAAAAATACCGCGGGCAACGAAGTCTTCGGGAAGCTGGCACAACAGGCGGATGTCGTAGTCCATAACTTCAGCCAGCCTGCTGCAGAGATGCTCGGCATAGCTGACCTTCAAGACAAGATTCTCTGTTCTGTCAGCGCGTTTCGCGGAACGCGCCCTGGCCCCTGGGACAATCGCAAGGGATATGACCCTGTATTGCAGGCGGCGGCCGGCGTTACGACCCGCTTTGGCACAGAAACAACACCCGAATTACACGGGATTGCTTCCTGTGTGGATTGTCTGACCGGGTATCTCGGTGCGTTTGGCGTTCTATGTTCGGTTTATAACGCTTCGGCATCGAAGCAGGCGCTGCCGGTATCGGTGTCACTGGCGCAGGGCGTGGGTTTAATACAGCACCCTTTCCTGTTGCAGCCTGATATACAGGCGGGCACGGGGGATATTCAATGGAAAAAGGAAGGTTACGTCGTGATTTCATATGCCCTGGAAAAAGCAGGGATCGACTATGTGCCGGTACTGAACCTTCAAAATATTCAATCGGCCTATTGGAGAGGGGAGGGGCAGGCCGGGGTGCATTTCACGAAGTACAGCGATCATCCCTGTGGGTCTGAAGTCCTGCGTGCGACCCCGGCCTATCTCCGTGCCAATGCCTGGCGCTTGAAAACGGGCATGCCTTTCCCCCAGTTGGGGACTGACACGGAATCCGTATTGGCGGCTCAAGGATATTCGGCGGACTCGATTGAAAGGCTCATGCGTGACGGGGGCGCTGCCCGGTCACTGGCTGCGGATTATTTACCTGGGTGAGAAAGATGGCTTCAGACATACAGATACTTGGCAGGCGTTATCCTGAAAAACGGGCGTTTATTACCGGGGCAGCAAGCGGTCTTGGCGCCGAGCTTGCGCGACAGTTGGCCGGCGAAGGGTGGCAGCTGGGTTTAAATGACATTGATGCAGCGGCTTTGGATAAAGTGGTAAAAGAATGTAACCAGGGCGGATCCCGGGTGAACGCTTATGCCTTTGATGTATGCGATCAGGCGGCATTTTTTAACGCGGCTTCCCGGTTCATTGAGACGGCCGGCGGTGCGGACCTTCTGATTCAGTGTGCCGGGATCGGGGCGGGCGGCTTGTTCACGGACCTCTCTCCTGTGCACGAACGGGAGGTTATGGAGGTCAATTACCACGCCTGCATGACCGGGTGCCGGGCCTTTTTGCCCCATTTCTTAGAGCAGGGCAGTGGCCACATCATCAATGTCGCCAGTGCCGCCGCTTTTCATGGTATGCCGCATTTAAGCGCGTACAACGCTTCCAAGGCAGCCCTGCTTGCAGCAAGTGAAACACTCTCGGCCGAGCTGAGGGGCAGCGGGGTGTATGTGAGCCTAATGATGTGTACTTTCTATCGCTCCGATATCTGGAAACACACGCGAGGAGAGGATGCTGAGCGTGATGCCGCGCGAAGACTGGGCGAGAGTGCCCGGCTCACGATAGCGCGGGCCGCCAACTTGACGCTCAAAGGCGTTGCCGGACGTAAGTTCTATATAGTGTTTCCCGCCCTTGCCCGATCCCTTTGGCTATTCAAGCGCCTTTACCCACACGGCTATCTGCGCCTGGTACCGAGGTTGTTTGATGCAGTAGTCAAGCCCAGGGCTTACGATCCAGAGTAGATTGGCCGCCCTTGGCCTGGGGCCGCTATAGCGTCTTCATATATTCGATAATCGCGGCGCGTTCCTGTTCGGTCAGCACATCACTGAATGTATGTCCACCATTGCCATTACTCAGAATCCGGCTGTCGTAGACCAGGCGTTTGTCGATGGAGCCGGGTGCCGGGTCGGGGATGCCGATATAACCGGTGAAGTTAATAGTGTTGTGCAGGAAGTTTTCGAGAGCCTGCATCATGGAGGGACTTTCCTCATCTGCAGGATTGCAGTTCAGGGACGGGTCACCCGGCAGGTCGCCACAGGAGAGAGCGTCATGTTTCCAGCCTACGCGTTCGTAGTCAAAGGCCACCGACATGCGCTGATCGAAACCCTTGACCGGCCCGATTTCCTGCAGCTTTCTTTGCCAGATGGCCGGCCGTTGTGAACTGTCCAGCAGCTGTTCCAGGGTAGGCACCGAGCCGTTGTGCAGGTATGGCGCAGTGGCCCACACGCCGTAGAGCGGCGGGGCCTGGTAGCCAATGACGTCCTGTTGCCATCCGCAGACTCCCTTCGGCCGCATGGACAGTGGGTACATGTCATCCAGCAATTCGGTTAGTGGATCCTTCTCTTCGGGTGATACCCAGCCCTCGGTGTTGTCCGGATAGCCGAAGTACGAAGTGGCCCAGGCAGCACGCAGGGTGGGTGTCAGCATATCGGAGCGGGCAGTGTCGGTGCCGATCACTTCAAGCGGCGAGATGTGCCCGGCCACGCCTTCCAGCGCCGGGTCTTCCAGGAAGTCCGGATCGTTGACGTAACGAGGTGAGTAGGCGCCATGACAGCTGGCGCAGGAGCCGTTGCCGCCCAGGGGTTTGGGTGCATCGGCATTGCCTTCCTCCGCCCACAGATTCTTGGTATGGAACAATACGGCGCCCTGTTCTGCCAGTTTTGTATCTACTTCTTCGGGCCACTGCGGAGAATTCAGGGACAGGAAGAAGGCTTCCATGTCCTGATCATGCTTCTCGATGCGGGTGCGGTAGTACTTGCCGTTATCCGACACCACCGGCCCGAAGCCTCCGGCCGACATGATGATGCGGGTGGAGTCGGTGGAAATACCGCCATCAAAGAACTTGCGGGGCTTGAACGCGTAATTCCACCAGGGCGGCGTATCCTGGGAGTGCGCCAGAGGATGTGAGGTATCCTGCAGTCCCTGCAGAGGGTCGGCGGCAAGCGTGTACATCTTCAGCGGGTTGGGATTCAGTCCCATGGAATCGATATCCAGCACGCCGTGCAGGAATTCGAATGCGCCAACGGCGTTATTCTGGCCGCGCTGTTTGATGCCCAGGAAGAATACCGGGTCGTATCCTGAAATGATGGGCGCCTGATAGTAGGGGGCGAAGTCAGCGAATGGTGTGGTTTCGTAACCCGAGTTGTCCCGGTAGAGCATCCACACATCGTAGTTGTTGTTGCCTACGCCGAGGTGTTCCAGGGTGACGTGCATGGGTTCGTCTTCGAAGGGGTCGCCTATCTGGCCACCATGACACTTGAAGCAAGCCGAAGATGCGATTTCGCCGGTCCAGTTGCCATTTTCATCCTTCATCTGACGGTAACCAAGTGGTAACTGGCCTGAGCCTCCATTTGTTTCATTCGGGTCTTCACCCGGAATCGGATATGGATTGTCAAAGGGCGCACGATTCAGTCCATATCTCAATGTCACCATCTGGTCGTAGTTTTCCGGCCTTTCGTCCAGTCCCCAGGCTCGCCAGAAGTTATTGAAAGAGTCAGCATTCAGGTTCTTGCCAACGTCCCCCTGGTGCATCAGGTCGCCCATTACGAATTCCTTGCCCCGGTCGCGACGGCTGCGATATTCGCCGCAGGTCTTGGCGTGCTTTTCCTTTTCGGGGAGATTGACATGGCAGTCCTCCCAGTACGAGTTGTAGAACACAGCCTTGCCTTCGTTGACGCCGGGCTGGATGCGGGTACGCGGATCCGCCGGTAACGAAACATCATCTGCCTTGCCCTCGCAGTAGGATTCCCAGAGATGCTCGGCATGCAGGCTTCCCAGCAGCGGCAGTGCTTCGATGGCGTCGCCCACGGAACTGAGTGCACAGTTAACAGGCTCATCCCAGCAAGTCAGCAGGGTGACCATGTCGTTATAGGCATCGCTGCCGGGTTGCCAGTTTTTGCCGCCACTGTGGGGCTCGGCCATATCGGCATTTTCGATCAGCAAGGGGCTAGTTTCGACGCCGCTGCCCATGGCCTGCCAAGCCGCGTGGGCATTCGCATAATCGTCGCCGCTGTTGGAGGAGAGCATAAAGCGCCTGCCTTCGTCGGTATCGGCAACACCGCCAGGGATGTGGCAGGTGCGGCAGAAGTCCATGCGCGGCTGAATGCGGCTGGTGAAAAACTCCTCCGAGTTGGCGAACTCGGAATTGCCGCTGTTGTTGTCTGTTGTGTTGTTGGCTGCGCCATGCGGCTCACCATCGCTGTCGCCACCGCAGGCAGACAGACCCAGAAACGCAACCAGCAACAGGAAATGCAGAATGACGCGCATGTGACCTCTCCAGATAACTCGCACAGGTAATATGGTTGTATTAATATGATCGTATTAATAATATCTGCGACCAGGGATGTCAAGTGCATATTGATCTACTGGAATCTGGCGGACTCAAGCGAGAAGCTTGCTACAGCATCCGGTTTTAAAACCTGCCGCAGTTAAGACTCTTTTGCCTAACGGCCTGAAGTGATACAAAAAGTGTCACATAAGAAGCTGTCGCTTTTGGCGATATGAAGTAATACTGCTTTACTTTCGGTTTACTACGGCGAAGGGATTCTGAAATGAGTTGGCAAAGGGAGTTCGGGGCGAGGGTCTGGCTGCCAGTGTTGTTGACGGGATGCGCGGCCATTCTGGCGGCCTGTAGTCAGCCTCAGGATGATCTGGTCAGTCCTGCAACAGACAGGTCCTCGGCTTTCCTGATCAGCAATACAAACATTCTGGATGTCCGGTCGGGACGCATGATCCGGGGTCAGGACGTGGTGGTCGACGGTGGCCGGATCACGAAGATTCGTCGCGCTTCGGGTGATGCTCCGCTGGGTTACAAAACAGTGATTGAGGGTGAGGGGACAACTCTGCTGCCGGGTCTGATAGAAATGCATGGACATGTGCTTTTTTCCTCAGCTCCCGCCTGGAAGAATTCTTTGCCGGATCCTGAAAGAAATCTGCAGGCTTACCTCTACAGTGGCGTCACCACAGTGTTTGATGTCGGAGGCCTGGATAACAGGATTTTCAAATTACGCGCCGAGGTCGCCGAAGGTAAGGTGCTGGGGCCTCGACTGTATGCCACTGGCCCCATTATTACCGCGGAAGGTGGGCACCCGGTGGCGATCATGGACAAGATGGTTCCCTGGTGGTTGCGCTGGTGGCTGGTGAAACATCAGACCCGGCAGATTGCCTCAATGGATGATGTGAGCGGTGTTATTGCGGATGTGGCGGGCTATGCGCCGGACGCCCTTAAGTTTGCGGTTGATCGCATTCCGGAACAAACGCCGAGAATTCGCCGGGAACTGCTGGCAGCCGCGGTTCGTGAGGGCAAGAAGCATGGTCTGCGTGCAGTGGCCCACATCGGTTATGTTGAGGATGCCGTTGATTCCGGCGATGCGGGTGTTTCACTCTGGGTACACGGCGTATATCAGGAAGAAATTCCCGATGAAATGATTTCTAAAATCGCTTCCTATCGTATTCCCATGGTGCCGACCACAGTGGTTTTCGAGAGTTATGCCTTGTTGGGACGTGAGCCCAGAAAAGCCACTCGTCTTGAAAAGGAAACGGTGTCCTCGGATCTACTGGCCGCATTTAACGAGGTGCCGGAAGATTCCGGGAACAGGGAGTTCTTCAAGCCATACCTCGATCATCTGTTCGAGCAGAGGATGGCATGGCGCAGTAACGTACGGCGCCTGCATGAGGCCGGTGTGACGATTCTCGCGGGCAGTGATATGCAATCGGGCGTATTTCCGGGCGCAGGGTTGCATCGGGAACTGGCGTTGTTGCAGGAGTCCGGCCTCTCGCCGTTGGACGTTATCCGCGCCGCCACCCTTAATGCGGCCCGCTACATTACTGGTGAGCAAACGCCGGAATTTGGCTTGGTCGAAGAGGGCATGATGGCCGATCTGCTGCTGGTTAACGGTGACCCCACAAAGGATGTGGCTGTGCTGTCGGAAATTCGGGAAGTGGTCGCCGGCGGTGTGTTGCTCAAACGTCAGTCTGTTATTGCCGATTAGGCGTGGCGGATTATCTGTGGATTTCCCTGAATTCGTTCGGAGACATCCGCGTCCATTTCTGAAACGCACGAATAAAGTTGGAGGGCGCCGTGTAGCCAATGCGGTAGGCGATCTCTTCCAGGCTGAGTTGAGTTTCCCGTAACAGGTAGATGGCGTCTCGTTTGCGCACCTTGTCCAGCAGGGACTGGTAATTGGTGCCATGACGGCTCATATGCCGTTTAAGCGTGCGGCTGGAAACGTTGAGTTGCCGGGCTACGGACTCAAGATCGGGGTACTCGCCATGCACGTTGCGAATGATGCCGAGGATTTTGTCGATGAAGTCTTCCGTATCGCCTTGCAGGGCCAGTTCGCGTTCGCACTCACGTTCCGCCAGTTTGGCAGTGGTGGCATTGGCCGTTGTCAGGGGCATGCTTAACAGATCGATATCGAAGCGCAGCTGATTGACACCCATCTGAAACCGGCAGGGCGGCAGGCGATCCCGGTACTGTGGGTAGTATTTGGGTTCCGGGCAGTCGAACCAGAGTTCGCCCTTTTCCCGTATAGGTAATACGCGTTCTACACTGGTTACCAGGGTGGCCAGCATCATGTCCAGAGCGTATTGCCGCAGTATTCCGAAGGGCACCAGTTCAACCGCCTCCATGATCGCCAGGTTGTTTTCGGTATAGAAGCTCAGTTTCCAGCCCGGCATTCTCAGGCGGGCATATCTGGCGGCAAACAGTATGGCGTCATGAATGGTGGGCTGGCTGACGATGCCGAAGCCGTAATAACCATGCGTCGTCATGGTGTTTCTCAAGCCGAACTCATAGCCGAGTCCGGCCTGGTCGGTGAGTTCCAGGGCTTTTATGCATAGCCGGCCGTATTCCAGAATGCTGATTTTCGCGTCTGGCTGGCTGAATATTGTGAGTGGCAGTGAGGCCTTGCTCAGCAGGGTGTTTCGATCAATGCCGTGCTCTTCCGTGATTTGCAGCATCAGCATGGGGTAGCCGATCGGGACTGACGGTTTATTAAGCTCTTCAGGTGTCATGCCGTGCAATATATATGAAATGCGGCCTGTTCTTCTATTGCAGCTCAGTGCTTGTCGATATCCTCAAGCCGGTACTGTTTGGGGGATTTGCCCATCCATTTCTTGAAGGCACGAATAAAGTTAGGCGGTGAGGTGTAGCCCATGCGCGCGGCCACGTCTTCAATGGTCAGAGTAGGATCCTTGAGGAGCTTGACGCTGTCTGCGGCCCGTATATCGTTGAGTATGGTCTGGAAACTGCTGCCATGTTGCTGAATCTGGCGCTTCAGGGTTCGGGTCGACATGAATAACCTGCGGGCGACGGTATCCAGGTCGGGATAGCGACCTTTATCCTGGGTGATCGCTGCCCGGATTCTCTCCAGCAGGTCTTCGTCGTGGCCGGTCAGTGCCAGTTCCCGTTCGCATTCCCGCGCCACAAGCCTTGCAGTGATTTCGTTGGCCGTGGTGAGGGGGATGTCGAGAAATCGACTGGGCATGCGGATCTGATTGGCAGGCATGTTAAAGCGCGCCCGGGGCAGGCGATCCTTGTATTTCGCATAGTGCTCGGGCTCTGCCGTGTCGAACCAGAGTTCGCCGTATTCCTTGATGGGGATGGCCTGTGAATAGCTGTTGGCCAGCGACGTCAGCAGCATATCGACATGAAACTGACGGATAGGGCCGAAGGGAAAGCGCTCGCGGGCCTCGACATAGGAGTCGTCTCCGTCAATATCGCTATGCAATTCCCAGCCGGGAATCCTCAGCTGAGAGAAGCGAATGCCGAAATCCACGGCCTCCCGAAGATTGCGCTGACTGATGAACCCCAGGCCATAGAAACCGTGAATCGTTGCATTGCTGCGCAGGCCGAATTCGTATCCGAGCGATGCGTCCTTTGTGAGGGACAGGGCGCGTTGGCACACAGCGCCAAATTCCAGAAGACTGATCTTTGCTTCCGGCTGCTCAAGCAGGCCGGAAATTTCGGTGCCGTCCAGCAATGCACCCCGTTTAACGCCGCGCTCTTCGGAAATCTGGATGATTTCCAGCAGGTAGCCAATCGGCACAGTGGGGCGAGTAAGTTCTTCGGAATTCATGGAGTTCGACTATATCCAAATCCTGTCTAAGTCACCACAAGGGCCTCTGGCCTGAAGTGACAACAACAATGGCACCCAGGGTTCTTGCCCCAGATTTTCCATCTGGTGAAATAGCGTCAGCCCGTAACACTGATCGAAAGCGTGACGGGTGTGCCGAGAATGAGGACATGGACGTTATCCGAGGAGTTCTGGTCCCGCTGAACAATAACAAGAGTTCCCGCTGTGCTCTTCTACACTGCCCCGTTTTTGTGTGGAAGGACAGTATTGGGCGGCGCAGCCACTCCTCCATTAGGCTGCGCACGCCCATTTTTATTCTGGTGTGAGGGAAGCGTCGAGGGGAAGGGATGCTGCGAGAAATGATTCATTCCGTATCGCCACGTCTGTGGCTGATAGCGTTCTGCGTGGGGCTGTTTTCCCAGCCTGCCAATTCACTGATCTTCGACTGGGATGTCGGTGAAGGTATTTACGGCACCTTGAATACTTCGGTGACATTCGGTGCCGCCTGGCGCATGGAAGAACGCGCCGATCATCTCATTGGTTTCGGCAACCTCGACCCCACCGTTTGCCGGCTGCGTGCCTGCCAGGGTGTGTGGCAGGCGGATACCGAGCCCAATGCACAGCGCCTGCGCGTGCCGGGTGCCCTGTCCAATAATGGCGACGACGGCAACCTGAATTACGACAAGCATGATGTGACTCAGGCGCCCTTCAAGATTCTGCAGGACATCAATGTCACCTACGGGGACTTCGGGTTCTTCGGTCGCTGGAATGCCTTCTACGACTATGTGAATTACGACTTCCGCGAGTATCACCCGAACCGCTCGGATAATAATTCACCGGCGACCGGTCCCAGTGTTGTCGACGCAGCCATGCGGGATTCTCTGGGCTACATACTGGGGATACCGATTTCCCTGCCGCAGACCGGTTTGCTGGGCACGCCGACCATTACCCGCGGCGAGGTCATGCGGCCCAAACGCAAAGATGATGAGACGCTCGAACAGATCGGTGCGGATATCGATTTGTTCGATGCCTATCTCTATGGCGACTTCGATGTGTTTGAGCGCTCACTGCGTCTGCAGCTTGGGCGCCAGACACTGAACTGGGGTGAGAGTACGGTACTGGCCATCAACTCGCTGAATCAGATCAACCCACCCAACGTGAATAACCTGTTCCGGGTAGGGGCAGACCTGGCCGAAGCCTTTGCTCCTGTCGGCATGTTGTTCGGCAGTATCGGGGTGACCGAGAATACAAACCTTGAAGTTTTCTACCAGTACGAATGGGAACCTGTGGAAATTCCGGCGCCGGGTTCGTTTCTATCCTTCGCCGACCTGGGCACCAACAACGCACAGGACGCCCTTACTCTGGGTTTTGGCGGGCCGTTCGAGGATCAGCGCACCGAGCAGGGCCATCCGGGTGACAACGTTCTGTCTGTTATTACCAATACGACCGGCAAGCTGTTTCGCCTGCCGGACAATGAGCCGGACGACGGTGGCCAGTACGGCCTGTCCCTGCGTTATTACGCAGACTGGCTGAATGACGGCACGGAGCTGGCCTTCTACTACATGCGCTATCATAG
The DNA here is from genome assembly GCA_913055805.1 of uncultured Salinisphaerales bacterium. GTDB lineage: Bacteria > Pseudomonadota > Gammaproteobacteria > Nevskiales > CAJXLF01 > CAJXLF01. The sequence goes on from CAJXLF010000008.1 coordinate 94,294, forward strand.
CCGCTTGCCCTATATCAGTGCCTATTCGAGTGATGCCAGTTGCGCCCGGCGCGAAGGCAATGATCTTGGCATTGATGCCTTCGATATCTCCAGTTTCTTGCTGGCATGCCCCGATCTGCCACTGGCCTACCAGCTGACAGGCTTGCCCACGACTCTTGCCGCGGACAATGCCATTCCCTTTGACACCATCCGTATTCAGCTGGAATACCCGGAAGATATTGACCTCTACGGCGTGAGTTTCAATACCTCATTCGGTGATCTGGCCCTGCAGGGTGAGGTGGCCTACCGACCGGACCTGCCAATTCAGGTGGATACGGAGGATCTGATATTCGCCGCTTTCCAGCCGGTGCTGGGTCGATGTCACGGCGGCGGCAATGTGGCGCCTTGCATAGGCACAACCACTTCCGGGCCAAATACCTTTACCCTGGCGGCGCCGCTGGGCGGGGACTACACAGGCTCGGCGCGAGCTTTCCCAAGCTATCTGGTGGCCTACCGTGGCATGCAGCACGAGGAGATGGCGCCAAATGCCTATATCCGCGGCTGGGAAATCTTCGAGTCCTACCAGTTCAATATTGGCGGCACTTATGTGTACAAGCCGCCGGGCCCGGTCGCCAAACTGCTGGGCGGCATGGACCAGATGCTGTTCTTCTTTGAAATCGGCGCGCAGCATGTGCCAGATCTGACCGGACCCTGTGAACTGCCGCTGGAAGCGCCGGGGACCTTTACTCATGCCGGGCCGGGGGCGGATGGTACAGGTACGCCAGAAGGTGGCGGCCGTACCTGTACGCCGGCCGGTTCAAGTACCGTCAACCGCAATGCCGATGGTTCAGATGGTCTGCGTTTCAATCCCACACAGCAGGCCGAGGGTTTTCCGGATCGTACCTCCTGGGGTTACCGGCTGATCTTCATTCCGCGCTGGGAAAGTGTTCTGCCGGGCGTGGGTATACAGCCCATCATTATTTTTGGTGATGACGTCAAAGGCACATCTCCCGGCCCGGCTGAGTCGTTCCTGGAAGGGCGGCAAACCATCATTGCCAACTTCGAGATTCGCTACAAGGAACATTGGAGCGTGACTCCCGGATATACCTGGTTCCGGGGTGGTGAGCCTTTCAATCAGCTCAGCGACCGTGACTACGCTTCCATATTCCTGCGCTATTCGTTCTAAAAAAACACCGCCAAGGATGGCGGCGTAATTCTCGGCAGAAAGATATGGGTTATCAGAAGCTATAGGTGACTTCGGCTGCGATGCTGTCCCTGTCACGCAACTGGTTATCGTCACCTGCGATGTTTTCTCCGTAATCCATATACATGCCCGGAATCAGCCACAGGTTGCCTTCTATTACTCGTCAAGTTAGGGGGGTGATTCGGGCTTTTTAGTCTGCGGAATCCCGAAGTTATTTTTGTCGTTTATGCAAACCCGGTAACGGCATGTATTCCACTGAGCCTTTCGGTCGGTAGATATTAGGCGCTTATAGCCGCGACCTGATCTGTGCGCGTGTCATGCTGATATTGATAGGTTTGTATATGACCGTGGCATCGGAAATTTACCCATTCACCCCGGATCTTTCTGGCAGTTCAGTGACTGACTTGCCAGCTCCCGAATTATTAAAAGGATAGAAGGAGCGCGCGGGGTTTGATCCCCGAGAAAAATTTAAAAGCAAAAAACGGAGTTTTTCGATTACTCCAAGTAACTACGCTATCTCCGCTGCTGAAGATGTGTCGCCATTCTCTTTCAGGTCGAACATAAACCCGGTCTGAAAGTGAATGAGTCGCCAAAAGCAAGTATTCAATTTATGACGGAGAGTGAAAAATGGTTATGCACAAAGGTTTAGAAAATAAGGTCGCTGTTATAACAGGCGCAAGTAAGGGAATCGGTCTGGCGATTGCCCAGGCATTGCTTGATGAGGGTGCTCTGGTTGTAGGTGGCGCCAGGCACAGCACGCCGCTGGCTCAGCTTGATGACGACCGTGTTGAGTCTGTCGAGGTTGATCTGGCTACGCCGCAAGGGCCGCAAGAATTGGTGGACCGGGCATTACAGCGCTTTGGGAAAGTGGATGTACTTATAAATAATGTTGGTGGTGCAGATCCAAGGATGGGTGGCTTCCTGAGCGTTTCAGATGAACAATTTCTCGAAACCTATAATTTCAATTTCATCACAACGGTGCGTGCCTGCCGTGCTGCGTTACCCCCGATGATCAAGCAGGGTAGCGGTTCCATTATTAACATTAGCTCGCTCAACGCTCGCCTGCCGCAGCCACCCGTAGTTGATTACAGCGCGGCCAAAGCGGCGGTGAGTAATTTTACGAAGGCGCTTTCAGAAGAATTTTCCCCACAGGGCATACGCGTAAACTCCATCTCCCCCGGACCAGTTCGCACGCCTTTATGGGAGGAGGAGGGACGTTTCGGGGATCAGATGGCGAATGGGATGGGCGTAGCGCTCAATGACTTCTTAAGCCAAAAACTACCCGAAGTTGCAGGAATGACTATCAGCCGTATGGCCGAGCCAGAAGAAGTTGCCGCTGTTGCCATTTTGCTGGCCTCCCCTCAAGCGGCAGCCATCACTGGAGCAGACTTCGTTGTGGATTGTGGTATGAGTAAGACGCTTTAGTGTTGCTCCACAGAAAACGGTGAATACGCCCAAAACTCTTATCTCATGAGGCTTCAAGATTGGTTGATTCCGGCGTGTTTAATACGTCGGAATCAACCAACTGGGATATGGTGTTCACTAAACTCTTGGAACTCGATTGAGTGTTATAAATCGATTTCTATTTCGTCAATTTTCCAGCCATTCTCGTAGACCATATTTATTATTTGTTTCTCTTCTGTGTTGCTGTTATTTCCGCAGATATCGGTCTGTAAAAAAACTAATTCGGCAGTATCGCCTTTTATTATTTCAGTCATCAGTTGAAGCTTCTTGCATTTTGCATGTTTGCTGGTGAAATCCAGGTAGAAATCGATGACCTCCTTCCGGGACTTGTTCATTTGCTTCATGTACGTGGGAAATTTTGCCTCGATTTCTGCCTGTTTTCGTTTTGAGTAGTATTTCTTTTCTTCTTCGAATGTCATCCCATCTATGACTTTCGAGTTGTATTCCTGGTAAACCTGGCCTGGCTTCATTTCGAGTGAGCACCCAAGGAGTGACGTAAGAAGGCTGAATTGAATCAGAAATAAAACGTTGTATTTCATTGGATCCTCATGCGTATGGGAAGTGGTTGAGAACCCTATTTTCACGGCACTCCTTTATAGACTGAACGATGCTGGCCAGATCGTCCCCACATTGTGGGGGGCAAATATCTGATCTAATGAGTGCTTCAAAATGTCGCAAAGCATCAGCATTGGCTGATTGTCCCATTGCTATCAATCGCCTTAAGGACTGACGCTGGTGTTCAATGTCCTGTTGCGTGACTTCTGATCTGGGTTTACCAAAGTACGCTGACCATGTCGCGTCATCGTCCTTCTGGTCGGGCAGAGCTAGCCTATCCGCTAACTCCTGAAAACTGCTAAAGCTCTTCTCCACGGTTTTTCTGGCGGATTCGTAATCGGACACCGGGAAAATGATGCTTTTCCTGCGGTCTACGAGTTCTTGTAGTGTGGTTGTTATGGCTTCCGATCGGTAATCTACCCCTGTACGGTCAATGATCTCGAACTTGCCTGCTGCGATCTCTCTGTAGCGACTCCAGTCGAGAGTTGGAAGACTGGTAACCTGAAGTGCCCAGACTACTTTGGATTTCTGATTGCAAACCGGGCCCAGGTAGGTGATGTCTATTCCATTTAACTTGTATCCTGTCGTGCCATTGAGCATATCGGTCAGCCAGAAAATGTCGTTGTTTTCCGGCCAGTGCACCATGCGTATTGGTTGGTCGACAAGATCCATTTGCAGGAGTTCTTGCTTTTGACTTTCCGTATCTAGGACAGTTATTGCGGGGAAGTCGGGGTCTTCTCCATACCAAAGCGCCACTGCCATCTTCCCGTCAGGTCTGATGGCAATGTCAAACACTTCGTAATGATTCCCGGGGCCTCTTAATTTATTGGGCTTGGTCAGAGTGAGCAGTCTGGTGATTTTCGGCTTTGTGTCATTCATGCGTCGTATTTCTTTCTTTATCCCGATAGCTGGGAGCACGCAGATGCAATATGGCTCTGCAGGTCGGACGTGGTTGTTCTCGTATACATCGTCTTTCCAGTCATTGCCGGGTTGGCAAAAACCACCTATAGCGGCGACCTGATCTGTTCGCGTGTCATGCCGATAATGTCGCTGAGAAAGTCGCGATGAGCCTTGACTGCGCGGGATAACTGCTTGGCAGGAATTCGGTCAGCGGTATCCTGCACGGTGTGATAATGCGGTGTGGCCATGGTGAGATTGACGCTGGGCACGCCCAGCTTCCCCATGGCGCCTTCCAGATCATTATTCGCATTGAGTTCAGGCACTGTAGGCAAAGGTGCAGCCAACAGCCCATAACGCAGCAGATAGGGCAGGAACGTCCTCATAAGTGCCGGATGCGTGGTGGTGAACAACGCACGTTCTTCGTCACCCGGACGTTCTATTACCAAGCCCAGCATGTCGATGATGCCGGTTGTGGTTAGATGTTCAACGCCGTGGGCGGCAAGGTGGTCCAGATTCATGAACAGTTCCACCTCGGGAACGAAGGCTTCGTTCTCTGTCAGCCAATGGGTGACGCCGCCATAAGGGAAGCCGGCATCATGTCCGGTCACGCCAAGAAACATCATGTCGCGGGGGCGCTCTTCAACAGGCAGTGCTGCAAAGTGCTCCGCCAGTCCGATGAGCCCGGCCACGCCGGTCGCGTTGTCGAGCGCCCCTGAGAACCAGGCGTCATAGTGGGCGCAGATGAGAATGGTACCCTCTAGTGCTCCCGACCCGGGAAGGTGGCCTATAACATCGTGGGTGGTGCCGTCTTTATGGCGCGCGTCCAGCCGCCAGGACACGGAGTCGCCATTGCGTGCCGCCTGACGCATCCTGGCAAGATCCTGTGCGCCCATCTGGAATGCGGGAATGGGGTTGTCATCCAGCATGTTCTGGCCTGAACTCGTGGGCCTGATGAGATTGTCGGGAGCGTCCGAGGTGACAAACATCGCCACTGCGCCCAGTTCGGCGGCGCGATGATAGGTACTTGGGTAGGTGGCGAAAACGTTAAGCAGAGCACGACCCGTGACCACAACCGCCTTGCCACTGATGTCCCGGGCAAGAAGCTCCAACTCGGTGCCAAACCCGACATCGACCAGTTCAGCAGTGCCATCACCTTCATGCGTTGACCACATGGGGAAGCTCTTCATTTCCACGGGCATGCCATCTTCGATCAAATGCACTTCCCAATCTTTGAGGTCCCATTGACGAAAGGTATAGGGTTCTATCCGGGTATCCAGGCCTGCGTTCTCAAGGCGTTGTGCCAGCCACTGGGTAGCCTTGTGCTCCTCCGGGTAGCCAGCCCAGCGCGGCTGGAATTCTGTCAGTTGCCGTACCCATCCGTGTAGCCGGCTTGGCGCCATAGGGTCTGTATCAACGACCTGATCCGGGTTAGTGGAGTCGGGGTCTGGATTACCGGAGCCGAGAAGGAGCTCGGGGCTGATGTCGCGGGAGTCATCACTGGATTCGCAACCTGAGAGCAGGCAGGAAAACGTCAGAATGCTGATCAATAGATATTTTAGTGTGTTTTTCATGGCTGAAATTTTTCCATAATCCAGTCGGCAATCGCGGGGGCGGCCATATCGGCAGTGGGGGAATGTGCGGCAGGCCAGCGTTCAAAAGTGACGTCGTAACCCCGGTCTCGATACTCCTTTACCAACACCTCTGTAAAGGGCAGCAGGGCAACGGCATCGAGAATGCCGGCGTCGATTCTGATCGGAAGATCACGTCGCATAGGGAGCACGCGCACATCATCTTCCTGAAGTGCACGAGTGCCCTCGGCCACCATTTCGTCACCACGCGGGCCTTTGAGTTGCTGGGGTGACAGGCCGCCCCATGAGTCATCGCCAGCCAGATCTCCCAGGCACAAACGTTCGAGATCCGGCCATAATGAGACCGCGCGTTCAGACAGGCCGCCTTCTTCGAGGATCAGGCGCTTAAATTCAGGGTCAACCGTGGAAACTCCTTTCAAAGCCAGTCCCGCCAGGGCAACAGCTTCCTTGATACCGGGGCCGGTGATGGGCAAGGGTTCCGCCAGAGTGATCAGATTTTCCAGTTGGGTTACCGGTGTGATGGCAACGACACCGGCCAATTCAAGATCCTTGGCCTGCGGATGTAGCCGGCTACCCGAGTTCAGGGCGGCGACACCTCCTTCGGAATGCCCCGCGGCTATCCAGCGATCGCCTACATCGCGCCAGTGATCTTTAACTGCTGAAGCCATATCCCGCATTGCCTGCGCCAGTGAGTCGCCACGCAGATAAGGGTGCGGACCTGCTTCGCCGAGCCCTTCATAATCAGGTCGCGCGACGACAACGCCACGGCTCAGTAGCAGGCGCGCAACTTCATCGCCTTGTTGCATGCGGCGCAATTCAGTGGATTCAGGGGTGCCGTGTGTCGGTGCGCAGGCGTCGGCAGCTCCTGTGGTCATATGGCCGTACACAACCAGAGGCCAATCGCCCTCGGCGTGGGGCTGCATTTCCGGTAGTAACACCAGTCCGGAAGCCAGCGCTGGTTCCCCCTGCACGTTCACGGTGGTATAGCGAACAAATAATGCGCTGCCCGCGCCTTCGACCTGGCTTGTCTCGGGGGCGTCAAACGTTTCCACAAGCTTGCCTGGTGGTAGTACCTGCCAGTTACGCGCTCGCGTAGGAGGAATTACGCCATCAGGATCATTTGTTTCGTCGTTGCCGGTATCGCTCAGAGAAGCCGGCAGGAGAAATTCGTTGCCCATGTCGTCTGAGCAGGCGACATTGCCTCCCAATACAAGCAATACAATTGCCAGACATCGGTGATTGATCATGGGTCTCTCCTCCCGCCAATTCGTAGTTATGACGTTTTAATGGCAGCTAAGATAGCCGGAGAGTCGTTCGGAATTTTGTATCAGATGACTGTTTTTTGTTGATGGCTTAAAGTCGGGGCTATGCAGAGCAGTAGCGAAGTTTTCACTCACCCGACACCCAACGGGGCACTGATCTACCACTGGCATTGTGGGTTGTTGCTGCTGGCTGAAACCCTGATTCTTACCCGCCCCATGAAGGCTATCGCCGCGACCCTGCGTATTGCACTGCGTGAGCCGTACACCATCAAGGTGGAAGACTACACATTGCAAACGCGCGCCTCGCTTACGGGGTCGAAGAGGAATCGCAAGAAGGTTCTGGCAGAGCACAGTGATGTGGCGCTTTTCTATATCCCTATCGAGCAGCCGGAATACAGGGGCCTGCGTAAATGGTTGGGAGACAGGCCTGTTGCTGATCTCGATATCAAGCTGTTCGAACCGGTGCTCCCCCGATTGCAAGAGGCTTTCGATGGCAGTATGCCGGGTGCGGAGGTAAAGCAGTTAATGTTGGATACCATGGGCCTGATCAGTACGTCTGATACGGAGCCAGATGCACTGGATCCGCGCGTATTCAAGGCATGCGAGATTCTGAAGAGAACGCGGCTGGACGAATACAGTATCGAGTCACTGGCCGATCAGGTGCACTTATCCCCCTCGCGTTTGCGTAACCTGTTCCGTGAGCAGATCGGCCAGCCGATAGGTGACTACGCCCGCTGGACTGCGATATGGCAGGCAGCCGGGTACTGGAAGCCAGGCGTCACTTTTACCGAGGCGGCGGTGGAGGCCGGCTTTTACGATCTGGCACATGCGACCCGGGTTTTTATTGAGGTATTTGGCATGCCACCGTCACTGGTGACAGATGCTTCGCACGTGAAGTTGATTTGTTGTGATTAGGCTCGCTTGCCGGGTTTCTGTAAGCGCACGGCATAATGGATTCCGACCAATATTCTCGCTAATTCAAATTTCCAATAACCTGTTTTAGACTGCTGAGGCATGAATAAAGACTTTAAATCTAACAGTGCCTTAGCCACATTATTTTTCTGGCACGACCAGCTTATTTGGACTTCAGAAACGCACACTGGCGGTGATACCAGCCGTCCGTACATTTCGATCCTGATCAGTGGCAGAAATGAACTGCATATAGGACACAATAATCAAACATTCTCAGGGCGAGCTCTTGCGATAGGTGCCAGTGTCATCCGGTCGGTCGTTGCCGAATCGGGTTTTTACAGTCTGAATCTGGACCCGATTCACCCCATATCTCCACTTCTCAGGCAGTACTATTTCGAGAAGGCCCCTATATGGGATCTCAGCCACAGGTTATCGCCAGAACATCAGGAGCAGGTTTATTCGCATTTGATAAACCCTCAAGGTTGTCTTGAGAGTCGCCAACTTTCGAATTCACTTCTCAAGGCGCTGTTTCCGGAAATTGAGAAATATCCGACCATCGATGAGCGTGTGCGGATGGTCGCCGACTGGTTACGCCGTAATCTCCCAAACAAATCCTATATGGATGAACTTTGCTCAATAAGTGGATTATCTTCCGGACGTCTCTCCCATCTCTTTACACATGAAATGGGCACCTCTATTAAAAGTTACCTGTTAGTGATGAAGATGCGGCGGGCTGCAGAGCTCTTTGGGCAATCAGTGACTCTGACCGATATTGCCCACGAAATGGGGTTTTCCGACTCAGCACATTTAACACGTGCCTTCCAGGCACATTTCTCGGTACCCCCATCATTGCTCACAAACCCGGGGCTGGTGGATGTGCATGTGTGCGAGGCGATCTGCGAGTAGCCTGGTCACCACAGGCTATTCTGGTTAACTCAAACTATTGCACCGAAAAGCAGCCATGAGGTGGGGCCGCGGTCGGCAAAATGCCGACACACAACAATATTCGCTCTACAGAATCAAACGCGCTCGTAATACGGGTCAGTGTACGTATCTCCTTGTGCATGCGCTCGTAGTTCACCTTATCCAGATGCTGGTTTGAGGCAAAGGAATAGAGCATTTCTGGCCCGGTCAAAAAAGCTGCATTGGGAACGCCGTGAGAATTCAGGTCTGAGCCCAAGCCAAAGTAGATGGCGACCCCGCCAACTGGCCGTGACACGACCGTACGCCTCAGGTCCTCGGCCCTCACCGCATTGGTGATAATTGTCTGAACTGCCGGGGAAGGGGAGCCAAAAATGATCGCTGGCTCAACCAACCCGGTTCCATGGAACCCCTCCTCATCATCCAGCCACTCCATCTGGCCCAGGTGCTCTGGGGTAACTGAGGCGACCGTCCGGTCCATGATCTCGGGATGATTCTCGATAAACCGGCCAATATCCCCTCCGATACCACCATGAAAGTGTCCCGGAGAAAGCACAAAGACAAGTGTGCGTTTCCGGCACTCGGGCGCCAACGTTGCGTAATATCGAGCCATGGCAAGCACCGCCAGGCCACCATTTTCCTCCGAAGCGCTGGTGCCGTCGGTGTGGGTGTTGATTATCACCACTTCATCGCTGCTGCCAGGTAGTGTCGCAATGATGTCGTCGGTTGAGGCGCCCCTGTGTTCATCCACTTCCAGCACGAGTTTGGCCGTCACAGAATCCGCGCTCGCCAGAATTTCCTTTATTCGATCTCCAGTTGCACGATCAACATACAAGGTGGGTACGCCGTATGCATCGCCAGGATGATGATGGAACGGGGTGTATTGACCGGCTGCATTATCAGCGGAGGCCTCCAGCGAGATGATGGCGCCTGCAGCTCCGCCCTCTCGTGCGTTATACAGTGAAGTTGTTTGCTCCGGCCCAATAATTGAGAGCTGGGGGGTAATAATGGATAAGGACAGCTTCGAATAATCCGTCAGTGGGCTCAAAGTCTGATCCGGGTCGTGGATATAGCTGGCATTCAAATAGAACAGCCCCATCGTGGTAGGCAGCATGTCTACCTCAAAAAACGCCACTTTCTCTCGTACATTGCTGGTCAAAAAATCGGTGATGAGTCCTGCACCTACATCGACCAGTTCACCTGTCACACCCGAGGATGATGTGGAGCCGGAATAGGGAAAATAAGACGCAACCGGTAATTCAATGACCTCGCCATCAGCGGTAATACTCAAAGACCAGTTCTTGTGGAAGTCCCAATCGATGGCAACAGGTTCTCGAACGACTTCAAGACCGGTCGCTTCCAGTTGATGTGCAAGAAAATCATGCCAGTTTTGCAGCGCCTTGCTGCCAGTAAAACGAGGGCCAAGGTCGACCATATAGGTCTGCCATGCTTCCAGTGTCTGTTCATTCACCAGTAGCTCAGGAAGAATATCAGCGGCCTCTAACAGGCCGTCGCGAGAGGTCGGGCACTCGCCGGGCGTTTCAGGCAGTGGGACGAAAGCAGGGGCTACAGGCTGACGATTCCCTTGCTGATCACCGTCATTGCTTCTTTGACCTAAGTCGCTTCCGTCCCCTGAGCATGCAGCCAGAATGATTATTAATGGCAGGACTACTGCTCGCCCGATTCTTGCGTACATTGCATGTCTCCTTCCTGCAGGCACCGATACTTTATTTAGTGTTTCACTGCACCAGCCAGCAAATATAAACACATAGGCTCCGTGCAACTTGAATACACCTGCTATCCCGGCCTTGCCCGCCGCACTTCCACATTCAGTTCGATTGATAGTTCGAAAAAATAGCAGCGTGATTCAAGCGAGCTTGCCGGTTCCACATTATCTTCAATGCATTAGACAAGCGTCATTCGCATAAAGAATATGAGGAGACCAGGGCATGAGATCCATCTATAAAACTACGTACTTATTGTTTTTTGCAGTCAGTTTGCAGGCCTGCGGCGAGAGCAATACCGATCCATTAATGCCCTCAGAAGGGGATGCCCAGCTCACTACTCAGCAACATGCTCCGGGAACCGTCTCTCAGGATTTTTTGACATTATCCGACGGCACCCAGCTCTATTACACATTGACCCTGCCTGAGGGTGACGGCCCATTCCCTGTCATTTTTATGTATGACCCTTATGATGCAGGTGTTCTGAGTGATCCAACCTGGAATGAAGCCGGATACGCCATGCTCGGAGTGAATTTTCGGGGTACGGGATGCTCCGAAGGTCATTTCTACCCTTTAAGTACCGACGTATGGGGGCGAGATGGGGCTGAAGTCGTTGAATGGGCTGCCAGGCAAGAATGGTCTAGCGGTGACATCGGCATGATAGGCATCTCGTTTACCGCTGTAGCTCAGTACGCAACAGCAGCATTTGCAGGCCCGGCATTGAAAGCCATTGCCCCGGGAAACGTCTTCCTGGACTTTTATCGAGACTTCATCTATCCGGGAGGTATGCGAAACCTCTGGGTGCCTTTATGGGTGACTGCGGGGCGAGGTTACCTCGTGGGTCAAGCATCAGTTGAGCAGATATTCACGGATCCGGAGCGCTGCGGCCCAAGCCACGTCCAGCACACACCAACGAATGCATTGGAAATAGTTGAGCCAATCATTTACCCATGGGTTGATCACCCGACTTGGTCAAACCAGCCTTCCGCCTATTTGGATCAAGTCAACCTGCCTGTCCTTGCTTGTGTTAACTGGCAAGACACCACGATTTATAGCAGGTCGTTAAACGACATCATTGCAAGCCTTGACTCTGATCTCACCTGGATAGTTGGTACAAATGGCACACATTACGATTGCCCGATAACTAGAAAGGAAAAGTTGCGATTCTTCGATTATTACCTGAAAGGTGTTGATACCGAATGGCCATCAACCCCACATGTGGTTATCGTCAATGAGCTGGAAAATAGTCTGGGTGAGGATGTCGATGAACTACTAGACAGCCCTCCGGGGGCATGGCAAACAAGCTTTACGAAGCTATCCGACTTAGACGCCGCGCTGGAAACGCTGACACTCTACTTACACTCTGATGGAAGCTTGCAAACAAATACGCCTGGCAACTCAGCCGGATCCAGCTCGTTCTTTGATGCACCAACCACGGCTAACACACCAGCGGACTTTGCCGGTATTGACTCCTTTGGCAATCCACGTATTGAAGGCAGCAGCATCAGTTTCACAACACCTGTTCTTGAAGAGGATCTTTCATTATTCGGTCCTGCCGCAGCAGAGTTATGGCTATCGACAATCGGCTTTGATGCAGACATTCAGGTATTGCTAAGCGAAGTCCGTCCGGACGGTCAGGAAGTCTACGTACAGAATGGCTGGTTACGGTGGAGTCATCGCGTTGAGGATGAGACACAAAGCCTGGAGCGACGGCCCTATCATCAGCATGCAGAATCGAGCGAGAGTTTATTACTGCCTGGTGAAATCGTGAAAGGCCGCATTGAAATCTACCCTTTTGCACATGTATTTCGCGCTGGCACGGCACTGCGATTGACAATCGACACACCGGCAGGTTGGTTCGAACAACGCCCTCTCGGGGTGCTTATTAACGTTCATCATGATGATGAATATCGCTCCGCCATAAAACTAGGTTGGTTGCGAGGGCAAAAAGCCGAGGCGCCAATCCCCGACTGCGGTGTATTGCTGAATCAGCCTTGCCGCCCGGATTCGGATGGCATGCCGCAAGGAAGCCTGAAGCTGCCATGACAGAACTGTTCCTGCCTTCTTGAGTAGTCACCTAATAGATACAACTCACTTTTGCCCGGAAGCTATTGGCATGAACCAAAGTTGAGGTTTTGCGCTGGTCACCTTTTACTTCGTGCAATTCGGCATAGCGCACATCGGAGCAACCAAAGTAGCCACTTATGGATTCCACAACCCCATGTTTGCCATTTTCATCTGTGTAAGCTTGGGGTTGGACGAATTTGAGTGGGGCGCTGTGCCGGGCTTGCTGTTTATTCTGACTGCGATGTGGATTATCCAGCGAGGGGAAAAAGTGCAACCGAGTCTGGCTTAGTCGCATTTTGACCCAGCCTGATTGGGGCAATCCTGATCATGAATGCTGACCGGCTTAAAGTCCGGAAGACTAGAAGCTATAAGTAATCTCGGCAGCGATACTGTCTCTGTCACGCAGCTGGTTATCATCGCCCGCGAAGTGCTGGTAGATCACGCTGCCGGTAATGTTTTCTCCGTAATCCATGTATACACCCGGAATCAGCCACAGGTTGCCTTCAATATAGTTCTGGATGGGGAAAGGCGTGATGCCTTCAACATCGTAGAAACCAATCAAGGTAGGTTTCAGGTTGAGGCCAGTATTGAAGACATTGGGATATTCGAGCTGCACCAGTGTACGTACGCCCCAGGAAAAGTCGGTGCCGAATCCATCCGTCTGTTGGGTAGGGTTGAACGAGAAGCCTGCCGATTGTCCGGGAGGCAGGCCGGTGCCGTCAGCGCCGGGGGACGGGTGTGTAAAGTTGGAACTGCCTAGCAGAATCAGCCCGTCTTCAATGCCGGGCATGTCCTGCACATAAGTAGCGCCGGCTTCAAAGCCGAAAACGACGTTCTCTGAACCGATGGGGTTTTCCACGAAAACTTTCAAAGCTGTCAATGTGAGCTGATGCACCTTGAATTGCTCGTAGCCAGCGATGTGCTGCCCGGCCTGAACCCTGTCGATGCCACGATAACGCGTGATGTAGGCTGGCGCCACCTGATCGGAACCAGGAATTTCGAAGTTGAGCAGGTCGGGTCCAACAATGCCGCTGGCGATCAGGTCGCCCACAAGAGCCAGGATCCGGGGTATGGCGGCAGGGTTCGTAATGTTGCCAAGCAGAGCATTGATATCGAAGAAGTTGGCCGGGTTGAGAATGGTCTGGCTGTTGGCAGGCAGTGAGGGAATCACCGAGGCAAACAGCAAGTCAGCGATATTGATTTGCAAGGGTGCGTTGGGCCGGTAGGCATATTCCCCTGCGAATGACCAACCCAGAGCGGTGGTATTAAACGACACGCCGAAGACTTCCAGGTCCTCCGGGTATTCCAGAAATACGCCAGCGGTGTCTACCGGCATGGGCTCACGCGCCAGGTAGGCTTCCATGTCACAACCGCGCGGATCGCAACGTTCCGAGGTGTCGGGATGGAAAGCGGAATTGAAACCGTTGCAATCGTCCAGCGCCTCAACCAGGTTCAAGGAGTCGCGCGCACAGGAATCCTGGCCAGCGATAAAGCTCAAGGAAGGCAGGCGGCTGTGGTGGTTGGCATAGTAAAAGGCCAGTTCCGTACCACCCAGTAAGTCTGGGAGGTAGCTGCGTACGCTCAGGCCGTACTGACCGCTATCAGGCGGCGCAAACTTTTCATCATCAGGAAGGAAAACGGTGCGGTGAGAATTGCTGAACAGGCCCAGCGTTCCCTGTGAGGCGTAGAGAGCATCCGGATCTTCCGGGAACTGACCCAGTGTGAGCTGGCCATTGGTGCCACCGCCCAGCGAATCAAGACTGGAGAAAAAACTGCCGGAGGCTTCCGGCACGGTGGGCCGCCATTTCAGCTGATAAAAGGCCTCAACGCTGATGTTTTCCGTAACGTCGGTGCCGATGGTAAAGAGCTCTACCGGGTTCCAGGTTTCCTTCAAAGGAAATCCGGGTTGGCGGGCGAGGCCGGCATCCAGCGGGTTGATGAAATCCAGGGTGTTATACAACGTCAGGTTGGACTCGCCCCAGCGCAGCCGGGTGCGGCCCAGTGAAAAGAAGAAGTCCTGGTCGAAAACGTTGAATGATGAGGCCACCTGCCAGGAGCGCAGATCGATCTTGTTGCCTACGCGGCCTTCGATTTCACTACTGCGTTGGGTATGCTGCGGCTGGAAACGCGTGTCCGGGTGGGTTTCCTCGAAGTTGGTATTCACTTCATCAAAGAAACCAACCACATTGGCCTTGAACAGCCACTTACCCCATTCCAGACCCCAGTCGGAATTGATCTTGACCAGTGCGGTATAGAGTTCGCCCTTGTCGTAGTTGAGGTTGCCGTTGTCAAACAGGTGGCCACTGAAACTGCCCTTGGCGTCGACCAGACGCTGGTTGGGCTCGGGATCCCCAAACAGGGAAAGGCAGTCGTCCGCAGCACAGAGATTCTGCTGACCCTCGATGTTGGTTTTATACAGCAGGTCTTCGTCCCGTTCTTCCAAGCGCCAGCCGGCGCCTACCGTGACGAAAGTCTTGCCCGTCAGGGAGACATCGCCCCACTGAAAATCCAGCCCGGCGGCAGGCAGGCTGAGCAAGAGCAGAAAAATACCAAGGGAAAGCGTACGTCCCTGTCGCATCATGATTTGTCCCCTACGGTTTTCGCACGACTTATCATTCACGGCCCAGGCCGATCCGACAGTCAAAAAACTATTGATATGTTTGTATTAAGTATCGGGGGAATCAGGGGTCGCCGAAACTACATAAAGGGACAGATTGATTGTCATAAGGGGCCAATGACGGCCCGGTATCGAGGATACGTTAAGTAGAAGCTCATCTGGCGGCGGGGGTCGTGGCGGAGCATCGCCCGGCCTGCGGAGACCTCCCCAAGGTTGAAACCGTGTCCAACTGGGTGTGGTAAGCGCAAACCCTACGAGTGCAAGTGCCCATGAGCCCTTCGCCGATATGAATGCTCGATATGAGATGTCTGTCAATGAAATCAGGGATGGACATCGACATGGATCAGTAGTGTGTCGCTTTCGCTCAGTTCCACGGCGGGGCTCAGATGAATCTGTACTCCCGAGCTGTCGCTGATCAGCGATGCGGTTGCGCCACTGGTGCCATCGTTGCCGTAGCGCCAAGCGGCGATCTCCGCCTCGAAGGTATTCGGCGGCAGGGTGATCGCCACGGTCTCGATGCTCTGGTTGTCGTTACCGATTGGACTGACGGTCAGCAGATATCCCTCGCTGTCGCCGATGCGATAGGCATAGCTTTCCAGCGTGGCGCTGTCATTGAGCTGGTGGT
This sequence comes from uncultured Salinisphaerales bacterium, assembly GCA_913055805.1. Classification (GTDB taxonomy): domain Bacteria; phylum Pseudomonadota; class Gammaproteobacteria; order Nevskiales; family CAJXLF01; genus CAJXLF01. The sequence continues at coordinate 110,113 of CAJXLF010000008.1, forward strand.
CGTAGTAGTACAGTGCACTGTCATCAAGTATTTGCTCCACCTGCAACATGGCATCATTAATCTGTTGGTTCGTGGGGCCAGCTGTGGTGCCGAAATAAAACCAGCGCGCGGTATTTCCGGGGTACTGGAATTCGCTGATCCAGTCCAGGTAGCGGACCATCACCCGCAGTGCCGCGCCGGCACCGTGACCGTTCTCGGCGGCGCGTATGCCTACTTCCTCGGTAGTCCAGATGCCCTGTATGTCCTTCACACCGACCCACTGCTCATAACTGCGAACCAGGACATCGCGCCAGCGGTCGGGATCGTCCGGCTCGCTGGCATTCATTGAGTAGTGAATAGTGAGCAGATTGATCCACTCGTAGACGCGGGCGCCGGCCAATGCCGGCGCATAGTCACCGATGATCTGGTAGTTGAGCAATGTGTCGAGAAACAGGGCGCTGTTGTCATTACTGAACCCGGCTATGGAGCCGAGTGCAATCCGTACAGGATGGCCTGTGTCGGCCTCCACCTGATGCAGTGCCTGTAATGTCGGGGCGAGAAAGTACTCGACATACACCGGAATAATGGTGAGCAAGTCGTTGTTGCTGCGCTCGAAGTAGAGATTGATATTGCGCAGGTAGCTGCCGGCATTAATCTCGTTGCCAATTTGCCAATACACCTTGTGATCGCCGTCCAGCGCAGCAACTTCCTGCCCCCGCATGTAAACGGCGTCACGCCATAGCTTGCCGCCGTCGGCGATGATGGAATCCATGTAGGTCGCGAATTGTTCATTGACCCTGTTCGGGTCGGGGTTCTTGGCCGACCCCATGCCGCCGATCTGCATAATTATGTCGCGCTCTGCCAGCAGCATCTCCAGGCTATCCACGGTGCTGCTGTCGAGTGGTTGAAACTGCGTGGGATCAAGTATCTCCACGCCATCGCGTTCGGGGTCGCGAATCGGCCCGGACCAACTGAAGGGCCTGTAAAGGCTGCCGAGATATTCCTCGAGCGACATGGCGAACTGCTGTCGCGAACCGGCCGTATCGTTCGCTCCCGGCGGATCGTCAGTGGTCGATGAGTTATCCCCTGAAGCACCATCGCCGCAGGCGGCGATCAGCGATAGCAACATGAGTGTTGATAATAATTGTAGGAAAGACTGCATTAAGATAATCCTTTCACTTAAAACAGCCCGCAAACCGGGCTAACTTCGTACACAATTCACTAAAGGGTTTTGAGAGGGGTATAGGACGACGTCCTTACTGGAGCTCATGGCAAGCATCAGGCCTGATCGTCAGCGGCTGAGCGATATCCAGTTGGCTGCCGCCTGACGGCGAAATTCTGGAGGCATCCGGAGCACCGGGGTTCCCCCACCAATTGTTCCGCAGGGATGCGCTCAAGCCGGAACCGACGACATCGAACTGGCCCGACCCGAATATGCAATTTCTTCCCTGGCTACCCTTCGGCAGGTGTTCGCTTCCGAAATCGATTTGCAAGTCATCGACCTGACCAAGTGGCAGCCCGAAGAACTCGCTGACCAACCTGATGGAGTTCTCTCCGGCATGGCTCAGGTCGGTGTTCTCGACTTTGAGTCGCAGGCGCTCAAGCCGCGTCAGTACGCCAACAAAGACATTGTTGAAATCGTTTTCCACGATCCGGGAGTTCAGCACTTCGACATCAACAAGCTTGTCAGGACCAAGCGGGTTTCCCTGTGGATCGGTCGATACCAGGCCGGCAACGACGCCTGTTATGGGATTGGTCCCGCTCAATACGGTAAGCCCGTTATTGCAACCGGAGAACCGGGAATTGCGTACTTTCAGAATGGTACTATTGCCCGCTCCTGAACTGCCGGCGATGAGGCATTCGCCCGTGTTGAAGGGGATAAACCCCTCCTCGGGCTGGCCTCCGCGTTGGTGGGTGCCGTAAACCGTGACGTTGTCCAGTTCGAGCACCATGGTTGAGCCACTTCCCAGGTTCCCCTGTTCCAGCATGTCCCCTTGATTGTCTTCGAAGCTGCTGTTGCTCAGGTACATCTCCCCATGGGGGCTTCCGTTGCTGATGATGAACTCCATACCGTTGCAGGAAGAACCTCCGATGCCATGAGCGAAGGTGTTGCTATCGATGGTCCAGATTCCGGTGCTGTTGCCGGCGAGGTTCATGAACAGACCCTCGCAGTCGGCGTTGGGAGCGCCGATATAGGTCTGAGTATTCGCTACGGAGCGTGCTTGCAGCACGCCGGTGTCTGTGGCCTGAATCGAGATTGCGTGAACGAGATGCAATTCCTCAAGCTGGTGCAGGGGGCCGAACTTGAGCTCGGTGACAAAGTTGCCTGAGATTTCAGCCTCATAGTTCGCTGACCCGCTGATGCGCACATCGATGCCATTGCCGCAGGCGCTGTCGTGGACGTAGTTGTCAACAAGTGTCATGGAACCTGCCCCGCTGTCCGCATCGACCATGATACCGGCCCACCCTGCCGGCAGCAGAAGTGGGGCGCCAACGTGGGGAAGGATTGTTGGAACAATGAACGGTTGAACCACGTAGCCGATCGTACAGCTGGTGTTGTATCCGGAAATGTCGTTGCCCTGAACCAGGACGTCAGGTGTATTCAATCCATAGACGGCACCACGTACCGCTTCAGTAACCACGAGGTTGCGGACTTCGCCCTGTTCGGCCAGGCGGACTGCATCGCCGTGATGACGGGCTGCGGTGGTATTGCGGATTCGTGGCAGCGCCGGCAGATCGCGGCCGCCGGCTACTGATCGGCCTTCGCTGATTTTGAGGACATCCGGCCCGTCACCAATGAGCCGTTGTCCCCGTTTGAGTGCGATACCCCCGTCTAATGGAGGAACATCAATCGCCACAGCCAGTACGACCAAAGTATCACCAGGCTGCGAGGCGTTTTCGATGGCCTCCAGCGAGTTGAACGGAGATGTGCGTGTTCCATCTCCGTCAGGTGAAGCTTGGGCGCTGACATACAGAACGCGCCCCTCAGAAAATATTGTTGAATCGTGTGCATTACATGCAACAACTAAGCAAGTCACGGCACTGAGTGCGAATACGCGCCAGAACGGCATCAGGTCCATGATCCGCTGCTTCTTGTGTCATCAACTGTTGCGCCCATTTGAAAATCATGTCGTCTCTCAGTAGGGCTCACCATATTTTTGAAGGCCAATCTCATTATCAAAACAGGCCATGGGGCCTGTGGGCACATGGCCTGAAATATCTATCAGTGCTCGCAGAGCGAAAAGCCGCAGTTGCCGATTCCATGGCCCCAATTGCAGCCCAGGATGCGGCAGCGGTAAGTCAGTCAGCGCATTGGACGTGCTTCGGTCTTTCCTGCGCCACGTGATTCTGCAAGGATGGTCCCGCGCGACGAGCGAGATGCCGATGAGGAGGAGTCGATACAGCGAAACATCAGTGGTATCGGTGGACGGCGAGCCCGTCGTCATCTGGAACTGGCCGGTGGTCAATGACCTGAAACGCTGGGCGGATCACGAGTTTGTGATCCCGGCAGAGTACACCAAGGGCAAGCAGCAGATCGAGCTGTCGCTGGAAATCCTGCCGCCGGTAGAAACGCCTGCGATAAGTGGTCTATCCGCCGAGGATCTCGTCACCACCCAGGTCAGCTTGCCTACACTGGGTATTCTGAATCAGGGTGGCTGGAGTGACTTCAGGTATGAAATCTATTCGATGAAGTAAATATCCAGGGCGCTTAAAATGATAACTATATTGGCCTGATAGAAGCTTGCCTGTCAGAGGCTGGCCTGTTGCAATTCCTCTCGAGTGCCAACCCGGTTCTTTTACGTCATTCGAAGTCAGACCCGATCCAACTGCTCAACGATAAATTGTGGATTGAGCGGGTTGTGCAATCTTGATGGGCTGAAAAATCGTTAATACTGCACACTGGCGGAATCAGTCTATGTTACGTAGAAAGTTTATTGTCCTGGTTGCTCTGATAATTGCTACGTTCGGCTACTTCATTCTCAACAGCGATAGTGGAAACCAAAGATTCTTCAAGGACCAAACGTACCATCATCTTACGATGCGCACACTCGGCCATATCCCGTATGGTGGTGCCGACACCGGCGAAGTGCTGGAGACCATCAAGCACATTGAGTCCGGGGACTCGGATAGTTGGTATAACGCCTGGTTCACTACGGCGCAGCGGGTTCAAGCCATGGGCGAAGATCTTCAGGACCCAGTGAGTCGTGGCAGGGCTTTTCTTCGGGCGCACAATTACTATCGGACCGCCGAGTTCCTGCTCGATCCTTCTGATGAGCGCCGCAAAGATTCCTGGAACAAGACTATTCGCACTTTTTACAAAGGTCTTGAAACCCTGGGTGTTGAATATGAAAAACTGAAAGTTGAATACGAATCCGGTCATTTGAATGCACTCTATTTCCCAGGCAAGGGTAGCGACGCTGGCGCACATACAAGGCCTTTGATCATTGTCTGTGGTGGTGTGGATTCGACAATGGAGGAGCTTTATTTTTCGCTCGCCGCCGGTGCCCTGGAACGTGGCTATTCGGTGCTGTTGTATGAAGGCCCGGGACAGGGTGCCGTGCTACGCGAGCAAGGAATGGTTTTTACTCCGGAGTGGGAGCGCCCAACCAAGGCCGTTATCGACAGCTATTTGGAGAAATACACAGCACCGTCGAGTATCGTGCTTGTCGGCATGAGCATGGGCGGATACCTGGCGCCAAGAGCCGCGGCATTTGATGATCGGATTGACGGCGTAGTCGCCTTTGATGTCTTGTATGACGTGGGAGAAGCCCTACGCTCTCAATCCCATGGCAGTTCTATCATTTCCTGGCTCAACAATTCAGGTATGGGCGCCCTGGCGAGCGTGCTTGTTGAGTTAAGGATGAAAACGTCGCCATTACTAAGCTGGGGCATCCGTAATACGCAATGGGTTACCGGGGCGACCTCGCTGAGTGCGGTTCCCGGGGCATTTGATGAATATACCCTGGAACCCGTGGCTGATCGCATACGCTCGCATGTCCTGATTTTGGCTGGTAGCGAGGATCATCTGGTGCCCTTGCATCAGGTCGAGCAGTTTCAACAATCACTGGTGAATGCGAAGAGTGTGGAATCTGTCATTTACGATGGCGAATCGGGTGGTAAGGAACACTGTCAGGATGGGGCTGTGACGCTTTGGCATGGAACATTCTTCGACTGGTTGCACCGGAAGTTTTTGTCTTGACCGTATCTTCTCTATCGACCATTTCGTCCAACCCTTATTCATCGGCCAGCAGCCAGGCGGCATATAGGCAAAACCGGATATTCTTGACCCACATTAATTGTGAAGGGCCAATGTGATGTACATCGGCAAAGCAGCGAAACTGAGCGGCGTTTCAACCAAGACGATTCGCTACTACGAGTCTATGGGGTTGCTGCCTTCCGCTGAGCGGCAGGGCTCATACCGGGTGTTTTCCGAGCGTGATGTGCGTCTCATACGGTTAATCAAGCAAGTCCAGGAGTTGGGATTCCGCTTGTCGGAAATGAAAGAAGCGTTGTTGGCAAACAATCATGCGGTGCCGTGGGTAGAGGTTTGCCAGCTTATCCGCCAGAAAGAGACCGAATGCGAGCTGGAAGCCAAACGACTGACAGACCTGAGCGTGCAGCTAAATGGCAGGGATGTCAGCAAGGTATTTGCTGTTGCCGCGAATGGTCGACTCATAGGGCTTGTCGATGGCCTGGAGCTGGGCACCAATACACTTGTTGCCCGATTGCCTGGGTTGCCAGAGGGCAGCTTGAACATTATCAACCATCCTAACGGCGGCCCGATTTTTTCCGGCCCGCAAATCCAGCCCTGGGTTTGCCAGCAAGGTGCTGTTGATGATCAGTGCAATCAACCGCCGGAATATCGTTATCTATATAAATCCATTAACCCTGTAAATGTAGAGCTGGTGGAGTATGACCCGGACAACCCACCTGACGATGTGGCAACGACAACTACAGAGAATGGCGAAAGTCTGCCCTTTATCGTCCGTGAGGAACTTGGATACCAGGATCGGGACCAATACAAGATACTGACCCTGTACCGCCCCGGGATGGACTGGAGCGCACAGGCTCCACAAAGCCAGTGGAATGGAAAACTGCTTATTACCCATGGAGGCGGCTGCGGTGCCGACCATGCCGCAGGACAGGCCCCCCTGATTGATTATGGGGGCACGATTCCGACGAATCCGTTGTTTGAGCAGAGCTATATAGTGGCCTTGGGGCAGGGCTATTCTGTGCTGTCTACGGCCCTGGATAACAACGGACATAACTGCAATATTGCTCTTCAGGCCGAATCCCTGATGATGGCCAAAGAACGTTTTGTAGAGCAGTACGGCCTGTTGCGTTACACGATTGGTACGGGTTGTTCTGGAGGAGCGATTGTTCAGCAGCAGGTTTCGAATGCCTATCCCGGTATCTATCAGGGGCTGTTGACCATGTGTTCGTATCCGGACACCTTCACGGCCCTCACCCAGTTCGGTGATTATCATCTCCTGCGACGGTACTTCGAGGATCCATCCAGATGGGCCTTGGGCGTGGTGTGGACGCCGCAACAATTCGCTGACGTGGAAGGGCATGTCAGTCACATTAATGCTGCGTTTGCTGACGAAGTATTTTTCAAACCCCTGACCGATCCGGGCCGGACTTGCCCTGGTGTGGATGAGGCCGAGCGCTATGACGCCGTCAATAACCCCGGCGGCGTGCGATGCGGGGTCAATGATTACCTCATGAATGTGCTTGGCCCTCGTCCTCCCGATGTGTGGACTGATATCGAGAAAGATCTGGGGCGGGGTTTTGCCGGTAATGCCATCGTTGACAATGTGGGTATTCAATACGGGCTCAATGCCCTCAGGGAAGGACTGATTTCGCCGGCTCAGTTTGTCGATCTGAATGTAAAGGTCGGCGGCCTGACGATCGATCTTGAGCCCCAGGTCCAGCGCACATCAGCAGACGCCCCGGCGCTGGCCCATGCCTACCGTTCCGGCATGATCAATTCCGGTGGGAATTTGGACCGGGTGGCGATGATCAACTTCATCGGTTCGGACCCCGGCCTTGCTCATGATGCCGTGCATGGTTTCTGGACCAGGTGGCGGTTGCAGCGGGAACTGGGCCGGTACGATAACCACATCATGTGGTCTGGACCTGCACCGCTCATCGGTGATTTCAATTTTGTTTACACAGGGCTTGCTGCCATGGATCGCTGGCTGAGCAGCATTGAGCAGGATACAAGCCAAACCCCACTGGCCGAAAAGATAGTCATGAATAAGCCCTCTGACATCGGTGATAGTTGCAGTGACGGGAACGGTAATTTTGTACTGACCGACCTATGTCCTTCTCCGATACTGGAGGTGTACAGTACGCCCAGGTCAGTGGCAGGTGACGACAATCCGGGAGACGGAGTCAGTTGTGCCTTGCGCCCCTTCAATCGCGATGATGACTACGGTAATTCGGCATTCACGGAGGATCAGTGGCAGACTCTGGAAGAAATATTCGCAGACGGTGTCTGCGATTATGCAAAGCCGCCACGGCACTTTCAGAATGCCGTCGAATGGTTGAGTTACCAGAATGCCAGCGGGCAGGCCATCTATGGGGGCGAGCCGCTGCCCTCCGCATCATTTCCCTCAGGCTGGGCCAGTGAGGCTTTTCATGATGTATGGCCGGAATGAGACCCTTGGCTGACTTGAGGGTGAGTCAGCCTTCAGTTTTTCTCCATGCCTGTGGTGAAGAGCCTGTCCATCGCTTGAAGGCATTCTGAAAACTGCTTTGTTCCGTATAACCCAGAAGAAAAGCGATTTCGGCAAGTGAGTTCTGCGGATCTGAAAGCAGTCTTTCTGCCTGGTTACGCCGTACCTGATCCAGAACCTGCTGGAAACTGACGCTATGCTCCCTGAGTTTGCGTTGCAGGCTGCGTGCGGGGATTCTCAATTCTTCGGCACAGTCGGACAACGATAATCGCCCGGTGGTCATGCCCCGAAGCAACAACATCCTGAGTTCCTGTATGAACTTGGGTTCATCCTCCAGGGCGGCCAGCATTTGCTGTGCCTGTTTGGCGATGGCCTGATGAATTTCGACATCTCCCGAAATAAAAGGGAGTTGTAGATATTTTCTCGGAAACACCAGTTTGGTCTGCTGTTGTTCGAATAAGCATTTACCCCCGAACAGAGATCTGTACAGGCTGATATCGTTTGGCGCCGGGAATTCGAAATAAGCATCGGCGGCAAGCTGGGGCAAGCCGGTGAAGCGCCGGGCGTTACTCCAGCGGGCAGCCATCTGCACCTGGGCCATGGATGAAGGGGGCAGACTCTCATGGCCCCAATCCCAGATGATCTCTGCTATTTCTCCTTTCTCTATGATCACAGCCCGGCTGATGTTGCCGACCAGTCGCGAATAACGCGACAGCTGTTCAATGGCGTCACCCAGATTCAGGCAGCTCATCCCGACGTAACCCAGTACGCCAAGGTGTTTGGCCGTCATGTGCATGCCTACTCTTAAAGGCAGATCCGGCTGCGACAGGCGGAATGAAGCCGTATCAAGCATATCCATCCAGTCAGCAAGTGGAATGAGGCGACGGCCGTCGCCCCCTTCAAGCTGGGCAATTTGCTCGGTCCGAAACAGGCTCGTGGGTTCGATGCCTTCTGACTTCAGATAATCGAGCAGGGAAGATGCGTAAGCCGCAGTTACCGTGGCTTTCAGCGTGTCGGGCCATTGCGTCAGATTATTCATATCAAAGTCTATTGTGGCGCGATTTCCTAATTATGGCAGAAGTGCGCAAGACGGGGGTAATAAGAGGTCATTAAATTTAACCTGCTATATGCCCCCTATTGAAAAGATCTACAGGGCGTACAGGAGGAGAGAACTTGAACCCATTTGGTCGTCCACCTATCCGGGCAGGCGTTGTCGTGCTGTTGGCCGCCTGCGGCCTCAGTCTGTCAGGCTGTGGCTCTTCGGGTGACGGTGTTGAGGCCGGGCAGGGCAGCGGCCCCGTCCAGTTCGCAGAATCAGGATGGGTGGGCAGCTGGTCGACGGCGCCGTATGGTCCATATCCGTTGGGTCCGCTTGATGCGGTGTATGCCGTACTGCCCCTGCCCGAGGTCTTGCGCGGTTTTACCACGCCCACGGCGTTTCCCGATCTGCAGGCCGTGGACCAGAGCTTTCGCATGATCGTGCACCCCACGCTGGGCGGCGAGCAGCTGCGGTTGCGTTTTTCCAATCTCGTAGGCGACCGGCCCGTCACGCTGGAGCCGGTGCGGGTAGCTATTCGAGCTCTGGCTGCCGCCATTATTCCCGGCACCAACACGCCGGTGCTGTTCGATGGTGAGTCAACGATCACCATGATGCCGGGTGAGGAATATGTCAGTGACCCGGTCGATCTCGTATTCGCCGAGGGTGACGATCTGGTGGTCAGTTTTCACCTGCCGGGCGAAAGTGGGCCGCTGACCTGGCATGCCATGTCCTTCGATACCCAGTTCCTGACACCGCAGGGAGCAGGGGATGTCACGGACAGCGAGACTGGTGCCGAGTTTTCCGAGATAACGCTGGGCTGGTTCTTTCTGAGTGGCGTCGATGTGCAGCGAAGTGACGCACTGGGCGCCGTTGTTGCGCTGGGCGATTCGATTACCGACGGCATGATGCAGACACCAGGCACCAACACTCGCTGGCCGGATTTGTTCGCCAATCGCTTGCAGGCCGCGGGCATTCCGATGGGCGTGCTGAACCTGGGTATCAACGGTAATACGGTGTTCGCCCGCCCGGAGCAGACCTACCGGGGAGCGCCGGCGATAGAACGTTTCAATCGCGACGTGCTGGAGCGCGCCGGTGCCCGGTCGCTGGTTCTCTTCGAAGGCTCAAATGATCTGGCAACCGGCGCGACGGCTGAGGAAATCCACGGTCATCTCATGGCCCTGGTGGAGCGGGCGCATGCAGCCGGGCTCTGCGTGGTTCTGGGTACCATCATGCCCCGGGATGATCTTGTTTTCGGTTGGGACAGGGCCAGCATGGAGCCCGAACGGCAGGCCCTGAATGAAATGATCCGGGCGGATTTTGCAGCAGGCCTGTTTGAAGGCCTCGCCGATTTTGCCGCCGTCATGGGCGCCCCCTTCGATGCCACGCGTCCCAATCCTGCCCTTTATTTTGCAGATCTTCTGCATCCGAATTCGATCGGTTTCCACGTCTTGGCCGATACCGTGCCCATTGAACCACTGGTTCCGCCGCCTTATGGAAGTTGTAGTAATGAACGTCAAATTTAGAACCATCGCACTTTTACTGCTGACGCTTTGCAGCTTGCTGGGCAGCCAGCAGGCATATGCTATCGATGAGCGGGGCTATATCGACATGGAGGATGGCACTGGCCTTCGTTATTCGCTGTTATTGCCGGAAGGGGAGGGGCCGTTCCCGGTGTTGTTGCAATACCAGGGGTACGGGGCCGGCTCCGATCCCAATGACAACGGCATTCTTGTGGTGTCGCAACGCTGGCTGGAGCTGGGTTTTGCCATTCTGGGCGTGAACCTGCGTGGCACCGGCTGTTCAGAAGGCGATTTCGATCTTTTCGAGGATCAGTGGATTGACGATGGCGTAGAAGTACTCGACTGGATTGTGGAACAGCCCTGGGCCAATGGCGATGTCGCCATGGTTGGTCTGTCCTTTCCCGGCATGACGCAGATGATGTTGGGGCCGGTGGGCCACCCGGCGGTGAAGGCGCTGATGCCCTGGTCGGCCATGACCGATTTGTATCGTGACGTGGCCTATCCGGGTGGTATTTATAATCAAACGTTCGCTCTGGGGTGGACCGGGTTGCAGAAGACCGGGCTTCAGTACCTGCCCAATGAGCTGCAGGCGGGTAATGCCCGTTGCCTCGCGGCAATCGCCGGTCAGAATAATCCTGAAAGAATCGTCTTCCTGTTCGGGCAGACACATCCCTGGCCCGAGCATTTGGTGTATGAACGCTTCGTGCCGGAGGGCAGCGTCGAGAAAATCGACGTGCCGGTGCTGATTACCCATGGCTGGCAGGACGAACAGATTTCCAGCCGCAATACCATTGACTATGAACAGCTGAACCAGGAAACCACCTGGCATATCTATGGAAACGGTGTGCACGGGTTCGGCCTGGGGTCAGCCTTGGTCAGAGAGACGGCGGAGAAGTTCCTCGTGCATTTCCTCAAGGGCGAGGACAACGGTTTCGAGAATACGCCGCATGTGCAGATCGAGCACGAGAATGCCTACGGCCAGCCGCCCCGATGGGTGACCGAACATCCGACCTGGCCGGTGGCAACGGAATACGCAGAACTGTATTTCACCAAGGCTGGAACGTTGGACGTGCAGCGGCCAGAAGAAACCAGTGCACTGAATTATCTATACCCTTTACCTGCGCCGAGCATGACGGCCGCATTGTCCGCGGCCGAGGAGAATCAGACCTACGGTCTGCCGATTCTGCCTGGCGGCGCAGCCATCTTCAGCACGCCACCGCTGGAACATGATCTGGAAATCCTGGGGCCGAGCCGTGTGGATCTGTGGCTTTCCTCTACGTCCCTGGATACGGATGTGCAGATCAGTCTGACCGAGGTGCGGCCGGACGGGCAGGAAGTGTTCGTGCAGCGTGGCTGGCTGCGGGCATCGCATCGCGCGATGGATATGCGGGAGAATCGGGCGACTGCGCCCTACCATCTGCATACGCTGGCGGATAACACGCTGCTCAACCCCGGTAAACCCACACTGTTGAATATCGAAGTGTGGCCGGTCGGGCATGTGTTCAGAGAAGGGTCTTCCCTGAGGGTACGGGTGGAGGCGCCGGTGGGCACTACCGGCTTCCGCCAGTTGCAGTTCAACCCCATACCCGCCATCAACACCGTGCATGTCGGTGGTGACATGTTGTCGCGTATTACCCTGTCGGTACTGCCGGGTGGCGAAGCACCGGTGGATTATCCGGTATGTGCGGGTCTGGTGAACCAGCCCTGCAGAAGTAGCGATGTTGGCCAGCCGGCAGGCTCACTGGCGGTGCCGGCAGCACAAGCGGTTGAAAAGGCCGTCTCCGGCGCTGTGAGCCAGAACGCCGATATCGTGAAGCTGGATAACCAGTCGGCAGATATACATTTCCTGCGCGCCGTGACGGTCGAGATACCGGGCGCTTCAGATCTGGAAGCCGCCACGCTGCATATCGGTAACGCCGCAGTGACGCTGGAGCATCCCAAAGAAATCAGTCGCTTCGAGGTGCCTGAACAGGTGCTCGAATCCGGGCAGTCCCTGGAATTCTCAGTGGAGCTGATTGAGGCGGTCACCACCAGCCGGATTTCACTGGCCAACCTGGCTTATGCCGAGGGTCGGGGCAGGCCAGCCACCTTGTTCAGTGCACTGCTCATTGCCTGGCTATTGGCCGGTTGGCTTCTTTTCAAGAGGCAGCGCCGCCTGCTCTGGGTATTGGTATTCGCCGGTGTGCTGGTGGCCTGTGGCGGTGGCGGTTCGGATGACGCCGTGAGTAATCCCATGCAGGACACGGAGGAGACCGGCAACAATCAGGATGAGGCCGACGACGGTCAGAACAGTTCTGATGATGACGATGATTCTTCCTCCGATGGCAACAATGATTCAGATACCGGCGATGACGGTGGTGATGATGCCAACGATGATGGCTCAACTGATGATGGAGATGACGAGGACGATGATGACGATACACCGGATGACGTTGTCAGCGCGTTCTCGGTGACCGCCATTGAGATCGTTGATTCGCAGGGCCAGTTTCTCAATTACGGGTTGAAATGATGAGTATTGATGCAATTGAAAAGCAGCCACTTCGCCGTAGTCTGGCTGCAGTCAGTCTTGTGCTCCTGCTGCTAGTTGGCTGTTCGGACAGTAATGACGATGATACGACACCGTCCACACCCGATCCGGTAACGGACCCGCAAGCGGCCATGTCCGAGTTGCCCTGCTACGACCAGCAGGCTGTAGTGGGTATGCATTCGAGTTTTTCTCGTCCCGGGCTGAATACCGACTTTTTAACGGTTACAGATCCCATTCCGCATCAACGGCCGTATCTGTACCGGGACGATCAAGGCCGCTATGTGCTGCTGGATGTCAAAGGCCCGGGTGCGATCAAGAGAATCTGGATGACGCAGCTGTCACCGGATGTGGTGAATGCACAGATTGCCCAGGGCCCGTTACTGGAGTCGGGCAACCTGCAGATTTTCTTCGATGACGAAACCGAGCCGCGTGTGGATATGCCGGCCATGGAGCTTTTCTCCGGTGAAACGGCGCCTTTCCTGACCCCCATCTGCGGCAATAACACCGTTTCCAGCGGGGGCAACTATTGTTATTTGCAAATGCCCTTCGCCCAGCGTGCGGTGATTGCAGTAACCGGCCGCCCCAATTACTGGAATATCGAATACGACCGCTATGAATCTGGGCGCCAGGTGAAAACCTTCGACCCGGCGGACAAGCATTTCCTGGATGCGGCCACAGAACAGCAGCAGTTGCTGATGCGTTCGGGCAGTGATCCGGACATTCTGCCCAGCGGCAAGACCCACGAGGATGAGCTGGATTTGCCGGCGGGCGGCAGTAGTGAACTGCTGGCGTTGTCCGGAGCCGGGGTGATCAAGGGATTCGAGATGATTCTGACCGGCGATGCCGGTATTCAGGATCTCTGGCTGGAAGCTTCCTGGGATGGCGCCGAACAGCCCCAGCTGAGAGCGCCGCTTGGCGACCTGTTCATGAGCGGGCGCGGTGAAAAGAATGATGCCTTCGCGCTGCTTTCGGGCTTTGAGGTGGAAGCGAGGCGAGGCTACTTTTATTTCCCCATGCCGTTCTCTGATTCCGCGGTGCTGCGGGTGACCAATGAATCAGACAGCCCGGCCAGTCTGGAGTGGTCGCTGATTGAGTCGAAAGACAGCGCCCTGAGCAAGCGACAGGAATGTGGTTATCTGCACGCCTATTACAACGAGCAGAACCCGACTGTTATTGGTGAGGATTATATTCTCATGGACCTGCAGGAAGCGCAGGGCAAGGTCGTCGCTATAACCCTGAACGTTGACGGGACAGTTACGCCCACCGGGCACACCACCTTCCTGGAAGGAGACGAACGTATCTATATCGATGGCTCGCAGACGCCGCAGATCTACGGCACCGGGATGGAGGATATTTTCAACGGGGGCTTTTACTACCAGTTCGGCCCCTTCACTTTGCCCACCCACGGTCTTACCGCCAAGGAACCCTCCGAGCGTGGTATGGGCTTCGCCCAGTATCGCCAGATGCTGTTTGATCCCTGGGATTTCAGAAACGGCATTCGCATTGGCGTAGAGCACGGGGGCGGCAATGGCGTTGTGACGGGCAATACCAGTGTAGTGCTCTGGTATGGCCGGTCCGAGGGCGCCATGCAGCTGAGCGACACGGTCGATGTCGGGAACGCCGATTCTGAAACTGGACATGCCTATACCTCCGGCAGCACGGAAGTGACTTCGCTGCAGAGTTATTACTCGGGCGATCACGATGGCAACCTTTCCTCGGAAGCTTTTGATGTGGTGATCTTCCCCGGCGCCATCCCCACGCTCGACCCGGCAGACCAGGTTGAGGACGATGGCCGTAATCACAATGTCGGCGACTTGATCAGCATGCGGGTTTCTGTTGACCCGCAAAATCAGGGTGTGCTGGTCAGACGACGGATGGACAGCATCCTGTTCGACCAGACGGCCATGGTGTCGGTGGACGGGGAACCGGTAGGCATCTGGCACTGGCCGGTAGTGAATGACCTGAAGCGCTGGGCCGATCACGAGTTTGTGCTCCCTGCGAAATTCACCAAGGGCAAGCAGCAGATCGAGCTTTCACTGGAAATTCTGCCGCCGATAGAAACACCGGCCATCAGCGGCCTGTCTATCGAGGATCTGGTGACAACGCAGGTCAGTTTGCCGACCCTGGGTATTTTCAATCAGGGTGGCTGGAGCGATTTCAGATACGAAATCTACTCGATGAAATAAGCCGGTCTGTACTGGCCCGCTTTGATCATTTATTTGTCCCCATTAATTCTTGTCCGCGGTTTTCTGTCTGGCAAGCTTGCAGGTCGTTTGCACAGCCGCGCAGGAGCGGTGAGGTCTCAAACATGTCTTATAAAAAAAGTTTCAGATTTATTCTGCTGTTGTCTTTGTTCGCCATACTGTCCGCCTGTGGGGGCGGTGACAGTGACAACGACTCGCGTAACGACGGCAGTCAGTTATCCAGCTCTCCGTCTATCCATGTTCTGTCAAACCGTGCGGATCTGATCAGTGGCGGCGACGCCTTGATCGAAGTGCTGATGCCGGAAGGCGCGAATGCAGACAAGGTCGGCCTCAGACTCAATGGTGCGGACGTCAGCAATGCGTTCGTCGAGACGGAAGCAGGCAACCTGCTGGGTCGGGTTACAGGCCTGAGGTTAGGCAAGAACAGCTTCACTGCTACATTACCCGGGGGGAACGCCACGACTGAACTGATCAATCATCCGAACGGCGGCCCGGTATTCTCGGGCCCGCAGATACAGCCCTGGCAATGCCAGGAAGGCGCAGAAGACGAGCAGTGTAACCAGGCGCCGGTTTTCAATTATTTCTATAAGTCCTCGAACCCGCTCAATGCCGGTTTGCTGCCTTACGACCCGGAAAACCCGCCTTCGGACGTGGCACAGACCACTACTGACCATGGTGTGACCGTACCCTTTATCGTGCGTGAGGAAATCGGCTATCAGGACCGTGACCAGTACCGTATTGCGGTGCTGTTCAATCCACAAGAAGACTGGCAGCCCTGGGCGCCCCAGGAACAGTGGAACGGCAAGGTATTCGTACCCCATGGCGGTGGTTGCGGAGCAGATTACGGGGTTGGCGGTGCGCCAAAAACGGATTATTCCGGCACTTTTGATTTCGTGCCGTCAGAGGTGCCGGTCATCGTTGGTAATAGTCCGACCGTGGCCTTGAGCAAGGGCTTTGCCGTCATGTCGACAGCGCTGGCCAATACAGGGCACAACTGCAGCGTGGCCATGAACGCCGAGTCACTGATGATGGCCAAGGAACATCTCATTGAGTATTACGGCCCATTACGTTACACCATTGGTTCGGGCTGTTCCGGCGGTTCGATTGCACAGCAGACCGTGGCTAATGCCTACCCTGGTATCTACCAGGGTCTGATTACCACCTGCTCTTATCCTGATACGGCCTCGCCGGGGGCACAGGCCTATGACTATCACATGCTGCGGCGCTATTTTGAGAACCCGGCTGGCTGGGGGGCGGGCATTGTCTGGACGCCTCTGCAGTGGTCCGCAGTTGAAGGGCATATCCTGCCGGTAAACGCCATCACTATGGATGAGCTCCTGTTCAAGCGGGCGATCAATCCCAAGCCCGGCTGCGACTATGTTGGTGAGGATATTGGTTACCATCCCGAAACCAATCCATCAGGCGTACGTTGCAGTATCTTCGATCTGCTCATCAACCTTTTTGGCCCGCGGCAGCCAGATGTCTGGTCAGACAACGAAGTTATGCTTGGCCTGGGTTTTGCGGGCTGGCCTCTGGATGCCCAGGGTATCCAGTATGGTCTTGAAGCGCTGCGTGCCGGCGTCATTACTCCGGCCATGTTTGTCGACCTGAATAGCAAGATCGGTGGTCTTGACGTGAATGCCGAAGCGGTGGAAAGCCGTCTGCGTGCAGACGAGCCCGCGCTGGGCAATATGTACCGCACGGGCTGGTTGAATAGCGCCAGCCAGCTCGACACCGTGGCGATCATCGACCACGGCGGCCCCGATCCCGGCCTTGCGCATGATGCCCAATGGGCCTGGACTATGCGTGCCAGACTGATGCGAGAGCAGGGGCATTACGACAATCATGTGATCTGGTTCGGTCAGTTTCCTTTGATCGGAGACCCTAATTATTCTTCTGAGGCGCTGCTGGCGATGGATCGCTGGTTATCAGCAGTGGAAGCGGACGAGCGGGATGTGCCGCTGGCCGAGAAGATCGTGCAGAACCGCCCCGGCGATCTGCATGACCGTTGCAGCGCCGCTTCGGCGCTGACCTCGCCGGAAGGCATCCAGCTGCCTCTGTTGCAGCCCACACTGAATCAGCTCTTCGGGCAGGTGCTCGGACCGGTCCTGTTTGCCGCACATACCGGCCTCGATCCCGTGCTTGATCCGGCGTTGAGGCTGGTCGTTGATCCGTTGCTGGGCGCGGTCTGCGGCGCTGGTCTGGTGGGCGATGTTCTGCGTACTGAATTCACAACGCCGCGTGGCATTGCCGGGCAGTTGGGTACCTATGACGATCATAAATGCCAGCTCAAGCCGCTGAACCGCAACGACGATTATGGCCCCATCGGGTTCTCAGATGCAGAATGGGCGCAGTTGCAGGAAGTGTTTCCCGACGGTGTCTGCGACTACAGCCAGCCAGGCGTGAGTAAGCAAAAAACAGTGCCATGGCTGGTTTACTCCGACGATCAGGGCAACGCAGTGTATGGCGGCAAGCCGTTGCTCGAGGCACCCGAGTATTCAGGGCTGGGTTGGGCATCACCTGCCTTTGGTATTTTCAGTAAATAAACGTTTCGTCAGAGATACGGCACACGTCGCCATCCTTGGTTAATTCGAGTGGCTTTTATTCAGATTATTTGTATTGATAGCAGAGGGGAAGGGCCAATAGCATGGCTAATAAACGCATCTTTCTGGTGATTCTCGCCTTGTTTATTCCTATGGTGGTGGCGTTGTCTGTTTTAGACACCGGGCTCCGGAATTCAGTGACCCCGTTGGGAATCGTTTCCTTTGAGTTGTGTGGCTTCAGCCGCAATTGCGAGGCAGCGCTTGAGGCCTGGAACGGACATCAGAAAAACATAGTCATGCTCATCCAGGGGCTGGACTACCTGTTTCTTATTTTGTATCCGGCGCTGATTGCTATTTGCATCCAGTCATTGGGTGCCAGGGCATTTGAGTGGCAGACGATCAACAAACCGGCCGTGGCAGTCTGCATGGCGATGGCCGCTGCCGACGCAATCGAGAATTATGCACTGATACAAATCGTATTAAACGATAGTGTCGGCGTATACGGGGTAGTGGCCAGCTCGTTCGCATCAATAAAATTTACTTTCGTCGCTGCCGGTATTTTCTGGATAATTGCCTTGTGTATCGTATTGGCGATGCGTAAACGGCGCACTCAATGAATATAGGCATTTATATATACGATGAAGCGGAGGTGCTCGATTTCTCAGGGCCCTTTGAGGTTTCAGTACCGCCAAAAGGCTGGCGGGGACTGACTGGAATATATTTACCCTGGCCGAACACGAAGGGTTGGTGCGGGCACGTGGTAATTTCCTGGTCCAGCCGCACTACAGCTTGACCGATCACCCGCCTATAGATGTTCTGATAATTGTCGGCGGCGTGCATACCGGGGAGATCAAGAAGGCCTCTGTCATACGCTGGGTCAAGGCTGCTGCCGAATCAGCCGACACAGTGGCTTCGGTGTGTACCGGTGCCTTTTTTCTGGCGGAAGCCGGGTTGCTCAATGACCGTTCTGCCACCACGCATTGGGAGGATATTCCCGATCTCAGAGCTGGCTACCCTGACATCGAAGTGCGTGAAAAAGAACGCTGGGTGCAGGACGGCAAGTTTGTGACTTCCGGTGGCATATCGGCCGGTATCGACATGAGCCTGTTTCTGGTATCAAAAATACTCAACGTTGAATGGGCTCAGAAAACGGCGAGACAGATGGAGTATCGCTGGTCGTCTTGAGGTGGGTCACTTTGACCTGTATTCATACTGAATATGGCCTGAGAAGTTCTTGTTGATTCATTCTCTGTCAGTGAAAATCACAGACCTTATTTAATCCTAATAATTAGCTGGTCTGGTTCTCGAATGATTATGGCTCTCAAGTTGATTTTTATCCTTGCCTGCGCGCTGACGTCTTGGGGTTTGCTGGCAACGCTAGCGGCTGCCTTGATCGCCACGGAAGCACTACCGGATGCCACGGCTTTTACAATTCTTTCTTTGTTCGCGGCAGTTTGCGCCTATGTGGCGACCGGATTGTTTTCACGATAATGCGTCGTGGCTTTTCAAAAGCCGACGATGATCGGATTCTCAAAAGCCGGTGCTCAGTATGTCTTCATCATCCAGCATCGGCAGGCTGACTGAGCCGCTTATCTGAGTGGCCAGTACCAGAATATCCCGCGACCCGGTGAATGCGTATTGCGGATGCCAGCCGAAGATCATCAGGGCCACGTCCTCCCCGGGCTGGAGCCTTTCCGCTATCGCTGTCATATCCAGATGGTGTTCGCCAAAACCACGCACGGGTGTGAGTTGATCGTCGATCACATCCCAGCGCTGCTGACCCTGTGGGCGGCGGCCCAAGGCAAAGTAGAGAATAGGGTCACAAGCGGTCGGTAGGACAGGTAGCGGGCATTCATCGAGTTCCAGGCCGGTGAGGCCTGAAAGCGTGATGTCCAGAGTTGGAATGCCGGCCAGTACGGCGCCGGTATCAGGAACCGTAAAGAGTTTGGTTACGGATTGAATGGCCTCCTGGGGTACGCTGCCGAGTAACGATCCTACTAATCCCAGCAGGCTGTTCAGCTGAGGTGTGGCGATATTCAGTTCATAGTCCTCGCCGCCGCGTTGTATTTCTTCCACTTCAATGGCATCGCCTTCACCCAGGCTCAGGCAAATGTTGCTGCCTGTAGAGAAAGCCTGATCAATCAGGCCTTCCTGACCACGCAGTTTTTCCTCGAACCAGGCAAAGCGCAGGTCTACCACATTCATACCGCCGCACATCTGCGGGCCGGCAGGGTCCTGGATGCTGGGTATGGTGACCAGGCTGTAAAGTGGATCCAGAGGTGCTTCCAGACCGATACTGCTCAAGCCAACTGGCGCCAGATGTCCGGTTTCGTGTGTTACCAGCCGTACGTCTCCGCCTCTCTCTTTCAGACATTCGTAGTTGGCCAGGGCCTCATTCACATTAAAGAGTGTGTCCTTCATTCCCTGACTGAGCAGGACATCCGCCGACGGTGGGATGGTTGGCGGCACCATCAAAGGATCGGGCGTGGCGAACTGGAAGTTCTGTGGCCCGGCGGGCTCGCCGTTACAGAAATACTGGGGGCTGTGGTACTTGAACATATTGTAGGAGGCATCGGAGAGCCTGTTATTGATGCCGGCTGTAATAACCGACTCAAGCACAATATTGTCCTGTCCTGTGAGTTCAGCCCTTTGCAAGCCATCGAAGAAGAGCGCCGGATTCTGAAAGGTGAAAGAACTGGGTATGGGGCCACCTGCGGTTTCGCCTGCGACCAACAGTCCCAGTACCCATACAGTCTTGGGCGCGTTATTCGATGAGAGAGAATAGGTCAGATCATGCGGTGTGATATCTGGCGCCAGGACCCTGAGACGGTGCCGGGGGTCGGCGCCCAAAAGCAGGAACTGCATGATGCCGCCATAGGAGAGGCCATAAGCGCCCACCATCATTTCGCCGTTGCTACGTCGGCGCAGCCCTTCCAGGTCTTCCGCCCAGTCCAGCATGGCTATCAGGGATTGGCCTTCATAGTCCGGACTCAGGGAGCGTATGCCGCCGGTTGATTCACCGAAACCCCGTTGGTCCATGGAAATAACGTAGTAGCCCGCCTTGATCAGACGTTCGGTGAGTGCATCGGGGGCCAGAAGCCGATTACCGCCATAGCCATGACCATGAAGCACCAGTGGATAGGATTCGCCTTCAACCAGTTGCTCGGGCTCATAGACCTGGATGACTAGTGTGGCCGAACCGCCATTGTTGTCTTCGTAGGGGATTTCATGCCGGTACGATGTACCTGCTCTTGATTCGGCCACCGGTACCAGCGGTGGGGAAGTGGTGGTGGGCAGATCATTGTTGTCATCGGGTGTGTTTGTGTCGTCAGGTCCCTGAACAATCTTGTCATCGTCGCTATTGCCGCCGCATGCGCTGATCGCAAGGGCAAAACCCAGCACTAATGCCAGAAAAAGAATTCTCTTCATGGGGCTCGCACCTGAAATTTCGTGGGAATATGCGGGGTTCGTCCATGAACTGGGACGCAAACTCCTGCCGTTTATAAACCAGTATTTTCCAGTGATTTCAGGACGGCACCAGTTGGAATTGGGTCTATTTCAGTATCATTTCGGGACTACCCCCTCTGATAGAGAGGGGGTCTTATAGGTGATTTCTAAAAGGTATAACTGATTTCAAGCGCAATGTTGTCGCGGTCACGGGTGGAGAAATGACGGCTTCCATCCATGCCGGCGTACTGGATCTTGGCGGTCCAGGCCTGTCCGAACTCACCTTCTAGACCCAGCACCCAGATTTTTCGGTCTTCGAGGAAATTCTGCATCGGTGAGGGTCCCCAGCCGCTGACATCATGCAGGAACAGGCCGAAGGGTTTTAGATTGATGCCAGCGAACACGTCATTGTATTCGAGCCGCGCCAGCATCCTGTAACCCCAGGACCAGTCTGTGACGAAGGCGGTTGTTTGCTGTGTCGGATTCTGGCTGCGGGGGTCCGGCCTGCCATCGGGTTGACCTGTGCCATCGGCCCCAGGGCTGTAATGCGTACGGTTCGGGCTGCCGCCGTCAAACTGTATTTCGTCCAGGCCGGGTAGATCGTCAATATAGTTGGCCCCGATTTCGGCCAGGAAAATAATTTGCTCGGAACCCAGGAACGATACGACGGGATTCGAGTTGCCAAGGATTTTCACAGCGGTCACATCCCACTGGTGTACCGACAGACGCTCATAACCATGGATGGTTTGTCCGGGTTGAATGGTATTGCCCCGATAACTCGTTTCAATGAAATTGGGCACTGCATTGCTGGCTCCGGGAATGGTGAAGGGGTAACCCCCGACCAACGGACCCAGGAGCGGGTCAAGCAATACGGCCAGCAGTTGATCAACAGGCCCTCCCCCGTTGCCGGCGAGCAACAGGCCTTCCAGGCTGATGACGATGTCTTCTTCCGGGAAGGCGGGCGTTAACGCAGCAAACCCAATATCGGGGACGGCCACCTGTACCGGCAGGTTGGGGCGGTAGGCGTACTCGCCTGAAACCGACCAGCCTGCCAGCGTAGTATTAAAGCTGGTGCCGAACAGATGGATGTCCTCCGGATACTCCAGGAAACCCCTGATCGTATCTACAGGGAGCGCTTCCTTTCCGCCAAGCAGCTTGAATCCCTCACAGGCAATAATGAGTTCCACATAGGAATTGCCCGTAGCATCGCGTAGACAACTGTTTTGTGCGGCAATATAGGAGAGATAGGGTAAGCGGCTGTGATAGTTCATGGCGTAGAATCCGAACTCGGTACCTCCCAGGACATTTTCGGTGTACCAGTTGACCCGCAAACCATACTGGCCGCCGTCTTCAGGGTAGCCAATCTCCTGATCAAGAATACGGGTCGTAAACGATGTGTTGGTAAGCAGAGCCGCTATCGGATTGCTGATGCGTTTCTTGCCCTCGGGATCTTCTGGCTGATAGCCAAGGCCAATCGGTGAGAACGCATTATCCCGGTAGAGGATGTCGGTGCTGGAAAAGAAGCTGCCTGCCGGGTCACCAATCGCAGGCCTCCAGCCGAACTGGTAGAAAACTTCTGCTGAAATTCCAAACTCGGGCAGAATGTCAGCACTCAGTACGGCCAGCGGCACTGGCAGAAAAAGCTCGTTCGGCTGGACAGTCGGTTGACGCAGGCGACGTGCATCGGGCGGGTTGATTTCATTCAGGGTGTTCAATCCGATGAGGTTTGATTCACCCCAGCGCAGGGTTTGCTGGCCGATAGATATATCCCCGTCGATGCCCCACAGGCTAAACGGTCGGCTGATGGCAAGGTCATACAACTCGACATTTTTCCCGACGAGTTCTTCCACGCTGTCATCACGTGGGGTACGAGCCGGCTGATAAAGCGTGTTCGGATGCCGGTTCTCAAAGCCGGTGTTGACGGTATCATAGAAGGCTATGGCACTTGTTTTCAGGGTGTAGTCACCCCAGAACACACGCAGATCAGAAGTGAGCTTGGCCACGCCGGCGACGGGATCACCCTTGTCGTAATTCAGGTTGCCATCGTCCTGGTTATGGGCGAAGAAGCCCCCGGGTGCATCGACCAGTTCCTGGTTACGGCTGGCATCGCCGGTCAGGGACTGGCAGTCATGCTCCAGGCATAGCGTCGGATCGAGATTTCGCTTGCCAATCAGGTCAGGGTCACGCTCTTCAATACGCCAGGCAGCACCTATGGCAACACGATTGACCCAGTCAATTGTAAAGTCGCCCAGTTCCCAGTTCAGTGCCTTGGCAGGAATCGTATAGGCAATCAGGAATATAAAAATGGCCAGCCTGTTCACAAACTTCTCCTCATCGCTTGCTCTAAGTAGGTGTGTTTTACCTGCTGGTTTCATGCAGGCCGTCTGTCCTTACGTTGGGGCGACAGGGATCTTTCTGCAGAGTCGGCGGGAACCGCATGCGGAGAATGAGTGACGCAAATAAAATCTCTTCATGAAAACTCGCACCTGAAACTCTGAGGGAATACTCGGAGAGGTGCGTCACTGAACGGAAACGTCATCCCCTCCTTTTATATCAGCCGGGATTCTCCAGTAATTTCAGGCCCGCACCAGTTGGATTCGGGTCAATTTCAATATCATTTCGGGACTGGCCTTATGTGACAGCCACAATGTCCTCATAGATGGTCGTCGGGGTGCTTGCTTCGGGCGACAATCTGTTCTTGATGCAATGCGAGATAAACCCGAAACCCCATGGTTGAAACAGATCAGATAACTACTGCGCAGCAGTTGGTTTAAGTACGCCACTACGCATTCGTTGCAAGGTTCAGTGGTCGTCGATAAGCAATGTAACCATGGATGGGAACCGGTTCGCGTTGAGGGTGAGGGGCCGTTTTGAGCGTTAGCAGCTCAAACCGGTGGTGTGTAGCACGATCAGATTCAATTTAGACGCGATTAAGAATAAGGCCGCATACGTCGGTATAGCGGCATACATCTGATTTTGTAGTGTGAGTGAGGAGACAAATACATGAAATTTTGCTCGCTATTAAAGTGGGGCCGGTTGTGTCTGGCCTGTTTTCTGGCCGCACCTGTGGCAGTGCAAGCTGCCAGTTATCAATGGGGGAGTGTGGATGCGAGCATCGACACCACGCTTACACTCGGTGTGTCGATGCGTATGGAAGATCAGAGCGATGCACTGATTGGTATCGCCAACGGCGGTTCAGCACGCACGGTAAATGACGACGATGGTAATTACGGTTATGAGAAGGGCGACATTATATCGACCGCTCTGAAGGCCACGGTCGACGCCGATTTTCGCTTGTCCGGCAATTTAGGGTTCTTTTCGCGAGGAACGGTTTTTTACGATCTGGAGGCGAATGACGCCGGATCACGTGAAAGCAGGCTGGCAGCCAATAACGGCCAGGGTCGCTCACGTAGTCGAGGCGAGCCGGAGTTGGGCAGCCGCGGACACAATCGTCTTGATTATGACTTCGAGTTGCTTGATGCATTTTTCTATGGCGACACGCAACTGGGTTCAAAGCGCCTGTCCTGGGGCATCGGCAACATGGTGGTCAGTTGGGGTGAAAGCACTTTTATCCGCAACGGGCTGAATGTGCTGAATCCCATTGATGTGGCGAAATTCCGTCTGCCAGGGTCGCAGATTCGCGAGGCCCTCACGCCACTACCGATGCTGCTTGCATCACTGTCCCTGAGCGATGCGCTGAGTGTTGATGTGGTCTGGCAGTTCGACTGGGAGCATATCGAAATAGATCCTCGCGGCAGCTTCTTCTCGACCAACGACATTGTTTCGGACGATGGTGATAACGCGGTGGTCAGTTTCGGGCGCCGGCAGGACGACAATAGCCGGCCGATCAAGGATCCGCGTACCGACCCGGATGCCGGAGGCGATCCGGCCAACGGAGACGCCCAGGTCTGGGTTCCTCGGCAGGGCGATGTGAATCCGGACAGTGAAACCTCCCAGGCGGGGATTGCCCTGCGCTACTACGCAGAAGAGTTCAATGCGACGGAATTCGGCCTTTTCTACATGAATTATCACAGCCGCGTACCGCTGATTTCAGCCTATCGGGGCGCCACCACCAATGCCCTGAATCAGGCGGCCCCGCTGTGTTCGGAAAATGCCATTGATGGCTGTCGCGCCGGTTACTTTGCGACTTATCCCGAAGACATCTCGTTGTGGGGTCTGAGTTTCAATACCAACGGGCCATTCGGCACTGCCATTCAGGGTGAAGTGTCGTATCGCAGTGATGCGCCGGTACAGTTGGCCGGTACCGAAGTTCTGCTGTCGGCGCTTGGCGTACCGGGGGCTACTCTGGGCAGTTACCAGCTCGGTGAGGAGGTGCAGGGCTACGAACTTACCGATGTAATGCAGATTCAGACTACCGTCACCAAGGCTTTCGGCCCGAAGTTTGGTGCTTCGCAATGGGTCCTGCTGGGTGAGGTCGGTTATCAGCATCAGGATCTTTCGGACAAGCCGTTCAACGGGCCGGGTGCCGGTCTACCAAGTTGTGAAACCGCAGCCGCACTCGGCGCAGAAACACAGGCGCAGGTATTAGCCGCAGTGTCGAATGGCTCCTGTCAGGAGAGAGTGGGTGGCGGTTATGCGACATCCAGCTCATGGGGATATCGTCTGGTCACACGGCTGGATTACAACAATGTTTTTGGTGCAGTCAATGTCTCACCGCGCGCTGTGTTTTTTCACGATGTTGATGGCGTAAGCGCCACTTTCAACGAAGGCGCCAAGGTTGTCAGCCTGGGGCTGGGATTCGAGTACTTGCAACGCTGGACGGCCGACATCGCCTACACCATGTTCAGCGGCGGCCGTACCTATTCAGGTACTGATCCGGTGGCCCCGGGTACGCCCGGTACCCCGGGTGTGTCCAGCCAGCCTCAGAGCTTTGCAACCAGCGCCAACCCGTCCAGGGATCGTGACTACCTCGCACTATCCATCAGCTACGCATTCTGAAGGAAGTGCCGAGATGACTATACAACTGCGAAGAATCGAGGAGTACAAAAAAATGATTTCATTCAATCGTTTGCACGCTCATCTGGCATTCGTCCTCTTGCTTGCCAGTGGGGCGGCGATGGCGGCTGTTGATGCCGAGCAGGCAGCTCGCCTTGATCAGGATCTGACGCCCATCGGCGCCGAGCGCGGGGCTTCCGAGGATGGCCGCATTCCGGCCTGGACCGGAGGGATTAAGGACATTCCCCATAGCTTCAAAGCCGGCGGGCATTATCCCGACCCCTACTCGGATGAGACACCATTGTTTGTGATTACTGCAGACAACATGGCGGAACATGCCGAGCATTTGACCCCGGGACAACAGGCCCTGTTCAACCGTTATCCCACCTGGAAAATGCGGGTCTTTCCAAGTCATCGGTCGGCGTTGTATCCGCAAGGTATTTATCAGGAAACACGCGAGAATGCGACCAAGGTTGAGCTGATCCGGGGTGGAAACGGTTTTTCCGGCACGACGGGTGGTGTGGCGTTTCCAATTCCGCAAAGTGGCCTGGAGGTGATCTGGAATCATTTGACTACCTATCGCGGCGATACTTACGCGACAAGCTGGTCTCAGGCGCCTGTGACCGCCGACGGAAATTACAACCTGGTCGAGTTCGATTACGAGTACGACCACGTCTACGGGAATCAACTCAAGTCCAGGCAGGAGCGGCACGACAACCAGCTGTTTTATTTCCTGCAAACAGTGACAGCACCCCCGCGACTGGCCGGCTCGATTCTACTGGTGCACGAGTTTGCCGATCAGGTTGCGCAGCCACGCAAGGCCTGGGTCTACAACCCCGGCTCACGCCGGGTGCGGTTGGCGCCGAACGTGGGCTATGACAATCCTGGCACTGCGGCTGACGGCCTGCGTACCAATGATGATTTCAATATGTTCAATGGGGCGACTGACAGGTACGACTGGAAGCTCATAGGCAAAAAGGAGATCTACATTCCCTACAACGCCTATAAGGTCAACGGCGATTCAATCCGGGTGAAAGACGTTATCCGACCACATCACGTCAATCCGGAGTATTTGCGTTATGAACTACACAGGGTCTGGCACGTCAGCGCTACGCTCAAGCAAGGCACCAGTCACGTCTACAAGAGACGCGAATTCTATCTGGACGAAGATAGCTGGGCCATCCATGTAGTGGACAAATACGATAACCGTGATCAGTTATGGCGTGTCTCAGAGATGCACAGCTTGACCTATTACGACGTGCCCTTTCTGGCGCCGGGGCTTGAAGTTCATCATGACCTCAACATGCAGCGCTATATCGCCATGAATTTGCTCAATGATGAGTCGGTAGTTTACCAGCCGATCAAGCGCACCCCTGAAGACTTTACTCCGACCAGTTTGAGAAATCGCGGGCGGCGCTAAGTCAAGCCAGGCGAGATCCGGTATGTCCGGACCTCGCCTGGCACGTTATCCGGGAGCGGCAGGAGATGAATATGTATGCAGCGAGCATGCTGCTGGCCTTATGTGACAGGCACAATGTCCTCATGGATGATCGTCGGGGACGCGGTTTCAGGTGAAAATCTGTTCTCCTTGATACCCGGGTTTTTCCCGAACTCTCCATGTTTGAATCCAATCAGTTAAGCACAGCGAAAGCGACCACTCATTGCGTCACTGTGATTGGCGGTGGTCTTATCGGTGTTTCCTGGGCGGCGTTAATGCTGGCCAGGGGGCATCATGTCTGTGTGTTTGATATTGCCCCGGATTTCGAAAGCGGTGTGCGGCAGGGTATCGCCGACATGATGCCCAGTCTGAGGGAGATGGGACTCAGTACTGATGGCATGGCGACACGCCTCAGCTTTCAGAGTGACTTGGCAGCGGCCTTGCACAATGTCGGTGTTGTGATGGAATGCGGGCCGGACAGGTTGCGTTTCAAACAGCGCTTATGGGCAGAAGTTGAGAAACTCGCCAGTCCCGATGCCCTGCTTTTATCGTCGAGTTCCGGAATAAAGGCCAGCTGGCAGGCCAAAGGCATGCGTCATCCAGGTCGCGTGATTGTCGGCCACCCGTTTAATCCACCGCACATCATTCCCCTGGTGGAAGTGGCGCCGGGCAGGAAAACCGATCCGGAACTTGTAGAGCGGGCGATGGCGTTTTATCGGAGCCTGGGTAAAAAGCCGGTGCTATTGCGTAAGGAAGTCCCCGGCTTTGTGGCCAACCGCCTGCAAGCGGCGATGTTCCGGGAATGCGTGTCATTGGTGCGGTCCGGCGTGGTCAGCACCGAAGAACTGGATGATATCGTGACCCATTCCATTGGTTTGCGCTGGGCGGTGGACGGACCCTTCAAGTCGTTCCACCTGGGCGGGGGCGCAGAAGGTTTTGCCGGTTACCTGAAACATTTTGCCCGCAGCCTGCAGTTGGCCTGGCTGCAGATGAGCATGACACCCGTCTTCCTGACTGCGCGTTTGCGGCGCAAGCTTATACAGCAAACCGACCTGCAATTAAGCGGTAAACCTCCGGGTATGCATGTATGTGAACGTAATGCCAAACAGATCGCTGTCATGAGAACACTGAGTCAGGAAACGTTGCCGGGGGAACAGAAAATGATCACTGGTGAAAGGGGAGAATCCGATGTCCACCACAATTGAAAAGCAGTTAACTCCAGAAGGCGGCTGGCGAAACCCGGGCCGTAACCGGTTGCCCCCTTTGTCGGTGAAGAGCGCGAGTCTCTTCCAGCGTTTTGTCATCAAATTTGTGAACAAGATCGGCCGGCTGGAAGCATCGAATCTGTTTCTGATGTTGATTCGCGATTTCTCGCTGTTCTCTCGCTGGCTGCCCTTTGCCGGGCGTTTAATGCCCAACGGCAAGATCGATCGCAAGGACACCGAGCTCATCATCCTGCGCGTGGGTTGGCTGTGCCGCTCGCGCTACGAATGGGGTCAGCATGTGGACATTGGTATGCGGGCCGGTCTGAGCGCAGAGGAAATTGCCCGTGTGCCCCTGGGCGCCAAAGCCGAGGGTTGGTCAGAACGGCACAGGCTGCTGATGTCGGCCTGCGACGAATTCCATCATGATCGCATGATCGGCGAACAGACCTGGCAGGGTCTGGAAATGCATTACAGCACCCGGCATCTGCTGGAAGTGGTGATGCTGATCGGGCATTACGAAATGCTGGCGGGCGTGCTGAACAGTACCGGTTTGCCACTGGATGAAAGCCTGGAGTCGGTTTTGGCGGAGTCCGGGATACATGGCGGGCAAGTGCAGTGAGTTGCTGTCTCGGAAGCGGCTTTATGCCAAGATGGCGCGGTATCAATATCTTTGGGTTCCAGCTGATTCGAGGGGATAAGGCGGGACCCACGGGAGACTTGCATGGGGAGTTATCAGGGTAGCTGTCATTGTGGTGCAGTGCGTTTTAGCGTTGAAACTGAACTGGCTGCCCCGATTCGCTGCAATTGCAGCTTTTGCAAGCGTCGTGGCACGGTCGTCGAGATTATCAGCGCCGCTGATTTCACCTTGCTGGAGGGCGCGCAGCAGGTGGCTCAATATGGCAATCGGCCATTCGCAAAACATCATTTCTGCACAAACTGTGGCATACAGATTTTCAGTGAAATTACCGCCCCCGGCGGCGACCAGGTGGGTTTCAACGTCGGCTGTCTGGCGGATGTGGACTTGGAGCAGTTAACCATCAAGCCATTTGATGGCGCCAATATTCTCTAGCTCGCTGGTTCTGGCGTGAACAAGCTGAGCTTATTGCTGGTATTTGCTCTGGTAACCAGCGCGGGCGCTGGTTACCACTTCTATGATTCACGTCAGCAGCTGGCCGAAAGGCTGGATACCGTTGTCGGTAGCGAAATCGATGTGGGCTTTGCCCAGTTCATGAGCCTGCATCATGATCAGGCGATTGTGATGTCGCAGCTAATGCTCGAACCGCAACCGTCAGCCCTCAAGCGTTTTGCCAGCAGCATATCCAATGCCCAGTTGGCCGAACTCGGCCAGATGCGAGGCTGGTTGCACCTGTGGGAAAAGCCCACGTTGCCAACATCTCGAAGCATGGGCTGGATGCTGTTGGGCGACGAGCCGCCGGATGACGAGTTGAAGGCTTATCTTCTTGATTGCGAGTCTTCAGAGACCGGTATGCCCGGGTTGGCGACTATTGAGCAGTTGAATGAACTCAGGCGCATGCAGGGGCAGGCGCGCGACCGGCGTTTTCTCGAAATGATGCTGGCCCATCATGAGGGTGGTTTGCCTATGGCCCGTTTCGCGCAAAGAAATGCGCGTGTGCCCGCGGTCAGGCAACTGGCCTCCAGGATTATTCTGGCGCAGTCAGAGGAAATCACGAGCATACGAATGATGTTGAAGATGCTGGATGGTCAGGAAGCTGCGCAACTTGAAAACAGGCAGTAGATTAGAGACCGGAATGCGGGAGAGAAAATGAAGAATCCGATTTTGGCGATTATGGCGGCTGTGGCAATGAGCGGTCTGGTGGCCTGTAACGACGGTGGGGGCGGGGATGCCGCCAGTGGTAATAATACGCCGGTTGTTCCCAGTGCCTTTGCCACACCCAGTGCGGTTTGCGGACCGGGTTCGCGGCCTGAAACCGGCATGCAGGGCAGGGTGAGCACCGAAGACCACGCCAGCGGCAAGGCCGCAGAGGGGTCTACCTGCAATACCGAGGTGGTGGGTTCTTACATTGTGCCCAATGCCATTGGCACCGTGGGCGGTTTCAAGGTGCAGCGCTACGTGGATTCTGCCGGCCGGGAATGTGCCTACTACGACACGACCCTGATGTTTCCCACCAACCTGCTGGACGTGCAGGCGGGTGTGAATGTTCTGGATATGAGCGATCCGAGCGAACCGGTGTTGACAGGCAGGCTGGTGACACCTGCCATGCTCACGCCGCATGAATCAGTGGTGTTGTCGCAGGAGTCGGGCGTGTTGGCGGCGGTGACCGGTAATCTGGCTTTTTATCCCGGCCTGGTCGATGTCTATGACCTGTCTGAGGACTGCCGTAACCCGCAGTTGCGTTACACAGGTCTGCTGGGCTTTCTCGGCCATGAAAGCGGTATGGCGCCGGACGGCAAGACCTTTTACTCGGCCTCGCCCAGCACGCCGACGCTGACGGCGGTGAATATCGAGGACCCTCTGTTGCCATTGCCGTTGTGGACCGGTTCCTATTATTCACATGGCCTGTCGATCAGCGAAGACGGAAACCGTGCCTATGTGGCAGAGGGCAGTGGACGCGGGCTGTTGATTCTGGATGTGTCGGAAATTCAGGCGCGTGTTCCCGATCCGCAGGTGCGGGAGGTTGCATCACTGAGCTGGGACAACATGTCGATTCCCCAGAATGCCATTCCGTTTACCAAGAACGGCCGGCCCTATCTGCTGGAGATCGATGAATACTCGAGCAGCAGCTCTGGAGGCGGTTTCGCCCTGCATGGTCCGGTTGTCGGCGCAGGGCGCATTATTGATATCAGCGATGAAACCGAACCGTTTGTTGTATCTGAACTCCGGCTGGAAGTGCATCAGCCGGAAAACAGGGACGAGATCGCCGGTGATCCCGGCGCTCAGACGCCGGCTCAGGGTTACGGCGGGCATTACTGCAATTTACCGACACGGGTGGACCCGAAAATCGTTGCCTGCAGCATGATCATTTCAGGCCTGAGGGTTTTCGACATCAGCGACTTGCGGAATCCGCGTGAGGTGGCCTACTTCAATGCGCCGGTGTATCCAAGGCTGACACCGGTTTTCGAGGCCAGTAACTGGGCCATGTCCAGTCCCGAGTTCGTGCCGGAACGTAAGGAGATATGGTATTCCGATGGCTACAGCGGTTTTTATGTCATTCGTGTCACGAATGATGTCTGGTAAGCGGCCAGGGATTGGCTGGCGTGGGCCCACACGTATAATTGCCTGCTCGAAAACACTGCGGAGAGATAAATGAGTGAGGAAGCAGCCGCTGTCGACTATGGTCCTCTGCAGGATCTGATCGGCACCTGGTACGGAGACAAGGGTGTCGATATCGCCCCCGAGCCTGACGAAACCGAGCGTAATCCCTATTTCGAAACCATTGTCTTCTCCGAAGCAGGGGACGTGGAGAATGCAGAAAGCGAAACGCTTGTCGCACTGCATTACCACCAGATTGTCACGCGCAAATCCACTGGCCTGGTGTTTCATAACCAGACCGGTTACTGGATGTGGAATGCCGAAACCGACATGATCATGCATTCCCTGACCATACCGCGCGGCGTTTGCGTGCTGGCCTGTGGTGGCTGGAAGTCTCAGGAGGGTGGCTGGGTGATAGACGTGTCCACCGAGGGCGATTTTCCGGCCATTGCCGAATCGGTGTTCATGAATCAGAAAGCACGCACCAAGTCCTTCTCCATGCAACTACAGTTGGCCAATGGCGAGCTTTCCTACCGCATGTCCACCATGCTGGATATCTACGGCCGCGAATTCGATCACAAGGACATGAATCGCCTTTACAAGCGTTAAAGGGATCAAACAGCGGCTTCGCGCAGGAGCCCTTGCCCGAAAGCCCGCTTTCTGCGGGCTTTCTTGTTTTTCGACTCCCCATCTTGACGAATTAGGACGGCAGTCCTATTCTGCGTATCTAGGACGTGCGTCCTAAGCATTGCCGGAGCCTATTGCGTGAAGACAAGAGATCAAATACTCGAATCGGCTGATCAGTTGTTCTATCAGCAGGGCTACGAGCACACATCGTTTTCCGATATTGCGAAAGCCGTGAGAATTTCACGCGGCAATTTCTATCATCACTTCAAGACCAAAGACGAAATCCTGCATGCCGTCATTGATCTGCGTGCCAACAACACGCGGGCCATGCTGGAGGAATGGGAAAGCGGGCATGAAGATCCCATGGCCCGTATTCGCTGCTATTTGCAGATTCTGCTCACCAATGGCTCAAACATCAGCTTGTATGGTTGCCCGGTGGGCACCCTGAGCAGCGAGCTGGCCAAGCTGGATCATGCATCACAGGGTGATGCTGTCGGCATCTTTACGCTCTTCCGTGAATGGTTGGGCAAGCAATTTTCCTTGCTGGGCTGTGGCTCCGATGCCGATGCTTTGGCCATGCATGTGCTCGCCTGGAGTCAGGGTGTGGCGACACTTGTGAATGCCTTCCCTGATGAAGCGTTTGTTCTGCGTGAAGTGAATCACATGTGTGCCTGGCTGCAAGCGCGGGTCTCCGATCCCGGCAAAGCCGGTCTTTGATTATCCTTTAAGTGGAGCAAGAGAATGTTCGTGGTATTACTGAAATTCGCCAATAAGGCGAGGGCGGCTGACTACATGGAAGCCCATAAGGACTGGATCAAACGCGGTTTCGATGAAGGTGTTTTCCTGATGGTGGGTAGTCTCAAACCCGACCTTGGTGGGGCGTTGCTGGCGCACGGAACCGCTCGTACCGAGCTGGAAGCGCGGGTCAACGAGGATCCTTTTGTCGCCGAGGGCATTGTCGATGCCGAGATTCTCGAGATCGGTCCCGCCAGGATGGATCAGCGGCTGGAGTTTCTCCTCGATCAATAATCAGTGGAAATCGCCCACCAGGCAGTGCCACATTTCATGGCCCAGCAGGGCGTGAAAAGCGTTCTCATCGCCATTCTTGTAGATTTCCGGTTGCGGCACATAAATGCTGCACTCGGGTAAATCATTGATATAGGCGCAGCCGTTGTTCGGTTGGCCGCCGGACCCGTAGCCGCATTTCTCGCCCATGGTGGCCCAGTCTGTGCGCACGATGCGCACATCCCGAGTGAACAGGGAAATATCTGCGCCCAGCAGCGGAATGTTACTGGTCTCAGGCAGTTGGATCTCGCCGCTCTGGGCCCGGTCCCACAGGTCCACCAGTGCCCCCAGTTGGCGGAATTGCTCATCAAAGGAAAGCCAGTTGGCCGCTGTGGCCAGGATAAACAGGGGGAAGTTGATTCTGGTTGCCGAGGCTTCATTCTCGAAACCGAGGTGGACCTCAAGCGGTGCGAATTCGCTATTGGCTGAGTCTGCGCCGTTGTCGTTCGATTCTACGGGTTCGCTGCCGGTATTGCTGTTGTCGGGAGAGCTGTTACCGCCGCCGTCACTGCCACCCCCGCCTCCGCCACAGGCGGAGAGCGCAACCACGAACAAAAAAAGAATCGCCATATGCATTACGTGAGAATGCAAGGATGAGGACACGGTCAGGGCCGCGGTATTGAATTTAGATGTGTGCATTGCTCCACCTCCGGTTCTTCTGCCTGCATATCTTTTTGCAGTGTTGATATTGTTCCGGGAATGCGGCGGCTCCTGTATCGGCCAACCCTTAATATTCGGGTAGGAAACGACGTCGCAAGCTTGTAGGAACATGCTTTCGTACAGGAGTCGCCCGAATTCGGAAAAGCGGGTGCTATGTGCTTAAATCACGGTATGGCGAGTACCGCCGAGGCGGTTTGAATCAGTAAAAGGAAGAGTTATGAGCGTTTATGATTTCAGTGCCAAGACCATCGATGGCCAGGACATGAAGCTGGACGAATACAAAGGCAAGGTTCTGCTAGTGGTTAATACCGCCAGCAAGTGCGGCTTTACACCCCAGTATGAAGGCCTGGAAAAACTGTATAAGGATTATGGCGACAAGGGACTGGTGGTGCTGGGTTTCCCCTGTGATCAGTTTGGCCATCAGGAGCCGGGCGACGAAGAGGAAATCAAGAATTTCTGCTCCCTGACCTACGATGTCAGCTTTCCGATGTTTGCCAAGATAGATGTCAACGGCCCTGGTGCCCACCCGTTGTACAAGCATTTGAAAGGCGAAAAGAAGGGGGTGCTGGGCTCCGAAGGCATCAAGTGGAATTTCACCAAGTTCCTGGTCGACAAAGACGGTAATGTAGCCAAGCGTTATGCGCCCACCGACAAGCCCGCTTCGCTGGCCAAAGACATAGAGAAATTGCTGTGACGGCCAGGTGGCGAAGAAAAATTTCCGCGGGTCTCCTATCTGCACAAATGCCGTGCTAGAATACGCGCCCTCATGAGGCCCTCGTCCTCAAAAACCTAATATGCGCCCGTAGCTCAGCTGGGTGAGCCGGCAAGTGTCGGAACACGGTTCCGGCCCGGCGAACGAGCGAGACAGGAGTCGAGCTCCGGGGTTCGCAGCGCGGAGCAGGATGCGAGAGCGCAAGGACGAGTACCCGCAGTGCGAAGCACTGCCGAGCTTGAACCGGCAACTGGTTCAAAAGAAAATTTGTTTAAGCGCCCGTAGCTCAGCTGGATAGAGTACCTGGCTACGAACCAAGAGGTCCGGGCGTGTAGAATGTGACGAAAATGTGTTTAAGCGCCCGTAGCTCAGCTGGATAGAGTACCTGGCTACGAACCAGGCGGTCGGGAGTTCGAATCTCTCCGGGCGCGCCATAAGAACGGATAACTAGCTGATCCGTATAGAGAAACCTCAACTCGATAGAGTTGGGGTTTTTTTATGTCCCGAAAAAGTCTGTGACAAATGGGAATTTGCGCTACATAGAGGACCACTTGGCTGGGAGCCAGGTAGTCAAGGCCCTTTTTGGGCCCTGTGACGTATATGTGACGAAATTGTGCCAGGGTCAGAATGGGGTGAAGTAGCGCATGCCTTGAAATGACCACTTGGCTGATCTGTAGCGGGTTTACTCGTCACATCTCATTGATCAGATTAATCGATGACCCGTTGGCCAGTTTCCAGAAGGTCAAAGTCAAACTTCAACAATCCTGACCTCTTATCACTTTTTAGCCGCTACCTCTATGAGTTTCTTGGAAAAAATTTTCGGATTGCGGCATCGTTATCCATGGGTTTTAATGTGAGAAATGACCGCGAATAAGAGCTGCTGTGACGGAAAGTCACTGTAATTGTGACAAAGCTTCGATAGACCCAAATCCCAATTCCATCGTTATATCCACCAAGCCCTGATTAATTGGCTGGAAAGGATATGGCACACCGAATAGAGCCCACATTCGCCCTCAGCGTATACTTAAGCTGCATCACGCATAATGAACGAAGACGATGCACTGAAAAGGAGACAGAGGCCCGATGGCAGAAGTGCTGGAGGCGGTGGGCGAATACGAAGATTCTGAGCTCTCAGACGAGGATCTCATGCTTGCCAGCGCCCACGGCGATGAGGGCGCTCTCGACATTCTTTACCTTCGGCACAAGGAAGCTGTTCTCCGTTTTCTTGTTTATCGCTGTGGTTCGTGGGCAGTTGCAGAGGAGCTTCTGCAAGACGTATGGGTCAAGCTGTGCCGTAATCGTTTCAGCTATCGTGTCACAGCAAAATTCACCACTTACCTGTACACCATCGTGCGTACAACCCTGATAGATTTTTACCGGAAGCAGCCACCATTCAGCGACTCGGTGGATGACTTGTCACCCTCGGATATGCCGCGCGACGCGCATCAGCCGGACACCCTGCTGGAACAGGATGAACAGCAGCAACGGCTGCGTGAAGCGTTGAACCTCCTTCCTGAAGAACAACGGCAGGTTATGCAGCTGCGCCTGAATGAAGATCTGTCCGCCGAAGAGATCGCAGGCATCGTTGGTGTTAGCACTAACACAGTCAAAAGTCGTATCCGTTATGCCACTGCCAAACTTAAACAGGCGGTGACCGATGAGTAATCGCCCCAACGACATGCCGGATATCCAGGAAGACGAAGACTTTCTGAGAGAGATCTATCGCAGGAACTCCCCTAAGGTACGTCCGGAGGTCGATGACAGAATACTCAAGGCTATGAAAGCCGAGCAGAAAAAGCGAAGCCGATACCCGCAATGGATTGGCAGCGGTCTGGCGATCGCAGCTAGTGTGGTCGTGGCGTTGACACTGGGCATGGTTTTTTACGATTGGCAGTACGGACAGCCGCTATATTCAAATACAGACAGGCTTGTCAGTGCGATCCCGCCGACCAATCCGGCGGCTGACCGTCTCGGGGCAGAGTATTGTCTGTGGCGTGGTGAATTCCACACCTACCTGGACAAGAACCAGAATGCCGTGCGTGATGAAGGCGAGCCATTGATTGAGGTCGCGGGCCGCCCGGATGTCCGCATAGCTGGTGCGCCGCAGCCCGATACGTTCAGCGTTCAACCGGGCCCGGACAAGGGTGAAGCCGAGCTGAGAATGAACCGACTGTGTGGCCAGGGGCAGGTATACGCCAGCTTTCGCCTATACGACGATCAGTATCGCCTTACCAGCGTCGAAGAGCTGCAAGACAACCCCGAGCACCGGTTTGAATTTGGCATCGCGCCCTTGCAAGACGCCGCGCCTTGAGACCTGGCCGGTACATCCAGACCCACACGGGAATGACCAGAAGGGGAGGCAGGGTGAAGCGTAAAGTGGTTGGACAAATGCTGTTGGCTTTCCTGTGTACGCTCCTGGGAATGGCGGCCGGCTGGCATCTAGCCACTCAGCGTCAGCCATCAGGCGTGCAATACCCCGAGCTGGACCCCGTACCGGCGATAGCCGTGGAGCCAGCCGAATTTACGGGAGAGGAGGCCCGACGCCAGCTACAGGCCTTTTTTGACAATCAAACTGTATATCCATGGGTAAAAGACGGCGCAGCTGAATTGCAAATACACCTGCTTGGCCCGCATGGAGACAGCTATGAACTTGTAGTTGAGCAACGTCAAATTCAAAGTGGCAAAGTCCAGACGCCCGGCGTGGTCACCGATGAATTCCTGGTTAATCCTGTGAACAGGACTGTGCTGTGGCGAAGGCCAGAGGCCGGTGAATACCAGCATCTGGATGCATTTCTCCACGACCAGAAAGCTCTTCAGTTGCAACGCCGTATCTGGCAGCTTGATGAGTAGGCCTGAGTGTGAAGACCCCATATCGGCGATTTCTCATCCCGGCCTTGCTGGCATGTCTCTGCGTCCAGCCTGTACTGGCCGGAGACACGGTCTGGACCAAAGCAGAAATTGATCAGCTCATCGAAGACCTGTCGCTGATCGAAGTGCCGCCCGAATCCGGGCGTGATGCCGATATCCGTCGCCGCCTGTCCTTTCTGAAGGTGGAAGCGCTGAATATGGAGCTGGGGTTCTCCTCCATAGAAATTGATCCAGCCGACATTCCATTCCTGCATTCACGGCACGGAGAGCCGCCGATAATCATGCACGCCGACAACTACGGTACAGCACAAACCCGCATACTCATGGATTCGCCCGGTGAACCACGGCTGATGGCACTGGAGATCACCGGCTACGGGGTGTTGGGAAGCAACTTCTACATTCTGTTCCGAGAGCTAAGCAAGAATGTCTGGCGCCATATCCACACCCTGCCGGCAGGCCTATTCCGGCCCGACCACACGCCTACTTACCGCCTGCTGGGTTCGCCAAAACCTCAGTGGGTAGAAGTTTCAGTCCAGACCATCGAATTTGAGCAGACCTGGTACGTGCCACTTACGGCTTCGCTCGATATCCCCTACGACCTGGTGACCCTGCGCCTGGATTGCCCGACGTACTCCGAAGACTACAGTTGGAGAATGGATTTCCGCATCGAAGAGCCGTATCTGAGAAGAGCAGGCCAGGCGGTAGAACTGGGCAAACATATCGTCTTTGAGATTGGCCCGGCTGACGGGCGAGGTGAGTACAGAATCATCAAGCACCGCGCACCGGAATTACGGTGGAACCCGATGATTCGTCAGATGGAATATGTCTACTATCAGGGCAGCCAGTTATGGTCGTTGGAAGGCATGGGGCAGTGCTCCAATCGGCTTGAAGAGGTGTACCCCGAATTGGAGTACATCATCAAGGCCAGCACGCCCGACAAGCTCGCACGCATGGCCCGCTTCATCAAACTTTCCACGCACAATGCCCTGCAAGGGGCGGTGCCCTAGTGCACCTTGCATCCTCGGGCATGCTTTTCATACGCGCATTACTATTGGCTATAACGCTGCTGCCGTTGGATGCCGTCGCCAATCGCTTTGATCCAGTACATATTCAAACACTCCCGGCGACCGGGGAAATCTGGAGCTATAAGAAAATCCTGGCACTGGAGACGCAGCTTGCTCACGCTGACGAAGCCGAGAGAACCAAGGCTATCCTCAAACTGAAGTCACTGG
Source organism: uncultured Salinisphaerales bacterium (assembly GCA_913055805.1). Taxonomy (GTDB): domain Bacteria; phylum Pseudomonadota; class Gammaproteobacteria; order Nevskiales; family CAJXLF01; genus CAJXLF01. Next base: position 149,049 of record CAJXLF010000008.1, read on the forward strand.
GCTTTACTGAGAGTGACATCAATCAACTGCCACAGGCTCTTCGGGCCCAAAGAGGTATCGCAACGTCACTAACCGCGCCATCGGAGTATCGGCGCGATTACTGGCTGCTCTACATTGGCGTGCCGGAAGAACCTGGGTGGTTACTGATTTTTGGCCAGGAATCCGATCCCGTGAACTATCGGTATCTGGGTGCACTACGCGATGCTGTGGTAACAGATGCGTATCTGAACAGCATGGCATATTTTGCTGAACTAACCTGGCTGATTATCAGAGAGGCGGACGGCATCTCCACCTTCGGTGTGGGCGTGCAACGCGCCTACCTCATAACCGAGCAAGGCCCGGTCCTCAGCTTTTCCCACCCCGGCCAATGCGACATCCATTCCCGCAACTTAAAGGAACGGGTCGTAACGCGTACAGCAAAAATCAAGGGTCCTTTCATGAGCAAAAAAGGCCTGGCCATTTCCGTTCCCTTTTCCATGGCAGTCGTACACACTGGGCCGGACGGCTCGCAGCGCCAAGGCTATGACGGCCACGAATACTACCTGTGGGATGAACCCACCAAGCGCTTCCTGCCCACCGCAGAACTCGGTGGCCTGCCAGCAGGATTCGCCCACACCATATGCGCCGAAGGCATCCTGGAAATGCAGCGCTGGTTAATAAACGGGGTATTACACCAAAGACTGTAGATCCAAAAACAATCCCGGTCGTTTAACTACCTGAAAACCTCAGGAGCGGCCATGAAAGCTATTCCCAGATCCAGTCTGCTGGCCTGCGTGGAAATCCTCGCCATGCTCATCCCCGCTGTAGCGGCGGCAGACTGCAGGCCCGTGGCAGAAATCGATCTTCATTTCCCAACCACGGCGACCCGGCTTCACCAGCTCGACCGTGCGTTTGCTAGCGAGGCAATAAGAGACGGCAGCATTGTACGGCTCAATATTACGGCAGACTTGATCAAACCCTACCTGCAGGACTCATCACACGAAGGCCAGTACTGGGACTGGTATTTCGACGGCCTGTACGGCGTCGACTTCTTCTATGTTCAAAGCCTGTGCAAGGATGGCGACAGAAACGACTACCCCTGTTTCGATGCCGATATCTACATGCTCTACTGCAAACCGGGGTTGGACATAAAAAGCCAGCCAATCGGCCAGAATGAAGCCCGCCCCATGCCGGATGAAGAATGCATCAGCCACCTCATTATCAAACCGCCATCCGGCATGCAGGCGCTATCCGAAAATCCAGAAGTACCCCTGAATCACACGGGCCTGTACGAAATGGAAATGGTGGAGCCGAAGACCGGGCGGATGTTCTATCGGGCCTGGCCGATTGCCGGCTGCGGTTAAGAAAAAATCCGAATAGACCTAAATCTGTGTGCTGCCGTTTATAGGGTTGTTGATGACGAATTTCGGGAGTATTTTGATGATCAAGAAGATTTGGAGATCAGCTACAACTGGGCTGTTCTATATAAAAGCATTGGGAGGACGAGCCATGAAGAAAACTATTCTTCCATTGGTATTGCTTATCTTATCTACACCTCTTTTGGCTTCAGATCTTGAGCGGGGAATTCAGGCCTACAAAGACAAAAATTTTGATCTGGCCAAATCCATACTTCGACCCTTAGCTGAAACCGGGGAGCCTGAAGCGCAGCGACAGATAGGCCTAATGTACGTTATAGGAGATGGATATCCCGAAGATTATCAGGAGGCCATGACATGGTTCCGTAAGTGTGCGGATCAGGGGAATGCGCAATGTATGTTTCATGTTGGCTTGATGCATGTGAATGGGGAAGGAGTGCCCGAAAACTCTGAGTTGGGCGCCGATTGGTATAGAAAGTCGGCCGAACGGGGAAATAAGAGCGCTCAAAATGCTCTGGGCAAGAAGTATGAATATGGTTGGGGCGTACCGCAGGATTTGGATCAGGCTATTCTCTGGTACAAAAAGGCAGCGGAACAAGGACATTCTGATGCGCAATTCAGTCTCGCCGAAAAATATTTTTCTGGGAATGGAGTTTCGAAAAGTAGAGAGCAGGCAAGAGCGTGGTATCTAAAAGCGGCGGAGCAGGGCCACGCTGTTGCCCAAAGAAAGCTTTACAAAATGTTCTTGTATGACTCGGGCTCGAAAGCCTGGGATCAATCGGCATTCGAGAAAGCCTGGTACTGGTTGCGGCAAGCTGCAGAAAATGGGAATGCAGAATCTCAACATGATGTGGCATTGGCCTACGCTGCGGGATCCGCTATCGCGGGTAAGAAGAGAAACATAAAGTTAGCGGTATATTGGTTCAAAAAGGCTGATGAGAATGGATTCGAAGGAGCGTTAAGAGACCTAACGGGATTTTGCCATGAGGGAGAGCAAGTAGCGCGGCAGATAAATGCTGAATATGGCGAGAGAATTTGCTCTGAATAGGGGTGGCAGTTATGAAAACAATCGAGTCTGCCACCTTGATTGATGCTTGCGGCTTAAGAGAATTGGGACTATATGAAAGGCAGAAACAGATTATTGGTCAGTAAATAGACCTGTTTACGGCCTGTAGCGTTTAAAACAAGGAATACTCAAATACGCTGTAAGGAGGGCAAGTGTCGGGGGATAAACTTACAAAGTACATACTTTATGCAGTCGTCTTGCTGGTATGTGCCCTGATCCTGACCAGAAGAGCATGGCCTGAAGAAACGGCCACCTTCGAGGAAATACAATCCCGCGCTGAAGCAGGCGAGCAATACGCACTCACAATGACCGCTTGGGCGTATTACCTGGGCTCTGACGTAGAAAGCGATCTAAATAAGGCTTTGTTCTGGGCGGAAAAAGCGGCCAAGTCAGGAGATGACTGGGGGGAGTATATTCTGGCTAATGTGCTCCGTGATATGGGTGGCGTAGAAAACGAACGACGTGCCTGGGATTTACTGGAGTCACTGAATAAAAGTGGGAATATCAAGGCAGCCACTGCTTTATATCGAGGCGAGAGTACAAGAGCTGGCTTAATGGAAGGCGAGTACCTGAGGATCAAGGATATAAGTCTCCCCGCTGAATTGATAATAGGCCAGCCATTTGTAGTTGATCTACTCATCGAGACCAAACTCAGACGCGTTACGCCCATTCAGTTCAATATCGTTAGTACGGACAGGACAAAACCTCACCCAAGAGTACACAAAGACAAACGCCGATTGGAAAGTGAGACCCTGGGGGCGGCAACCGTAGAATTGTTCCCAGGCGAGTCTCTGCGGGTTGTGCGTGTTTTCTGTTGGCCTCTGTCACAAGCTGATATGAATTCGTCCCGGCAAATTAGCTTATGGGCGACTGCAGATAGCGACTACAGCAGCCGGTATCCCGTTCTCCACGTGTCCAAGGTGAAGTCGTATGCGGTATCGGTTCAGCAATCCTCGCCTCAATACAAGGTCGATCCAGGCCTGATACGTATGAGCGGTAACTTCACGCAAGCCAATGGCAACGGGGTATTTGCCCAGATTGGTGAATCTGTCACCGCAGCTATTAATCCATCCATTGCAGCCAAGGATATTCGCTGGTATCAGGTCATTCCGGATTTCACATCTTACTACCGTAATGCCGAGTGGCCGGACAGAAACAACGCGTACAAGTACCTTGGGCCTGACACATTGCTATACCAGCGTGTTGAATTACCAGAGTTTCGTGGCAAGTCCCAGGTGCAATTGGCTGGTCGCGATGGCGTACAGAATGCATTCACACGCTTCCCTTTACAGACATGGGGCAATGTGTCTGAAGTGGTCAATTACTCCAGCCAGGAAGGCACCTACTGGTTTCAAGCTGAGGTGCTAACCAAAGACGGCAAGTGGATCAAAAGCCCTGGGATAGAAGAGGCTGATCAGTGGGGTATTCCAGTCACTGCAAATCGACTAACACTCATCAGTGATGACTCATTCCTGGGGTACTTCAAAGGCTTCTTTAATGTCCCAGCGGTATTTGGCTCAAACCCTGTGCAAGCAGGGAATTATCGGGGAACAGACTGTGCGGATTCCGTAAACGCTGCCTACCACGCACTTAATCGCAGATCGATAGAGCGAGATATCAACGTACAGCATCTGGTAGATGATTGGGACAAAGTGGTAGTTGCCACTTTGAAAGATGATGGTGAGGTACGCCCTAAACTTAGATGGGGTGAGGACATCCAGCCAGGCATGATCGTGGCGTATAAGTACAGCCCAAAATTCAGACACGCACACATGGCCGTGTTAGTGCGTGATGCGAATGGAAATGGTGTCCTCGATTCGGAGGATGAGACGTTAGAAACGGGGCCTTTTCCGTTTATGCGGTCGGTGCTGGGGAATTATGGACATGACGTGACGTTGAGCTTTATACGTCAGCCTTGAGTGTGAGGTGAGGATTGTGAACACAACAATAACTAGTTGGCAAATGCTGAATAGGCCAAGGCATATGCAATTAATAATGATTCTAGGTCTCTTTTTGACACTAGTGGTTACTGGCCTCTGGCCATCTGTTGCAGGTGCCAAGGACTTGGATGTCTGTGCCCATCACAAACTTACCACTCTGATTCAGGATAAAAATTACGAAGAAATTAATGCTTGGGTGGATACATACGCCCTAAGACCGAGCATTGATCCGCAGTGGTGTAGCAGTTGCCTGAATGCTAAGCACGGAGGGTTCGATTTAAACCCCATTGTCATCTATAAGGCCAGTACACGTGCTAAGCAAACGTGCTCGGGGGGAGGTGTGCCTATTGAAGTCGTAGATCAGCAGATCCACCAGCCTTGGGTATTCAGGCATCATGTTACGAGTGGCGAGCACAGCGGTGATTATGTGGCGATTGGAATGAGCCAAACTGCAGAAGGGAGGCGTAATTCAGACGACGCATTTATAGCGCTGCTGTCTTTTCGACAATCTGATGGTGTTTATGAATTAGTAGGAGCCAAGGTGTTTTCGGAAAAGCTACAACACTTCCAGCAGGCGTTTTTTCTGCCAACGTCTGGATTTGTTTACAAGCACTTTTTCCAAAGATGCGCCGACGGAGATGTTTGCCGCGAGGAGAATGATGAGTACGACCTTACGCAATATGACTTTGCATCGTCAGAACTGGGGTCCTCAGATAATGTTTGCAAAATCTTTCAGGAATTTAATGAAGACTCGATAGATCAGCTTATTGGACCAGCAGCTGCTATGGAGCGTCAGACTTGTGCAGACAAGTAGGGGCATAATTGGCGATCTGGATGAGAGCAGAATAGATTTCATAAGATGAAATTATTGGTATTTTCAATTTAGGCAATAGTGAGAACGACGCAGGAAAGGCAGGTCACAAATAACCGCATTGTTAAGCATCGGATGTTGCCTGATTCTTAAGTGGGGGAGATAAATGAATCGACGTAAGTTTTTGACGCTTTTAGGGGTTGGTGCCTATACCGCTCCATCTGTGGCATTAGCACGGCTTGCATGTGGACCGTTCGTTCCCCCTGGAGTACAGCAGTGCGAGGCTGGTATCGATTCATCGATTGCGGATGTCACTGCTGGAGCTGTCGGAGGGCAGCATCTATCCCAGTGGTGCTGGGCGGCATGCATAGAAATGGTTTTCCGTTACTACGGGCTGCGGGTCCACCAAGCAGACATCGTCCATCAGACCTGGGGGCAAATCGTCAACCTTCCTGGACAGCCGGGGCAGATTTTGGCGAACCTAAACAGAACCTGGATTGATGCAAATGGTCATCGATTCGATGTGTCGGGCGATACCTACACGGCCAATCAGATGACGGCAGCTCAGGACTTAGCGGAAGACATGCCATTGATTATCGGCACAATGGGGCATGCAATGGTCTTGACGTCTCTAACATACATGCGAGATCAGTTTGGAAATGGGGATGTGACGGCTGCTGTGGTTCGCGACCCATGGCCGGGAAGAGGGCGGCGGGTTTTGACTGCGCAAGAGTGGTATGGGACGAGTTTTCTTGCTCGGATTCGCGTATTCCCTAGGTGATAAGCACTAGACGTTAGGTGGTATTCCCTATGTGCGTATGTGGTTTTGGCTAAAGAGTGTTCTGAATGAGACTAATGTACAAAACTTTTAATTTTGGCGTAGGGTTGGTGAGTATCTTTCTCACAACTTGGACAGCCTGCGCGTCGGAGTTAGGCCCGTTAGTAGAAATCGAAGTGTTAACAATAGAGCGCTTTGCTCAGGAGGCTCAATCGGCTAAGGACGATAATGAGTTAAATGCGAAACTAAGTGCAATATTGGCACGACCAGTCCCAGAAGCAGCCACAACTAATCTGAAAATTTGGCAGATTCGGGGGGCGGCTGCACTCCAATTAAATAAGGAGGATGAGGGTCGCGAGGCCGCATATTGGTTGTTGAAACTGGAAGCGCAGAATAGTGAACAGCCAGGTCCTCGTGAAGTACTTATCGCACTCAATGCTCGAGGTTGGCTGCAAGACCTAGAATCATACGAGACAATTCTTGGCCTGCTAAGTGAGGCGCGAAATGGATTGCTTGCAAACGACTTTAGATTAGCTAAAAAAAATGCTGAGGCTGTCCTAGGTTTAGATCCAGAGAATACCCATGCAAGAGACCTATTGTGGCGAGCAGAAGCTGGTGCGATCCCGAAAATTTCTTATGAGAAACTTGAAGATGCTTTAAGACAAATTTTTCATGTGGCACTAACGCAACGTGAATACCAACTATCGAATGCGAAAAAACTTCAAAATTCGGATACGCACTATATATACAGTAAGGAGTTCACGTTAAATAGGTTGCCCTGGGAAGATATAGAGCGTCGGTATCATAGGCCTGACGAGCTTACGCTTTCTGCAACAGCAGAATTGCCCAGTCTAGGCAGAAGCTCTAGCGGCAGGGTCCAATATTCAATTAAGGATTACGAGAATCCATACAATCAAGCAAATGATTTTAACCAGATCGCTGATAGTTTGAAAAAAGTAATTACTGAGCATGAATATCTTAAAAGGAGTGTAGTTACCTTCGAAAGAAAACCGAATCTGATGCAAATTGATTTCCAATTGGTTGGCTGGGGAGGCAAGCGGCTTTCAGGGAATGTTGAGAGCAAAGAAGCTGAAATCCTCGGCATTTTTGACTTTGTTAGTGGAGATTAGTCATAGGCAAGCCCAGTTCACCGCTGAAATTAATTTTTGCGGCAGTTTCGCTTTTATCTTTTGTTGAGATCAGCCTCGCATCTGAACGAGCAGCTTTCTTATACTTCACGAACTTTACGGGCCATTGGGTGGATGTATACGTTGATGGAATCTTCCAAGGAAGTGTTGCCTCGGGGGAAACTGGGTATGTCCCTAGTGAAGGTTTTGTGACTCATGATTCAGGTTGGAATCCCGATGGCACATTGTTTACACAATATTCTCACGGTGGTTGGCCTGGAGATCAGCCAATCCGCGTAATGGCATTTCATTCGGATCTTTCAGGTGTTTGCCAATTTTGGATTGGAACTTTCCCTCAAGACTCTCGCGAGTTGCATGTGTATGCAGGGGGTGATACGCCAACTGACCCGGCCTGGCTGCAAGAAAATGCTCAAAAAATTCACGGTTCGCGAGAAAATGTGCATCCTGCTACTTGTGGTGTAGATGCAATAACTGGTGAGTCAAAATTGACGCAGGCGGGGCTCGATGGTCGAGATGAGTTTTCACGTCTCGTAGGTGGGGCAATTGGGCCTGAGCCAAGAGCCGAGTATCAAAAGGATATTTCTACTGCAACTTCTGAGTTTAATCGCTTGCTAACCGGCAAGTCGACTGGCACTAGTTTCGTAGCTGAAAAAGTGCCACAAAAAGGAGCTGCTTTTCGTGTTGTCCCACCTCAGTTGAAAGTAGTTAACGCAACCAAAGTAATTGAAACAGAAAGCAGTTCATACACGATTTCGGGTGTGGCCCGTATGGTAGAAAACAATGAAGTGCTTATATCTGTGAATGGCGGTGACTCCGTAAAGGCACCAGCATTAGATGATGGAAGTTTTTCATTCCAGTTACCGCTGGCAACAGGAGAAAATCGTATTCTTGTCAGTGCGATGGGAAAGTGGGGTTCACAGAGGAGGTTATCTCAAAATATAACTGTAAATAGAAAAGTTGAAGATTTGGCAAAGGTTAGTGCAGCAGTTAATGAATGGGTGGCGTCAGGTGGTTATGGAGTACATGAAATACTTATCTCGCCCAAACCATCCGTCGGGAGTAGCCTATCGATTGAGTATGATCACTTCAATGTCCCAGACAAAACTGAGGTTTTCTACATTGGAGTAACTGATCGACGTTTGGTGTTTGAAACAGAAACTTCAGGTGGTAGTGGCAAGAAAGGTCTACCCCGATATATGGGAGAAAAAATTCTTATAGTAGTTACAGGCGCGCAGAGAGGGACTGATTGGAAGGTTCGACTTTCAAGCGACTAGAATGCATTTATATCGTCGACGAATACAACTGAACTGCTATCCGATATTTGACCAAATTAGGATCAAGGGGTCAGGCTCAGGATCAAGGGGTCAGGCTCGATTGATTCTCATGCCATACAGCTAATTCAGGTTAATGGTGCCTTTGGCTGAAAAATTGATAGTTGCATTTTCGATGATATTGCACGCCTAGAGCCACGCACATTATTTAAGCTGGGTGCGCATTTCTTCAAGATTGTGTACTGAAAAGGCATGTAAGGCTGTTGGTTGGAACATAAAGGTTAATAGGGGGAAGACCACGAATACTTTTCCGGCCAATTTTCCAAACGGGGGGCCTGTCCTAGATTTTGTGTAATCGGTTCTTTTAGCGACACTGTCGCATTGAACCGGAGACACAATGTCCAAACC
>CAJXLF010000009.1 GCA_913055805.1 uncultured Salinisphaerales bacterium
CGTTTCACCAGACCACTGTCCGGATACTTGCGCAGGTCCGTCGGTCCTGCGCCCGAAACGACAGCCGCGACCCTGGCGGCCTCGTCTTCAGTGTCCTGAACACCCAGCATCAGGGCCAGGTGACCGCCGGCGGAATAGCCCATGGCTCCGATCTGCCGGGCGCTGGCCTTGTAGCGCGCCGCGTTGGCCCGCAGCCAGCGGACCGCGGCCCGGCAGTCCTCGACCTGGGCCGGGTAGCTGTGCTGTCTTGCCGAGCGATAACTGATATTCATGGCCACAAACCCCTGCCGTGCCAGATACTGCGCCACGCTGTTCATGTCGCTGCGTTCACCGCCAACCCAACCGCCGCCGTGGATGACGACCACGGCCGGAAACGGGCCGGCGCCTTCAGGCACATAAACATCCGCCGTCAGTTTCTCCCTGGCATGCTCGGCATAGGTTTGTTCGGCGGCTACAGAGTATTCATGGTGCGGCGCCGCGCCCAACACGGCGCAAGCGCCGAGTAATACGGCACTGAGCAGGAAAAGTAGCGTTGATCTGGTTCGCATGGGGCATTCCTCGTTGCTGTCTTGAACGTTATACGCCGCGGACAGTCTTTTGGATGCCTGGTTCCTCAGGTTTCCCGGTAAGTCTGTATATACAGTATCGGACCGGTGGCAACGCCCGTGGGTGAGCCGCCCCTGGGCTCCAGACTGACAGCGAAGCCGATGCCTTCGCGCAGTGGTGTGGAAGACTTCACGACATACTTGCGTCCCTGCTCGGTAGGCATCAGGCCCAGCGATATGGGGGGCTCGCCGGATTCCAGCACCAGCCAGAGTTCCAGTGACTTGTCATCCGGCAACCGCACATTTCGGACGGTACTGACCACCACCGTGTCCTTGCTGGAGTCGGCATCCACCTTCCATACCGGCTGTGCCAGCTCGTTCTGCAGGGCGACTTCGATATCCGGCGTAAAGCGGGTGACTTCCTCGGCCGGGCCGAACACCAGCACGGCGACCAGCAAGGCCGCCAACCCGAAGGACACCCAGGCACCACGCAACCAGTGCAGACGCGAAGTCGCCTGACTCTTGCCCGGCAAGCTCGCTTGCATACCCAGCCGGGTCTGAATGGAGGTCCATACACGGCTGGGTGGTTGCACCGGCACCACCTGATCGGCCAGCGGCTGCAGGGCCTGCTCCCAGTAACCGGTGCGGTTCTGCAGATCCGGATCCTGATTCAGCCAGCGCTCGAAGCGCAATCGGGCAGAACCACGCAAGGTGCCCAGTACATATTGAGCCGCCAATGCTTCACGCAGTTGTTCGTTCTGGTAATTCATCGCTGCAGACACTCCTTGAGCTGCTGCAGCCCACGGCGTATCCAGCTTTTCACCGTACCCAGCGGTGTATCCAGCCGGTCACTCAGTTCCTGGTGGCTGTAACCATCCACATAGGCAAGTGCTATGCACTCACGCTGTTCGTTCTGGAGTTCCTCCATGCAGAGTTCCAGATCAGCGTTCTCCGCCGCCATCATCTGGGCGCCCTGCTGCTCCGGCATCACGGAATCCGGTAATTCTTCAAGCGGGGTTTCGCGCGCCGACTTGCGCAACATATCGAGCGCCCGGTAACGGGTGATGGAGGTCATCCAGGTGTTCACCTGCGCCTTGTCGGCACGGTATTCACCGGCTTTCTGCCAAATCTGAACGAATGCATCCTGAAGCGCCTCTTCCGCAAGGGAGCGTGTATGCAATATACGCAGCGCAACGCCAAACAGATGCGGGGACGTCAGGTTATATAGCTGCTGAAACGCTGCCCGGTCGCGCAAGGCCGTCCTGGCGAGCAGTTGCTCAAGTTGTTGATTCTCAGCCACAACAAAATTTCTTGGACAGGATATCCATAGCATGCCGTCGACCATCCACTGCGGCAAGAAAAAAAGTCGAATCTGTCCTGCATCCAAACCCCTGACTGCTGCGTATATAGAGACATCCAGGGGTTTTCGGAGTTATTTGCATGAGAATTGCGATCATAGGCAGCGGCATATCAGGACTGGTCTGCGCCCACCTGCTGCGACGCCAGCATGAAGTGGTGCTGTTTGAAAAAGAGCCCCGCCTGGGCGGGCATACACACACCGTGGATGTCACCCTCGGCGGACAGCAATATGCTGTCGATACCGGATTCATCGTCTATAACGACCGCACCTATCCCTACTTCACCAAACTGCTGAAACAGCTGCGGGTGCAGGGTCTGCCTACCCAGATGAGTTTCAGCGTCAGCTGCACCCGCAGTGGCATTGAATACGGCAGCATTGGCTTCAACGGCCTGTTTGCCCAGCGCAGCAACCTGCTGCGCTCCGATCATTACCGCATGCTGCGGGACATTGTTCGTTTCAATCGCGAAAGTCGCCGCCTGCTCGCTTCACCCTGCGGCCTGAGCCTGGGGCAATACCTGGAGAACGGCGATTATTCGCAGGATTTCATCGATCGCTACCTGCTGCCGATGTGCTCAGCCATCTGGTCCGGTTCGTTGTCAACGGCCGGCGAGTTTCCGGCAGATCATTTCGTGGAGTTCTTCGACAACCACGGCCTGCTTACCGTGACGCGCCACCCGCAGTGGTATGTGATTCATGGCGGCTCACGTGAATATGTACGGCGCATAGCCCTGCTGATGGGCGACCGCGCAAGGCTGAATACCCCCGTAGAGTCTGTGCAACGTCACCCCGATCACGTCCGCGTCACGACCGCCCAGGGCACGGAACGCTTCGATCAGGTGATATTCGCATGCCACAGCGACCAGGCACTGCGCTTGCTGGCGGACCCAGGCCCGCGTGAGCAGGAAATTCTGGGCCAGCTGCCCTATCAGAAAAACGAGGTACTGCTGCATACGGACCGTGCCCTGCTGCCACGTAACCCGCGTGCCTGGGCCTCCTGGAACTACCGCGTGAGTGAAGACCGCGAACGTCCCGCCACCGTGACCTATCACATGAATCGCCTGCAACAACTGAATGCCCCGGAGGAACTCTGCGTCACCCTGAATCAGGGCGAGCAGGTGAATGAGGAAAAAATCCTGGGTCGTTATGAGTACGACCACCCGGTCTACACCCTCAGTGCACAAAAGGCCCGTGAGCGGCGCCAGGAGATCAGTGGCCAGAACCGTACGCATTTCTGTGGCGCCTATTGGCGCAATGGCTTCCACGAAGATGGCGTACACAGTGCCCTGGATGTCACCGCCCAATTCGGAGAATCGCTGTGATCGAACAGACGCACTGCCTGTATACCGGCGAAGTCAGTCACGCGCGACATTCACCCAGGACGCATCGTTTCAACTATCGCCTCAGCATGCTCTGTCTGGATCTTGATCGTCTGGAGCAGGCCTTTCGCGGACGCTGGTTCTGGTCACTGGAACAAACCAATATCGTCAGTTTCAGACGCAGTGATTACCTGCCCGGCAGAACACAAAATCTGGCCGAGGCGGCTCGTGATCTGGTGGAACAGACGCATGGACAGCGGCCGACTGGTCGCATCATGTTGCTGACCCAGCCGCGTTATTTCGGCTTCTGCTTCAACCCCATCAGCCTGTTCTTCTGCCACGACGGCAGCGGGCAATTGCGCTGGATCATTGCCGAGGTACACAACACGCCCTGGAATGAACGGCATCCCTATGTGCTGGCCATCCCTGACGGCCAGAGCGCCAGCATCTCGCTGGAATTCGCCAAGGCCCTGCATGTATCGCCCTTCATGGATATGGACATGCTCTACCACCTGCGGATACTGAAAACCGAACATGCCCTATTGATCGGCCTGCAGAATCATCGCAAGGACAAGGTGTTGTTCCATGCCGGCCTGCAGTTACGCGCCCGACCACTGAACAGTGCGGCCTGCGCACATGCCTTGATCGCCACGCCTTTCATGACCCTGAAAATAGCCGCCGCCATTTACTGGCAGGCCCTGCGGCTCTGGCTCAAAGGTGTACCGTTCGTCCGCCACCCCCGGGCGGGCGCACCCGATTCCTCCACCCCCAGTCACTCTGAAAGGAATGGCACATGAGTGAACATATTTCTGCCTACGCCGACAACCTGAACACCGGCAGCTCCGGCCTGCTATCCGAGCGCATGCTGCGCGAGGCCTTTCTCAACCGCATTCGCCATCTTTCGGAAGGCGCGGTGCGCATGCATGAAGCGGAAGCAGGCGCGACCCTGCTCGGTCCGGATGCCGAACATGAGCACTGCGAACCCATTGACGTACATATCCACGATCCTGCCTTCTATCAACACGCCTGCCTGGGCGGCGCCGTGGGACTGGGTGAGGCCTATATGCTGGGACTATGGGACAGCCCTGATCTGGTCGGCCTGGTGCGTCTGTTCATCCGCAACCTTGATCAGCTGGACGCCATGGACAGCGGCCTGGCCTGCCTGAAAAAACCGGCGCTCAGATTCCTCGACTGGCGCCGCCGTAATCACCGGGACAACAGCCGCCTGAATATCGCCGCCCATTACGATCTGGGCAATGACTTCTTCCGCCTGTTTCTGGACGAAAGCATGATGTATTCATCGGCCATTTTCCGGAACAGCACCGACTCCCTGGAAGAGGCACAGTTCAACAAGCTGGACATGATCTGCCGCAAGCTTGATCTCCAGCCGGGTGAACATCTGGTGGAAATCGGTACCGGCTGGGGTGCAATGGCCATGCATGCAGCCCGGCACTACGGCGTCCGGGTCACCACCACGACCATTTCGCAGGAACAATACGACCTGGCGCTGACACGCATCCTCGGGGCCGGACTGGGAGAACAGGTCACGGTACTCAAGGCGGATTACCGCGATCTGCCCACAACACTTTCAGGCCAGTGCGACAAACTCGTTTCCATCGAAATGATCGAAGCGGTGGGACATGAGTACCTGCCCCGCTATCTCTCGGTGGTGGAAAGCCTGCTCAAACCGGATGGACGCGCCCTGATCCAGGCCATCACCTGCAAGGATCAGAGATATGCACGCTACCGGCGCACTCCTGACTTTATCCGACGCTATATCTTTCCCGGTGGCCATCTACCCTCCATCACCGAGCTGATGAAAGCGGCGACTACCGGTAGCGGCCTGCGTCTGGCGCATCTGGAAGACTTTGCCGAAGACTATGCACGCACGCTGGAAATATGGCGGCAGCGCTTCTGGCATGAGGCCGCCGCCATCCGCCGGCTGGGCTATAGTGAAACCTTCATGCGCATGTGGGATTTCTACCTGGCCATCTGTGAGGCCGGATTTGCGGAACGGCATATCGGCGTTGCCCATATCCTGTTCGACTCGCCGGCTCGGCGCAGTGGCCGCGTGATAACGGGGTAAGTCATGGCCATATGGCAGAGCATGTTGTTGCACGCTGTTATCGCTGTCGCCGCGGTCTATATGACCTGGCGGGTGCAATGCCGTACCCGCAACGCCGGTATCGTTGATATCAGCTGGACACTCATCGTGGGCGCGGCCGGCCCCTGCTACGCAATACTCGGCACCGGCCACCCGAGCATGCGAATCTTGCTGGCCGCGCTGAGCATTACCTGGGCGCTACGCCTGGCCGGCTATCTGGCGATACGCAATATCGGCAAGCCCGAGGACCGGCGTTATGCCGAACTGCGCGAACAATGGGGCACGCAGGCCAACCGCAGTATGCTGAAGTTCTATCTGTTTCAGGCCGCAATTGCCTGGTTCATCGGCCTCAGCTTCCTGCCCCTGGCGTCCACCACCGAACTGCCCGCTGCGATCTGGCTGCTTGTCGGTGTCGCGCTTTGCGTAAGCGGCATCATTGGCGAAGGCCTGGCCGACTGGCAGCTGGCCCGCTTCAAGCGCGATCCGCAGAACAAGGGGCGCGTCTGCAATGCCGGGTTATGGCGTTATTCACGCCACCCCAACTATTTCTTTGAGTGCCTGCACTGGTGCGGCTATCCGGTGCTGGCCATCGGCGCACCCCTGGCCGCACTGAGCCTGATCGGTCCGCTGGTGATTGCCCTGCTGCTGCTCAAGGTCAGTGGCATTCCCACGGTGGAGGCACGTAATGCCGCCGCACAGCGCGAGGGCTACGCAGACTATATACGCCGCACCAGCGCCTTTATCCCGCTGCCGCCGCGCAAGGGTTGATGACATGACTGCCGCGCTTATCCCCCTGCTTTTCATTGCCCTGTTCGGCCTCCCGCTGAGCTGCCTGGCACAAGGCTATGACAATGGCCTGCTGGAGATTATCGGCAAGGCCTATGACCAGAAAACGGGGCAGTTCATTTACACCGAACATCACCTGCAGATGTATAACGACGGCGAACTGGTCCGTCACCATGTTGAATACCAGAAGCCGGACGGCTCTGCGCTGGCGACCAAGACGCTGGATTACGGTAATCAGCCCTTCGCGCCGGCATTTCAGTTACAGGACTGGCGCGACGGTTATCTGGAAGCGGCCGAGTACACGGACAAGGGCTATCGCCTGAAGCGGCGTGACCGCAAGTCAGCGCCAGCCAGCAGCAAACTCATCGACCCGCAGGGTGAACTGGAGTTGGTGTCCGATGCGGGCTTCGACCGCTATGTACAGGCCAGACTGCCCAACCTGATGGAACGCGGACTGCAGAAATTCCGCCTGGCCGTGGCCGGCCGCCTGGCCAGCTATGGCTTCACCGCCAGACTGGTGGAAAGAACCACCCTGTTCGGTCAGCAAGCCGCCCTGATACGGGTTGAGCTGTCCAACCTGCTCAGCCTGCTGGTGGACGGCATCGACATCACTTACGCCCTGGAAAGCGGCCACCTGCTGCGCTATTCAGGGATCAGCAATATTCGAGACGACAACGGAGTTCGCTATGACGCGCGCATCGATTTTCCACCTGAACAACGGCGATTCAACCCCATCGGCGCGGACGCCGAAGGAACCCCTGGCTATCCGGCTTTGCGAAATGGGTCTGGTGCCGGATTCCCTGACACGCCTGTCGATCCGCAAACTCTGCCGTCAACGCCTGACTGATGAACATCATCAGGATCTGACGCGCAGAGACAGTGTTTTCCGGCAACGCCTGTCGGAATGGAAAGGCGGGCCGCTTGCCATCGCCACCGACAAGGCCAATGAACAACATTACGAGGTGCCGCCGGCATTCTACGAACAGGTACTGGGCGGGCATCTGAAATACAGCTGTGCCTGGTTTGGAGAAGGCATTGACGACCTCGACGCTGCAGAAAGCGCCATGCTGGAACTGACCTGTGCGCGTGCACAACTCAAAGACGGCATGGACATTCTGGAACTCGGTTGCGGCTGGGGTTCACTCAGTTTGTGGATGGCGACGCATTATCCGGAAGCTCGCATCACCGCCATCTCCAATTCACATCAACAACGCCTGTGGATCGAAGCCCAGGCCCGATTGCGCGGCCTGAAGAATCTGCAGGTCATCACCGCCGACATCAATGACTTCGGCAGCACGGAAAAATTTGACCGGGTCGTTTCAGTGGAGATGTTCGAACATGTGCGTAACCACGCCCTGCTGTTCCAGCGCATACATCACTGGCTCAAACCGGGCGGCAAGTTGTTCACACATGTCTTCTGCCACCGCGAGCTGGCCTATCCCTTCGAATCCAGGGGCCAGTCAGACTGGATGAGCCGCCATTTCTTCACCGGCGGCATGATGCCCAGCTTCGAACTGTTTCTGCACTACCAGGGAGACCTGAAACTGGCCGACCGCTGGTGGATCGACGGCCGTCATTACGAAGCCACCAGCAATGCCTGGCTGCAGCGGCTGGACCGGGAACGCAGTCAGCTATTGCAGGTGTTCGAAGATCAACTCAGCCAGCGCGAGGCCCGCATCATGCTGCAGCGCTGGCGCATGTTCTTCATGGCCGTAGCCGAACTGTTCGGTTATGAAAATGGCCAGCAATGGGGTGTGGGTCACTACCTGTTCTGCAAGGCGACCTGATAATCATCCAGCCGGAACTTGCGAGTCAGCCGCTGGTATTTCTTGGTCTTGTTGGGCCAGTTATTGGTGACCCTGCCGTCATCGGTGTGATACCAGCTGCTGCAACCGGCCGACCAGACCGAGGCTTTCAGCTTGTCCTGCAAGACGTCATTGAATTCACGCAACACGCCGGGTTTGACGTCAAGGTATTTGGTGCGCCCATCAGCCAGTTTCCGGATGCACTGGGTAATGTAATGCGTCTGACACTCGATCATGAAAATGATGGAGTTACTGCCCAGGTTGGTATTCGGGCCATAGCACATGAACAGATTGGGGAAACCGTCTACGCTAACGCCCAGATAGGCCTCCGCCCCGTCTGACCAGCGTTCCTCCAGAGTCTGGCCGTCCTTGCCTCTGAAGTTGATGGGCGCCAGGAATTCGGTAGCCTTGAAGCCGGTGCCATAAATAATGACATCCACTTCATGTTCCACCCCGTCCGTGGTCACCACGCCTTTTTGCGAGATATGGCTGATGCCCGTGGTTTCCACCTCCACGTTATCGCGCGTCAGCGCAGGATAATAATCCGAATGAAACAGCACCCGCTTGCAGCCCACGGGATAGTCCGGCGTGAGTTTTGCGCGCAGCTCCGGATCAGGCACCTGGCTTTTCAGGTGATGCTGAGCCCACCATTTGAACAGACCGCTCATCAGGCCCTTGCCGTTGAAGGCTGCAATACTGTTGTCGCCCAGCTCATACAGGAACAGGCGATACAAATGACCGTAGCGGGGAATGAAGCGGAACAGGAACTTGTTAACGGCCCCGTAGACAAGATTCAGACGCGGCAGGATATAAGGCGCGCTACGCTGGAATATGGTGAGTTGGCTGACTTCCGGAGCAATTTCGGGAATGAACTGAATGGCGCTGGCGCCGGTACCGATGACGGCCACCCGCTTGCCCTTGAGGTTGCAGTCATGATCCCAGAGGGCGGAATGGAAGCTGTGTCCCCTGAAATCCTCAATGCCCTTGATGCGGGGGAACGCCGGGCGGCTCAGCTGCCCGACGCCAGTTATCACGGCCCGGTATTCCTGTGCGTCTCCGTCCTTCGTCGCCACTGACCAACGGCCACTGTCTTTGTCGAACGCGGCGGATTCCACCTCAGTATTGAAACGGCAGTGTTCGTACAGTCCGTATTTGCGGGCGCAGGCACGGATGTATTTCAGAATTTCCGGTTGCGGCGGATAGCGGCTGGACCATTGGTTACTGTATTCGAAGGAAAAGGAATACAGATGCCAGGGCACGTCGCAGGCTGCCCCCGGGTAGGTGTTCTCGCGCCAGACACCGCCGAAGTCGCCGCCCTTTTCGTAGATAACGAAGTTATCGAAACCGGCGCGCTTGAGACGAATGGCTGCACAGAGACCGGAAAAGCCGGTGCCGATGATGGCAATGGACGGCTGGGCTGCCTGGCTGTTATCCGGTGTAATAAAAGCCGGTTCATTGGCCACCACCGGGGCGCCCATCGCCGCTTTCAATGCTGTTTCTGCCATGCCTTGACCTCCGTCTCCAGCCTTATAAGTAACATATGTACGCACTACTTTCAAAAAAATGACGTCTCGTCATATTCCATTGACATAGATCAAGCACAAGCCCAAAAGCCGGGTTTAATCTGCACGCGGTTTCATACAGACTGGGAGAAGCAAATGAGCAGATTATCAATCACCCGAAAATGGCCCCTGCTGGCGGGCCTGCTGTGTATCACGCCCAGCCCGGCAACGCTCGCCCATGATGCCGGCGACTGGTTCACACGCTTCGGCGTGGCGCATGTCGCCCCCAACGATGACAGTGGTGATGTGGGCGGATTCCCCGGCAATGGCGTATCAGTCGATGACGCCACCGGCGTGGGCATCTCCATCAGTTATATGTACACCGATAACTGGGGTTTCGAACTTCTCGGCGCCCTGCCCTTCGAGCACGACATCAATGGCGAAGGCGCAGCACTTAGCGGACTGGGCAAAATCGCCAGTACCAAACAGCTGCCGCCTACCCTGCTGGTTAACTATTATCCGCAAACCGGCTGGAAGGGATGGCACCCTTATGTCGGGGCCGGCTTGAACTACACCGCCTTCTTTGACGAAGACGCTTCCGGCAGCCTGGAAGCCGCGTTAGGCAATACCGACGTCACGCTGGACGATTCGGTTGGCCTGGCCCTTCAGCTGGGCATCGATTGGGACTGGCAGGACAACTGGTTCGTCAATGCCGCACTCTGGTATATCCAGATCGATACCACGGCAGAGCTGGAATTCGCGGGCGGGCCGGCAACCGGTGGCGCCGCCGGGCAAACCGAAGTGGACGTGGATATTGACCCCTGGGTACTGATGCTGGGGCTCGGCTATCGCTTCTGAGCCTGCATTTCAGGGTACAGTACGCAATCCATTCTTAACTGACCGGGCTCAATGAGCCCGGTCCTGCATTATGTACCTGGAAATCAAGATTCTGCATATGACCGCCGCCCTGCTCAGCATCGGCGGTTTTTTCATACGCGGCCTGTGGATGATGGCGGATTCTGCCCTGCTGCAGCGGCGTTGGGTGAAAATAGCCCCGCATGTCATTGACACGCTCTTCCTGCTGAGCGGACTGACGCTGATGTTCTACGTACATCAGTATCCCTTCGTACATGACTGGCTGACGGCCAAGGTGCTGGGCCTCATTGCCTATATTGTGGTGGGCACTATCGCCCTCAAGCGTGGGCCGACAAAGGGCATTCGCATCGTCGCATGGCTCGCCGCCCTGATGATCTTTGCCTATATCGTGGGCGTTGCACGCACACATAACGTGATGTCCTGGCTGGCCTGATCAAACGACGATCAGATCCCTGAGCAGCAAGCCCACGGCATAGGCCAGGCCAGCGGCGCCACCGCCCACCAGCAAGGTTTCAAAACCGGAGCTGTACCAGGCCTGTTCCACATAACGGCCCTTCATACAGCCGACCAGGAAGAACGCCGCCCCGGCCCCGAGCCCGCTCCAGAAAAACGGCTGGGCAATATCCAGACCGAACAACCAGGAAGCCAGATAGGGCAGCAATGGCACTGCCCCGACCAGGAAAAAGGCCACGAAGGTGGTGGTGGCTGCCTTGCGCGGATCCGGGTGTACAAGCGACAGACCATGCTCCTCGACCAGCATGGTGTCTACCCAGCGTTCCACATCCGAGGTGATCACTGACACGGCTGTTTCCAGTTCGTCTCCCTCGAATCCCTTGCGCGCGAAGATCTGCCGGATTTCCTCGCGCTCACCTTCCGGATAGATCCGCAGGTGCTCATATTCCCGCTTGCGCGCCTGATCCCGCTGCTGGCGCTCCGCTCGTGTCCCCAGGTAATTGCTCACGGCCATACTGAAGCCATCGGCCAGAAGATTGGCCAGGCCCAGGATAATGACCACGCCGATACCCAGCTGCGCCCCGGCCACACCGGCCACCACCGCGAAGGTGGTTACCGTGCCGTCGATGGCGCCATAGATGAAATCCCGTAGATAACTCTGCGCCGGACCGTCATCCAGGCGCCGGGAAATCTCCTCGACACTATGATGAAATCTGTGCTGATCACTGACGGGATGCTTGGACATGGCGAGCTCCGGTCCTGATTGCAGGACGCTCATTTGGTGGATTTCTCTGGCTTGCATTCCTCCTGCAAACGACAACGCATGGCCTCCATCTGGGCGCGCGCCTGTTCATCCATCACCGGATAGGCCAGATTCATTCCTTTCAGGGCAACCAGGGTGATGCGCGCCACGGCCAATTGCAGCGTAGGTTTGTGGTCGGCGGGAATGACATACCATGGCGCCCAGGCACGCGACGTGGCATTCACAGCATCCACATAGGCCTGCATGTAATCGTCCCAATGATCCCGGTCATACACGTCCATGGCCGAAAACTTCCAGCGCTTTTCAGGCTTGTCGATACGCTTTAGCAGTCGCGAAGCCTGCCGCTGCTTGGACACGTACAGCCAGAACTTGAGAATGACCGTACCATTGGCTGTCAGATGACGTTCGTACTCCCTGATCGAACGATAGCGCGACTGCCATAGCCTCGAGAGAGTAGCGTCATCCTTTTTACGCTGATTGATCAATACTTCCGGATGCACACGCTCGGTCAACACCGCTTCGTAATAGCTACGGTTGAAAAGACCTATTTCACCAAAACGCGGCAGGCGCTGTGTGCAACGCCACAGAAAATCATGCTGGATTTCCTCGCCATAGGGCACCTTGAAGGAACTGACCTGGCAACCCACCGGGTCAGCCCGGCTGAAAACCTTGTGAATGGTGCTGTCCTTGCCGGCCGCGTCCACGCCCTGAAACACCAGCAGCAAAGCCTTGCTGGCATCGGCGTAGAGCATTTCCTGCAACTCGCCAATTTTCTGGGCTACCACCTCAAGCTCGGGGCGCAAGCGCGACGCTGCCAGCGGCTTCTTGCCGTCCTCAAGCGCCTCCACTTTACTCAGGGCAAGGCTGCCGTTGTATGGAGCCCGGTAACGTTTCTCAGCGTCTGCAAGTATGCCATTCATGACAGGTCGCCCCTCTCTGTGCAGGAGAAGTATTCAGGTCAATAGGTGATCATACATTGACGTGAATCAAGCAACTGATCATCAGTGTGTATAAAAAGAAGAAGGCCGGCGAATTGCCGGCCCGGGGAAAAGCAGAACCCGGCAGGTCAGAAGTCGTTTACATCAATGTTGTACAGCGTCGTGGTACCGCTGACCTCGTTACCCACAGCGAGCATCGGCCTGCCGGTCGGACTGTTTTCAGCACTGATGAAGGCCAGACCTTCCGGTCCGAGATCCTTCACCAGGTTGGTTTCAATCTGATCGTCGCCGACACTGAAATCACGGTTATTGATGTACTGCACGAATTCCGGCGCCTGCGGATTGGTCACGTTGTACACCATGATGCCACCCACCCGTTCCAGGCCGATAAAGGCAAAGGCCAGGCCATTGATCACGCCAACGGTGACCCCTTCCGGCTCTGGCCCCTTGTCGTCGGAGCGGTTGTCGAAATTGTTTTCGTCATTGGTACTGTTGAAGTTATCCGGCAGCACCTGGGCGAGGATGCGTTCGAACTCGCTACCGCTGTCAAAGACGAGTACGCCATCCTCGTTCCAGATGGAAAACGAGCGGGCGCCGTAGGCATACAGGGCATCGTAAACACAGTCGGCTTCCACATCCGTGCCCGCATCGGTCGGATCGCAACCATTGCTCACGCCCAGCGTCGACGTCACATTGAGACGCCCCAGATTCTCGTCCTCCTGCAGTTCCGCAGCGTCCGGAAAAGCATCCGCATCAAGTTGCAGATCGGCAATACGGAATTCCTCGGAAAAACCATCGTAATCACGTGAGTCGCCTTCATTGGCCGTAACGTAGTAGGTCTTGCCGTTGTATTGGTAACTGGCAATGGCATCCGGTTGATACATGCCGAACACCGGCCAGTTGCGGATATTGATGCCATCGTCGTCGTTACTGGCGTCCAGTTCGTTGCCCAGCACCCGGTGATCCTTGAAGCCCAACGGCACCAGGGCACTCACCTCGGCATCTTCGATATCCAGGACAGCGAAAGCATTGGCTTCCTGGAGTGTCACCAGGGCTTTTTCTCCATCCGGTGAGACGGCAATGTACTCCGGCTCCAGGTCCTGGGCAGCGGAAGCGCCCGGCCCGAAAATGCGAATACCCTGATCGCGCAGATCGTCTTCGTCGCCGTTGAAACCGGTGAAACCGGCTGTCGTTACCGATGCACTGGCCACGCCGGCAGATAAATCAATCACACTCACCGAGCCTTCGGGATCAACGTCGTAGTCATCGTTGGGCTCGCCTTCATTGGCGACCAGCACCTTGCTGCCATCCGGCGTGAATACCAGCATGTCCGGCAATGCGCCCACCGTCACTTCGCCAAGCTTGCTGAAATCCGTGGTGTTGTAGAACACCACCTTGCCGGGGTCGGTCTTGTCCTCGGCCTCGATGGCCACTGCCAAAGTGTCACCATATACCGCAACGCTGTTGGCGCCACCGCCTTCTTCCGATGCATCGATGGTATCGAGCAGTACCGGAGCAGCCGGGTCACTGATGTCGAGTACATCTACCGAGGTGTCGGCGGCATTGACCACAAACAGGCGCTGATTAAGGGCGTCATGCGCCACGATCTCGGCAGCGCCTTCATCGAAGATATTGCTGAAATAGGTACCCAGCACACTGAGTTCAATGAGCGTAAGGCTGCGACCGGCTGCGCCGGCCTCACCGTCGTCCCCGTCATCGGGGCAGGCGCTCAAACCCAGGACAAGGGAAAAAAGAACAGCCAGAGAAAAGGACTTGGTAAGTGACATGTGTAAACCCGGAATCGTGACGTTTGAAATATGCCCGATCCTGGCACTGTCACATGACGGCGGGATGACGTTTTAATGACTATTCAGTATGCAGTTATTCACCTAATACGGATTTCAGCGCCCTCACAGTTGCGTCCGGACGACTCCCCAGCCCTTGCTGCTGATGGATCACTTCACCTCCGCGATCAAGCACGTTGATGACGTTGGAATGAGCGAAGTCGGTCGCGCTGGTACGGCGATATTGCACGCCGAAAACAGCGGCCAGCTCACGCACATCAACCTCGTCTCCTCGCAGCAGAGTCCAGCCCTGTCTACTCAGGCCGGTTTCCTCGCCGAATGCTTGCAGACGCTCAACCGTGTCACGTTCAGGATCAATGGAGACCAGCACGAAGTGCACGTCTGATGCATGCGCATCCAACGCCTGCCGGATAAGACGCATGTCGCCAATAATGCGCGGACAGGCGTGGTCACAGTGGGTATACACCATGGCCAGCACCACAGGCTTGCCGGTCAGGCTCTGCAAGCGGACGGTTTCACCTCGTTGACTGTTCCAGAGGGATTGCAGTTGATACACCGACTGACCACCAGGCGCCTCCGATGCGGCCATCTGCATATGCTCATGATGTTGATGACCGCCGCTATCAGCCTCATCCCGTGAACAACCGGCAGCGGCAAGTATCAGTGCGACCAGCAAGCCCGACATCCGTAATGACTTTTTCATGGCGCTGCGCCCTCAATATCGCGGGCACAGCGAAACCCCATGTTCTGCACCGAGTAACGCGCCTGCACACTGCCACGCATGGCGTAGCGCATGAAGGCGGCATAGTCCGCCGGATCGACGGTTCCAAGCGCTCCCGCGGCACAAAAAAGCTGCGGATCCAGACCACCCGCATCCTTGCGTGACTCGCCAGTCATAACCACGGCGTTGAAATCCATCACCCACTCCCAGACGAGACCATGCATGTCCCACAAGCCCCAGGCATTCCGGAAGCTGTAACCCACCTCGGGCAGCGGCAACCGTGTGGGCTTGCCGTACCAGTCCAGAATCAGGCGATTGAACCCGGGCCGGGATGCGGCGTCCCGATTATCTTCACTGGCTCTGGCGGCATATTCCCATTCATCCAGGGTTGGCAGGCGTTTCCCGCCCGCCTCGCAATACGCCTTGGCCGCGAACCAGCTGACATTGGTTACGGGCGCTTTTTCCGGCGCCTGCTCCCCTGCGACCAAATCCGCCTGCCAGTGGGCCAGATAACCTTCGTCGGCAAACAGCGGAGCAACTTTGCTGCGGCGCCAGCGTGGATGGTCATTGACGAAAGCGAGGTACTCTTCATTAGTTACCGGATATTCGTCCATGTAAAACGCGTCCACCCCTACCGGCCGGGTCTTGTCACCGTATAACGGCACATAGCTTCCAGCGGTGACCGCGAGCATACCCGCCGGAGCTGGATCACCGGCCTGAACGCAGCTTGCGATCGCCCACAAAGCGGCTGCGACGAGTATCGACCGCTGTCTTCCCCTCATGCAGCTTTCACTGCAGGGCCTTGTCGACCATCTCCGGCGTTACCTCGGTACCATTGTTATTCCACTGGCTGTACACGTAGCTCAGTACATTGGCGATTTCCTGATGACTCAGATTCAGGCGTGGCATGACATTGTTATAGGTTTCGCCGTTCACGGTGATTTCGCCATCCAGGCCCTTGCCGACGGCGCGAATAGCCCGGTCCACATCCGCATTCAGGTAATCGGATTCAGCCACTGGCGGAAAAGCGTTTGGCACGCCACTACCGTCCGGCATATGGCAGGCGGCACAGTTGCTCTTGTAGACATTCTCTCCCCTGGCAATACGTTCCTGCTTAGTCAGGACCGGTTGCTCGACAGGGACTTCATCTTCGGGCATTTGCTGTACAGCCCCACCCTCGGCCAGATAAACCGTCTGACGCTGCTCGCCCGAATAAATGAAACTTTCCTCGTCGCCCTGTACCTCGATCTTGCCCAGCGCACCCTTGTTGAAGGCGCGAAAGATCGAGTGGTCGACCAGAATCAGTTCACCCGGTACGTCGATCCTGAAATCGACAATGGCCGCACCGCCGGCGGGCACCAGGGTGGTCTGGATATTGTGATTGAGCGCGGTGCCGCCCTCGATATACACAGTATCGAAGATTTCGCCGATCACATGGAATGAACTCACCAGATTGGGCCCGCCGTTGCCCACGTAAATGCGCACGGTTTCACCCTTCTTCGCATGCAAGGCCCTGTCGCCAGTCAGAGCGTTGACCGAACCATTGAAGACCACGTAATCCGGCTGTTCCTTCAGGGCCTTTTCCATATCAAAAGGTTGTAGTCCGGCATCGCCGTAACCGCCCCGGGTATAGAAATCGCCCTGCACCACGTAGAACTCACGATCCACCGGCGGCAGACCCTCCTCGGGCTCCACCAGGATCAGGCCATACATGCCGTTGGCGATATGCATGCCCACCGGCGCCGTTGCGCAGTGATAAATATAGAGACCCGGATTGAGCGCCTGGAAACTGAATACGGTTTCCTTGCCGGGCGGCGTGAAAGACGACACCGCGCCGCCGCCGGGACCGGTCACCGCGTGCAGGTCGATGTTATGCGGCACCTTGCTGTCGGCACGGTTGGCCAGGTGAAATTCGATCAGGTCACCGCGCCGCACGCGGATGAAGCTGCCGGGCACAGTGCCGCCAAAGGTCCAGAAGGTGTAGTCCACGCCATCGGCCATCTGCATGACTTTTTCCTGCACTTCCAGGTGCACCACCAGCTTGGTGGGATGGTCGCGGTCAATGGGCGACGGCACCTGCGGCGGCGGGGTGAGTACGGCGGTTTCCTCCCCCTGGATATCCGTGGCCACAGGCGGCGACCAACCGGATTCCTGCGATTCAGCCTGCTCAGTTTTGCCGCTGCCGGAGGGTTGGCAGGCCACCAGGGCCATCATTGCCAAAACCGTCGCTACCAATCCAGGGAAGAGTTTATGCGCCGACATACCATGCTCCTCGTTTCTTTTGTTTCTTCAAGCTAGTACAACTGCCACGAGATTCAAGGTTTCGGGCGGTATTGCAGCAGTCAGATCACCCTGGAATAGGTCGCTCCGTTTTCCGGCTGGTTCACGTAGGGATCAAAAGCCATAGCCAGGGGGCGCAGCAGGTAGCGTCCGCTTTCCGTCACTTCCAGCACATGATCCTGGTTCCTGATCAGTCCCTTTTTCAGATAGGGCCGCAAACGCCCCAGGTCACGCTCGAAGTACTGTTCGAACTGGATGCCGTGGGCCTGGCCGAAGGCGTCCATATCGATCTTGCCGCTGCACATGAGCTGGTGAATGAGATCGCGACGAATGCCCTCTTCTTCGGTCAGATGCAAACCACGCACAGTGGCGAATTCGCCGTTTTCGATACGCCTGGAATAAATCGGCAACGTCTTGGCATTCTGCGCATAGACCTTGCCTATGCTGCTGATGGCGCTCATACCCAGGCCGATCATGTCTGCGCCGCCCCGTGTGCTGTAACCCTGAAAATTACGCTGCAGATGACCTGAATTCAGCGATCGGGCAAGTTCATCCTCGGGCAGGGCGAAATGATCCATGCCGATGTAACGGTAACCAGCGTCGGTGAGCTTGTGCACGGCCAGATCGAACAGGTCCAGCTTCAGTGTCGGGTCGGGCAGTTCTTCCAGCCGTATCAGGCGCTGTGCCCTGAACTGCTGCGGCAGGTGCGCATAGCTGTACACCGCTACCCGGTCCGGCCGCATCTTGACCAGCTCATCCAGGGTATGGCCGAAAGTTTTCATTGACTGCCGCGGCAAGCCGTAAATCAGATCAACATTGATGCCTCCGAATCCGACAAAGCGGGCCTCGGAGATCAGATCAGCAATGTGCTTTTTGCTCTGCTCGCGGTTAATGGCCTTTTGCACCAGCGGATCAAAATCCTGTACGCCAATACTGATGCGGTTGAAGCCAGCCAGGCGATAACGGTCCAGATCCTGCAGTTCAATGCAGCGCGGGTCGACTTCAATCCCAACCTCGGCCCCCGGCGCAACACGGAAGCAGGCTCTTAAATCACTCAGAAAATCGGCCAGCTGCTCCGGGTTGAAGCTATTGGGTGTACCACCGCCCAGATGAATCTGCTGCACTTCGCGGCGCGGATCCAGATATCGGGCGAATAATTCCGCCTCTCCGTACAAGGTATGCAGGTAAGCGTCGATTTTTCCCTGATTGCGGGCATTGTTGCTCAGGATGATCTTGGTGCAGCCGCAGTAGTAGCAAAGCTGATGGCAGAACGGCACGTGGGCATAGATCGACAACGGTCGCGCCTGCGGACGGTTGCTTTCCTGCAGGGCGTTGACCAACGCGTCCGGACCAAAGTCATAAGTGAACATCGGCGCCGGCGGATAGGAGGTATAGCGCGGGCCGCGCCGGTCAAGTTCCCCCAGCAGATTTTTAAGAGGCTGATGCTTGTCCACGTGCATGATTTTCTCGCTCGGTAATTGATGTGCCGAGCCTAAACAAGTCCAAGCCGCGTCGACCTGATCTAGATCAAGGCAGCCCATCCACCTGCTGAGGAAAATGCCTCCCACGGAGTGAACAATTCACGTATCAAGGAGGCCAACCACATGGCTGGCAACGAAACCCCGGCTGCGGCTGCAGTCAACTACAACGACCGGGTGGTGCTGCAATTCACCATCATGACCCTGGTATGGGCGGTAGTGGGCATGGGCGTTGGCGTGTTCATTGCCGCCGAGCTGATCTGGCCCGGACTGAGTATGAACCTGCCCTGGCTGAGCTACGGCCGGTTGCGCCCGCTGCACACCAATGCGGTTATTTTCGCTTTTGGCGGCAGTGCCTTGATAGGCACCTCCTACTGGGTGGTGCAACGCACCTGTCAGACAAGACTTGTATTCGACAAACTGGCTGCCTTCACCTTCTGGGGCTGGCAGGCAGTGATTGTGGGGGCAGCCATTTCGCTGCCATTGGGTTACACCCAGGCCAAGGAATATGCTGAACTCGAGTGGCCTTTGGACCTCCTCATTGCCTTGGTCTGGGTGTCTTATGCCGTGGTGTTTTTCGGCACGATCATGCGCCGCAAGACACCGCATATTTATGTCGCGAACTGGTTTTATGGCAGTTTCATTCTGACGGTAGCCATCCTGCACATCGTCAACAGCGCCGCCATACCGGTTTCGCTGACCAAGTCCTATTCGGCCTATGGCGGCGCTGTGGATGCCATGGTGCAGTGGTGGTACGGACATAACGCCGTCGGCTTTTTCCTCACCGCAGGCTTCCTGGGCATGATGTACTACTTCATTCCCAAACAGGTCGGCAAGCCGATCTACTCCTACCGCCTGTCCATCGTGCACTTCTGGGCGCTGATTTCCATCTACATGTGGGCCGGTCCGCATCACCTGCACTACACCGCCCTGCCCGACTGGGTGCAGAGCCTGGGCATGGTGTTCTCGCTAATCCTGCTGGCGCCCAGCTGGGGCGGCATGATCAACGGCATCATGACGCTGTCCGGCGCCTGGCATAAGCTGCGCACCGATCCCATCATCAAGTTCCTCATCGTGTCGCTGTCGTTCTACGGCATGAGCACCTTCGAGGGGCCGATGATGTCCATCAAGACGGTCAATGCCCTCTCGCATTACACCGACTGGACCATCGGCCATGTGCATTCCGGCGCACTGGGCTGGGTGGGCATGATCACCATGGGCTCGTTGTATGTGCTGATCCCGCGGCTGGTGAACCGCGAAAGCATGTACAGCACGCGCCTGATTGAAATCCACTTCTGGCTGACCACCCTGGGTGTGGTGCTGTACATCGCCGCCATGTGGGTGGCCGGCGTGATGCAGGGTCTGATGTGGCGTGCCACGGATGAAAACGGAATCCTGGTTTACAGCTTCATCGAAAGCCTCAACGCCACCTATCCGTTCTACGCGGTGCGCCTGGCCGGTGGCGTGCTGTACCTCACCGGCATCCTGGTTATGGTCTACAACAGCTATAAAACCCTCATGGGCGCACCGGCCATTGACCTGCCCCAGCCGGATCAACCACCCGCGCCCAATGCATCCACCGCGGAGGTTCAGACATGAGCGTTACTCACGACAAGGTTGAAAAGAATATCGGCCTCATGGCGGTGCTCATCGCCATCGTGGTGAGTGTAGGCGGCATCGTGGAAATCGTACCGCTGATGTACTCGGCCTCCACCACCGAGCCGGCCGAAGGCCTGCAGCCCTATAGCGCCCTGGCTCTGGAAGGTCGTGACATCTATATCCGTGAAGGTTGCTACGGCTGCCACTCGCAGATGATCCGCACCCTGCGCTACGAAACCGAGCGTTACGGGCCCTACTCCACTGCTGGCGAATCGGTCTGGGACCATCCCTTCCAGTGGGGCAGCAAGCGCACCGGGCCGGACCTGGCCCGCGTCGGCGGCCGCTATTCGGATGAATGGCATGAAGTGCACCTGCTGGATCCGCGCACCCTGGTGCCGGAATCCAACATGCCGGCCTATCCCTGGCTGGCCGAACGTCTGATCAAGGCGGATAAAACCGCCAGCAAGCTCAAGGCCATGAAAACACTGGGTGTGCCTTACAGCGAAGCAGATATCGCCGGCGCGCAGGCAGCCGTGGAAGGCAAAACGGAAATGCAGGCCCTGATCGCCTACCTGCAGAGCCTGGGTCGTACCCAGGGTCAGGGCAACCGTTAAGGAGATAGTCATGGTTAACGGAATCTTTACCGCCATTTGCCTGTTTGCCTTCATCGGCATCGTGATCTGGGCTTACAGCAGCCGGCAGAAAACCCGCTTCGAAGAAGCCGCGCGCCTACCGCTGATGGATGACACAGATGTCCTCGAGAAAATCCGGGAGAAAGGCTTATGAGCGAGCAACTGAGCACCGGCTGGAGCTGGTTCGTCATCCTGATCACCCTGCTCAATATCGTGGCCTGCCTGTGGCTGATTGCCTGGGCCTCCATCCGCCGCGATGACGAACCGGCCGAAACTGAAACCACCGGCCATGTCTGGGACAACGATCTGGCGGAATACAACCAGCCCATGCCGTTCTGGTGGCTGGGTTTGTTCGTGGTCACGATTGTCTTCAGCCTGATGTATCTGGTGGCCTACCCCGGCCTGGGCAATTTCGACGGCCTGTTCAACTGGACGCAGGAACGTCAGCACGAAACCCAGATCAATCAGGCGGAACATCGCTTCGAACGCAAGTTTGCCGAGTATCACGAGATGGATATCCCGGCCCTGGCGCAGGAACCCGATGCCGTGGACATCGGGCGCAAGGTCTACCAGACCTGGTGCACGGGCTGTCACGGCTCGGATGCGCGCGGCGCCAAGGGCTACCCCAACCTGGCCGACAATGACTGGCTGTGGGGCGGCGAGCCCGAACAGATCCTGGCCAGCATCAGCAATGGTCGTGCCGGCATGATGCCGCCCTGGCAGGCAGTGCTGGGCGACAAAGGCGTGGCTGCTGTCGTCGACTTTATGCAGGATCCGCATGCCGGCACAGCGGCGGTGGAGCAGGGCAAAGCGTTGTTCGAGCAGAACTGCACCGCCTGCCACGGCGCTGACGGAACCGGTAACACCATGCTGGGCGCACCCAACCTGATGGACGACATCTGGCTCTATGGTGGCGACGAGGCCAGCCTGACCTCATCGATTGCCAATGGCCGTCAGCAGGGTCGCATGCCGGCACACCGTGACCTGATCGGTGCCGACAAACTGCGGCTGCTCACCGCTTACATCTACAGCCTGTCGCATTAAGCCCGAGGTCACCATGCCCATAGCCGAGCACCCTGAAATCACCCCACGCAAACCGCTGCCGCGCCGCGTACGCCGCTGGCTGGCGGCTGGCTGGGTGTCGTTTCTGGCTGCCGCCGCGGGTCTGGCGCCCAGCATCACCATCATGGATCACATCGTCGCAGTTACAGGAGGTCATCAGGACCTGCCCGTGCCGCTGAGCCTCTACTCCTTGTTGTTCCTTACTCTGTGGGCAACGGCATTGGCAGCGTGCCTGATGGCCTTCCTGCTTCAGGCCGGTTTTCGTAACCGTCCGCCCGGAGACTGATCGTGTCGGCCGATCCGAAGTCATTGCATGAGGTAACGGCGCAACCGCTGTATGCGCACCGCAAAAAGGTCTACCCGCGCCTGCTACTGGGCCGTTATTCCTACCTGCGCGGCGCCGCCACCCTGATATTGCTGGGGCTGTACTACGTCATTCCCTGGATCGTGATCAACGGCCAGCCACTGGTGCACTTCGATCTGCCGGCGCGCCGTTTCCACATCTTCTTTTTCACCCTGGTACCACAGGATCTGTTCCTGCTGACCTGGCTGCTGATTATCGCCGCCATCACCCTGTTCTTCTTCACCAATCTGGGCGGGCGCCTGTGGTGCGGCTACGCCTGTCCGCAGACGGTCTGGACCAAGACGTTCCTGTGGATGGAAGAACTGGCGGAAGGCAACCGCGCGCATCGCATGAAGCTGGACCGCGGTCCCTGGACCACGGAGAAGGTGCTGCGCCGCAGCGGCAAGCACCTGCTGTGGATCGTCTTTTCCCTGTGGACCGGCTTCACGTTCGTGGCCTATTTCACGCCCGCGCCGGAACTGACCGGCAAAGTGGTGGACCTGGGCCTGGGTCCCTGGGAAACCTTCTGGATTCTGTTTTACGGTTTCGCCACCTACGGCAATGCCGGCCTGCTGCGCGAGCAAGTGTGCAAGTACATGTGCCCCTATGCACGCTTCCAGAGCGCCATGTTCGACAAGGACACCATGATCATCTCCTACGACGAGGCACGCGGCGAACCCCGCATGAGTGCCAAGAAAGCGGAGAAATACGAAGGACAGGCCGGTGACTGTGTCGACTGCACCTTGTGTGTGCAGGTGTGTCCCGTGGGCATCGATATCCGCGATGGCCTGCAGTACGAATGCATCGCCTGCGCGGCCTGTATTGATGCCTGTGACTCGGTGATGGACCGACTCGACCGGCCACGCGGCCTGGTGCGCTACACCACGCATCATGCGCTGCATGGACAGGCCAGCAAACTGCTCCGCCCCCGAACCATCGCCTACGGGTTCATCTGGGCTTCCCTGTGTGTCGGCCTGCTGGTGGCGCTCTTCCTGCGCAATCCCATCGCCCTGGATGTGGTGCGTGACCGCAATGCGCTTTATCAACTGGTGGGCGATTCGGTGGAAAACGTATACACGCTGCACATCACCAACAAGTCCGAGGAAGCCCATCGCTTTGCCCTGTCTATTGCCGACCTGCCGGGCGCGCAGTTCAGCCCGCCGGTGGGTGAATTCCGGCTTGAGGCACGCGCCAAACAGCAAGTGCCGGTACGTATCCGGGTGCCGGCCGACAAACTGGCGCCCGGCGCCAACGACATTGAAATCGTGGTGACGCGTGTCGGCAGTGAAAAAGCGGCATCGGACACGGCCACGGCACGCTTCTTCGCGCCATTCAACACCACGCCGGGAGGCACACGATGAACAGCACTACCAGTCGCTGGTACCAGGAACCCATGGCCATCATGGTCTTCGCCATTCCGCTGCTGACCGTCGTTGCCGGACTGATTACGGTCTGGATTGCCGTGCAATCCGCGGACCACAGGGTCGTGGAGGGCGTCAATCGCTTCGGCATGCAGACCACCGTTGAGCAGCAGCAATGACACTGCCCTGCCGGCATTGCGGCGACAACGTTCCCCAAAGCCGCACGCTGCTCGACGAACCGGCACGCGGATACTGCTGCGCCGGCTGTGAAGCGGCAGCGGCCTTCGCCGCTGGCGAAGCCGTGTCGTTTTCCGATTACGATCATGACGATGTACTCGGCAGCATCGCCCTGATGACCGCCGAGGGCTGCCGTGAAGCGGACGTGCTGGTGGAAAACATCCGCTGCGGCGCCTGTGCCGCTGATATCGAACAGCGCCTGCGCAAACTCAATGCGCTGTACAGCGTCAGCGTCAATGCGCAGACCCGCATCGTGACCCTGCGCTGGGATGCGCAGCGCCTGCCCTTCAGCCGTATTCTCGAAACCATTGCCGCTGGCGGCTACCGGCCGCGTCCGCTGCCGCTGGACGCCGGTCTCGGCGACCTGCGCCGCGACGACCGGCGCGCCATCCTGCGCCTGGGCCTGGCCGGCCTTGGCACCATGCAGGTCATGATGCTGTCGCTGGGTCTGTACATGGGCAGCGACCTGGGCCTGACCGGTGATATCCGCCTGCTGCTGACCTGGGCTTCCATGCTGCTGGCCACCCCGGTCATTCTCTATTCCGGCCAACCGTTTTTCGCCGGCGCCTGGAACGACCTGCGCCACCGCCGCGTCGGTATGGACGTACCAGTGGCGCTGGCCATCGGCGCCGCCTTCGCCATGAGCGTGGTGCATACCCTGCAGGGATCGGGCGAAATCTGGTTCGACTCGGCCTGCATGTTCGTGTTCTTCCTGTCACTGGGACGGCATATGGAAGCCACCGGCCGACGCCGTGCACAGCAGGGTCTGCGCGCCCTGGTAGCCAGCCAGCCGCATACCGTCACCGTGCTGGAAGACGGCCAGCCGCGCGTGGTGCCGGCCGAACAACTGCGTTGTGGCATGACCCTGCTGGTCAGGCCCGGCGAGACCCTGGCCGCGGACGGCAGCATTCTGCATGGCCGCAGCGAAGTGGATGAGTCCCTGCTTACGGGTGAATCGATGCCCCGCCAGCGCCAGCCGGGCGACCCGGTGCTGGCCGGCAGCGTCAATCGCGCCCAGGCGCTGGAAGTGCGTATCGAAAAAGTCGGGGCCGACACCACAAGGGCGCACATGCTGCGCCTGCTGCGACGTGCCGAGACACGTAAACCGGCTGCCGCCCGTATTGCCGACCGCATTGCCGTGTACTTCGTTTCCGTGGTGCTGGCTATCGCCGCCCTCACCGCGCTGGCCTGGGCGCAGCTGGACCCCGAGCGCGCCTTTGAAATCACGCTGGCCGTAATGGTGGTCACCTGCCCCTGCGCCCTGTCCCTGGCCACCCCGGCCAGCCTGTCAGCCGGCGCCGCAGCGCTGGCACGCCGGGGCCTGCTGGTGACCCGTGGTCATACGCTGGAAACGCTTGCCCATGTCACCGACGTGGTGTTCGACAAGACCGGCACCCTGACCGACTGCCGCCTGGAAGTGGCAGAAGTGCAGGGCTCGGAGCACTGGCATCGGGATCAGGTTCTGGCGCTGGCGGCGCGCAT
This sequence comes from uncultured Salinisphaerales bacterium, assembly GCA_913055805.1. Lineage (GTDB taxonomy): Bacteria > Pseudomonadota > Gammaproteobacteria > Nevskiales > CAJXLF01 > CAJXLF01. The sequence continues at coordinate 25,449 of CAJXLF010000009.1, forward strand.
GGAACGCGACCACAGCCACCCCATAGCCGAAGCCCTGCGTCCTTATACCGCAACCGGCGATCCTGCCCTGGAGACCGAATGGCAGGCCGGCCGCGGCGTAAGCGCCATGCTGCAGGGGCGGCACTACGAACTGGGGTCGCCGGCATTGTTACTGGATGACAGCCGGAAAAGCGGGCCGGATGACGAGGTATCGAACGGCCATACCTGGCTGGTGCTGACCGAGGACAGCCAGCCTGTCGGCTGGATCGCATTACGCGCAGGCATCCGCCCCGAGGCGCCTGCAGTCATCGCCATGCTGCAGTCCGCCGGGCTGCGCGTGCATCTCATGTCGGGCGACGGTCCGGCAGCTGTCCGGCATGTGGCAGCCACGCTGGGCATCGCCCATGCCCGCGCAGACATGCTGCCGGACGCCAAGCTGGCCGCGGTGGAGAAACTGCGTGCCGAAGGCGCCCGTGTACTGATGGTGGGCGACGGCCTGAACGACGCTCCGGTACTGGCGGGTGCCGATGTCTCCATTGCCATGCAGTCGGGCGCCGCCCTGGCCCAGGCCAGCGCCGATGCCGTGCTGCTGAACGAAAACCTCGCCGTCCTGGTCGAGGCCCGCGCCCTGGCACAGCAGACGCAACGCATCCTGCGCGAGAACCTGACCTGGGCGATTGGCTACAACGCGCTGGCCGTACCGCTTGCCGTGCTGGGCCTGCTGACGCCCTGGATGGCTGCTATCGGCATGTCGGCCAGTTCCATGCTCGTGGTAGGCAATGCCTTGCGACTGCTCAGCGCCCAGCCCCCTCACCCCAACCCTCTCCCGCCAGGGGAGAGGGAGCGTTCTCTATCCCCTCTCCCCTCCGTGGGAGAGGGTTAGGGAGAGGGGGAGGAGACACATATGACCGCCCTTTATCTGCTCATCCCGCTCAGCCTGGTGCTGGTCGCGCTGGCCATTGCCGCCTTTATCTGGGCGGTGAACAGCGGCCAGTTCGAGGACCTCGACACCCCCGCCTGGCGCGTACTGGATGACGACGCCTCAGACCGCCATGATCCACCTGCCTGATCTGAGTTTTTTTTCGGCCATGCTGGCCGGCCTGCTGAGCAGCACGCATTGCATTGCCATGTGCGGTGCGCTGGCCCTGGCCGGGCATGCCCCCGCGGCCGGACAATCACATGGACCTGACCAGGTTCTATCGCTGACGGCCTATCATGCTGGCCGCTTGTTTTCCTACGCCCTGGTCGGCGCCCTGGCCGGCGCCAGCGGCGGCTGGTTGCTGACGCAGGCCTGCAGCGAAGAAGTCCTGGCCCTGTGGCCGCGCGTGGTCGCCAATCTGGCGCTGATCGGTATCGCCCTGGCCATGCTGCTGGGCTGGCGTGGCCTGGAACGCAGCGCTCGCCCTTTTCTGCCGCTGTGGCGCCGCATCATGCCCGTCACTGCCCGCCTGCGCCGCCTGCCTGGCCCGGGCGCCAGATTCACCCTCGGTATGCTCTGGGGCTGGATTCCCTGCGGACTGATCTATGCTGTGGCGGCCACCGCCGCCATCAGTGGCTCTGCCAACACGGGCGCCAGCCTGTTGCTGGGTTTTGGTATCGGCACCCTGCCCGCCCTGCTCGGCGGCAGTTTGCTGATGGGTAACGGCCTGGCCCGGATTGCCGGTAATACCGCAGTGCGCCCATTACTTGCGATGGGCATTCTGACCGTAAGCCTGTGGCAGCTGACAGCCGCCGCATCACAGCTCTAGTTTTCCTTGTCGCTCCACACAGCGAATTCGTTGCCACTGGGCTCGGCAAAATGAAAACGGCGGCCGCCAGGGAATGCAAAGATTTCTTTCAGGATGCGGCCACCCGCAGCCATCACTTTCTCCCGTGTCTGCTCCAGCTGTTCGCTGTAGAACACGATCAGTGCACTGCCCGCAGTGGTAGATGCCGCCAGCTCCGCCTTGAAGAAACCTCCATCCAGCCCTTCATTGGAAAAAGCCGTGTACTCCGGCCCGTAATCCGTAAACGACCAGCCAAAAGCCGCTTCGAAAAAGGCCTTGGTGGCCGCCAGGTTATTCGATGGAAACTCTACATAATCGATTTTTTCATGAGCTGGCATGGCAATCCTCGCAGGAATTCAGGAAAGGGTTAGATTTGCATAACCCTGCTGACAACGTCATGTCAGCAGCATGCTTTTTCAGACCTGTAGCGGCGGCGAATCCACCACCTTGGTGCCAGCGATCATGTCATGCACGCAACGCTTGTCCGAGCGGAAAATAAACAAGGCGTCGATGGTAGGCAGGATGCTGCCCAGCACCGGAATATAGGCCACAAAGGCAACCGGCGCGTATCGCTTGAGAATAATCGCCCATAAATCAGGTTTATGCCCCTCAGGCGTGACGATATAGATACCCAGCAATTTCTTGCCCAGCGTCTGGCCATAGGTGCCCAGCAGATAGGCATGGAGCACAAAGAAAACCACCCAGCCATACAGTGCCAGTTCAAGCATCATGTCCAGGGGAATGGCGCCGCTTTCGGCAGCCACTTCCAGAACGCCGCGATGACTCATATAGGGCCAGCTCAGGAGCATGGCCGCAAAACCATCAATCAACACTGCCCCAAGGCGCTTCCAGCGCGATGCGAGATTCTGTTCAGGTTTGTTCTCGGTATGCATGTGATTCCTTTTATTAAGTGTTCAATTGCGGTCTTGGACTGACACAGGTTTTACCACATTCGTGCATGATGCGAAGCTGGCGACTTGATCCAGATTAATGTTGTCTGCACCCGGGCGGCGTTATGATTCCCCGTATGCCCGAGAACAACAATCCGGATTTTGCCTTTCATGCAAAAGGCCTGACCAAGACCTACGGTATCGGCCAGTCCATGGTTTACGCCCTGCGTGGTGTGGACCTGGAAGTGCCGGCCGGCGAGCTGGTGGTGTTGCTGGGCCCGTCAGGCAGTGGCAAGTCGACCCTGCTGAATATTCTGGGTGGCCTGGATTTCCCCACCGAAGGTCAGGTGTATTTTGACGGTCAGGAGCTGACAGCTTTCGATGACCGGCATCTCACTGCCTACCGCCGCGAGCATGTCGGTTTCGTTTTTCAGTTCTACAACCTGATTCCGAGTCTCACTGCACGCGAGAACGTGATGCTGGTGACCGAAATCGCCGAGAACCCCATGAGTCCGGAACAGGCACTGGAAATGGTGGGGCTGGGCCAGCGCATGCATCACTTCCCTGCCCAGTTGTCCGGCGGCGAGCAGCAACGCGTGGCCATCGCCCGCGCCATTGCCAAACAGCCACGCGTGCTGTTTTGTGATGAACCCACCGGCGCGCTGGACAGCAAGACCGGCATCGTGGTGCTGGAGGCCATTGCCCGCGCCAACCGTGATCTCGATACCACCACCATGGTGATCACCCACAACGCCGGCATTGCCGACATGGCCGACCGGGTGCTGTACATGGCGGACGGCCAGATACAGGAAACGCGCAGCAATGAGCAGCCTCTTAAGCCGACGGACCTGAGCTGGTAGTCATGCCGCGTCCACCGCTCAGACTTCTGGAACTGCTGCGGCCACTGGACCGTAAGCTTTTACGGGATCTCTGGCACATCAAGGGCCAGGCGCTGGCCATCGCCGTAGTGATCGGCTGCGGCGTGGGCATGTATGTCATGTCCAAGGGCATGCTGGTGTCGCTGGATGAGACCCGCCGCGCCTATTACGAGCGCTACCGCTTCGCCGATGTCATCGCACCGGTGAAACGCGCACCCGATTCCCTGCTGGACGAAATCGCTGCCCTGCCCGGCGTACGACGTGCGGAAACGCGCATCCGTGCTGGCGCCATTCTCGACGTAGAGGGCACCAGCGTACCCATCACCGGGCAAATCCAGTCCCTTCCGCCGACTCCCAGCCCACGTATCAACGACATCGTACTGCGCTCCGGCCGCTACTTTGACCCGCAGCATCCTGACGAAGTGCTGGTGCTGGAAGGTTTTGCACTCGCCCATAACCTGCAGCCCGGCGATCATTTCCACGCCATTCTCAATGGCACCAAACGCCGCCTGACAGTCACCGGCACCGTGCTCTCACCCGAGTATGTGTACTCCATCGCGCCCGGCGAACTGGTGCCGGATGACTCACGCTTTGGCGTGTTATGGATGAACCGCCGCGCACTGGCCAATGCTTTCGACCTGGACGGCGCTTTCAACGAAGCCCTGATACTGACTTCCACCGGTAGCAACGAAGACGCCCTGATAGACCGGCTCGATCAGTTGCTCAAACCCTATGGCGCCAACGGCGCCTATGGCCGTGATCAGCAGATATCCGACCAGTTCCTGTCCAACGAAATCTCCCAACTCAAGGTAATGGGCCGCATGTTGCCGCCCATCTTTCTGCTGGTGGCCGCCTTTCTGCTCAATGTGGTGGTGACGCGACTGATCGAGACTGAGCGCGAACAGATCGGCCTGCTCAAGGCCTTTGGTTACCGGGATATCGCGGTAGGCCTGCATTACCTGAAACTGGTCGGCGCTATTACCCTGCTCGGCATAGCCATGGGTATCGGTCTCGGCCTGTGGTTGGGTCAGGGCCTGGCAGTGCTGTACATGGAGTACTTCAAGTTTCCTTTTCTGCTGTTTCAGGCCCCGCCGGATGTCTATCTGATTTCAGTCGGCTTCAGCCTCTTCATCGCCGTGCTGGGTACCTTTTCCGCCGTACTCAAGGTCATGCGCCTGCAGCCGGCGGTCGCCATGGTGCCGCCACCGCCGCCCGATTACAGCCGCTCGGCACAATGGATCGAGGCATTGGCGCGCTGGATCGACCAGCCGACGCGCATGATCCTGCGCCACATTTATCGCTGGCCCAAACGCTCGGCCATGACCAGTCTGGGCATCGCCATGTCCATGGGCCTGCTGATCGGTTCCAGCTTCTCGCTGGACGCCATGATCTACATGATCGACATCAGCTTCAATGTCATCGATCGCCAGCATGCCACCGTGAACTTCATCGAGCCGCGCAATGCCCGCGCCATTCACGATGTTGAACATGTGCCCGGCGTCATCACCGCCGAACCCTTCCGCGCGGTGCCGGCGGTGCTGCGTAACGGTCAGTACAGTCGACGTCAGGCGATCATCGGGCTGACAGATACAGCCGAACTGAGCCGCGTGGTGGACCTCGATTACCAACCGGTGGATATTCCCGCAGAAGGCATTGTGCTGTCTGACAAACTGGCGGAACTGCTCAACATTCGCAGCGGCGAACTGCTGCGCCTGGAAGTCACCCAGGGGCGGCGGCCGGAACTGGATGTGCCTGTGTCCGGTATCGTGAAAACCTACATGGGCACCTCGGCCTATATGGACCTGCACAGCCTCAACCGCCTGATGAAGGAGGCTCAATCCATTTCCGGCGCCTATCTGCTGGTGGACGGACAACGAACCGATGAACTCTACCGCAGCCTGAAAAACACCCCGGCTGTGGCCGGTGTCGGCTTGCAGGAAGAAGCGCAACAGGCCTTTTTCGCCACACTCAACGAAAGCCTTGGCACCTTCGTGTTCTTCAATACCCTGTTCGCCGGCCTGATTGCCGTCGGTGTGGTCTACAACAGCGCCCGTATTTCCCTGTCGGAACGCGGCCGCGAACTGGCCAGCCTGCGGGTGCTGGGCCTGACCCGCGGCGAGGTGTCCTACATTCTGCTGGGCGAGCTGGCCCTGCTGACCCTGGTCGCGCTGCCGGTCGGCGCAGGCCTGGGCTGGCTGCTGGCCTGGGCCATGGTGACTTCTTTTGACACTGAACTTTTTCGCATACCCCTTATTATTGATGCCTCGACTTACGGTTACGCCGCCCTGGTAGTGGTGCTGGCGGCCATCGGCTCTGGCCTGCTGGTGCGACGTCGCATCGACCGGCTGGACCTGATAGCCGTGCTCAAGACCCGTGAGTAATTAGGCCCCAGGATGAGATCATGAACGCACAAACCGGCAAAAAACAGAAAACCCTCATCAAACGTCTGCTGACCCTCGGCCTGGCCGCCGCCCTGCTGTTGTTCTTCGTTTACTCCTTCATGCCCAAACCGGTGCCCGTGGATATGGCGCAAGTCAGTCTGGGCCCGATGCAGGTGACAGTCAGCGACGAAGGCTATACCCGGGTGCATGATGTGTATGTGGTTTCGGCGCCGATCACCGCTCATCTGCTACGCATCGAACAACATGTCGGCGACGAAGTAGTTGCCGGTGAAACCCTGCTGGCGCGGCTGTTGCCCACCGATCCCGGCTTCCTCGATGCACGCAGCAAGAGCCAGGCGGAAGCCACCGTGCGCAGTGCCCAGGCCGCGCTCACCCTGGCACAGGCCGAGCGGCGCAAGGCCGAAGCCCAGGTGGAGTTTGCCCGGGCCGATGCCAGACGTGCCCGGCAAATGGCGGAAAAGGACAGCATTTCCAAAGCCGATCTGGACCGCGCGGAACTGGCGCTGAAAACCGCCAATGCCGCCCTGGATACGGCGCGCGCAGCGGAAAAAGTGCGCATGGCGGAACTGGAGAACGCCAGGGCGGTACTCATCACGCCTGGCAAGGGCAAGGCCAGCGATGAAAAAGGCGTCGTGCAGCTGGTATCGCCTATCAGCGGACGTGTACTGCGGTTGCTGCAGGAAAGCGAGAATGTCGTCGCGGCCGGTACACCCCTGATGGAGCTGGGCGACCCGGCACAGATGGAAATCGTGGTTGACCTGCTGTCGCGCGACGCGGTCAAGGTCAAAGCCAACGCCGAGGTAAAAATCAGCGGCTGGGGCGGCGACGAAGCACTGAACGGCCGGGTGCGCCGGGTGGAACCCTTCGGCTTTACCAAGATATCCGCGCTGGGGATTGAAGAACAGCGGGTCAACGTCATTATCGATCTGACCGATCCGCGCGAAACCTGGGCCGACCTGGGACACGGCTACCGCGTCGATGCCGCCATCAGCATCTGGCAGGGAGAGGACATCCTGCAGGTGCCTACCGGCGCCCTGTTCCGGCAGGCCGGCGAATGGGCCGTCTTCCGGGTTGTGGACGGTGAAGCGGTCATGACACCGGTGAGGCTGGGCCGGAATAACGGCCAGGTCGCCCAGATACTGGAAGGCCTGTCACAACAGGATATCGTTGTGCTGCATCCCAGTGAGCGCATTGAGGAAGGCGTGGCGCTCGAAGCCAGAAAGATCTAGCGTTTTATCCTCATTTGAGGCCTGCCAGGCGCCACAATCCCGTCAGTCACAGGCGCCTGGATCTCATGCCTGTTCAGCTTGACCCATATCAAGGCAATGGCCCGCCAAAGGCGGGAAACTGAAACCCATAACGGGAGACAGTTATGCCGAAACGGTTCACCAGGACTTTGCTGATTTCCATCTTGTTGCTGGCCGGTCAGGCCATGGCCGCTCCGCCGGAAACGGAATGGACCTGCCGTGGCTGTCATGGCCAGAAAGGCGTCAGCAGCATACCCATTGTTCCCAACCTGGCCTGCCAGCAGGAGCAATACCTGATCAATGCCCTGCTCGCCTACCGCGACGGCCGCCGCATTGATGCCAGCATGAGTGCCGCCACCAACAGGATGCTGACCAGCGAAATAGAAGCGCTGGCTGCCTATTACGCCCACGAAGCCTGCCCCAAATAAGGAGTTGCCATGAGCACATCAACCCAGACACTGACCGCCAAAGACATCATGACCACCGCTGTGGTCACGCTGTCAGTTAAAGACACGGTGATTGAAGCCGCCACCAAGCTGCTGAGCAACAAGGTTTCCAATGCACCGGTAGTGGATCACGACATGACCCGCGAAATTCTGGTCGGTTTCGTTTCCGAAAAGGACATCATGCAATGCTATGCGGAAGGCATTTTCTACCGTCAGCCCGATCTGAAAGTGCTGGACGTCATGCGCCGTCATCCGGTCAGCGTACGGGAAGACGCAGACCTCTACACCCTGGCAGCGGTATTCATGCAGTACAGCTACCGGCATGTGCCGGTGACCAAGGCCAGCATGCTGCAGGGTATCGTCAGCCGCAGAGACGTATTGAGTGCGTTCTTCAACAACTACTCGGAATGGCAGTCCGGCGGCGCCAAAAGCGAGGATGTTCCCGACCTCAAGGCAATTTTTACTCCCAAATACCTGGTCGGTTGACCATAATCAGATTACGTCTACAACCAAGGCAGTTTATGAGCATACCCACGCAGATCGAATTCCGTCATATGGAACCCTCCGAAGCCCTTTCCGACATTATCCAGCAGAAGACAGAGAAGCTCGGTCGGCTTTTCGACCATATCACCCAGTGTCACGTCACCGTGGAAGCGCCACACAAACACCATCACAAGGGACAGCAATTCCAGGTCGGTATACGCCTGTCCGTACCGGGCAAGACGCTGGTGGTCAATCAGCACGGCGAAGCACCGGCACATGAGGATGCCTACGTTGCGGTGCGCGACGCCTTCGCCTCCATGCAACACCAGCTGAAAACCTTTGTCGACAAGCTTCAGGGTAATGTCAAACAACACCATAAAGCGGAAACCAACCAGGCTGTACATTGAAGTTTCCTGATTAGCAGGCCGCCGGGCGGCTCGCATGACCCAATTGTTTGAAGTACTGGGCGGGCTGGGCGTCTTCCTGCTCGGCGTGGTCATCATGACTGACGGTCTGAGGGGCGTCGCCGGTGATGCCCTGCGCGGCGCCCTCACCCGCTTCACACGCAGCCCGCTTTCCGGGGCCTGCACCGGCGCGATCAGTACCGCCGTCCTGCAATCCTCAAGCGCCACCACGGTCGCCGCCGTGGGCTTTGTCGGCGCCGGGCTGCTGACGTTCCCCCAGGCCCTGGGCGTGGTTTTCGGCGCCAACCTGGGCACTACCATCACCGGCTGGTTGGTGGCGCTGCTGGGTTTCAAACTCAAGTTGGGCACCATGGTCCTGCCGCTGATTCTTGGCGGTGTTCTGCTGCATCTGTTCGGCAAACAACGTTGGGCGCAGGGTGGACTGGCCATGGCAGGCTTCGGCCTGATATTTGTCGGCATAGATGCCATGCAGGCCGGCATGAGTGGCATGGAAGGCCGCATCACACCGGATGACTTCCCTTCCGACAACCTCATCGGACGATTTCAGCTGTTGCTGATCGGCGTCGGCATCACGTTGATCACACAGTCATCGAGTGCCGGCGTGGCAGCCGCGCTAACCGCAGTACACACAGGAACAATCAGCTTTGAACAAGCTGCCGCCATGGTGATCGGCATGGACATCGGCACCACCGCAACCGCCCTGTTCGCCACCATCGGAGGCGCTACCGAGTCACGTCGCACGGGTTACTCGCATGTCATTTACAACCTGTGCACCGGGCTGGGCGCTTTCATACTGCTCAGCCCCTATGTGTGGCTGTGGCAATGGCTCGCACCCGGAGAGCTTCTCAATCAGCCCGAAATTGCCCTGGTTGCTTTTCACAGCGGCTTCAATGCTCTGGGTATCATTCTGGTACTACCCGTCGCCCGGCCTTTCGCAAACTTCATCATTCGTCTGGTACCGGAAAAAACCTCAACCATGGTCCGGCATCTGGACAAGCACTTGCTCAAAGAACCTTTCGTTGCCCTGGAAGCCGCACGTACCACGCTGGAAGAAATCAACCTCGCCCTGCTGCAATTCGGGCGCGACCTGATCCATCTGCGCTCACAAGCCAATGCGGAAACCCTGCTGGAGCTGGCCGATGCCATCGAGCAAACACAACGTTTCCTGGACCAGATCCATTCATCACCCGAACATGCGAGGGAATGGCAATTCCTGATGGCCTGCATGCACGGCGTGGATCATATGCAAAGGCTCTGTGACCGCTACGCGGAAACCCGCCGGGCACAGAATTGGCAGCGCTGGACCGAACTCGCCCCGCTGGGCAAACAACTGGACTCCGGTATGCAGCAAGTGCAGGCGGCAGCGTCCACGGGCAATTGGGCAGTAGCCGCTAAAGATTCAGCCAGCCTGGCAGAGACATGCGCACAGACTGCGGATGATCTGAGAGAACAGATAATGAGCAACATCGCCTCAGGCAGGGAAGATACTGTGCAGGGTGATCTGCAACTGGAAACGACGCGCTGGATCCGCCGCGTCGCTGATCACCTCTGGCGTATCAGCCACCACATGCAGCTGGCCGATCAGGCGTCGCATAAGGAAACTCCGCCTGCCGAATCAGTCGCTGCGGCGTGATTCTCCGAGCCGGTCGATAGCCAGCCGGGTGAAAACCGGCCCGGCAATTTCAAACACCACGGCGGCTGCAATAGCGATGGATAGCAACTGATCGCCGTATTCAGGAAATCGATGCGCCGCGATCAACGCCATGCCGATAGCCACTCCCGCCTGCGGCAGTAGTGCCAGACCGAACCAGCGTTTCTGTGCAGCTGGCGCATGCGCCATGTTGCCGCCCAACCAGCCGCCGGCCAGGCGCCCGACTACTCGGCAGGCGACATAGACAAACAACAGCAGGCCGCCTGCTGCCACTGCGTCCAGTTCCAGCGAAGCGCCCGCCAGCACAAAGAACAGGATCAGAAAAGGCCACTCGATGCCCTCGATTTCGTGGAAAGGATACTTGTGGTGTTTGGCCAGATTGGCGACTGTCATACCCAGGATCATCGCCGCCAGAATGAAGGACACCTCCAGCCACATGGCAATGCCCACACAGAGAAATACAAAACCCAGCGCCTCGGCCTGGGTAGGCTCGCCGGCCCGCAAGCGACCGGTCAGAAATGCCATGGGAATGCCCAGACCCAGACCGGTCAGCATGGCGCCGGCCAGATCCCACAAACCGTGACTGAGCGCTTCCAGTCCCGAACTGCCGCCGGAGACCGACACCAGAAATGCCAGGATCAGGCTGAACATCAGCAAGCCCCAGACATCATCGATGGCCACAATGCTTTGCAGGGCGCTGCTGAACGGTCCCCGGGCGCGGGCTTCATGTACCACGTCGATGGTGGCGGCCGGTGCCGTAGCCGTGGACATGGCGGCCAGCAACAATGCCAGGGGCAGATCCACACCCACCAGCATGAGACCGCAGAATACGACCAGGACCGTGACCAGTGTGACCAGCAAGGAAACATAAAGCACTACGCGCCCCTGCTCGCGCATGCTTTTCATGGTGAGCTTCTCGCCGAGCAGAAAACCCACCATGACCAGCGCAATATTCGAAGCGGTGTCCACCCAGAACACATCGGTATCGGCAATCAGCGCCATACCGGAGGGGCCGATAACGAAACCGAATACCAGCAGCAACGTCACACGTGGCAGCCGGGTCAGGTGCCCCAGAAGATCTGTTGCCAAACCGATCATGAACAGCATGCCCAGCAACAGAAAGGTTTCGATGTGCAAGCCGTTGTCCATGCTAGTCCCCCGCAACTTCCAGCAGCCCGGCCATACGCATTGCCTCACCCAGCACCAGCAGCAGGCAGAAACCCGCGGCCAGCAGTGGCAGCAGGTTGGTCACAGCCAGCCGTTTGCCGGCACGCCAGTTCAGCATCAGTAAAGACAGGTTAACCAGAGTAAACGCAATAAGCACCAGACCGCTGGTGCCCCGCGCCAAACTCAGAATATCGCCCGACAGCGCCGCCAACACCACCGCCAGGATTACCAGACCGGTGGCCAGCAGTGGTGTACGCGTATGCCTGTTGACGTCTGCCATGGCCTTGGGCAGCAGGCCCTGGCGCCCCAGGCCGTAGAGTACCCGGGAGGCCATTACCAACTGTGCCAGAGCCCCGTTGGTAATGGCGACAATACTCAGTACAACCACAATCAACTGACCCTTGAGCCCGGCGTTATTCAGCAGAAAGGCCAATGGTGCACCGCTGGCCTTCAACTCATGCACCGGAGCAGCACCCAGAGCCACGATCGCAAGACCGATGTAAACCAGGGACGAAAAAATGAGTGAAACGGGAATGGCAATACTCAGCGTTCTACCCGGCTGTTTGATCTCCTCGGCCAGATTGACCAGATCCTCGAATCCTATACAGGCGTAGAAAGCCAGATAGGCCCCCAGAAACAAGCCCACCCAGGGCAGGGCCGAGAATGAATAATTGAGCTCAGGCCACCGCCAGTCCGGGTCACCCACGACGATAACCACAGCCAGCACGATCAGGCCGATGGTGCTGGTTACGGCAATAAACCCCACCACCCAGGCAGTTTCCTGTATGCCTGAAATAGCAACAGCGCCCAGCACCAGGAGATACAGAACGGCCGTCAGCGTGCCGGGCGCCGGCCAAAGCACATTCAGATAACCTGCAAAACCATGGGCGATGGTCGCGGACGACAGCAACCCGCCCAGCGCCACCATCAGGCCCACTGCAAGCGTTAGCCAGCTCCTGCCGAAAGCCTCCTGCACATAGACAGCCTCGCCGGCACTGTAAGGCAGGCGCGTAGCCAGCTGGGCATAACTGAGCCCGGTCAGGCCGGCGATGATTGCGGCCAGCAAAAAAGCCAACGGCGCCGCCGCACCGGCGACGCCAATCAGCTTGCCCAGCAGTACGAAAATGCCGGCGCCGATAATCGTGCCAATGCCGTAAACCGTTACACTGAACAGCCCAAGACTGCGCTTGAGAGCAGGTTCTCCTGTCGCGTCAAGGGATGGCGGCATCAAGCCTGTTCCGTTTTATCTTCCATAACGGGGTTATGCAGCACCAGGACCGGGCACGGCGCGCTACGCACCACCCGGTCGGCCACGCTGCCGGTAAGCAATCCCTTGAGGCCGCGCAAACCGGCAGTGCCCACAACAATGAGATCACTACCGCCACCGACGGCAGTTTCCACAATCAATTCATGGGGCGCCCCCATCGCCACCAGACGGTCGATCCTGATATCGCGGGCGCCTGGCGCCAGCAGATCGTCCAGCGCCTGTTGCGCATGACTCATTTCCACACGTGCAAACTCGCCCGGATAGTAAGGCGGCATCTTGCCGGTATCCACGGCGTGCAAGGCCGTCAATTCACCCTCGAACAACTCAGCCAGGTGCACGGCCTGGTGAAACGCGAGCAAGGAAGCTTCGGAGAAATCGACAGCCGCAAGTATCTTTCTGTAGCCCTCAGGCCTGGACGCCTGATCAGGCCCTACTGCCAACACCGGGATACTCGATGTGCGGATTACCTCACTGGCCACACTGCCCAGGAAAAAGCGTGACACCCCCTGGCGGCCATGCGTACCAACCACCACGACATCAATGTCCTGCTCCTCCGCATAACGCCTGATCGCCATCGGTGCCGAGTAATCGCGTTCGAACTCGGCGATTGCAATACCGGCATCGCCACACCATTGCGCGACCTTTGCCTGGACCTTTTCCTTGTCCTGAGCGCCCATTTCCACTGGCACCGGGAATCCGCTTACGCCGTAAATCTGGATGGGCTCGACGTAAACATACAACACATGTAATTCAGCACCGGTTTTACCGGCCAGCATGCGTGCATGCTCAAGCGCAAGGGCTGAAGTGTCGGAAAAGTCGGTGGCCAGGAGGATTTTCTTGATCGGGTTCATGAGTGCCTCGCTTATCGACTGAATCGATTATCGGCATTCTCGGCAATCCCGGACTCAACCGCGATGACCTAGGTCAAGTCACGCATGCGGAACAAGGCTAGACTGTTATTCAGAGAGAAAGACGACGATGCCAAAAGAAAAGACAGCAAAGCACACTCTGCGCCTGATGACCTATAACATGCAGGTCGGCATACGCACGCGACGTTATGGAGATTACTTTCGCCAGGGCTGGCGCCATGTGCTGCCCCCGGCACATCCGACCCGGCATCTGGAACCGATTGTTGGCATGCTCCAGAACCATGACCTGGTCGCCATACAGGAAGCCGATGCAGGCAGTTACCGCACCCGCTCCATCAATCTCCTGCACTATCTGGCCGAACGCTCGGGTTATCCGCACTGGCATCTGCATAATCATCGAAATCTGGCCCCCATCGCCCGGCATGGCATGGGCATTCTCAGCCGCTTTCCCATTACCCGGATCGACTGCCATGCCCTGCCCGGCCGCCTGCCAGGACGTGGCGTGGCCATCTACCGCTTCGGTGACGGCGGACAGCTGACGGTAGTCGTCACGCACCTGGCGCTGAGCGAACGCGACAGACGCCTGCAACTCAGCCATATCCAGAACCTGGTTGAAGGGGATGAACACGTCATCCTGATGGGCGACCTGAACTGTGAAACTGATGAACTGCGCCGGCACCCGCTGTTTCGGGAACGGGGATTTTTGCACCACCCTGAAGTCAAACCGAGCTTTCCCAGTTGGCAGCCAGACCGGGTGATCGACCACATCCTGGTCACGCCCGGCATTCGCATACTTGAAGGGGGACCGGTTGATTTCGCTTTTTCCGATCACCTGCCGATCAGTATGGAAGTGGAATTGCCCGAGGGCATTTCACTTACATCATAAAGGCCATCATCCGCGCCAGACGCGCCAAAAGACGCAGACGCCAGGGTGTTTGCCGCCAGGTTTCAAGTGTTACTTCACGGGCGAATTCCAGATCCTTTTCGAATATGGCCTGCATCTGCGCCGCCGTATCCCGGTCGTGGAACAGGACATTGCATTCGGCATTGAACACGAAGGAACGAAAATCAAAATTGGTAGAGCCGATAATGACCACCTGCCCGTCCGCCACCAGCGTCTTGGCATGCAACACCGAGCGCTGATATTCAAAAATGCGCACACCGGCCGAGAGCAACTCCGTGTAATAGCCCTGCGTGGCGGTGTGAATCACCGGCAGATCACAATAACCCGGCAACAACAAACGCACGTCCACACCGCGTGCCGCCGTGCGCTTGAGCAGACGCACCATGCGTCGACCCGGGGCGAAGTAGGCATTGGTGATCAACACAGACTGACGGGCTGCGCCCAGAGTGGCCGCAAACGCTGAAAAGACTTCGTTCTGGCCGCGCCCTGGCCGCGCATCCAGCACCAGCGCCTTGCTGCCCTTGCCGGACTCCGGCTCCAGGCCCTCAAAGTGGATCGGATCACCACCGGCTGCCGACCAGCCTTCGGCAAAAATGATGGCCAATTCCCAAACGATACCGCCCTGCAAACAGATGTGGGTATCACGCCAGGCGTTTTCGCCTGCCCGGCCCTGCCGGTATTCATCCGCGATATTCATGCCGCCGGTAAAGGCGACATTGCGATCAACGATGATCAGCTTGCGATGGTCCAGTATCGGCAACAGGCTGGGGGGTGCGTAATGCGGGCGACGGAACAGACGCAGGCGCAGCCCGCTTTTCTTGAGCAGCCGCCAGAAGTCACTGCCCGTTCTGGAAGAACCGAAAGCGTCAGCCAGCAGTTTCACATCCACGCCGCGCGCCACCGCCGACTCCAGCGCCTTGAGAAAATCATGCCCGGTACGGTCATCGCGCAGCACATAGGCCTCGATCAGCACCTCGTGCTCGGCGTGGTTTATGGCCTGCAATATCCGATCGAATGCCGACTTTCCACTCGCATGAATTTCCACCCGCGTATCGCTGTGAAAAGGCGACTGGTCGATGCGCCGGATGAGGTGTTCATAAGCTCTGCCGCCAAGGCCATCGTGAAGTTTCTCAGCTTTGGAAAACACCTGTTCCGGACGCAGCTCCGGCGGCAACTTGCGCCCCTGACCGGGTCGCAGAATCGGTTTCCAGAAAGGCTTGCGCCTGACCGTAACCTGGGATTGCGGTGATTGCTCGACACCTTGAATACGGCTCTTGTCAGCTTTCATCACTTGCCTGCATACCTGCCCTTGTGCGTTCTGCGCTGTCCCTTGTCAGGCCATATGCTGCATGGACTGCAAACTTGGAAGCCTTGATCTGGATCAAAGCAAACATATTCGTCCGTATTTATTCTGACAGCGTTCCAACTCAGGAGAAATGTAATGAACGAAGTTGCCGACGCCACCCGTAACCTGATCGAAGCACTCAAGACCGAGCGCGACGAACTGCGCGTACAGATTCATCTTGCCTCCGCCGAGGTGCGTGACAGGCTGGAAGAAGAATTGACTGCCCTGGATCACCGTTGGGCGGAACTGAAATCCAGAGCCCGTAAGCTGGAAGAGGATTACGAAGTGGTTTCCGAAGCTGTCCAGGATGATCTGGAAGATATCACTGACAATGTAGCGGAGAGCAGCAAGGCGATTGCGAAGGAAATCCGCGAAGGGTTCGAACGCATTCGAAATTCTCTGAAGAGCTGATTCTTCGGGCAGCAGATACGCAAGGGCCACTGGACAAGATCCAGCGGCCTTTTTTCTGTATGAAATCTAACGCAGAACGTTAAGCGGAATTTTCAGATAGGAGACACCGTTGTCTTCCGCAGGTGGCAAAGTCCCTGCGCGGATATTGACCTGAATGGAGGGCAAGATCAGGCGCGGCATGGCCAGGCTGGCATCACGCTTTTCACGCATGGCTACAAACTGTTCTTCGCTGATACCTTCATGCACATGAATATTGTTGCGGCGCTGCTCCGCTACCGTTGTTTCCCATTTCACCAAGCGTGAGCCGGGCATATAGTCATGGCACATGTACATACGGGTGTCATCCGGCAGGGTAAACAGCTTCTGGATAGACCGGTAAAGCTGATGCGCATCTCCGCCGGGGAAGTCTGCGCGGGCCGTACCGTAGTCCGGCATGAACAGGGTATCGCCAACAAAGGCGGCATCACCGATCAGGTAGCTCAGGCAGGCGGGCGTATGACCCGGCGTATGCAGCACCTCGATCTTCAAATCACCGGCACCTAGCACATCGCCCTCGTCCAGCAAACGGTCGAATTGCGAACCGTTGACCGGAAAGTCCGCGTCCAGATTAAACAGGCGGGCGAAAGTCTGCTGCACCGTCTTGATATTGCGGCCAATGGCCACCGGCGCACCCAGCTTCTGTTTCAGATAGTGAGCAGCGCTCAGATGGTCGGCGTGTGCGTGGGTTTCCAGTATCCAGTCGACACTCAGTTCCTGACTGCGCACATGCTCCAGCAGATGATCAGCGAAAACTGTGCTGGTGCGCGCCGAGGCCGTATCAAAATCCAGTACCGGATCAATCAGCACCGCATGTTCACTGTGTGGATCACGCACCACGTAACTGATGGTATTGCTGTCCGGGTGGAAAAAGCCGGTAACCTCAGGGTTAATCGCCTTGTCCGCAATGTTGTCCGTCCGGGTTTGCCGCATCGGGGCCTCTATAAGGTTCGTGTACACAGATACCCCTGGCATCAGGCGGCCCGGCGGTTTTCGCACGGTGTGGATGTAATGCCCAGCGGCTGAGCCAACGCCCACAGTGCCTGCGGGTCGTTCAATTGCAGACAGCGCTGCCGGGAACGAATCATGCCTTGTTGCTGAAAGCGGCTGAGCACGCGGCTGGCGGTTTCCGGCGCCAGGCGCAGGAAACTGGCAATGTCGCGACGCGGCATCAACAGTTCAATTTCCCCGTTCTTGCCGATATGACGCTGTTGCTCACGTTCATAGAGATGCAGGAGGAAGGCCGCCATGCGCTGTTCGGCACTGTAGTCGCCGGCCAGGGCCAGTGCGGTGGAGAGATCCTTGCTCATCATTTTCAGCAAGCGTTGCTGCAATTCCGGCTTGCTGGCCACGACCCGTGTCAGTTGGCTATAGGGAATGCCGCAAACCTGGGTCGGTACTACCGCACAGGCACTGCTGGTGTATTCATCGGAATACAGGGCATCCAACGCTACAAGATCACCCGGCAGGTAGAAGCCACGGATGCGCTCATTGCCATCTTCGTCCAGGGTGTAGGTCTTGATGCAGCCGGATTTCACAGCATACAGCAAGTCGAATTTGTCACCCTCCCAGAAAATATGGGAACCGGAATCGTTCAGCGGATGGTAGTGCTGCAGTACCGCCTCGTGCTCTTTGTTCTGGTTGTCAGAATAGCGTGCGCAAAGATCACCCACTGCGCAATTGTCGCAACCGATGGTATTGCAGGCGTCCGTGCCTTCCTGAACGCTTATGGATGTCGTCATGGCCCTACTCCTCTATGACTGAGAGTAAGGATGGCCAAGCGCCCGCGTTTTCGTAATTCGGAATTACCGCAATGGATTGCGGGTACTACGTATATAGAAAATGTATATGCTCAAGAGTCCTGTTGAGCCTCGAGCATCAAACGCACCAGGTCGGCCACGGAAGCCGCCCCCATCTTTTCCATGACCCGCGCGCGATGCAGCTCCACCGTCCTCAAGCTGATATCCAGCTCTATGGCGATCACCTTGTTGGCCTGGCCGTCAGCGACACGGCGGGCAACCTCGGCTTCCCGCGGCGTGAGGTTTTGCAGACGTCTCTGGGCCTCGTTGCGGGCGCGACTCTGGCTATGGCTTTGCGCATGCACCGTCAGTGCCTGACGGATTCTCTGTAACAGCTCCTCTTCGCGGAAGGGTTTCTGCAGAAAATCCAGCGCGCCTTCCTTCATGGCCTCCACTGCCAGTGGCACATCCCCGTGGCCCGTAATAATCACTACGGGAACATCCCAGCGGCGATTACGCACCTCACGCAATAGTTCCATACCGCTTAGACCGGGCATACGCATATCGAACAGCGCGCAGGCAGGGCCGGAGCCGTCATACTTTTCCAGAAATTCCTGACCATTACGGTAGCCCGTGCTCTGCAGGCCTACCGAACGCAGCAACAGGCTGATGCCGTCGCGCACGGCATCGTCGTCATCCACTATATGTACCAGGCTGTCGTCGCGCATAGTCATTGAATCCAGACTTTTGTTATTCCGCAATCGGCAGTTTCAGCGTGAAATTCGCGCCTCCGTAGCGATTATTCACGCATACCAGATCACCGCCATGATTTTCCATAATACTGCGGCACAGAGCCAGGCCCATACCCAGGCCCTCGGGCTTGGTGCTGAAGAACGGCTCGAATACCCGCGGCAGCACCTCATCTGATATACCGGGACCACGGTCACTGACGGTAATTTCCAGATAGCCGTTTCGCTGCCGGCCGAGAATGGAAATCGTCTCGCCCACCCGCACCTCGCGCATGGCCTCGGCCGCATTGCGGATGAGGTTGAACAGCACCTGCTGAATCTGCACCGCGTCTGCCGAAACTTCCGGCAGTCCGGGTTCCAGCATGAACTCCAGGCTGAGCTGCCTTTCACGCAAGTCCAGCTCGGCAATCTTGATAAGGTCCCGGATCAGCACCTCTGGCTTGATGATCTCCCGGCTGCTTTCACCCTTCTTGATCAGACCCCGCAGGCGCCAGATGATCTGGCCGGCGCGCTCTGCCTGCTTGGCGATCTTGTCCAGGGTTTCTACCAGCAGAGCGTCGTCAATCTTGTCTTGCCCGCTGCTCTCGACCAGCCGGCGGCAGGCATTGGCATAGCTGGCAATAGCGGTCAGCGGCTGGTTCAGTTCATGCGCCAGGCCACTGGCCATTTCACCCATCATGCCCACACGGGCCACATGGGTGAGGCGCTCGCGTACTTCCCGCACTTCGGTCTCTGCCTGCTTGCGGACGCTGATGTCACGGATGAGACCGAGATAAACCGGCCGGCCACTGATACTGGCTTCGCCCACCGCCAGCTCTATGGGAAAGGTATGCCCGTCCTTGTGCAGGCCGACCACTTCACGTCCGATACCGATAATACGCGCCTCACCTGTGTGCTGATAGCGGTGCAGATAATCATCGTGTTCGCTGTGATATGGCTCGGGCATGAGGATATGCACATTGCGGTCGTACACTTCCTCTGCCTTGTATCCAAAAATCTTCTCGGCTGCGCGGTTGAAACGCTGGATCAACCCGTACTCGTCGATTTCAATCACGGCATCCACCGCGGCATCGAACAAGGTATCAAATTCAGCCTCGGCATTGAGCAAGCGCTGCTCGAGCGTTTCCAGGTTTTCGCGTTCTTCGAGAGTGCGTGACTTGTCTGACATACCTTCAACTCAACCGGCCAAACTGTTTTTTAGGTGAAGGGTTGACCTGCGTCAAGGCGCACTTCCACAGCCAGGAATAGCCTGAGTCACAACGGATATCACAAGGAATGCATGATGCGCTTTCAAACCACCCGCGAGTTACTGGACAAAACCCGCCAGTTTCACATTGAAGCCTCTGAATATCTGCGGCGGCTGTCACAGGCAAAAGACCAGAAGCGGGTAATGATGTTGCTGGATTACCTTGCCAGGCATGAACAGAAACTCGCCGAAAATGTTGAGCACTTTGAAGAGGACGCGCGACCATCATTACTCAATGCCTGGTTTGACGAAGCCCCGGAAATATCACTGGAAGAAGCATTGGAGAGTCTGAAGTTACATGACGGCCTGGATATGGAAGATGTCATCCGCCTGGGCATGCATCTGGGCGACTATCTGATCTGGGCCTTTGAGTATCTGGCGGAACAAGCGGAATCTGAAGAAGTGCGCGACGCCTTCACCAACCTCGCAGGCATGGCGCAGGCCGACAAGAGGATTCTGGTGCGCGATTCCAACATGCTGCAGGATTTCTAACCCGTTCCACCCGCCCGGGCATCAGCAATGCGCATGAGTTCGTCCGCGTCTCGACCATCCTGCGGCAGGAACGCCACACCGAGGCTGCGCGACAGGTAGAGCTTGTCGCCCAGCAGCGGAAAAGGTTCATCCAGCACTTCGAGGATTTGCTCACCCACGGCTCGGGCTTCCTCAATACTGCCCACGGAACGAAGAACCATTGAAAAATCGCCGCCACCCAGATAGGCGGCAAAATCTTCTGCCTGCAAACCACTGCGGATTCGGTCCCCCAGGGTTTCCAGCAAGAGCTCCTCAATGTCGCTGCCCAGCGACCCCATCAGGGTCTGAAAATCGTGTATGTCGAGTAATAACAGGGCCATGGATTGATCACTGTCATTGCAGGCCTGCAGTACATGCTCATAACGGTCCTTGAAGGTGGCTGGCGTCATCAGCCCGGTCAGTTCATCGACACGCCGGGCCCGCTCGCGCGCCTCGCGCATGGCTTTTTCATCGCTGATGTCATCGTGGATGGAAATGTAATGACTGATGTCATCGCCGGTTTTTACCGGACTGACCGTCTGGCGGATGGTATAGAGTTCGCCCTGGCTATCGCGGTCAATGGTTTCACCGCTCCATACGCGGCCGCTGCTGATGGTGCGCCACAACCGGTCGTAGTAGCGGTAACCCTGTTTGCCGGATTTGAGAATACGCGGGTTCCGCCCCAGCACAGATTGCTCGTCATATCCGCTGAGGCGGCCGAAAGCTGCGTTCGCCCACAGGATAGTCCCATGGGTATCGGTAATGAAGGCTGCATTACCCGCGGCACTCAGGGCACTGTAGACGAGTTGCTTTTGATGCTGCAGACAGATGGCTTCGCATAATCGCCCCATACGCTTGAGCAGGTTCTGCATATCGTCGGCCGCAAGCCAGGCGGCCAGCCTGTTCCTGTCCGCATCACAGAACATCACGGCCCAGATCTGCTGGCGCCCCTGGTAATTGAACGGCAATGGCATGGCCAGTACGGCGGCCACCCCCTGCGCCTCAGCCGCCTTGCGCCAGGGACTGAAGCCTGGGTCAGTGATATCCATCAACACCGCATCTTCCAGACGCAAGGCCTGCACCGAAGGCGCACTGCCTACAATGGAGTCATCGTCATGCGGCGGCAGACGGTGAATTTCCTCATCCATGGGGCCACTGCCGGAAGTTGCCAGCGGTAGCATGATCTCGCCGCTCAGGTGCCGTTCCAGCCACATGAATTGCAAACCGAGCGCATCCGCAATACCGGCGCAGAGATCATTCAGCACCGAGATTTCCGACTCTCCTTCAACGATGTGCTGATAGGCCTCGCCGAATACAACACTCAGACGCTCGTCAAACATCTCAATGGACACGCAATCCCGAGGCGATACCTGCCAGGTTTTCCAGCTTCAGCCGACAGCGCTCCGGCAGGTCGCGAACGCCCCGGTCGAGCAGGCAGATAGCGGCACGGCCATGCTCCAGTGTGAAGGGAATAGCCGCAAAAAAACGCATACGCCAGCCGGGTTCACCACGGCTACGATAGCCGCCCAGGCGTTTACGGGTATCCGATACGATCAGCGGTTGGTCGGAGGCCAGGGCCTCCAGTGACAACGACATTTCCGCTGGCAGGGGATGTAGCGCGAGACGCCCGCCGCTGATCACCTGCCAGCCTTCACCCGGCCGGTGCAGGACAATACAGGCCAGCGCCACATCAAACATCTCCGCGGCAATTTCACAGACACCTTTCAGATGTTCATCTGCATTACCTCTGTGTGCGACCGGCAGGGATGCCGATGCCAATCCGTCATCGTTTTCCAATAGATTCTGCTGAATATTGGTGGCCAGATTCATGATCTTTCTCTCCATGCGCTTATCGCATGGGCAATCTTCTGCCTGGCCACCAGGCACTGCCTTGATCTGTGTCAAAGCGTCCCCGCTTTTTTGGTGCCAATTTATCTAGCGCCCGAGGAGAGCCGTGGCGGCATACCCGGATCATGATTAAAGGAGACTGCCATGAATATGACAACCTGGAACCCGTTCCGGGAAATGGATGAACTGATGAGCCGTTACCACCGGATAGGTCTGAGCAAGGGTGACACGGACTGGGCGCCCGCCGTGGATATCAAGGAATCAAAAGAAGAGTACCTGATCGAAGCCGACCTGCCGGGCGTCAACAAGGATGACATCAAGGTCAGCGTGCATAACGGCGTGCTGACCTTGCAGGGCGAACGCCGCGTGGAGAAGGAAGACAAGGACGAGAAGCACCATCGCGTGGAACGCTTCTATGGTCACTTCACCCGCAGCTTCAGCCTGCCCGAGGATGTGGAAGAGGACAAGATCAATGCCGACAGCAAGGACGGCATTATCAAGGTTCATCTGCCGAAGGCGAAAAAAGCCAAGCCCAAATCGATCGAGGTAAAGGTTAGCTAACATGCTAATCTGGTACCGGAGGTTCGTTTCTCCTCCGAACCTCCGGTACCTGCCGCCTTGATTGATGCAGGAGGACAGCATGAGCACAACCAGCAAGAACCGGGCAGACCTGGGTGAAGCCCTGCAGGAAATGCGCGACCGGCTAGACGAAGCCAAAGGCAGCGATTTGCAGGACGCCACCGCTGTCAGCCTGGCCACCTCCACCCCCGAGGGCCATCCCTCGATTCGCACTATATATATCTGCGACATACTGGAAAGCGGACCGGCGTTCTTCGTCAACATGGACAGTGGCAAGGGCAAACAGATTGCAGCCAATCCACAAGTCGCCCTGTGCATGTTCTGGCCGCAGCTACAGCAGCAGGTCACCCTCGAAGGCAAGGTGGAAGTATTGCCGGCCGAAACTGCCGATGATCTGTGGCGGCACCGCAGCCGGGACAGCCAGCTTGCCAGTTGGGTGTCTGACCAGAATCCGACCGAAGAAACCCGGGCCTCGCTCACCGTACGGCGTGACCAGCTCAAGGCCGATTTTGATTTCGCCTCGGTTCCGCGGCCGGAAAACTGGCAAGCCCTGCTGATACATCCGTCACGCATTGAGTTCTGGAAAACCGGCTGGCATCGCATGCGCCAGCGCAAGCTCTACAGCAAGAATGCCCATGGCGACTGGGAAGTTGAAATAGAAAACCCCTGAGAAGGAGCGCTGCGTATGCTTACCTCTGTGCCGCACTGGGCAGCGTTTCTGATCACACTCCTGGTCGTCAGCATGACCGTGGGTCTGCATTACGAAACACTGCAGCGGCTCGGTAACCAGGCAGCAAGATGGAAACGCCTGCGCCCGCGCGTGCGGGTGCTGGCCCTCATCATCAGTATTCTGTTGCTGCATATAGTAGAAATCTGGCTATTTGGCCTGGGCCTGCACATGGTGAACTTCTATCCGGCGCTGGGTGATGTCAGTGGCACGCACAGCTTCACTCTGGGAGACGCCCTCTACCTTTCGGCCACCACCTACACCACACTCGGCTACGGTGACCTGGTACCGCACGGCCCCATACGATTCCTGCTGGGCACTGAAGCCCTGGTCGGCCTGGTCATGATCACCTGGTCGGCCTCATTCACCTACCTGGAAATGCAGCGTTTCTGGAAAACCTGACCGGTGTAGGCGCTTAACAACATAGCCGCTAAACTGTGCGCTCACTTGGGTGCCTCCAGCCATGCGCAACTTACTGCTTCGATTCGTACAACAGATCACGCTGACCCGCCCCTGGATCAGCTGGATTATTCTCGCCATACTGCTGGGCACTTCCCTGTTCCATGCCCGTGACTTCAGGCTGGACGCTTCTGCCGACTCACTGCTGCTGCAGAACGACGAGGATCTCTTTTATTTCCGCGAAATCGTCAAACGCTATAGCGCCGACGATTTTTTCATCGTCACTTACACACCCGACGGTGACCTGTTCACACGGGAAACACTGGATCGTCTGAAAAGCCTGCGTGACGATCTGGCCGACCTGGACCAGGTGAAATCCGTGGTCAGCATTCTGGACGTGCCCCTGATCGCCAGCCCGCCTGTGACCCTGTCCGACATTCAACGAGAGACCCGTACGCTGTTGACGCCGGACATGGACCTGCAAATGGCCAAACGGGAACTGACCACCAGTCCTCTGTACCGCAATTTGCTGATCGATAGCGAAGGCAGCACCACCATGCTGCAGGTAACCCTGCCGCGGGATGATCGCTATTTTGAACTGCTATACCAACGCCGTGATCTGGAGGACAAACTCCGGAGCGAAGGGTTGAGCGAAAGCGAGCAGGCCGAGCTGGATCGGGTCAGCACCGCCTTTACCCAGCGTAACAGCCAGCTGCAGGCGGAAAACCAGGCGCTGATAGCCTCGGTGCGGAACATTCTCAAACGACATGAGCGTCATGCCAGCCTGTTCCTGGGCGGCGTACCGTTGATCGCCTCGGACATGATCCAGTACGTGCAAAGCGATATCCGCGTATTCGGTATCGGCATCGCCCTGTTTCTGGTGGTGTTGCTGACACTGACTTTCCGTCGGCCGCGCTGGGTGCTGATTTCCGCCGCCATCTGTGGCCTGGCCACGGCCGGCATGATGGGCACCTTGGGATTGATGAACTGGCCGGTGACCGTGGTGTCCTCCAACTTCATTTCGCTGGCGCTGATCATCACGCTTTCCCTGGTCATCCACCTCATCGTCCGCTACCGCGAACTGCATGCGGAACAACCGGATGCCGACCAGCGCACGCTGTTACTGGAAACACTGCGCAGCAAGTTCGTGCCTTCCGCATTTACCGCACTGACGACCATGGTGTCTTTTGCCTCACTGGTGGTCAGCGACATCAAACCGGTGATCGACTTCGGCCTCATGATGGTCTGGGGTGTAGGCATTGCCTTCCTGCTGACGTTCCTGCTGTTTCCGGCGGGGCTGAGTACGCTGACGCCCGGCAAGCCGCAGCCCGTGAAACGGGATTTCACTGCCGGCATGACGGGCGCTCTGGCTGCTGTGGTGAATCGCCGGACAACTGCCGTAATGCTCGGCATGCTGGCCGTCGCCATCGTCATGGGCCTGGGCATTTCCCGGCTCAGTGTTGAAAACCGCTTTATCGACTACTTCAAGTCTTCCACCGAGATCTATCAGGGCATGTACCTGATCGATAACAAGCTGGGCGGCACCACGCCATTGGACGTGGTGCTCGACGCCGATGCCGACTTCCTCGAGGAAATGGAAGAGTTCCCCATGGAAGGCGTCGGCCTGACCGGCAGCAGCTACTGGTTCAACAGCTTCCAGCTGGAGGAAATCGAACGCATCCATGACTACCTGGACGATCTGCCGGAAACCGGCAAGGTGCTGTCACTGGCCACGACCATGGACATGCTGCGCCAGCTGAACAACAACGAGCCCCTGGATGACTTCAGCCTGGCGGTGATGATGCGCCAGCTGCCCAACAGCGTGAAAGACAGTCTGTTCAGTCCCTACATGAGCCAGGACGGCAATCAGGTGCGCTTCAGTATTCGCATCATTGATTCCCAGGAGAATCTCAACCGTGGTGAGCTGATAAAGAAAATCCACAGCGACCTGCTTGAAAAATTCGATCTTGCCGAGGAACAGGTCAATATCACCGGCATGCTGGTGCTCTATAACAATGTACTGCAAAGCCTGTTCAAGTCGCAGATGCTGACACTGGTGGTGGTGTTCGTCGCCATTTTCCTGATGCTGTGCCTGATGTTCCGCTCGGCCAGACTGGCCTTTGTCGGCACGCTACCCACCCTGTTTGCGGCCTCGTTCATCCTCGGCCTGATGGGCTGGCTGGGTATTCCACTGGACATCATGACCATCACCATTGCCGCCATCACCATCGGCATCGGCGTGGATGACACCATTCACTACACCCACCGTTTTCGCGAGGAAATGGAGCGAGACCACGACTACCAGGCTGCCATGCGCCGCAGCCACCTGAGCGTTGGCAAGGCCATGTATTACACGTCCGTCACCATCACCATGGGCTTTTCCATTCTGGCACTGTCGAATTTCATTCCCAGCATCTACTTCGGGCTGCTGACAGGCCTGGCCATGGTGATTGCACTGCTGGCCAATCTGACGCTGCTACCCGCCTTGCTGATCAAGACCCGGGGATTCGGCTGACACAGCCTCTGGCGAAACGAGCGAAGCCGCTATAGTCTGAAGCCATGAACGAACTGCTCTGGCTCAGTCTCGCCTTTGTTTTCGGCCTGGTCGCCAACCGGCTGAAAATACCCATCTTCGTGGGCTATCTGGTGGCCGGCTTTCTGGTCGCCAGCCTGGGACAGAATGTGACGCCCATGGTCGACAAGCTCGGACACCTGGGCGTCATCCTGCTGCTGTTCACGGTTGGTCTGCATTTGCGGTTGCGCAGCGTATTCAGTGCGCCAGTACTGGTAGGCGGCAGCGTGCATCTTCTTTTCAGCGCGCTACTGTTCCTGGTGACCATGCCGTTATTGGGCTGGAGCATGACGCAGTCCGCCTTCCTCGGCC
This sequence comes from uncultured Salinisphaerales bacterium, assembly GCA_913055805.1. GTDB lineage: Bacteria > Pseudomonadota > Gammaproteobacteria > Nevskiales > CAJXLF01 > CAJXLF01. The sequence continues at coordinate 52,296 of CAJXLF010000009.1, forward strand.
TGGTACTGGCCTTTTCCAGCACCGTGCTGGCGGCCAAGGACCTGGAAGTCCGCAACGAAATGGGCGCCTATCACGGCCGCGTGGCCATCGGCATTCTGCTGCTGCAGGATATTGCCGCCATCGGAGTGCTCATCTACCTGGATCAGAATCACGCTTTCGGCAGTTCATGGCTGCTGATTGCCGCCGCCATACCCGTCGCCCTGCTCATCCGTCCCCTTCTGGTCAGGCTCGTGGCCAGCGTGCATGACAATGACCTGATGCTGGTGATGAGCATCCTGCTCGCCCTGGGTTCGGCCGCCCTTACGGAATGGGCGCACCTGGGAGGCGAGGTAGGCGCCTTGTTCGGTGGCGCATTGCTGGCCGATCATCCACGCGCCCACGAAATGCGGCGTCGGCTATGGGATCTCAAGGAGTTTTTCCTGGTCGCTTTCTTCTTCATGGTAGGCGTGCGCAGTTTTCCGCCCGAAGGCACCTGGACCACCGTGCTGGCTATCAGCGGCATGGTGCTGCTGGTACTGCCGCTCAAGGCGGGCATGTTCTTTGCCCTGCTGACCATGCTGGGCCTGCGCGCTCGCACCGCCTTCCTCACCGGCGCAGCCCTCACCAGCTACAGCGAATTCACTTTGCTGGCCGGCATGATGGCGCTCAATGCCGGGTTGATCACGGCCATTCAGTTCAGCGTGCTCACTGTAGTCACCGCCATCTCGTTCGCCATAAACCTGCCCCTGAACGATCTGGTTAACCGTATCTACTACCGCTATGAAAGCAGTCTGATGCGGCTGCAGCGCAAGACACCCCATCATCCCGACCAGCAAACCACGCATTTCGGCCGCGCCACGCATCTTATTTTCGGCATGGGCCGCACCGGCCGTGCAGCCTATGACTATCTGGTGGAAAACGGCTACCGCCCGCTGGGACTGGACGTGGACCCGGTCAAGATCCAGCGCAACCTGGAAAGCAAACGCCGCGTGGTTTACGGCGACGTACAGGATCCCAGCTTCTGGGAAACCAGTGAACTGAGCGGCCTGAAAGGCATTGTCGTGGCCGTACCCAGCTTCGACGCCCGCCTGGAGGCCGTTAAACGTATCAGTGGCCAGACGGAACTCTCCACCTTTGCCCTGAACGACGAAGAAATGATCATTCTCAAGGAGGCGGGCCCGGTCAATGTCAGTCACATCCTGACCGATGCCGGCATTCGCATCGCCCAGTCACTCACCGACTGAATCAGCGCAGAACTGCCACCAAAGCGTTTCAGACCGGGAATCAGTGCGCAAGCTTCGGATAGCAGCCTCGGGTTCCGTTCATGAAACTGACGTCATCCCAATCAACGGAGATTCGAGATGGCGACCTTCATACTTTTACATGGCTCCTGGCATGCCGCCTGGAACTGGCACCGGTTAATGCCTCATCTGCAGGCGGCCGGACACCAGGGCATTGCGATGGACCTGCCCGGTCATGGGCTGGATAACACACCCGCCTCAAAGATTTTCCTGTCGACCTGCGTGGACGCTGTGCTGGATGTGGTGGATGCTCAGGACGAACCTGTGGTGCTGTTTGCGCATAGCCGCAACGGCATGGTGATCTCGCAGGCGGCGGAGCAGCGACCGGACAGGATCAAGGGACTGGTCTACCTGGCTGCCTACCTGGTGCCGAATGGCCGTTCGATGATGGACTATGGTATTCAGGATGATGAATCCCTGGTGGCACAGAATGTTGAAACCAGCATCAGTCGGGACGTCCTGCCGCTTCTGGTCAAAAGTCTGCGGCGGGAGTGGGTACAAAGACTGATTGCGCTGCTCCTGCCTGAACGGCTGCAATCCCACCGCCTGCGGCGTGCTGTATATCAGGAGGCGTTGTACCGGGATTGTGGTGACGAAATCACCGAACTGGCCAATGTGCTGCTGCAACCGGAGCCCAACTGGCCCGGTTTTACCGAGCTCAAATTAAGCGGTGAATGCTACGGCCGCATCCCCAAGGTCTATATCGAATGCCTGCGGGACCGCGCCGTATCGCTGAAGCTGCAACGCCAGATGCTGCGCGATACGCCCTGTGATGCCGTGTTCTCGCTCGACAGCAGCCATTCACCCTTCTTCTCCCAACCCGAAGCGCTGGCCGAGCTGCTGGGACAAAGCAATGCACTTTTTGATGAACATGCTTCACGAAACAGTGCGCAAGAAACGGAGCGTTTGCACTTGCATAACGCCGCAAGATGGCAACATCCTCTTCTACCGGAGATGTCATCATGATGAACGAAACCGAATGCTGGAAAGCAGTGCAAGCCCGCGACGCCTCCAGGGACGGTGAGTTCTTTTACGGCGTGCTGACCACCGGCGTTTACTGCCGCCCCTCCTGCCCGACCCCGCGTCAGGCCTTGCGTGAGAATGTACGTTTCTATGCGTCGCCTACGGACGCCGAAGCCGATGGCCTGCGCCCCTGCAAACGCTGCTGTCCGCTGGAAACCCAAGGCGGCGTTTTGCAACAGAAGATCGAAAAACTCTGCCGCTTCATCGAGACGCATGCCGACGAAAAGCTGACCCTGGAAACGCTTGGCCGGCAGATTCACATGAGTCCGCATCACCTGCAACGGCAGTTCAAGACCCGGGTAGGCGTGTCTCCCAGACAATATCAGGAAGCCTGCCGCCTGCGATCGTTGCGTAGCGACCTGCGGGATTCAGGCTCAGTAACCCGAGCAATCTACGACGCAGGTTTCGGATCGACCAGCCGGGTGTATGAAAAAGTAGCCACGCATCTCGGCATGACGCCCAGACAATACCGCGCCGGGGGGCTGGACGTTGCCATATCGCATGCCACGTCAGAAACACCCTTCGGCCTGCTGATGCTGGGCGCCACCGACCGCGGCCTGTGTTTTGTGCAGTTCGGGAACAGTGAAAATAACCTGTTGGATCAGTTGCGGCAGGAATACCCGCAGGCCTCGCTGACACCAATGCAGGGCGAGATGAAGCCTGTCTTCAGACAATGGATGCAGACGCTGACCGCCTATCTCAAAGGCAAGCACCCTTCTCCCGATCTACCGCTTGATGTGCATGGCACGGCTTTCCAGATCAAGGTCTGGCGCTATCTGCAGAAAATTCCTTACGGGGAAGTGCAGTCCTACAGTGAAGTAGCCAAAGGCATTGGCCAACCCAAAGCCGTGCGTGCCGTGGCCAGCGCCTGTGCAAGCAACCGCGTGGCCCTGCTGATTCCCTGCCACCGCGTCATTCGCGGCGACGGATCACTCGGCGGCTACCGCTGGGGCCTGGAACGCAAACGGGCGTTGATCGACCGCGAACGTGAAAGCAGGGCGGCGAACCACTCATGAAGCTGCCTGATTACAACTGGGCGCATGTCCGGCAGCAGATCGACACCCATGGTTTCGGTCTGCTGCCCGGTCTGCTGGATCCGCACAGCTGCCTGTCGCTGAGACAGATGTATGAGGATACCGCCTTGTTCCGTTCCCGCATCCAGATGGAGCGTTACCACTTTGGCCGCGGCGAGTATCAATATTTCGACTACCCGCTACCGCCGCTTGTGCAGACCTTGCGTGAGCAGCTTTATCCGCAGCTGGCGCCAATCGCCAATCTATGGGCGGAACAATTGAATATGCCCGGGCGATTCCCCGCGGATCTAGCCTCCTTCCATGAGGCCTGCCGCGCCGCCGGCCAGACGCGCCCTACCCCGCTACTGTTGCGTTACCGGAGCGGCGACTACAACTGCCTGCACCAGGATATCTATGGTGAGCTGCATTTCCCGTTACAGTTGATCGTCGCACTCAGTCAGCCGGATGCGGATTTCAGCGGCGGTGAACTGGTATTGATTGAACAACGACCAAGACAGCAGTCGCGCCCCAGGGTAATAGCTCTGCAGCAAGGCGATGCGGCCGTGATTACCGTGCGTGAACGCCCTGAAAAAGGACTGCGTGGATATCGGCGGCTGCAACTGCGGCATGGTGTTTCGGCGGTTCACGGCGGCGAGCGTTTTACGCTGGGCATTATCTTCCACGACGCCAGATAATCCGCTCCCTGACTGAACCAAACAGTGTTTACGGCTAGAATACGCAGCCGTTTTCCCCGGCCCCGTATCCACATGCTTCAGTACGCACGTCATTCCGCCCGCCGTGGTGCGAAAATCAGCCGTAAAACCCTGATGACTGCAGGCAATGCCCGCGACCGTTTTTTCCGCACCGAACATCTGGTGCAGGCGGGAAAAACACCTTATGAAGTGATCCACGAAAACGACATCGTCAAGCTGCGCTACTACCCGCCCCTGCGTGTCAGCCATATCGACGTGGCGGGTGAACGGGTCTCCGTCAATCACGACGAGCTGGCCACGCCACTGGTGCTGGTGTCACCGCTGGCAGTGAACATGTACATCTACGACCTGTTTCCCCAGCGCAGCCTGGTGAAATACCTGCGCGCTCGTGGCTTCGAGCTATACCTGATCGACTGGGGCCGGCCGGACTGGCGTCAGAATCACTTTCATCTATCGGACTATATTGATCGTCTGCTACCGGAAATGCTGGATGCCGTACGCAAACACAGCGGCAAGCAGCAGCTGTCACTGCACGGCTGGAGTCTCGGCGGATTATTCAGCTACTGCCATGCCGCCCAGGATCCCGACATCGTCAATCTGGCCCTGATCGGCGCGCCCTGTGACTACCACGCCAATGGCGAACTCGGGAAGCAGTACCAGCGCATTGCCCGGCAGCTGCGCTGGGTGGAAAAACGCACCGGCTGGCGGGTACATAACACCCGGCGGCGCTGGTGGCGATCACCCGGCTGGGCCAACAGCCTGGCCTTCAAGCTCACCAATCCGGCCGGCACCATGAAGGGGTATCTGGAACTGGTCGCGCGCCTGCATGACCGCGAATTTGTCACCAGCCATGCCACCAACAGCGCCTTTCTGGAAGACATGGTGGCCTACCCCGGCGGTGTCATTCAGGACATCATCCAGTTCCTCTGGGCCGACAATGTGCTGGCCAGGGGGCAGCTGCCGATTCGCGACAGCAGCAGTTCCCTGAATGACATCAAGGCGCCCATTCTGAGCGTGGTTGGCAAGACCGATGTCATCGTCAACAAGGACTGCGCCGGCCGCCTGCAGGAAGTTGCAGGCAGCGAGGATCAGACCGTCCTCGAAGTCCCCGGCGGACATATGGGGATTCTGGGCGGCAGTGTCGGTCCGCGGCATATCTGGCCGCAGGTTGCGGACTGGCTGGCGGCGCGCAGCTGATCTCTCACTTGCTGCCAGGCTTGAGCGGTAAGCCGGCTAACCGGCCAGCTTGTCTGTAACCCCGACACCTGCTTCCATACGCGCCGGGACAACACTCGGACACACCGCAATGACTACAGCCCAGGACATGATCAAGGCAGGCAAGGCTGACCCTGAAGAGGCGCTGGCCGTCTTTGATGCACTGCAGCCCGCGGATACGGATTTCATGCTGGGCCGCTGGAAAGGCGCCGAACTGCACACCGGCAACGCGATGGACGGCCTGCTGGCAGCGACCGGCTGGTACGGCAAGGAATTCGTCGATGCCGATCGGGTCCATCCGCTGGTTTTCAGCGGCCGGACCGGTCAATTGCTCAGGCTCGAACCGCGCAAACTTTTCGCGGGCATGGCGCTGGCCAATGTCGCCGCCAGATTACCTGTGATCACCAGGGTTTTCAGATTAATGCTGCCCCTGCTGAAAACCCGCCGCTCGCGTGCACGACTGCGCATGACCGAATACCGGGGCAAGGTCAGCGCCACCATGATCTACGACAACCTGCCGATTAACGACGTGTTCCGCAAGGTTGATGACAACACCGTGCTCGGCGTGATGGACCTGAAGGGTTTGAAGCAACCCTATTTCTTTATCCTGCACCGCGATACATAAAAAAGGCGCCACTCCGGAGAGTGGCGCCATTTCCCGGCAGGGATGTAATCAAAGCGTTTTCAGGTACTCGATCAGGGCGTAGCGCTCTTCATCGGTAAGCACCTTGGTGAATTCATGACCTTCATTGCCCTTGCTATACGCATGGGTGTTGTATATCGACCTATTTCGAACCTCGCCTTCACCGGGACTTACTACATATGGGGGAGCCATATAATCGGAGCCAATATTCACGGGCGATAGAAATAGATCAAAGAAGGTGGGTAAGTTTTCGTTCCAGAAACAACTCATGGATGTGGCGTCTACTCTGGATTCACAACTTAAGCGTTCATAGTTCCACCCGAGCTTCTGATAATCGTAAGCCCGCTGCATATCGGTATCGAACCCACGATCCCCGAGGATGGGGGATGCCTCCTGTTCCGGAACCTGTTGCCGCAACCAGACATCTGGCCGGTCTGAAGGCTTCAGAACATCCCATATCGTGGGCACGCTGGCATTGTGGAAATAGGGGGCAGTGGCCCAAACACCGTGCAGGGGCTGAGCGGTATACCCTCCCAAAGTACCTACACGACATGTCCCTTCAACACTTTCCTCAAAAGCAGATTTCTCTTCAGGAAACACGTAATCCTCTTTAGCATCCGGGTACGCGAACCAGGAATTATTAAAGGCGTCGCCTGCTACGGAACCAATGTTTGATTGAGCCGGATCAGTGCCGATGATTTCCAACGGAACTGTATATCCACTCATACCAGCCAAACGTGAGTCAGCCAAATAACCTTCTGTATGGATATAACGCGGTGAATAGGCGCCATGACAACCAGCGCATGAGCCATTTCCACCCGGTGGGCGAGGAATGTCGGCATTGCCTTCTTCCGCCCAAAGGTCTTTTGAATGGAAAAGAACGGCACCTTGCTCGGCTAACCCGTGATTTATGCAATTGGGATTATCCGCAGTCTCCGGGCTCCCGTCTTCACTGGAACAATATCCGGGTGGGTAAGGCGGCGCCTCGATTGCATTAAGCCACAAATCCAGGTCCTGGAAATCCCCCTCACGAGCCTTGCTCCAGTGGCCGTCATACGGATTAGTCGAAGCGGGAAAGAAATTGCCACGCGAACTGCCAGAACTCCCGAATCCAATCCAGAGATAACGCGATTTATTGTGAGTCCACCACCATGTCGGCATATCCTGATCCCCGCCCGTGGCCGGGATGGTTGGAGTGATTTTACCCAGGTACTCGGGCCGCAGAAGATCATTTCGCCAATCAAGCGAATCCAGTTCCCGACCAAGAAGAACACTCACAATCTCCTGGTCAGCTGCATTACTACCTCGGGTTCGATTCGCCATATACGCCGGATTATTCAGCACCAGATTCAGTGAATCTTCACCGAATCGTCCATTCGCACGATCAATATCGTAGTAGGCCAACCCCAGGTCCACGTTGCTGCCATTAACACTGACGAACGTGCCATCCTGACTGCCGCCGTATAGTTCGGGGTGGCCGTCTCTATACGCACTGTTACCGAGTACTTCGCCCGTGCCTATCTGACCAATGTGGCAGGCAAAACAGGTCAGTCCTATTTTTCCTGTCCAGTTACCTTCATCATCTTTCCCCTGCACGGCAGCGATTGGCAATTGCAAACTCCCACCATTTGTTGCATTCGGGTCTTCACCTGGCATGGGAAATGGATTGTCGTAAGGATGCGCCGGCCATCCATAACGCTCACGTGCCATTTTTTGCAGATTAGCGTTAACGTTTTCCAGGTCATCGCTCAGATCAATCCCCAGGTAAGTCATCAACCCGTAGAACCCATTACGACTGAGCACATCACCCGTAATAGAGTTGTGCAGGATGTAAACACGGCCCGCTTCAACTGCATTTCGCCACTCACCACAAGTCTGGGGCCGGGGTTTGGCGGAATACACAGCTTCCTTGCCCTGAGAAACCAGAAGTTCATTCTGCTGCCTCTGGTTCTCGAACAGTATTTCTGTTTCGCAAATCTCAAACGGATCGTTATACCAGACGGCATAGTCTGGATTATTCAGGTTTTCGCCAGCGATCAGTTCGCGCGGATCCATGGGCAGGGGCTCGTCATCCGGCTTGCCCTCGCAATGCACGGCGGCATAGTTGCGGCCACCGTTGGCCTCCAGATCACCAAGCAGGGGGAACAGTTCATCGACGGCGCCGCTGCCGATGAGGTCGGCGCAGTTATCCGGGTTGTCCCAGCACTGCATGATGGTCTTGAGCGCCGTGTAGGGTGCACTGCCTTCGGGCCAGGGCTTGCCGCCGGAATGCGGCTCGGCCGGGTCGGTGGGCTCGATCAGTAGCAGGTTGCTTTCCACGCCTTTGCCCAACGCCTCCCAGGCTGCGCGGGTATTGGCGTAGTCTTCCGTGGCATTTGCAGAGAGCATGAAGCGCTCAGCGTCGGGATCACTGCCGGCGATACCGGTTGGCGTATGGCAACTGCGGCAGAAATCCATATGCGGTGTAACTTCGGACGCAAAGAACTCTTCCGAGGTCGCGAACTCCGTATTGTCCTGCTCATCCGCGGGGTCGTTCGTCTGATCATTACTTCCCTGAGCTGATCCGTCACCCGATCCGCCGCAGCCGGCGAGGGTCAACAGCAGTATCGGCCAAAGAATTCTCGACATTTCCCATCGTCGCATTGTCATCTCCGAAACGGTTGCGCGCAGGCGCAGCAATACTTATTAGCTGCGCATCATCCCCGCTTGGCACTTGCGTCTCCATGGGAGTATGGGACAAACTGATTATCATTATAGGCCAGCCTCAAATACTTTATTTTTATATAAAAATCAGCTAGATATTAAACACCATGAAGCCTACGGAGTATCGTCAGCCGCGCGTACCCATCGCTTATGTGATCATCACATTTGAGCAGGCCGCTGCGCGCGGAATCAGTCAGGCCCAGCTGGTTGCCGATCTCGATTTCGATCCTGCTATTCTGCATAAGCCGGATGCGCGCATCCCGCTGTTAACCTACGGACATATGGTCGCCCGGCTATTGCGGATCAGTGATGACCCTGGCCTCGGCTATGATTTCGGCCTGCGCACAACACTGACTTCTCACGGTTTACTGGGATTTGGTCTCATGAGCCAACCCAGTCTGAGGCACGCACTGGAACTGGGGGAGAAATTTGTGCCTCATCTGCGCAGTCCCGGATTTACGCTCAGGTTTTTCACGGAGGGCGAGGACACCGTGCTGGAAGCCCGAGAGGCCGTACCTTATGGACCTTTGCGGCAGTATGCCTATGACATGTTGCTGGTCAGCTTTTCCGTGATTATTCGCAGCATTGCCCCTGGCATCAGGCAACAACTATGGTTTGATTGTCCGGAACCTGAGCACTATGCGCAGTACCGGAACCGCCTGCCGGAAATCCGTTTCAACATGGGCACCAATCAACTGCGGGTAAGAACTGCAGACCTCGATATCCCGCTCAGTCACGCCAATATCACAACCGCGGAACTGGTCGCCCGGCAATGTGAAGAAGAACTGTCACGCATCGGCGCCACCGATGATCTCATGGCGCGCGTACGGGCCATGATGATTAATGCCAATAATGGTTATCTCACCCTGGAGGAACTGGCCGGCAACATGAACACTTCTACCCGCACCCTGAAGAGAAAACTCAAGGAACACGAAACGAGTTATCAGCAGTTACTGGATGAAGCCCGCTGCCGGGACAGCATTCGCCTGCTGGAAGAAACAACGCTGCCGCTTGACGAGATTGCCTATCGCGTAGGTTATTCGGAAAGCAGCAACTTCTGCCGCGCCTTCCAGCGCTGGACCGGCAAGGCGCCCGGCAGTTACCGACGCTAGAGAACTAGTCGTATTCCGAATCAAACTCCGGAATACCGGCTCTGGAAATGAATCTGTAGAAGAGCCAGGCCCCCAGCATCATCACCACTGCGCATTCAATCAGCGCGATGGCGATCATGCTGTGCTGCAACAGTGCAGCGAACCCGCCGAAAAGCAGGCTCCACAGGCTCATGGTGGAAAAAATCAGGAAAACCGCTTTTGTGATCATGGTATGACTCCCGAAAAGCCTATCCATGGCGGTGTGTGTATTTTTATCTGTAGTTAAGTAAAACCAATTCCGCTGAAAAAAACAAGAAAAATCTGCTGTGTCGGATTCGGCAATGCATGCTGAACAGCTCTGGCCCGAATAGATAAGTAATTAGACACTTTTAGCCATTACCAGGCGGCCGCCTGGCAGACATAATGCTGGCTTCCGGAGAGTATTGCCTGGGAAGAGATTGTCCCTCCTCATGTTTTCTCCGGAAATCTCCTGCCGTTTGCGCCACTCCCGATCGGGAGTGGCGAATTTTTATATGCTCCCCTATCGTTGCCGGCTTTGCTCACGAAAAGCAGTAGGCGTCATACCGGTCCACTTGCGAAAGGCGCGGGTGAAATTAGCGGGCTCGCTGTAACCCAGTTTGGTGGCGATCCTCTCCATGCTCAGCGTGGACTCCTTGAGCAGGCGCTTGCTTTCGCTGCTGCGTAATTCCTCGGTGAGGCTTTTATAAGTCACACCATGCTCGCTCAGCTTCCTTTTGAGCGTACGTGTCGACATACACAAACGCTCCGCCACCGCTTTAAGATCCGGTATCTGGCCATCGGCATAACGCAAAATCGCACGTACCTGCCCGGTCAAATCCCCCTTGAGCCCGAGTTCAGCCAGCTCCCGATCGCACTGTTCAGTCACCAGTTTGGCCGTAACCGGGTTGGCTGTTTCCAGCCGCCTGTCCAGATAGGCGGCTGGAAAGCGCAATTGATTAACCCCCATATTGAAACGCGCCCGGGGCAGGCGGGCGCGATACGACTCGTAGTAATCCGGCTCAGGGTAGTCGAACCACATTTCCAGTTCCTGCGCATCAATCTGACGGTTGGCCAAAGCCGGAGCCATACGGGCGAGCCCCGCCAGGAACAGATCAATCATGCACTGCCGGATTGGGCCCAGCGGCAGGGTCTCCCTGACCTCGACGGCGCCAACCGATCCTTCCTGAATCAGTTGTACACTCAGATTGGGTAGCCGCAGCTGAATGAATTTGGCCCCCAGGTCTATGGCCTCACGCAGGCTGGCCGAGCTCAGCAGCCCGTAGCCCATGATGCCGTGTGAGGTGAGATGGCTGTGCAGTCCGATCTCATAGCCGATGGCCGGATAACCCGTTTGGCTCATGGCCTGGTAAAGCATGGCGCCGGCCTGCAACATGGACAGGCGGCCGTCCGGGTTATCCAGGATCGCCGGATCCACCCCGCACTGGCGCAGCAATTCGGCACGCGGCAGCCCATGCTGTTCCGCCACTTCCAGCACCAGCAACCCATAGGCTACGGGGATAAAGGGTTTGCCCAGGTCTGCGGGTTTCATACGCCTCCGGCTTTTCGTCGTTCTTTTATTCTTATCACACTGGCCCCAAATGACAAGAAGATTGTCACCCATGCGACTCACAATTACATTGCCGCCAAGCGCATAGTGGCCATATTCAAGAGCCATGGCTCAATAAAAAATGTTGGAGAGAGCAATGTTCAGGCGTTATTTAGTGGGCCCGGCGCTTTGCCTGGCCCTGACAGCATGTGGTGGAGGCAGCGGGGATGGTGCGCCTCATGGGTCGGCTGACACGACGGATAGCAGTGGCGGCGATAACACCACGCAATTTGCCAGTACCGAAGCATTCTTTGAATCCGAAGTTGCCCCCGAACTGAATTTCTGCCGCAGCTGTCATGTGCCGGGTGGCATAGCCGATGTTGAAGAAGGCCATCGCTTTTTGCTGTCACCGTCCGGTGAAGATGACTACGCCAAGACCCGTGCGGCCTGGGAGGCCATGGGCAAGGGTGTGGAATCCAGCATGCTGCTGGTCGAACCCTCGGATGGGGTGGAAAAACACAGTGGCGGCAAGCCCTGGCCCAAGGGCAGCGCCGCCTATAGCGCCATGCAAACCTTGCTGGCCTGCTGGGACGACCCAGCCGCTTGCGCCAATCTTGCTGGCGGCAATACAGGCGGCGAAGTACTCGCTCTGCTGGGCAACCCTGGCAAGCATTTCTTCGTCAATCAACTCTGCGACGGCGCCCCGGATGAAACGCCCATCGACTGGAGCCAGGACCCGCGCCGGTTGCTGCAGAACAGTGGTTTCCCGGGCTCGGGCGAGCTCATCGATTCCGAGGAATATGCCGTTCATTTCAACGACCCCTTCGAAATCTGTCATACCGAAACCCTGTTTGAGACCCAGGCCAGGCAAAACGAACTGCGCGCAGCCGCCGGACAGAAGCCCGTCTATTCGGCCAAGCGCGACCCCGCCACCTGCGGCGAATGGCGGGCCGCGGTTCAGCGTGGCCACGACTGGATTGCCATGACACCGACCGACCAGCCCCTGACGGGCGATCATGGCGACAGTTTTCAGGACGCCATATATGGCGGGACTAACGCGGTATCCTGGAACAACCTTTGGCGGGTCTGGGGCATGGATGAGCGCCCCGATAATTTCGACGAACAACTCTTTGAGCGTTACGGCCACACGCCGCCACCGGATCACATCTACAACCCCTACCCGATTGTCGATCCGGATAACGGCATCGACGAACGGCCCATGCTCAGTGAAACCTTCGGCGGCAGCGGTCGCCTGCCACTGGGTTATGCCCAGGGACGCAAGGCCGACGGCACCTACAGCGGCACCCTGGGTCTGACCTGCTTCTCCTGTCATGCAGGGCAGATTGGCAACGGCGAAGTCACCGGCCGCGACGGCAATGTCAATCCTGAAAGTTACGGCGCCAACGACACCGGCAGCTTCATGGGTCTGCCCAACACCAATACCGAACTGGGCGTGCTGATTGCCGATCTGATCAACGCCCGTCAGTACGACTTGTTCCCCTTCGCGTCCGAAAGCCCGGTCACCATGCCGGCCTTCGGTTACATCCCGCTGGTGAATACCACCCGCGGCACAAACGCGGCCGACACCGAAATCGAAGCCATTGTGGTCATACGCGACTTCGACACCCTGGAATTCAGCCATGTGCTGACCTACCCCCTGCATGCCAGCATGGGTGACCAGGACCCGCCCGCCTGGTGGTGGCTGTCGAACAAGACCCGCTACCTGTGGTTCGGCGGGCATTCCACCGACTCCTCGCGCGGCAACATGTACTTCGGCAGCGTCAATGGACTGTCCGGGGATCAGGTGAAGGAAAACGAAGGCGTCTTCGAGGATGTGCATCAATGGACCCTGACGGTGGAGGCGCCGGAATACCCTGCCGGTTATTGCTCTGGAGAGAATGGCGCGCCCGCTCCCGGCGATGCGGAAGGCTGCATCAACCGCACGCTGGCGGAACAGGGCGCGATCCTGTTCCATGAAAAAGACCTCTGGGCCGATGGCGAGAACGAGGATATCCCCCGACCCAAGGGCAATGGCGCCTGTGCCGGCTGCCATGGCGCCTACTCGCCACGCTACGTCAACGACAGGCGCTTCCTGCCGGATCCCGCCCTGGCCGGCATGGTCGGCTATACCGTACCGATCGAGATCATCGACACTGATCCCGCCCAGGCCGAAGGCTGGAGCCAGGAACTGCGCGAGCATGTCTCCACCTTCTGGTGGTCCTATCCGGATGCCGTGGAAGGTTATCGCCTGCCTGAAGAGAAAGACCCGATTTCGGAGCTGCTGGACGACTATGCCTTCTTGGGCATCGAGGGCTCGGACTTCGCCGATCACTTGCGTCGCAACCTTGACCGTATGGGCGCACTGCAACCGGTCGGTACGGCTCTGGCGGATGTACTCGGCCTGGTGCTCGATCCCGTGCCGGAGCTGCCGTTTGGCGAAGTCATGGGTCGGGTCAAAGGTGCCTGCAGCTTCGAGGAAAAAACCGTCGGATATGTCACCCCGCCGCTGCACGGCGTATGGGCTTCAGCGCCCTACTTCCACAATGGCTCGGTGCCCAACATCTGGGGCATCCTCAAACCCGAGGAGCGTCCCAAGGTCTGGCGGCGTCAGCGCAGCGTAACCGAGGTGCATTTCAACCAGTTCGAGACCCGCATCTCCGGCGTAAACAGCGGTTATGACTGGCAGAAACTCGGCTGGAAATATGATGATGTGCTATGTGACAGCAGTTCCGGCATACCCTTCTACACCTGTGACCCCGGCATGGATGTGCCACAGGAAATCCAGTGGCTGGCGGATACCGTATTGGGTGGACTGCTATGGCCTACCTGGGTCGTGCCACCGCCCTTTGATACCCAGGGTCTGGAAGAGCGCATGATCTTCAACACCAATATGTACTCCAAGAAAAACCGCGGCCATGAGTGGACAGGCACACTCACCGACGCGGAACGGATAGCCTTACTGGAATATCTGAAGACGCTTTAAGCAGAGACTCACTCTGTTACCAGCCGCTGCCGGCTTTAACGGCAGCGGCTTTTTTAATGCCCGAAGGCCGTTTCCGGCTGCCGATTAAGAATTTATCTCATTGTTTTAATTTAACTAATTCCAACTTTCTATTCGCGAGGCATGAACTATACTGAAATAAGTGCTGGACATTAAACAAACCGATTGGTAAATTACATTGATCACTGACACAGTCATGATCGTTTTTTGATTTTCGGCTTGGGGGAGAGACGATATGAGCACGACGACGGCATCACTCGAACACTGGACAGACCGCAAACGCTACCTGTGGCTGCTCAGCCCCATGATCCCGTTCCTGGGCATACTCGGTATCGGCGCCTATATGTGGACGGATATCGGCATCTTCACCTGGACCGGGCCGATCATTATCTACGGCATTATTCCCCTGCTGGACTGGCTGGTCGGCACTGACCGCACCAACCCGCCGGAATCGGCGGTGCGGCAACTGGAAGACGACCGCTACTACCGCCTGATCGTACTGGCCTACATCCCCTCACAGTTTGCCGTCACCATCTGGGGTGCCTGGCTGGTGGTGAACTATGATCTGGCTGCCTGGGAACTGATTGGCCTGATCTTCTCGGTGGGTGCGATCAATGGCATTGCTATCAATACGGCTCACGAACTCGGGCACAAGAAGGAAAACCTGGAACGCTGGCTGGCCAAATTGACGCTGGCGCCGGTGGCTTATGGACACTTCTTCGTAGAACACAACAAAGGCCATCACAAGAATGTAGCCACCCCCGACGACCCGGCCAGTTCCAAGATGGGTGAAAGCTTCTGGGCATTCCTGCCGCGCACCATGATCGGCAGCGTAAAATCCGCCTGGGGGATCGAGGCCGATCGGCTGACCCGCAAGGGCAGCGCCGTAATTTCAACGGAAAACGAAAACCTGCAGGCCTGGGGCATGACGGTAATCTTCTTCGCAGCCCTGACGCTGTGGCTGGGCTGGGCGGCCCTGCCCTTCCTGCTGTTGCAGGCCTTCTACGGCGCCTCGCTGCTGGAAGTCATCAACTACATCGAACATTACGGCCTGCTGCGCCAGAAACTGCCGAACGGCCGCTGGGAACGCTGCACGCCGGAACATTCCTGGAACAGCAACCACATCATTACCAACCTGTTCCTCTATCAGTTGCAGCGGCATTCGGACCATCACGCCAATCCGACCCGCCGCTTCCAGGCCCTGCGGCATTTCGACGACAGCCCGCAGCTGCCCTCCGGCTATGCTTCCATGCTGATTCCCGCCTACATCCCCTGGCTGTGGTTCCGGCAGATGGACCCGCTGGTGGTGAAGCACTACAAGGGCGATATCAGCAAAGGCAACCTCTATCCGCCCAAGCGCGAAGCCCTGCTCGCCAAATGGCAGAACCCGCAACTGGATGATGGCAAGCCGGACCTGTTCCCGGAAGAAAAACGCAGCGCCACCAGGACCGATGCCACTGGCGCCACCCGCTTCCGCTGCACGGACTGCGGTTACATCTATGATGAAGCCGAGGGCTGCGAGCGCGAAGGCTTCCCGCCCGGCACCCGATGGACGCAGATTCCGGACAACTGGCCCTGTCCTGACTGCGCGGTACGCGAGAAAGTGGACTTCGTGCCGCTCAAGGACAACTAGCAGGTATAACTTTCAACGACTTGCTGGAGAGCAGGAAGGGCCGCTTCATTACGGCCAAACGTCAGGGCCTGGTTGGCACCGCTGACCAGGCCTTTTTGTATGCTTTCCGCCAGCGCAAAATCCTCTTTCAGCGTCGCCGTGGTGATGTCGTGATTGGTTCGCCAGTAGTCCTTGCGGTCTGCTTCTGAAGACGGCACCAGGGTTATGACCGCTATTTCGGTCTGGTCCACCGCCAATGGTTTGGCATGCACCCACACCACATGGTCGGCCTGCACCAGCAGGGTCATCATGGGAAACAAGGCATAGGTCAGATGCGTATAGTCACGCAAGCGCCACTCGTCCTCTGGCAGGGACTTCAGTTCATCCAGATTGCGTTTGGGCAGCACAGAGCGAAAATGTGGCCCGAACTGATCGTAGATGGAGAGGTTGTCGTAGAAATACGGCGCGATGGTGGCCTTGTGCGCCTGCCGGAAGTGGTAGGACTCCAGGCCACCTTCAGCGACCAGTTTCCAGTTGCTGCGCCACAAGTGCCGGTCTTCGGCGAACACCTGGTGACTCTCCAGACCAAGGCCATCCAGTTCCACTTCCAGACCCGCGAAATATTCCTCAAAGCGAATGTCGTCGGCCACAGCCCAGAGAAATCCAAAGCGCTGCTCTACCCTGACCGGAACCAGACCCGATTGCTCCCGATCCAGTTCGGGAAAACAACTGTCACCATGCGGCACACCGACCAGCTGCCCCTGGCTGGAATAGGTCCAGGCGTGGTACGGACAGACAAAGCGTTGCGCACAGCCACGGTCTTCATTCACCAGCTGTGTGCCGCGATGCCGACAGACGTTATGGAAGGCCCGGACTTTGCCCTGATCATCTCGCGTCACCAGAATGGAGCCGCGATGCGTTTCCACCACTCTGAAATCACCTGATCCGGGAATTTTGGAGGCATGCACCAGCGGCACCGGCAGGCGGCGGAACAAGCGCTCGATTTCACGCTCGAAACCGGCGACATCCTGGTATCGACTGATCGGCGAGAAGCCTTGTCTCTCGCCCAACTGTGTGCTGCCCGCCACGACCAGTTCCAGACATTTCCGGAGTAAGGCAACCTGCTCCTTCTGTTGCATATTCGCCCTCTGAATATTTCAAATATACGCATCAAATCTAATAAAACGTAATGATGGCATGCGAGGCAATACACGCCAACGGCGGCGATAACTGGCCGGTAATCATGCAAACCGCACTTTCGACGAGCGGCGGTTTATCGGCAAGCTTGCGCCGCACCATACGGTAGAGTATGTTTTGCTCCGACAACATCGCTCGGCATACGTTTTCGGAGAAAGTAATGCCCACCTATACCCCCCCTACCCGCGACATGCAGTTCGTGCTGCATGAAATGCTCAACGTTGAAGCTGCCTTCAAGGAACTGCCCCAGCACGGCGACCTTGATATCGACATGATCAACCAGATCATCGAGGAAGCCGGCAAGTTCTGCGCCGACATCATCTTTCCCCTGAACCAGAGCGGTGATGAACAGGGCTGTACGCGACATGAGGATGGCTCGGTCACCACGCCGGAAGGCTTCAAGGAAGCCTACCGCCAGTACATTGAAGCCGGCTGGCCGTCCCTGGCCTGTGAACCGGACTTCGGCGGCCAGGGCCTGCCGGAACTGGTCAACAATGTGCTGCAGGAAATGCTGAACTCCTCCAACCAGGCCTGGACCATGTATCCCGGCCTGACCCACGGCGCCTATGCGGCGCTGGTGGCCTACGGCACCGACGAACAGAAAGCCCTGTACCTGCCCAAGCTGATCGAGGGCTCCTGGACCGGCACCATGTGCCTGACCGAATCTCATTGCGGCACCGACCTGGGCATTCTGAAAACCAAGGCCGAGCCCAACGCCGACGGCAGCTTTTCCATCACCGGCAGCAAGATCTTCATCTCCAGCGGTGACCACGACATGTCCGACAACATCATTCACCTGGTGTTGGCGCGCCTACCGGATGCACCGGGCGGCACCAAGGGCATTTCCCTGTTCATCGTACCCAAGTTCATCCCCGACGCTGACGGTAACCCGGGTGACAAGAACGGCGTCTCCTGTGGCTCCATTGAACACAAGATGGGCATTCATGGTAACGCTACCTGCGTCATGAATTTCGATGGCGCGCAGGGCTGGATGGTTGGCGAACCCAACCGCGGCCTGCAGGCCATGTTCGTGATGATGAACGGCGCCCGACTCGGTGTCGGCATCCAGTCGCTGGGTCTGTCCGAAGTCGCCTACCAGAACTCACTGGCCTATGCGAAGGAGCGCCTGCAAATGCGTTCGCTGACCGGCCCCAAACTGAAGGACAAGCCGGCCGATCCGATCATCGTGCACCCGGACGTGCGCCGCATGCTGCTGAGCCAGAAGGCTTACACCGAAGGCGCACGCGCCTTTGCCTACTGGGTGGGCCTGATGATCGACCAGGAACATAGTCATCCGGATGAAGCGGTACGCAAGGACTGCTCAGACCTCGTCGCCCTGCTCACCCCCGTGGTCAAGGCCTTTCTTACCGAAAACGCCTTTGAAACCACCAACCAGGGCATGCAGGTGTTCGGCGGCCACGGCTATATCAGTGAATGGGGCATGGAACAGTACGTGCGCGATGCTCGCATCAACATGATTTACGAAGGCACCAACGGCGTACAGTCGCTGGACCTGCTGGGCCGCAAGGTGCTGGGCGACATGGGCACCAAACTGATGAAATTCGGCAACATCGTGCAGGATTTCATCAAGGACAATGCCGAACATGAAGGCATGGCCGAGTTCATTGGTCCGCTGACGGAACTGGGTAACACGGTCCGCAGCCTTACAGCCGAAATCGGCCAGCGTGCAATGAAGAATCCGGACGAAGCCGGTGCGGCCGCTTTCCCCTACCTGCGTATCGTAGGTCACCTGGTTTACGCCTACCTGTGGGCGCGCATGGCCAGTATTGCTCTGGACAAGGGCGACAGCGACAACGGCTTCTATACCGCCAAGCTGGCCACCGCCCGCTTCTACTACGCCTACCTGCTGCCGGAAACGCAGTGGCTGATCGGCGAAGTCAAGGCCGGCGCCGAGCCTCTGATGGCGCTGGAAGCGGATTTGTTCTAGGCAGTATCACAGTCCTTATAAAGCCGCCTTCGGGCGGCTTTTTTTATGTCCGGACCAGCACAGAAACCAGCAGCAGATTACAGGCCTATAGGGAAATTTCCGACATTCATATTACTGCCAATGAATTACAGTAAAGACCGGCAGAAAACTTGGCAGGAGAGCTCAGGCAGGATGCGTATCCTGATTGCAGACGATCATTTGCTCGTAAGAGCCGGGATTCGGCAACTTATTGATAATCTTGATGATTTCCAGGTGGTTGGCGAAGCCTCGAATAATCGTGAAATGTTTGACATGCTGGCAGACAAGCGGCCGGATATCGTTTTGCTTGATATTTCCATGCCCGATGGCAGCGGCCTCGACAGCATTCAGGACATACGCAAGGAGCTCCCGAATGTAAAAATACTCGTGCTCTCGATGCATTCGGACCTGCAGCACGTCAACGAAGCCCTCACCGGCGGTGCCGACGGCTTCCTGGTCAAGGATGCAGCGCCCGCGGAGCTGGAACTGGCACTTAAAGCAGTAAGCCGTACCCAGATATTCCTCTCCCCCAGCATCTCCAACCTGTTGGTGGAGGCCTGGAAGCACCCCAAGCCTATTACGCGGCAGGGAAAACTGTCACCCCGACAACAGGAAATTCTGGATCTTATTGCCGAAGGCTACAGTACCCGGGAAATTGCCGACCTGCTCGACCTGAGCATCAAGACCATCGAAACTCACCGTTCACGTATGGTGCATTCATTAGGACTCAAACGCGGCGCCGAATTGCTGCGCTACGCACTCAATCAATAACCCTCGCAGGCCAGCGATAGCTGCGCTTGAATAAAAACGGCCGGCCATCGATAGTAGCCGGCATGCAGGACTCCAGTAATCCACGAACAGCGGCCATCGCCGGCGCCGGCATTGGCGGCTTGACGGCTGCACTGTGTCTCGCCCGCAGCGGCTGGAAAGTCGAGATATTTGAAAGCGCCTCCCGATTGTCCGAAACAGGCGCCGGCCTGCAGCTCAGCCCCAACGCGATGCGGGTACTTGATTCACTTGGACTGAAAGAAAAACTGACCGCAAATGCCTTCCTGCCGGAAGCCATTGAAGTCCGCCAATGGCGCAGTGGCCGTATACTCAGCGCCGAGAAGTTGGGAGACGTCACCTGTCAACGCTGGGGGGCGCCGTATTATCACGTTCATCGCGCCGACCTGCAGAATGTACTGGTCAACGCCGTTTCCGAACGGGGCATTCCCCTTCATCTTGGCCATTCCATTGAAGACGTACAGAGCGGCACCCGTGGCACGGAATTCGTCCTTGGCAATGGTCAGGCACGCAATGCCGCCCTTCTGATTGGTGCGGACGGCATTCATTCCAGGATCCGGGAACGCCTGTGGGGCCGCCAGAACGCCCGATTCACCGGCCATGTTGCCTGGCGCTTGCTGATTCCTTCGGCACTTCTGCCGGCAGACAGCATCAGACCTGTGGCATCTCTATGGATGGGGCCTGGCGCACACTTCGTGCATTACTACGTACGGGGAGGAAACTGGCTCAACTGTGTCTGTGTGGTCGAACAACCGGACTGGCGCGAGGAGTCCTGGACGGTTCCGGGTGACAAGGCGGAACTTAAAAAAGCCTTCGAGGGCTGGCACCCTCAGATTGGCATGCTGCTGGCTGCTGCCGATCCCGGCCAATGCTTCCGCTGGGCTCTGTTCGACCGCGAACCCATGCCCCACTGGAGCAAGGGGTCGGTTACGCTGCTCGGAGACGCCTGCCATCCCACCCTGCCCTTTCTTGCCCAGGGAGCAGCCATGGCCATAGAGGATGCTGCCGTGCTGGCCTCATGCCTGCAAAGCACAGACGACATTTCATCTGCCCTGCAGCGCTATGAACTCAGGCGCCGTTCACGGACGGCGCGGGTACAACGCACTTCGCGCCGCAATGCTCGCATTTACCACATGCGGGGCCCCATGGCCTGGGTCAGAAACCTCGCACTGAAGACCGGGTTGGCTTCAACCCGCAAGATCACTGACTGGTTGTATTCCTATAACGCACTGGAATCGGACGAAGCTGCAACGCATTGAGGCACTGACGACAACCAGACTTACCCGGCCCCCCAGAGTTTATAGACAAGTATTTGCATATAAAATTAATTGTCTATAAACTGCCGGCCATCACCCGACTACATCACAGGGAGTCACCCATGTCACTGCCCGCCATACTCAAAGACCGGCTTTCGCTGCCGGTGGTCGCTTCACCCATGTTCATTGTGTCCAACCCGGATCTGGTCATTGCCCAGTGCAAGGCCGGCGTGGTCGGCTCTTTCCCGGCGCTGAACGCACGCCCCGCCGAGGAACTGGAAAACTGGCTGAAGAGCATCACGGAAGAACTGGACCGGCACAACCAGGAAAATCCGGATAATCCGGCAGCGCCCTTCGCCGTCAACCAGATCGTTCATCGCAGTAACGACCGCCTGCAGCACGACCTGGAAATGTGCGTGAAATACAAGGTACCCATCGTGATTACTTCACTAGGCGCCAGGGAAGATCTGAACGAAGCCGTGCACTCCTACGGTGGCATCACCCTGCACGACATCATCAACAATCGCTTCGCGAAAAAGGCCATCGAAAAAGGCGCCGACGGCCTGATTGCGGTGGCCGCCGGTGCTGGCGGCCATGCCGGCACCACCTCCCCCTTCGCCCTGATCCAGGAAATCCGCGAATGGTTTGACGGCCCGCTGCTGCTGTCCGGCTCCATCGCCACCGGCGATGCCGTTCTCTCGGCGCAGGCCATGGGCGCCGATCTGGCCTATATCGGTTCAGCCTTCATCGCCACCAGGGAAGCCAATGCCGACGAACGCTACAAGCAGGCGATTGTTGATCATGCCTCCGACGAAATTGTCTACTCCAACTTCTTCACCGGTGTGCATGGCAACTACCTGAAACCCTCGATCCGGAACGCCGGCATGGATCCGGACAATCTGCCGGAATCCGATGCACGCGCCATGGATTTCGGCTCCGGCGGCGGCTCCGAAGCCAAGGCCTGGAAAGACATCTGGGGCTGCGGCCAGGGCATCGGCGCGGTCAAGGAAATCCAGACAGCAGGCGAGTTCGTTGCCAAGCTCAAAAAGGAATACGAAGCGGCCAAAACCCGGCTGCTGGCGGCCGCTTAATTCATTTCCAGCCATGGCCCTGTCCCACGCCATTCTCGTGTCGCTGCTCGACCGGCCGCAAACCGGTTACGACCTGGGTAAGCGCTTCGAGCGCACCGTGGGATTTTTCTGGAAGGCCAGCAACCAGCAGATATACCAGGAACTGCACAAGATGGCCGATGCCGGCTGGGTGACGGCTGAAACGGTTGCCCAGTCGGACCGACCCAATCGCAAGGTTTACGACATCACGGATACGGGGCGCCAGGTGCTGGAAGACTGGGCGGCCACGCCCACCGACCCACCGTCGGTGAAGGAAGAACTGCTGGTCAAGCTGTTTGCCCTGGGTGACATCAACACAGAAACCATCCTTGCCGAACTCCGGCGCCGGCATGATTTCCACAAAACCCGTATCGCCTATTACGAGGGCGTGATGCGCGAATACTACCCGGAACCGAAGAAACTCAAGGCCCGCCAGCGCGGCCGTTACCTGGGCCTGCGGTTGGGCATACTGTCCGAACAGACATCAATTAAATGGTGCAAGGAAGCCATCGACCTGGTGAGTGAGTCGGGAAGCGAATAATCGTCATTTCGACTGGAGGCGCGAGGCGCCGGAATGGAGAAATCCCAGGCTTAGAGATTTCTCGACTACGCGACTGAGTCGCTTCGCTCGAAATGACCGGAATCAACCCACCCCCAAACAGCACCGTCATTGGGGAAGCCTGCCCTAAACACCCTGTCATTCCGGAAGCCTGCCCTAAATTCCCCGTCATTCCGGAAGCCTGCAAAGGCTATCCGGAATCCAGACAATCCATGGATTCCCGCCTGCGCGGGAATGACAATGAAAGGTTATTGCCAGACCACTACAAGCGCATCCTGCCCCGGTACCCACAACGGATATTTCTTCATCACCCGCGCAAACAGTTCTGATTGTACGTGCTGCCCGAGCCAGTTCTGCAATAAAGGATATGGCGCCGATTCGAACCACTGGTTATCAGTATTGGCAAACTGCCGTATAAAAGGAAAGATGGCCAGGTCCGCCAGTGAATCTCTGTCTCGAAGAAGACCTTTGCCCTGCGTATCTTCCAGCAGTGTTTCCAGTTTTTGCAGGAATACTTCGCCCAGCGCCCGGTAGTGTTCCCGTGAATGTTCGGGAAATCGCACATGGTATTTGTAGCGGTCCAGAGCATCCTTGAACGGGCCGTCGTTCTGCTCAATGAGTTCGGCCGTCAACTCTTGCTCCGGCAGCAGCCAGCCATCAGGATCGTTCTGCGCCAGCGCCCAGTGCATGACATCGATACTCTCGTCGATGATCTGGCCGTCCGGCAGCTGCAGCACCGGCACCGTGCCCTTGGGTGAAATATCCAGCATGGCCTGCGGTTTGTCCTTGAGCAGGATTTCGCGCAGTTCGACGGAAATTCCAGCATAGGCCAAGGCCAGCCGTCCACGCATGGCATAGGGACAGCGCCGGAAGCTGTATAGCACCGGCAGTGTCATGACGTGGCTGCGTTCCGGTGGTTGGGGGCTTTCACGCCAATGTGCTGATCACCGCGGGATTCAGCCAGTTCCACCTGGCGCTGGCGTTCGGCGAACCGGGCGCGCTGCTCGTCGCTGAATTCATTGATGCAATGCGGGCAGGACACACCCTCGACGAAATCGGCCGAGCGCTTGTCCTCAGGTGAAACCGGACGCCGGCAAGCGTGGCAGAGATCATGCACGCCAGGCTGCAGATCCTTGTCGACCGCCACCCGGTTGTCGAACACGAAACACTCGCCTTCCCAGAGATTGTTGTCCGATTCGACCGTTTCCAGGTATTTGAGAATACCGCCCCTGAGGTGAAAGACATTTTCAAAGCCCTGCGATTTCAGGTAGGAGGTCGCCTTCTCGCAGCGGATGCCGCCGGTGCAGAACATGGCGATTTTCCTGTCTTTCTTGTCGGCCAGTGCCTGCGCTACATATTCAGGGAATTCACGAAAAGTCTGCGTCTGCGGTGAAATGGCGTTCCGGAACGTACCGATGTCCACCTCGTACTGGTTACGGGTGTCGATCACCAGCACCTCCGGATCGCTGATCAGTTCGTTCCACTCCGCCGCATCCAGGTAGGTGCCGACGATATGCGCCGGATCGGTGTCCGGCACACCCATGGTCACGATCTCTTTCTTCAGCTTGACCTTCATGCGGTAGAAGGGCATTTCGCCGGTGAAGGATTCCTTGTGTTCCAGCGCGGCCAGACGCTCGTCTGAACGCAACTGCGCCAGCACGACATCGATGCCCTCACGCGAACCGGCAATGGTGCCGTTCACACCCTCCCCGGCCAGCAGGATCGTGCCCTTGATACCCTGCTGCTCGCAACAGGCCAGCAGCGGCTCATGCATCTGCCGGTAATCCGGCAGGCGTGCAAAGTGGTAAAAGGCGGCAATAACAATCCGGGACATGGCTGGAAAAATGCGATTGGGCTGCGAATTTTAACATCCGGCTCGCCATGAGCCGATATGTGTAGAATTTGACTGATAAACAGTAATACAGGCAGGAGATAACATCATGATCAGGCTGCACCCCGGCTATCTATTGCTCTGTTGCTGCCTGTTGCTGTCAGCCTGTGGCAGCGATTCCGGTGACTCGCCGGCCGCAGCCAACCCCGAACCAGTGGCACGCGGTGATAATCCCATCGTTTCCGCCCATCGTGGCGGCGCTGCCTACGCGCCGGAGAACACTCTGCTGGCGATGGATAACGCCATCCGGCTGGGCGTTGATCAACTGGAGGCCGACACCCAGTTAAGCGCCGATGGTGTTGCTGTGTTGATTCATGACGACACGCTGGATCGCACCACTGACTGCAACGGCCCGGTCAATGCCAAAACGCTCGAGGAATTGCAAAGCTGCGACGCCGCGCACTGGTTCTCGCCGGGCCAGGCAGTGACTTCACCCGATGACGCACGCGAACACCCGTTGCGCGGAGAGGGCATCACCATACCCACTGCGGAAGCACTGCTGGCGCAGCTGGCCGCCATGGGCGACGAAGCACCCGGGCTTTCCATCGAGATCAAGGACATACCGCCCGAGTCGAATTTCGATCCCGTCGGCACACAGGTAGCGAGTGTACTGGTGCCACTGATCCAGCAATACGGCCTGCAGGACAAAACCATCATCCAGTCCTTCTGGCCAACCGTGCTGGACGCGGTGAAGCTGATGGATTCATCGATCCGCACCCAGTTTCTCACCAGTTCGGAACTGGGCATTATCGCCACCCTGAACCTGCTCTATTCCACGGCCCGGCTGCACGACATCCTGGCGCCCGACTTCGAGTCCCCCGACTTTAACGCCACGCTGGTGGACCTGGCCCATACCCTCGGCAAGCAGGTCATTCCCTGGACCATGGACAGCCGTAGTGAACTGGAGGCCGTCACTGCACTGGGCGTGGACGGCCTGATCACCAACTACCCGGCCTGCCTGCTGGCAATTCAGGGCCGGCGCGGCCAGGGCGAAGCAGCGCCCATGGGTGTGCCGGCCATTGCCGATTGCCCGGGCGAATAGTTTTCTTCACTGAATAAAAATGTCCCCTCCCGGGAGGGAGGGGATAACACCTCAATCATGGTTTGAGGCGGGGAGAACCTGACGGTTGCCGGACCGGTTCAGCGCCCGGCTGCCGCAGGTGAGTTCGGCATCCCTGCCGAGGACACACACTCCTTGAATTTTTATTGCATGGCTTTTCTGCGCGCCAGATAACCCAGGGCCAGCAGGGCCAGGAATGGCAGCAACGGATCGACCGGGCCGCCAACAGGCCCCATGGAACAACCGTCCGTGCCGGCGCAAAAGATCAGATAATCAGCGCCGCTGCATTCATCATCATCGTCGCCATCGTCACCGCCGCTGCCGGCACCGCCGTCGTTGCCATTACCACTGTCAGCGCCGTCGCCACCGTCACTGGAGTCATCCGCGGTGGTAACCGGACCGCCGGGATCGGTGATCACACCATCGGCCGTATCGTCACTGTCACCGCGTTCACCGTCGCACAGCGCCAGCACGAAGATATGAACCTCCTCGCCGTTAATCTGCGCGGAACGGATTTCCTTGAGGCCGGTGGTGCCGTCGAAGGAGAAGTCGAACCACTCGCCGGCCGAGTCCTGCTTGGCGTATTTGTCTACTGTGTCGTCCAGGCCATAGAAGACCAGTTCCACATCTGCACAATCACCTACAGCAAGATCGTTGAGCTGGAAGCTCACCACGCCCGCCGGGAAGTCGGCCCCGGTCAGCTCGGCAGGCAGATCATCCTCGGCTGGTGCGGACTCGGTGGCGATGTTGGTGAAAGAGGTTCCATCTGGCGCAGCAAGGCTGATGTATTCACCGTTCTCGCTGGGGAAGCTGTCGACATTGGTCTGGTCGGCATCGGAAACGCCGTCGCCGTTGGCATCGCCGCCGTTAGGACCTTCATTTTCTGTGCTGGGCGGAATAGTGGTATCTCCGTCACCATCACCATCACCATCACCATCACCATCACCATCACCATCACCATCACCATCACCATCACCATCACCATCACCGTCTCCATCACCACCGGCGACGCTGTCCGATTCATAGGGACCGACGTCGCAGCCGGACACATGAGCAAAGCCACGTTGATCGACACCTTCGGGGCCAGGCGGGTTGTTGTCAGTCCCTTCACTACACACGGTGTTGTCACCTGCGTTGATGGCCGGTGAACCGACCTCCAGCGCATGCGTTTGTGTATCACCACCGTTGTCCGCCAGATCGGCGATCATGACATCATCCACCAGTCCGCAGTTGACCGCGGTTTCGCATCCGCAGGTGCTCACCTGGGAGGGGACTTCACCCCGATTATCGTCGAACAGGTTCTGACCCACGTAGGTGAAACTGGCAGGCGGGTCGTTGTCATAAAGCACGCAGTCACCGGCATCGCCGCCGCCTTCCTGATTGTTGTGCAGGTTTTCCGCCACAATGCTGTTACGCAATGTGTGTGACTGGTCGGTAAAGATGCCGGCTGTGGCGGCAAATGCAGTGCCGCCGCCACCCGTGCGATTGTTGACCACCGCCGTGTTGGTCAGCACAACCGGGCCGATGGTGTTGTAATAACCTCCGCCGCCATTGGACGCCAGGTTTCCACTGACGGTGCTGTTGGTGATGAGCAACACCGGGCTGGCCACGTTGTCATCGCTGAGATTATCCAGATAGAGGCCTCCGCCGAAGGCTTGTGCCGGTGTATCCACCCGTTCAACCTGGTTCCCGCTGATTTCGCTGCTATGAATATCAATCAGCAAATCCATCTGGCCGGCAGGAATCTGGCCCATTTCAACGGCCAGACCGCCACCGCTGCGCCGCGCACTGTTACCGATGATACGGCTGTTGCTAATCGACACATGCTGCTGGCCCGTGCCACCAGTGGCGATTGCCTCGCCTGTTACCAGAATACCGCCACCGCGGCCCGATGTGGGGCTAACAGAATTATTGGAAATTACGCTATTCGTGACCGTCAGGTTCGTACTGCCATTGGTGGCGTCGGTTGTGATGCGATTTGCGATACCGCCACCATTGAGTTGCAGGGAACCATTCTGATCGATTGTGCTGCTATCGATGGTCAGCAGGGCATGGCTGCCCGCCCCAGCCTGGTTGAGTATGCCGCCGCCTTCTCCTGTATTGCTCTCATTTAATTGAATCAGGCTTTCGCCGATGATGTTCATAGTGGCGGTAAAACCATCACTGGCATAGTTGAGCACACCGCCGCCCTGAATCTGCGAGAAGTTATTGTCAATGGTTGTGCCCTGAATGGTCGTCATCGCATCTGCCGTGGAAGCAATGCTGGCGAGTGCACCGCCCCCATGCGCCTCCAGATAGGCATCAATGCCGATTTCATTCGTATCAAGCTGGCTGTCGACCACGCTCAGGGTGCCGCCATAGTTCAGCACGGCGCCGCCAGGCGAATGATGATTGTCCTTGCTGCCACCGTTGAGCAGTCTGACGTCTCTCAATGTCAGGTCGCCACCGTTATTGACCTGAAAATGGCGCCCATGCCCCGGAGGCGAAGAAGAAATCGTTGCATTATTGCCCTGGATTTCAATGCTGCTGGCCACGATCGGCGTTTTCGTATTGCCGGTACCGCCCGCCACTTCATCCTGTACCACATCGGCGCCCAGAATGAAGGTGCTCATGTTCGGCAACACAATTACGTCATCGCCGGAACCCTCTATGCAGCCATCCACTGCCGTATCGGTATTGGCCGCGTTGATAGCATCGATTATCGAGCACTGTGTGGGATCGGTACCGTTGTCCACCGCACCGTCGTCCACGTTGATAGTAGCGGCCAGCGCTACGGGCGAGCACAGTAACGCAGCCAACAAAGCTGGCCACTTCATCTGCATCAAATATCCTAATTGTCTCTTGATCACCTGTGCCTCCATGGCGGTCTTCTTCATCATTCGTTCACTTAACCGAAGCGACGTTTACGTGCCAGCCAACCCAAGGCCAGCAGGCCCAGCAGCGGCAGGGTGGGGTCCACCGGTCCGCCGACCGGCCCCATGCTGCAACCCTTGACGTCCTTGCTGTCCGAAGTCGTGCAGAGCAGCAACAGCTCTCCACCCTCGCAGTGGTCGTCATCGTCGTCGTCATCCGAGGCGCCCGAACCACCGCCGGCAGTGCCGGGGCTGTCCTCATCCAGGTAGTCGGGTATACCGTCCCCGTCGGCATCGTCGTTGGTGGGATCACCATCCCCATCGGTGTCCTCGTCAGCCGTGGGGGTACCGTCGCCGTCGTCGTCCTCATCCCGGTAGTCGGGCACGCCGTCACCGTCGGTGTCGTCGTTGGACGGGTCACCATCGCCGTCTGAATCCTCATCGGCGGTGGGGATACCGTCGCCGTCGTCGTCTTCGTCACGGTAATCCGGCGTGCCATCGCCATCCGTGTCATCGTTGGACGGATCGCCGTCGCCATCCGAGTCCTCATCGGCCGTGGGTATGCCGTCGCCGTCATCGTCCTCATCCCGAAAGTCGGGTGTGCCGTCACCATCGGAATCATCGTTGGTGGGGTCACCGTCGCCATCCGTATCTTCGTCGGCGGTGTTGACGCCGTCACCGTCGTCGTCTTCGTCGATGTAGTCCGGCGTGCCGTCACCGTCGGTATCGTCATTGGATGGATTGCCATCGCCGTCGGTGTCTTCATCAGCGGTGGGGATGCCATCGCCATCGTCGTCTGTATCCATGAAGTCCGGCGTGCCGTCACCATCGGTATCGTCGTTGGACGGATCGCCGTCGCCGTCGATGTCCTCGTCGGCGTCATTGATACCGTCGCCATCCGTATCCATGGTGGGCGCGCCGGCCTCGAAGGCGCCGACATCACACAAGCCGTCCGCACCCGCAGTGCCGTTGTCCACGCCATCAGGACGACCGACACTGCGTTGATCGCTGGGTGCGTCCATGCCATTCAATTGATTGCAAACAGTCGAGTCCGCCGTATCTATAGCCACACTGCCGGTTTGCAGCTCGTGGGTTTCGGTCGGGCCGCCGTTGTCGGTCAGGGCACCGAGCGCGAGTGACGTCAGGTCCGTGGCCGTGCCGGTGCAGGTGTCGTCGGTGGCAAGGGTACCTGTGGTGCTGGTGGTGCCCAGCGCCAGTACGTTACAGGCGGTCTCGCCGGCATTTTGCGCCACCAAGCTGTTTTCCAGCGCAAGATTGCCGTTGACACCGATAAATACCCCGTCCACACCGGTATCGCTGGTGTTGAAAGCCACCGTACTGTGCAGGACCGAGACACTACCCAGGCCTTCCACGTTGATGCCGCCACCAGCACCGCTGGCGGCGTTGCCAGAGAAGGTGCTGTTGGTAATGGTGACCGTGTCCGGACCGCGCACCCCCAGGCCGCCGGCATCGCCGTCGTTGCCGGTTACATCGCCCAGCTCGCCGGTGGTGCGATTGTTGGAGAGGGTGCTGCGGTTGATGGTGACCAGAAGATTGCGTGCACCGATATCGTC
Organism: uncultured Salinisphaerales bacterium; assembly: GCA_913055805.1. Taxonomy (GTDB): domain Bacteria; phylum Pseudomonadota; class Gammaproteobacteria; order Nevskiales; family CAJXLF01; genus CAJXLF01. Next base: position 82,407 of record CAJXLF010000009.1, read on the forward strand.
CTTGGCCCAGATAGCGCCACCCTCGGCGTCGTTACCCGCTGTGTAATTGTCATCAATAGTACTGTCGGTAATCGTCAGACTGGTTGCTGTATCGGCATTGACATTGACGAAGAGAATGCCGCCGCCCCCGGCAAGGCCTCCACCGGGACCGCTGCCCTCGGTCCAGTTGCCCAGGATGCGGCTATTCGTGATAGTGGCATCGGCGTTAGCCAGCGCAAGACCACCACCGCCTGCGACATCATTCAGGGTGCGGTTCTCCTCTACCGTAACGTCGGTCAGGCTGAGCGAGCCCTGCTGCACGATAATGCCACCACCGTTCGCGCCCTCACCCCGCGTCTCGTTGCCGGTGACGCTGCCACCTTCCACGGTCAGATCGCCTGCACTCCAGTTGATGCCACCGCCGAAGTTTGTTTCGCCTTCGGTGTGATTATTGGCGACGGCGACATTGGTCAGATTGGCATTCCCCAACCCGCCGAACAGACCGCCGCCAGCTGATGTGCCTGCCCCTGCGGTGGTAGCAGTCCAGTTGTTGGAAATCTCACCCCCCATCATGGTCAGGTTTCCCTGCACCGCCAAACCACCTGCCGGAGATTGTTCGCCCTCGGTGTGGTTGTTGGTGATGGCGACATTAGTCAGCATCGCATCACCGTTAAAGACAACCAGTCCGCCTCCCGAGGAAATACTGCCCGTGGTTTCGTTGCCATCGATCGTGCTGTCGCTGATGGTGGCATTGCCGTCCTGTACATAGATGGCGCCGCCGTCGGAATTTGGCCCGGAGGTGGAGTTGCTGGAAACCGTGCAGTCGCTGATTTCCAGGTTGCCGGCATTGATCACGGCAATAGCGCCGCCGGCCGAGTCCGCGTGGTTGGTCAGGTTGTTGTTGACGTTGCAGTTGTTGAGCGTCAGGTCGGCGCCGTCGGCAATCGCCGCGCTGCCGCCGCCGATGCGGTTGCCGTTGGTCAGAATGATGTCGTTGACCGTCAGCGCAGCGGTTGTTTGCAGAATGGCAAAGCCGCCCCCATCGATGGTGATGTCCGGCGCATCGCTACCGTTCACCAGGCCGGTGATGGTCAGCGCCTGCGTAATGATGGGCAGTGCGCTACCCAGGGTAATCGTGCCACCAGCCAGAGAAGCATCAAAATTGATGGTGTCGTCTGTGCCGAAAGGCCCGAAATCGACGCAACCGGAGAACCCGACGTTCTGGTCGTTCATGGCAGTGATGGCCTCTCTCAGGCTGCAGGCCATGCCGGGGGAACCCGGATCCCCTGTACTGTCAACCGTAATCGTCGCCGCCGTCGCACTGCCACAAACAAAAAAGCTGCCGGCAACCATGCCCAGCAGCGCTCTGTAGATAATCTGTCGGATGGACTTTGTAGCCATTTCGAATTCCCCGCCTCTTTGTGCCCGCTTATCCACAGGCACGCTCAAACCCCGGGCGCATTGCGCACCGCTCTCAATGTCGCGAGTAGTTTCTTGCAAGCGGGCGTCGTTATCTTGTGATTTCGTGTACACTTTTTTGTGATTTGGCTCGGCAGGTATGTCAGGGAAGGACAAATGCAGGAACCAACGTCACTCAGCGCGTGGGCGGGGACCATTGCCACGGCTTTGAAAGATGCCGGTGTCGACGCGGAAGCCGCATTCTCCGAAGCAAATATGGATTGGTCGCTGTTGAGCGACCCCTATGCGCGCTATCCCGCCAGCAACATGATGCAGCTGTGGCGGATCGCCGTCCGGCAAACCGGTGATCCCGCGTTCGGGCTCAAGGCGGTGGAACAGATGGGGCCCACCAACTTCTATGAGTTGAGTGTGGCCATACTGGCCAGCAAGACCTTTGGCGATGCCCTGCAGAAAATTTCCGAATACGGCCGCTTCGGTTCCAATGCCGTGGAATACGTCATAAAACGCGGCGAGGACAGCCTCCAAATGGCCCTGCAAGTCCCGGACCACGGCATTCCACTGGAATACGAGGCGTACGACACCGCCCTTGGCATAGTCGAGAAAACCCGGCTGCTGCTGAATCCCGGTGGAAGCGAAAGCGAAGTGGGCTGCGCCCCGCTGACAGTCGAATTGATGCGCCCGCTGCCTGAGGACCCATCCCCCTGGGAAAACTTTTTCCAGTCACCGATTGAATTCGGCGCCAAGCGAAACTGCCTGCATTACTCCAATGAAGGAGTAGACGCGCTATTGCCGGGCGCCAACCGGCATCTGGAATTGCTCAACGAGCAGTTTGTCGAAAGCTATCTTGTCACGCTGGAGAAGCACCCACCCTTCGCGGCCCGGGTGAGCAGCTATATCGTGCAGCGCCTGCCCTCCGGACGGCCCGCGCTTGACGATATCGCCGATGAACTCAGCCTCAGCCGCAGTGCCCTGCAACGCAAACTGGGCAAGGAGAAGGTGACGTTCAATGCACTGCTGGACGAGGCCCGGCGCAACCTGGCTGAAAAGTACCTGCTGCATACCGACCTGAGCATCAGCGAAATCACCTATCTGCTGGGCTTTTCCGACCAGGGTAACTTCACCCACAGCTTCAAGCGCTGGTACGACACCACGCCCAGCAAATACCGGGCGGAGCAGGAAGCGGCCTGATTTAATGGGCGCGAGAAAAGCCAATAAGTTGACTGATATATAAAAGTTCGATATTTTTTGGCTACTACTCACCCACGGGAATTGGATTAGGTTCCATGAAGCGATGGGCGAAAACACCGGCCTCAAGCCGGTGTTTTCATTTGGGAAAAATATAATGAAAACCAGCATTTATATTGACGGTTACAATCTCTATTACAGCCGGTTAAGGCACAGCCCTTATAAATGGCTGAATTTAAGAAAATTGCTGGAAATCATTCTGCTTCAGCAAAATCCCGAGACAAGAATTGAGAAAATCACGTACTGCACAGCAGGCGTACTTGAACGCTTTGCACGCCATGGCAAAGAAAGTGTGGCAGCACAAAATAACTATCATATGGCATTGGAAACCGTGGGAATCACGATAGACAGAAGCAGGCACCACACGGAAAAGAAGGATCTGATTCTTGTTTCCCCCAACAAGAAAATAGACCTGGATCGTCGAGAGAAAGTATGGACCGTCACAGAAAAACAAACCGACGTAAAACTCGCTCTCGGTCTGTACCGTGATGCGATGGGCGGCAAGTTCGATCAGATTGTTTTAGTGAGCAATGACTCCGATCTTGAGCCCGCTTTACACACTATGAAATCGGACGCACCTGAAATTATCAGGGGCATCATATTCCCCTTGCGCAAACTGGGCAGCCGGCCAAAAAGCAATTCTTTGTCTTCACTCGGTCATTGGACTCGTTCACATATTCTGGACCAGGAACTACAGTCCGCCCTATTTCCCGAAAACATACACCGGCAAGGGAAAAAACATATTCCCAAACCACCCCATTGGTGATTCGCCGATTTGGTCAACCCGGCTGAGTCAACTCCCCGTACTTCAGTTCGCCCCGCTGAAAACTCGGCGCAGTCCCCGGAAACAGCCAGAAGCCGTCGGACTCGGAGGACGGCGCGATATTGGGAATACGCTCGTCCTGTTTCGAAGGCCCGGCGATGGCCTTTTCCAGCACCATGGAGATGTACTGGTCCACTACGTATTCCTGGGTGTTGCCGTTGATGATGACCTCGGCGCCGGTCATTTTTGCGTAATCGGCCAGACCCGGAATCTTCGAATACTCCGGCGCATAGGCGTCCAGGCTGACGCCGTTCTCGCTGGTCACGAACAGGCCATCGTCGGTATGCGCCACGATGGAATGATTGCCCTCGGTGTGGCCCTTGGTATTGACCAGTGCCACGCTGCCGTCGCCCAGCTTCACGTCACTGTCGAGCAGGATCAGCCTGTCCTCGGGAATGCCTTCCAGGCCCTGTGGGCAGAACCACTGGTTCTGCCAGGGAATAGGTGACCGGGCGCAGTTCCACTCGTCACGCATGATCAGCAGTTTGGCATTGGGAAACACGGCCGGCTGACCATTGGCGCCGAGCCAGCGCTGCAGGTTGACGGTGTGCATATGGTCGTAGGTGAGGTAGTCGATGTCCTCGGGCTTGAGGCCGATGCTGGCAAGCACATCGGTCACGGTATTGGTCTTGCGGGTCACCAGCGCCTCGCCCAGTGGCGCGAAGATACCGCCACTCTCGGCCAGTCGCTTGAAGTACGGTGTCTCGCGCTGGTTCTCCCAATCCATCGGCGATACCAGCAGGGTCTTCAAACCTTCGTCGCTGTCGAACTGGATCACGAACAACCGGTTCACCAGTTGCACGAACGCCGTCCTGCGACTGAAGGCATTCAGGTAGGCGAACTTCGAGGGATACGGCACCCGCACCAGTTCGAAGCTCTGGTAGTAACGTACCTTCGGGCCAGCCAGCATGTCGCGGCGGAAGTCCTTTGCTGCTTCCTTTACATTGTCCACGCGCGCCGTAGGCAGCGCGGCGTTACGGGTGTCGTCGAAATAATGAATGGGGTGAATAATGCTCATGGGACTCCTGCAGTTCTGTATATAGGCGGTTTTTGAAAGTCAGGTGACTGCATAAGCTGCATTATGCATGCTACGGAGGTAAAGATGAGCACAGAAAACCTTAAAGTCGCTGCCGTGCAGTTGCAAAGCACCATGGGTGATGCCGGCACCAACATCGCGCTGGCAGAACGCATGGCCAGCGAGGCGTTTGAGCACGGTGCCCAAGTGGTGGGCCTGCCGGAGTTCTTTACCGGCGCGATTGCACCCTGCGAGGAAGCCTTCAATATCGTACTGCCCAAGGCCAATGCCGCCATCGACATGCTGCAGCGCCTGGCGAAAAAACACGGCGGGCATATCGGCGGCTCCATGCTGGTGGCCGACGGCGGTGAAATCTATAACCGCTATATCTTTGCCGGCCCGGATGAACTGCATACGCATGACAAGGACCTGCCCACCATGTGGGAGAACGTGTTCTATACCGCTGGTCATGATGACGGCGTATGGGATACCGCAATCGGCACCGTCGGCGCTGCGGTGTGCTGGGAACTGATCCGCCACCAGACCCTTGAACGCATGCGCGGCAAGGTGGAACTGGCCATGACTGGTACGCACTGGTGGACCCTGCCGGAGAACTGGCCAGCCACCGAACCCGTGCTAAAAGCCATCGGCCAGTACAACCGCTACATGAGCGAACAGGCGCCGGTGGAATTCGCGCGCCGCCTGGGCGCGCCCGTGCTGCAGGCCAGTCATTGCGGCCCGGTCAATGGCCAGTTTCTGTTCGGCCCCGGCAGCAATCTGGGTGTGCAATATGCAACACATTTTGTCGGCGCCACCCAGGTCGTGGATGCTGCCGGTAAAGTGCTGGCATGCCGCAATACCTCTGAAGGCCCCGGCATCGTGTATGCCGAGGTCACAGCAGGATCGCAGGCGCCGGTGGTAGAGCCGGAAGACCGCCGATTCTGGATACCGGAATTGCCCATGTTTCTGAAGGCCTACTGGCACCAGCAGAACTGGGCCGGTAAAAGTGCCTATAAACGCTACGGCCGCCAACGTGGCCTCATGATCGCTGAAAGGAACCACCCATGATCACTGCTCCCGAATTCGCCCTGATCTGCTCCGGCGCCTTCCTGCTGGTGGGTATGCTCACCGGCATCTGGAAGTATCGTCACATGATGACCAGCGCCAATGCTGAAGCGCCCTACTACGTGAATATCGCGCACCGCACTTCGCTGATGTACAGTTTCGCCACCCTGGTGCTCTACGCCATGGCGCAGCACAGCGTATGGAGCAATACAGTCAACTTCCTTGCCGTACTGGTGAGCGTTGGCTTTTATGCCGCCGCCATCGGCACCTATGTGCTCCATGGCCTGTTGCGCGACACCGATAATCAGTTACAGAAACCGCACAAGCTCGGGCATGCCGAACTGCCTTCATGGGCCATCGGGACATTTATGCTGGGATTGATCGTTGGTGAGGTCGGCGGCGCCGCGGTGCTTTTCTCCGGCATGGTGCTTGGGGTTATTTCCTGAAGGGAACGCTTCAATGTTACGACTTTACGATTACTGGGAATCCGGCAACTGTTACAAGGTTCGCCTGCTACTCTCGTTGCTCGGCATCCCCTACGAGCGCATACACATCGATATCATGCAGGGCGAATCGCGCACCCCCGGCTTTCTGGAGAAAAACCCGAATGGCCGGGTGCCGCTGCTGGAATGGCCGGATGGCCGCCGCCTCGCAGAGTCGAATGCCATTCTCTGGTACCTGGCAGAAAAAACCCGGTTCTTGCCGGATGACCCATGGCAACGGGCCAACATCCTGCAGTGGATGTGCTTCGAACAGTACAGCCATGAACCCAACATCGCAGTGGCGCGCTTCTGGCACTTCGCAAAACTGGCCGAAAAAAACAGGGATGCGCTGCCTGCCAAAATGAAGAACGGGTATAAGGCCCTGCAGGTTATGGATGACCACCTGGAATCACAGCCCTATTTCGGCGCCGACTGCTATACCATCGGTGATATCGCCCTGTACGCGTACACTCATGTGGCGCATGAAGGTGGTTTTGATCTGTCTGGGTTCCCGGCCATAGGCAACTGGCTGAAACGCGTTTCGTCAGAGGCCGGCCATGTATGCATCACGGATGGAATGGGAATATAAGGACTCTGCGCTGGATGGTAATCCTGTGACGACGACAACTTCCGGAAAAGATTTCGCGCAACAGTTCGCCGATGCCTGGGCAACCCCCACACCGGAAGGGCTGGTCGCTCTATTACATCCGGATGTCACTTTGTTGCAGCCGCATCTGCCCCCGATCCACGGCAAACAGGCAGCATTGTAGGAGTTCCGGAAACTGTTCCGCTGGATGCCCGGCACCCGCGGCGAAATCGACCGCAGCTGCAGCGAAGGCGATCTGGTGTATATCGAATGGCGCCTGATCTTTCCCATTGGCAAACGCGGCGTAACGTTACCTGCGGTAGACCGCTTCCTGCTCAAGGATGGCCTGGGCCATGAACGCCGCGTGTTTTTCGACCAGATGCCGCTGATACTCGCCGTGCTCGTCCGGCCCTGGTTGTGGCCAGGGTTTCTCAGATATCGGCTCTAACCCCCTCTCCCTAACCCTCTCCCGCGAGGGGTGAGGGGATTGTTTCATTTATCGGATCTCCCGCCAGGGGAAAGTGGATTCCCGATCAGTCACGTGGATTACCTACCGATCGGTTTTTTTAATGAAAGCAGCATAACCATCGGCTATCCTCAGCAGCATACCAATAGAAACCACTGTGCGAGACAGGGAGAAACCATGAGTAATCGGCGACTGGCACTGGCAGGGGCAACATGCCTCCTGCTGACACTGGCATTGGGCACGGGCTGTGACCGCGACAAGGAACCTGCAGCCGACAAGACAGAAGAAAAAGCGAAGGCCGTGACCGCCGAACGCATCATCCAGGCCGACAAGGAGCCCGGCAACTGGATGAGCCATGGCCGCACCTACGACGAGCAACGTTTCAGTCCGCTAGACCAGGTCAACAGCGAGAACGTGGGTGAACTCGGCCTGGCCTGGAGCTACAAGCTGGATGTGGACCGCGGCACGGAAGCCACCGCCCTGGTGGTCGACGGCGTCATGTACACCACCGGCGCCTGGAGCATTGTCTATGCCCTGGATGCCAGGACCGGCGAATTGCTGTGGAAATATGATCCCGAAGTGCCACGCGCCGTGGCCGGGCGCGGTTGCTGCGGCGTAGTCAATCGCGGCGTCGCTATCTGGGAAAACAAACTCTACCTGGGCACATTTGATGGCCGGCTGGTCGCACTGGATGCCAAGACCGGTCGTGAACTCTGGTCTGAAGTCACAGTAGACCAGAACAAGAACTACACCATCACCGGTGCGCCCCGCGTCATCAATGGCAAGGTGCTGATTGGCAACGGCGGCGCCGAACTCGGCGTGCGCGGCTACATCAGCGCCTACGACGCCCGCACCGGTGAAATGATCTGGCGCTTCTACACGGTGCCGGGTGATCCCTCGCAGCCGCAATCCAATGCCGCTCTGGAAGAAGCGGTCAAGACCTGGCACGGCAAGCTCTGGTATGAACAGGGCGGCGGCGGCACGGTGTGGGATTCCATGGCCTACGACCCGGAACTGGACCTGCTGTACATCGGCACCGGCAACGGTTCGCCCTGGAACATCAAATACCGCTCGGAAGGCAAGGGCGACAACCTGTACCTGTCCTCCATTGTGGCGCTGAAACCTGATACCGGTGAATACGTCTGGCATTACCAGACCACACCCGGTGACACCTGGGACTTCACCGCCACCCAGCACATCATCCTGGCCGACCTGGAAATTGCCGGCAAAAAACGCAAGGTGCTGATGCAGGCGCCCAAGAACGGTTTCTTCTATGTCATCGACCGCGCAACCGGCGAACTGATCTCGGCCAACAATTTCGTGCCCATCAACTGGGCCAGCGGTATCGACATGGAAACCGGCCGCCCGATCAAGACCGGCGAAGCCGACTACAGCAAGGAACCCAAGCTGGTCATGCCCAGCCCTTTCGGCGCGCATAACTGGCACCCCATGTCCTATAACCCGCAGACCGGACTGGTCTACATCCCGGCGCAGATCACCTTCATCGTGCACGCGGATCTGGGTCAACCTCCGGCCAGCGCCATCAATCTCTGGAACGTGGGTATCGCACCGTTCGACATCCCGGACAGCGAAGACGAAATGGCCAAGATGGGCGAAGGCTTCAAGGGCCTGCTGCTGGCCTGGGATCCGGTAAAACAGGAGGCGGCCTGGAGTGTGGAATACATTTCTCCCTGGAACGGCGGCACCCTGAGTACCGCCGGCAATCTGGTATTCCAGGGTACGGCCGATGGCCGCGTCACCGCCTATGAAGCCGGCAGCGGCAAGCTGCTGTGGGAATCACCGGCTAACACCGGCGTCATTGCCGCCCCCATGACCTATACCGTAGACGGCGAGCAGTATGTGACTTTCATGGCTGGCTGGGGCGGCGCCTTTCCGCTGGTGACCCCGGGGCTGGAACCGGATATCAAGGTACAGGCCGAAGCCCGGGTACTGACGTATAAACTCGGCGGTGATCAGTCATTGCCGCCGGCCAAACATGATCCGGTGCCGATCCCCACGCCGCCCGAGCTCACCGCAGACGCCGAGCAACTGGCTCTCGGCAAATTCTTCTACCAGGGCTTATGCGCCACCTGTCATGGTGTTTCCGTCGTCAGCAGCAGCGTTACTCCGGATCTGAGATACCTGTCTGCCGAGACACATGAACAGTTCAATGCCATTGTCGCCGGCGCACGCGCGGACAAGGGCATGCCCGCCTTCGGCCACCTGATTCAGCCCGAGCAAATGGAAGCCATTCATCAGTACATCATCAAACGCAGCCACGACCTGGTGAAACGGGCCGAGGAGATGAAAGCATCTGCTGAACCGGAAGTTGAATAACGAATGCCTTACCGCCCGCTGATTGCGGCGGCACTTCTGAGTGCCGCCGCCGGTTCGGCCCTGGCCGTCGATGACAAACGCCTTGATACGCTCACTGTGGTGGTGACAGCGGACGAGACTGACAACCTGCCGCTGGCGGTCAGCCACGTGGAAGCGCACGACCAGCCTGCCCCCAGCGAACAAAGCCTGCAGGATTTTCTCGCTCCCGCACCCGGCCTGTTCGCCCAGAATCAGGACAACGCCGCCCAGGGACTACGGGTTTCCATCCGCGGCTTCGGTACCCGGGCTGCCTTTGGCATACGCGGCATTCAGGTGCTGGTGGATGGCGTGCCGATGACTCTTCCTGATGGCCAGACCGAACTCGACGCCATTGATCTGGGCCTGCTGGAATCCGCTGAAATCGTGCGTGGGCCTTCGGCCACGCTGTTCGGCAATGCGGCAGGAGGCGCTATTCTGCTGCATACCCGGAAACCTTCGGAGTCGCCTGAAGCACGCCTGGAATTACAGGGTGCTTCCTTCGATCATTACCGGGCACGTCTGGAAGGTAGTGGCCGCGTAGGCAGCGCCCATCTGCTGGGCGCTATCACTGCTTCGGATATCGACGGCTTTCGTGAGCATTCACAAACCGAAACACAGCTGCTGAATGCGCGCATGACCCAGGCTGTGGGCCCCGGCCAGCTGAATGCTTTCGTCAGTGCACTGGATATCACATCACAGGACCCCGGCGGCCTGACGGCCGCACAGGTGGACCAGAACCGCCGGGGAGCAGCCAGCGGAAACCGGCAATTCGACGCCGGCGAAACCATAGAACAACAGAGAGTAGCACTGAACTGGTCCGGGCCATTGGGGTATTGGGGTGTGCATGCAACCGGCTATGCAGGGCAACGCGATTTTGCCAATCGCCTGCCCTTCACAGACGGTGGCCAGGTCAGCTTCGACCGCAACTTCGCCGGCATGGGCGCCACAGTGTCGCGGCGCTTCGAACTTGGTGGTCTGGCGCATCGGTTCAGCGCCGGCTTCGATGCCCAGCTGCAGCAGGACGACCGGCGCCGTTTTGATAACAATGACGGCGCCCGCGGCGCGGCCACGCTGGCACAGGATGAAGAAGCCGCCGGTGCCGGTGTGTTTGTGCGCGACAGCATTGCCCTTGCCCCCGCCTGGGAAACCAGTATTGGCCTGCGCTACGACACGCTGAGCCTGGAAGTGGATGACCGTTTCCTGGCCGACGGCGATGACTCCGGCTCACGCGACATTGACGATGTCAGCGCTGATATCAGCCTGTCGCACTGGCTTGGCAACCGTATGATCTATGGTCGGCTGGCCTCGTCTTTCGAGACACCCACCATCAATGAACTCGCCAACCCGGCCGGCGGCGGCTTCAATCCGGATCTGGGTTCCACCGAAGCCCTGAACCGGGAAATCGGCATCAAGGGCGCCTGGAACCAGCTGCGTTACCAGATGGCCGTTTACCGGGTGACGGTAGACGACGAACTGCTGCCCTTCGAACTTCCGGGTCAGCCGGGGCGCAGTTTCTTCCGTAATGCCGGTGAAACCGAACGCGAGGGTATTGAGATTGCCGGGGAGTACGACATCAATTCGATCTGGCGGCTGGACGCCAGCGCCAGCTACGCCCGCAACGAATTTGACGGCGGCAGCCTGGACGGAAACGAGCTGCCCGGCATTCCCCGGCAGACAGCCTGGCTGTCGCTGACGCGCCGCCAGGGCGGCTGGCAAAACGCCCTGATCGCCAGTCATACCGGGCGGATGTATGCAGACGATAGCAACAACACCGAAGTAGACAGCTACCAGCTGCTGCACTGGCAGAGCGCATGGCAACCGGCAGGATCAGCCTGGAGTGTGCAAGCCGCGATAGATAACCTGCTGGACAAGGACTACAACGACAGCGTCCGCATCAATGCCTTCGGCGGCCGCCATTTTGAGCCGGCGGCAGGTCGCACTTACCGCCTGGGTCTCAAGGTCAGAATGTAATGGTCACGGTAATGGTGTCGCTGTAGGTGCCGGGGGACGGCAGGGTCTGCAGCGGTACCCGGCCATAGACGGTCAGATTCTGCTGAGAGCCGCTACCGGTTCCGGTCTGCGTGTTCAGGCCAAGGGTGTTGCCCCAGCGCAGCAAGCGACTGGAATCCCGGTACAGGTCGTATTGAATGTAGTTACTGCCGCTTTTCATGCGCCTCAGGCCCAAGAGATCATTCATGCCATTATTCAGCCCCACTTCATAGGCGGCGCCATTGGTACAGGTCACGGCAATACTGGAAGCGGCGTCGGCCGCGGCGCCAAGGCTGGAATGCGAGCCAAAGTCCATGTTGCTGGCAGAAATCGAACACTGCGGCTGCACCGTGGCCAGCGCCGAAAAACTGAAGTTCGCCGTACCCTCGTTACAGTTAGTGGGTGACGAGCCATCAGCCCAGCGAATACGTGCATTGATGCCGCTGAATGCGTTGCTGTAACTGCCCGGCACCGCTGAACTCTGACCACCGAACACACGGCCGTAAATCTGGATGGTATCGATAATGGTGAACAGGCCCAGCAGGTCATAGCTTCTGACGGTTGTGTAAGTGGGATAGGCGTAGGACGGATGCCCCCAGATAATGCTGCGGGCGGAATCGGTGTAAAGGTTGAAATTCAGATAGCCGCCACTGCCATTGCCCATGCGCCGGGGGCTGATCGTGCCATCTCCGGCTGTTCCCTCGCCGATATCCACGCAGATTCTCACTTCGCTCGATAGATCCAGCAGCCCTTTGGAGCAGGTGAAAGTCAGGGTAGCCGCAACATCCACGTTGCCTCCGAATGGGTCGACCGTGCCAAAATTGATATTCGACAGACTGGCCGAGCAGTTGGAACTGGCATATACAACCTGAGGGACCAATGCGGCCCACGTCAGGCAAAGGGCGAATATGTATTTCCCTACTCGCATACGAATGGCCCCAGTGTCGGCACCGTGCCGGGCTTATGTGTATAGCTGAAACTGACCAGGCAGTCCTGTTCGTCCGGCAACTTGACCTGCAAACGGTTCTCGGCTTCCAGCCCCTGAATATACAGCTGCCCGTCATAACCCACATAGCCGCTAACGGTCTCGCTCGTATTCAGGTAGGCCGGCTGGCCAACCGGCACATCACTGCCGTCCGGCATCTGCAATAGCAGGGTAGCGGATTTTCTGCGCCGCAGATGGAATGTGGCCTGTGCCCCTGCCCGCTCGGAAGGCACAATCCGCTTGTCCACCGCGTCGAAATAAACATCCTCCGGCAGACTGCCGGGATCAATACTGATGCGGTTGTCCTGATAGCTGCTCAAAGGCGTCAACAGGTAATAACCACGGCTGTCCGTGTACCCGATTTCGCGGTTCTCCAGCAATACCGGCACATCTGCAGTACCGTTGGTCGAAACCAGGGCAAAGGCATCGGAAATGCGGCGGGACAGAAACAGATCGTTATCCATGCCGATCAAGGCCCCTGACAGACTGGCGAAATACCGCTTCTGTTCGGCAAACTCGGCCACCCCGGCATTCAGCTGGCCGTAATCTCCGCGATAGCCCGACTCCAGTTGCCAGAGGTCACGATCCCCGTTCTCCGCCAGCGCCCGCCAGCCAAATCCGCCATCAATGGGGATGGGCCGATTGGCCTGGAAAGCTTCCACCTGGCTGTCACCCTGACGCGAGGCCGACAGGGCATAGGAGTTACCGCCCCAGGCATAATTCAGGCCGGCAAACACATTGGTCCGGTCCTCATCATCCAGGTCTTCCGTCACGCTGGCGAAAAAGTTGAGCCGCATGCTCAGGGGCAGGCTGTAAAAGACGGAGGCCAGTCTTGAATCGTCGGACAGCGCTCCGGTTTCCTGCGACTTGAGCCGCACGTATCCCATGGTGATGGCGCCAAGATGCTGTCCCAGACGCAAACTCAGAAAAGCCCTGTCCGTACGCCGGAATGGCAGGCGTCCATAGAAGCTGGCCACATCATGGTAATCCTCACTGGCCTGCGTGGTACTCAGGTTCACGCCGACCCAGCGCCCATGCCATTCGTAACCGATCTGGCCCTGCTGGCCCAGCTGTTCATCCGAACTGCTCAGCGAAAACGCCGCATTGAAAACCCCGTATTCTTCCAGGCGCAGCGCCGTACCACCGCCCAGCATGGCCAGGCCCCGGGTGGCCTCGGCATGCCCCTCCAGCGTAAAGAACTCGTTGAGACCATGGCGAACAGAGGTGCTGCCGATCAGATCATCCCCGTAATCGGCGGATTTGACGCCAAAGTTCTGCCGCACATAACCCAGCTCCACTGAATAGTCTGTCAGCCCGGGCCGCAATAACTGACTGCTGGCATAGACAGGCAGCACGGTCACCGACTGTCTGCCCAGAGTGTCGGTCACGACCAGGGTGGCCTGGCCGCGTTGATTGACACTCGGCAGTGCAGCGATTTCAAACGGCCCGGAGGTCACGCGGTCCTGAAACTGACGCACGCCGTTCACATACAGCTCGACGGTCGAGGGTAATGCGGCCTGGCCCGCGAATTCCGGTATAGGGAAGGTGATCAGATCCGGTTGCAGGCTGAAATTGCGTGAATACTGCAGACCGGCGAAGCGCGTGGGCCGGCTCCATGAGAGACCACGGGTAATACCATCACCTAACTGAAAAGTCGTCAGTGCTTCAGGGTCGGAATAACGCCAGGCCGTGTCCAGGCGCACCCAGGGCTTGATACCGGTCTGAGGTTCGGTAAACCCCAGCATGTCATTGGTCAACAGACCGAAATCACCGAACACACGGGTCTCGAGCAAACCGTTGATGCGGGTGTTCATACCTTCCGGACGGTCGGCAAAAACATCATAGTTGATCACCACACCGGCAGCTGAATCCACTTCCAACGGAGCCATTACCGGCTGATTCAGGCTGCGGGTCTCAAGATTCAGGGCATCCAGAGGCGCCTGCAACTCGAGTATCTGCCGGCCCTGGTCGAGCCGGGCAGTCAAACCGCTGATGCTCTGCAGGCGCACCCAGCCTGTCGTCCGGGGCAGCTTGAAAGAAAGCGCCTCCAGCGCCTTGGCCGGCATATGGAAGGATTGGCCTTGCTGAATAACATGAGCGAGGTAACCGGTGGCGGACTGGTTGAGCACCACCTCAAGATAATAATCGGTGCCTTCAGGCGGGTTGGGAGCATCAGGCAGCATATCCAGGTTGTCGCCGGAAGCCATGACAGCCCGGGCGCCGAGGATACTGAGGACTACGATGACAAGAACGCTGTCAGCGAGCCTGCGCATCCCCGCCGATGCTGTGCTCGACAAGCTCCCCATTGATTACTGCCCTGATGGATTTTGTTCTTGTAACCACGTCGGCGTCGACATTATCCAGCCGCCATTCGCGAGTCTGGCCCGCAAGCACATACCCGAAAAGTCCGTCCTTGATGGTCATTTGCTTTGGCGGGCTCATGAAAATGAGGTCCGCAATCTGGGCGCTCTTGCTGCCGTTGTTCTGCAGCGACAGAACCACACCCGTCTCGGTGTTCCTTAGCGACCACTGCAAATCCACATCCGGATTCAGCTGCATTTTCGCGGACGGCCACACAAACAATGGCAGGGAGTAACGAAATACGAAGTTCACACCCTGCTCTCCGGAGCCATTGGCCACCGGCAGTTCATCTACCAGAATGCGGAAGCTGGCCTCCCGCTGCGCAGCGGCATTCACTTGCGCCGGCCGGCGAATCACCCGAACCAGTTGCCGCTCCCCCGGAGGGATACTGACCATCGCGGGACTCAGGGCGAAGGCCTGGCTGGCCTGAAGCACTTCCCGGTCCTGTTCCTGGGCCCAGCCAAACAGGCGTACCTGCGCCTGAATAGTGCGTTCGCCGTTATTGATAAGCCACAAGCGGTGTGACTGGTCGCCGGGTTCGAACACAAGGTTCGTCGGCGTGACCTGAAGACTGGCTGCATACAATGGCAAGCTGACCACCCAGATTCCCAGTACGGGAACCAGGCGGCCAGCAATTTTGCCAATATGCCGTATGAGCGTCTTCATTAATCATCAGAATGACACAGTTACGGTCACGGTGTCTGTAAAGATACCGGTAGAAACACTCTGGCCACTGGGCACACGGCCATAGACAGTGAAGGCCTTGATACCGTCCACGTCACTGCCATCGTCACCCTGGGTCGTGGTGCCGCCGATATCATCCCAGCGGGTCGTACGCGAGGAGTCAGTGTACATATCGTAGTTCACATAGTTACCCGAACCGTCATGCAGACGGCGCTGGGTCACATCCGCGTTCACGCCGTCGTCCAGACCAATCTGATAATCCGAACCGATGGTACAGGTCGCCGTTACCGTCGACTGGGCATCGTTATTGGATGCCAGAGAAGGCACGTCAACGAAGGTCAGCGGCGTCGCCACCACCAGACAACTTTCCAGAACCGTCAGCGACACGGTAAACGTGGTGGTGCTGTCGGCCGCATAGGCCGAACCGCCCAACATGCTCATACTCAAGGCCGACACAGCGGCAAAACGTTTAAAACCTTTCATCTCATTAACCTCCAGGTTGAACATGGAAAGCCAGGCTTTCCTGCTGAACCGCCGGGCTCCCCCCTGGGAAAACCCTGTTTTGTTGGCTGTTCAACTGATTGTTATTTTTGGCTTTCCGGAGGTTTTCAGGTATCCGTCAAATTACCGTCGCTGAGTGAGCCCTGGACTCATAAATGAATAGGAAAAGGCTTACAAAACCCTTACAGAATCATGCGTGCACCAGAGGCAACCGGATTATCGAAGTCAGCGGAAGGGCAGTTCAAAAATGCCCGCTGACAGCTTCGAAAGCTTGAGCGAAGGTTACTGGTTCTCAAACCAGGCCTTGAGAAAATTCACGCAGCTGGTGATCTTGGGCGGCACGAACTGACGTGCCGGATAGATGGCATAAAGTTCCAGTTGCGGTCGCGAGGCATCGGGCAGGATTTCCACCATGCGGCCGTCTGCCAGTTCGTCCCTGCACACAAAACTGGGCAAAAAGCCGATGCCCTGCCCGTCCATAATCAGCTGCTTCATGAAAATGGTGCTGTTGACCCGCAGGTTGCCGGCCACCTGCACGCCATCGCCCAGCGGCCATTCGTTGCGCCCGCGAAAATAGCTGTACACGAAACAGTTGTGTTGCTGGAGATCCTCAGGCTGCCTGATGGCTGAGTGCTTTTTGAGATAGTCCCCGGAGGCACAGACCCGGTAATCGAAACGGGTAATGGCCTTGCCGATATAGCTGGAGTCGAAGGTCCGGCTGGCGGCGCGGAAGCCCAGATCGAAGCCATGCTCGACGAGGTCCACCCAGTCGTCGCTGAGCTGGATGTCCAGACGAATCTCGGGATATTCCTGCATGAAGGCAGAAAAGGCCCGTGACAGGTCGGTCATGCCCAGCGCCATGGGTGCATTGATACGCAACTTGCCGGCCGGCTTGCTCTGCAGGTCCTGGATGTAGCTGTCGGCATCTTCCACTTGCAACAGGATCTGGCGGCAGCGTTCCAGGTAGCCCTCGCCGGCCTGCGTGAGTTGCAGGCTGCGCGTGGAACGGTTCAACAGCCGCGCGCCCACATCCTTTTCCAGACGGGTGATTTCCTTGCTGATAAGCGACTTGGAAATGCCCAGATCATCGGCCACCTGGGTAAAGCTGCCGGTATCCGCCAGCAGCACAAACCAGTGCATTGCGCGCAGTCTGTCCATATTCACCCCGTTTCCAATTCATAAACAGTCCATTCGCATTATAGGCGTTTTTCTGAACAAGGCAGCCGCCTAGACTGCAACGCAGATTCACTAACCCGCACCCGAAAAAGGAGTCACCATGTACAAGCTCTACTACCTGCCCGGCGCCTGCTCGCTGGCCACCCAGACCATCATTCACGAACTCGGTCTGCCGGTGGAAATCGTCAACAAGACCCAGGCGCCGGAATTCGCCGAACTCAACCCGGTGGGTACCGTGCCGGTGCTGATCGACAACGGCGAAGTCCTGCGCGAAGGCGCGGCTGTCATGCTGCATCTGCTGGAATCCAACCGCAGCGCCATGTTGCCGGCAGACGGACCGCAGCGCCGGCGCGCGATCCAGTCCATCATGTTCGCCAACGCCACCATGCATCCGGCCTACAGCCGCCTGTTTTTCCTGACCCAGAACATGGAAGACAGCCCGGCCCGCAGCGCCGCCCTGCAGGCCGCCGCCGACAATATCAGCAAGCTGTGGCAGGTGGTGGATAACCAGGTTGGCGACAAGCCCTTCCTCGACAGCGACCAACTCAGCGCCGCCGACGTCATGCTCACCGTGTATTCCCGCTGGGGCCAGTACTTCCCGGTGAACATCACGCTGGGCGCCAACAGCGAACGCATGATCGCCAACGTCAGCAACCGGCCCAGCTTCCAGCGCGCTCTGGCGGCCGAGCAGGCGCAGAGCGAGGCGGCCTGAATGAGTGCGCTGGCATCAGACCTCGACACCATCACCCACATTCTCGGCGAGTATTTCCTCGGCCTGCATGAAGGTGACAGCGAGCGACTGCGTGCCATTTTCCATCCGCAGGCTGCGTTGCAGGCCCCCGGCCTGCGGCGCAGCCGCGCGGAATGGCTGGCTCTGGTGGAGGAACGCGAAAGCCCCGCCGCCCGTGGCGATACCTTCGCCTACCGCATCCTCGGCATCGAGATTCTCGGGGACCAGGCCATGGCGAAAGTTGACTGCCCGCTGCTCGGCCGGCGTTACGTTGATTACCTCGGACTGCTCAGGGAAGACGGCCGCTGGCGCATCGTGAACAAGATGTATGCCGACCGCCCCGAATAAAAGGAACTGCCATGCAAACCATCAAGATTGAAATGATCCACGACATCGTGTGCTCCTGGTGCGCGATTGGTTACCGGCATCTGCAAACCGCCCTGCACGATCTCGAAGGCCAGGTAGAAGCCGATCTGCATTTTCTGCCCTTTGAACTCAACCCCGACATGTCGCCCGAAGGCGAGGACATTGTGGCGCATCTCGGGCGCCGCTACGGCTGGGACGAAGAACGGGTGATGACTTACCGCCGCGACCTCATCCCCAAAGGCCTGGCTGCCGGTGTGCACTTCGACTTCAGTAAACGCACGCATTACTACAACACCTTCGATGCGCACTGCCTCATGCACTGGGCCGAACAGCAGGGCCGGCAAGTCGAGCTCAACGAAGTGCTGATTCCTGCCTATCACAGCGAAGGCGCCAACCTTGCCGATCGTCAGGCCTTGCTCGATCTGGCCGCGCGCGCCGGCCTTGACCGTGAAGCAGCCCGACAGGCTTTAGTCTCCGGGGAACTCGTGCAACCGGCAAAACAAAAGATGGCCCGGGTCGCCACCTACAAGGTGCGTAGCGTACCGGCGTTCATTTTCAACGAAACCGATTTTGTTTCCGGTTCCAACTCGCCGGAATTTTTCCTCCAGTACCTGCACGGCCAACTCAAGGCTTCAACCACTGCTGCATAAAGGAGTGCTCCATGCCCTACGTAAACATCCAGATCACCGACGAAGGCGTGACCCGTGAACAAAAGGAAGCGCTGATCCAGCGCACCACCCTCATGCTGGTAGAAGTGCTGAACAAGGACCCGGCTACCACTTTCGTGGTGATCGACGAAGTCAGCACTGATAACTGGGGCGTGGCCGGAGAACTGGTCAGTGATTTGCGCAAACGTCAGGCAGAGAAACGAACGTCAAAAAAGTGATGCCCGGGGCACATCAGGTATATCAGGGAGTTGCAACCAGAACCTGCACAATAGCTTCGCCTCTGGGGTGTGGCGTATTACTATCGTAAACTCAGCGATAAGAATGGTATCGGCGTAGTGCTGGGTCTGGGCCCGGAACGCGACCGCGACCTTGACGGTGGTTATGAGCTGGGCGGAAACCTCTCGGTAGAAGACCTTTTTGGCATCTATCGAGACTGGCAACTGCGGGCCTATGCCGGACTGGGCGGCCGCGTCAGCGACAGTGGCGCCGGCTCTGCCACCGGCCGTATTCAGGCCTTCCGCGGCTACAGCTTCGGCCTGGAGTTCATTTACCGCTTTTAAACTGCCAGCTACAGGATTCAGGCATGACTGACACTACGGGTTTCGTAGATAAAGTACGGGACCATTCCGCCGTTATCGGCATTTACGGCCTGGGCTATGTCGGCCTTCCACTGGCAATATGCTTCGTACAGGCAGGCTTCAGAGTCATCGGCTTTGATATCGATGACAGCAAAATCCGCGCACTGGAGAGCGGCAAGAGTTATCTGCCGCATATCGATATCTCGCCGCTGCAGGGAGCCGACGGACGCTTTCAGGCAACGACCGATTTCTCCAGAACGTCGGGAGCTGATGCCCTGATTATCTGCGTGCCCACGCCACTGGATGCGCACCGCAATCCCGACCTCAGTTTTGTCACCGGCACCATGGACAGCATCGCCCCCTGGCTAAGGCCGGGACAATTGGTTGCGCTGGAAAGCACCACCTACCCCGGCACCACCGAGGAAGAGCTCAAGCCGCGCATCGAGGCCCGCGGACTGAAAGTGGGCAGCGACGTTTATCTGGTCTACTCGCCGGAACGCGAAGATCCCGGCAATCCCCACTTCACCACCCGTAACATTCCCAAGGTCTGCGGCGGCATGACCGAAGCCTGCCTGGAAGCCGGCGTGGTGCTCTACGGCCAGGTCATTGAAAGCGTGGTTCCGGTCAGTTCGGTGGGCACGGCGGAAATGACCAAGCTGCTGGAAAATATCCAACGCGCCGTCAATATCGGCCTGGTCAATGAAATGAAAATCGTCGCTGACCAGATGGGCATCGACATTCACGAGGTTATCGAAGCGGCGGCCACCAAACCCTTTGGCTTTGTGCCCTACTATCCCGGCCCCGGTCTGGGCGGCCACTGCATTCCCATCGACCCCTTCTACCTGACCTGGAAAAGTCACGAGTTTGGCGGCAACACCCGCTTCATCGAACTGGCGGGCGAAATCAACTCCAGCATGCCGGAATGGGTGGTGCACAAGATCTCCGCGGCACTCAACGAACAGAACAAGTCGGTCAAGGACAGTCGCATTCTCATTCTGGGCATTGCCTACAAACGCGATGTCGGCGACATGCGCGAATCACCCGCCGCCAAAATCATGGAGCTGCTCAGACGGCGCGGCGCCATACTGGCCTACAGCGATCCGCATGTAGCGGCGTTCCCGAAAATGCGGGAATACGATTTTGAGTTGCACAGTGTTCCCGTCGATGCCGACACCCTGCCCGATTATGACTGCGTGGTGGTCGTGACCGACCATATGGCCTTTAATTACGACCTGATCCTGGAACATGCCAGTAGCATCGTGGATACGCGTGGCGTTTACCGAACCCCCCATCCCAAGGTACTCAAGGCTTGATTCAGATATAGCGCCACGACAAGCGCCAGATAGCATGACACTTTATTGAGGAAGAAAACCGGGCCCTGCGCCGACGCCCGGCCCGGTTTCTGGAAGCAGAATAAAACTAGCGTTTCAGCGTCGGATAACCGTCCAGAAACACCCAGTCGCTGTCTTTCGCCGGCAGGTGGCAGCCCTGACAGGTCTGCTCGAAACTCACCGACACATTGGTAGTCGGGTCTTTCGCTTCGTACAGCGCCCAGCCCCAGCCTTCGGCCCAGTGCGGCCCGTCGAAACGCGCCTTGCTGTCCTTGACCATAACGAACCAGACGGCCGGGTCGGTCGCCCACTGCGCCTGGCCGGTGGTCAGGGCGCCGGCGCCGATACTGCGGATTTCCTTCACCAGCACGGTACCATCGGCAAACTTGCCGGTCTGATTAAAGGCCCGTGCCGCCTCCGGCTGGGTATAGACGTCGTGAAAGCCATGGCCCGGCGCCTTCTCATCCGTCACCACCCAGGAACCCAGGTGCGTCCATTCCTGGCGAAAGTTTTTTGGCAGCTGAATACCGCCCTGCTTGTCCACGACCGTGGCGAAGGTCTGCGTCGGCAGATCAGACGCCGCTGCAACGAAACTTGCGGTCAGGATGACCGCCGTAAGAATACGCGTATACATGTCCCTCTCCTGAAATTGGCGGGGGCATTACGCCCCCGCCATGCGGTTTAGAGTTCGCTCGGGGCCTTGTTGATGATTTTCGGCCACTTGGCGTCGGCGGTCTTAATGCTGCCGGGTACGTCTTTCAGCCACATATCCTGAATTTGGGCATCCAGATTCAGGTAGAGGCGGCCGTCAACCACACGCCAGACTTCCGGGTCACCGTGGAACTTCTTGCCTACCGACACCCCGAAGGCGCAGTAGCCGCCGTAGGCCGGGATGTATTTGCCCGGGTTGGCGTCGAAGGTTTTCTTGTTGGCCTCGTTGGCGAACAGATAGGTCACGCCGTCATGCTCGGACACGAAATGGCCGTTGCCGCGCAATGGGCGTTTGCTGTTGTGGTAGGAAACCAGGTCATAACCCCCTACACCCGGGGTCATATGGGTGACGTCAGCGGCCATTGCCTGCGCACTGAAGAACATGAACAGCGCTAGAAAAGAAGTAAATAAAGTTTTCATCTCGGACTCCGTTATCAGTTGATCACTACCCGGCAGTACCGGGGCGGAGTCCATATTGCGGCAGTAATCAATACTTATGGTATCTTGTAGTTTATTATTCTTACCTTAGAGTATCGTTATGCATGATCGTCTGGTTTCGCTTCTGCAACAGTTCGACCTCAGTGCCCAGGTCTTTCATACCGGCGCACTCTGTGATCAGGTCCAGTTCGACGCTGCCGATGGCGTCGGCTTCATCCATACCCTCAAGCAGGGGCAGGTGACGGTGGAAACCCACGGCCAGGCGCGTCTGGATATTCAGGCGCCGGCAGTGCTGTTCTATCTGAAACCCACCAGTCACCGGCTGATCCCCTCATTAAGCGCGGGGACTGAACTCGTCTGCGGCTCCATCGATTTCGGCGCCGGCTGCGAAAACCCGTTGACGCAGGCCGTGCCCTCTCCCCTGGTCATTCCGCTGGATGGCGAAAACCGCATTCATCTGACCCTGGAACTCCTGTTTGCCGAGGCCTTTGAAGACCACTGTGGCCGCCAGGCGGCGATGAACCGGTTGTGTGAATTACTGGTCATCCAGCTGCTGCGGCATCTCATGGACCAGGGTGATATTGACGTAGGTGTGCTGGCGGGTCTGGCCGATCCACGCCTGGTAAAAGCTCTGAACGCCATGCACGACGATCCAGCCCATCCCTGGACACTGGACAGCCTGGCGGAAAAGGCCGGCATGTCCCGCGCCCGCTTTGCGGTGAACTTCCGCGACACTGTGGGTATGACCCCGGGCGACTATCTGACGGCCTGGCGGCTGGCCATGGCGCAGTCGCTGCTGCGCAAGGGCAAACCCGTCAATCTGATCGCACATCAGGTGGGTTACAGCGGTCCGGCAGCGCTGGCGCGGGTATTCAATGCCCGGCTCGGCGCTTCACCCTCTCAATGGTTGAAGCAGTCCCGGCAATCAATTACCTGAAACAACGGTCAATCAAGTACCACAAGGAGGAGTAAGCGATGAAGATACTTAAATGGTCGGCTGTTGTACTGGTAATTCTGGCCGTGGGCGCGATTGTTTTTCTGCGTTCGATGGGCATGTTCGCGTCCGCCCCGGTCTACGCCACAGCGCAGGGGGCTATCGGTGGTTATGACCCGGTGGCCTATTTTGATGAACAGAAACCGGTCAAGGGCAGCGCGGAGTTCACAACCGACTGGAACGGCGCCACCTGGTATTTTTCCAGTGCCGGGCGGCTGCAGCGTTTTCAGGCTGAGCCGGAACGCTACGCACCCCAGTTTGGCGGTTACTGCGCCATGGCGGTGTCCGGCGGCTATACCGCAAAAACCGATCCGGCTGCCTTTGCCATTGTCGGTGACAAGCTCTATCTGAACTTCGACGCCTCGGTACAGCAGGAATGGAACCAGCAAAGGGACACGCTGATCGCCCAGGCGCACAAGAACTGGCCCGGCGTGCTGCTGGGACAATAATGGCAGTCACCCTCAGGCTGGCGTCAACGTCCGACGCCAGCCTGCTTCTGCCTCTGGTCAGCGCCTATCACGCCTTTGAAAACATTGGCGCTCAGCTGTCCGATGAATCGAGAATGGCCGCCCTGCAGCCCCTGCTCACCCCTGACTCGGTGGCTGGCCGTATCTGGCTGATCAAGGAAGATGGCAACGCCATTGGCTATCTCGCACTGTGCTTCGGCTACAGCATCGAATTCGGTGGACGCGATGCCTTTGTCGACGAATTCTACATTCGGCCGGAATCACGCGGACAGGGCATCGGCGCACTCTGCCTGGAACGGATTAAACGGGAAACGCAGAAGCTGGGCATCGCGGCACTGCACCTGATCGTCGACCGCAACAATGCGCCGGCGCAACGCCTCTACGCCGGCCAGGGCTTCACTGAACGTGAACGCTTTCAGCTATTGTCCTGCCCGCTCAACTCCGACCAGACGCCAGTACGCGCATTGAAGGGCGAGGCCTGAGAAAATTCCCAACGCAGTGGCAGCGCGGCCGGAATACGCAGCGCTTTCTCCACGGTGAATGCCACGAATCGCTCGGCACCGGGAAACCCCTGCTGAAAGTCGGCATCCCAGATCACCTGCGCACGCCCGCTCAGTTGCAGGCTGTCACCGCTGTTGAAATCGATAAACAGGAGCCCGGCACGCGGATCGACGGCGAGGTTGCCCAGCGTGTTGAACAGGAAGTTGCCGACAAAATCCGGCCACACAAGCCGATTATTCTCGACTTGCACGAACCCCGGGCGGCCGCCGCGGTGGGAAATATCCGTTCCCGCACGCGGGTCGTCATCCGCCCCCTCGATACCGCTGGCAATAAAGAAGGTATCCGCCTGTTCGATTAGTGCAGTATCCGCCGGCGCGAGCTGCGAGGACATATGCGCCGGTCCGGGCTGTACATCGAGTTTCACCGGTGCACGGGTCTGGATGTATTTCGGACAGTTACCAAAGGTCTGATCGATAGCAACGCTGAATCCCGACCGGCCTGCCTCCTCCACCCGGCCAGCGATACGGTTGCGGCGCCGCGTCTCGAACTGCAGCCCGAGAAAACCCAGCCGTTTGCCCGGCATCAGTGCGCGGGACAGGGGGTCCGCCTGCAGTGGCAACACTCCAATGCCGAGTCTTCGCGCATCGGAGGTATCAATGAAGCCCGGCTCGCCATGCAGCATGGAAGCCCACAGCGCACCCTGCTCATCCCGGCTGCCGACCAGCAAGGTCGGCAGCATGGGGAAAAAGGCCTGGTGTTCCTCGGTCAGGTGATCACGGATCAGCCGCGGGGCAAAAGCCGCCACCCGCTCGTCCACGCCCAGGCGCTTCTGAATGGATAACTCACCTTCGTGGAAGGGCTGTTCGCTGTCCATGATGCAATCCGACTCAGGCCGCCAGACTGACCCTGGTCGCCTGCATGGGCACGAAGCCGGGCAGGTTTTCGATGCGCTGCAGCCAGGCGCGCACATGCGGATAGTCTTCCAGCGAAACGCCGCCTTCGGGTGCATGCGCGATATAGGCATAGTTGGCCAGATCCGCAATGCTGGGTTTGCCGGTTGCCAGCCATTCCCGGTCTGCCAACAGCGAATTCAAGACCTTGAGCAAGGCATGCGCACGATTGATGGCGCCCTGGTGATCCAGCTGGGCGCCAAACACATTCACCAGCCGGGCGGCACAGGGGCCAAAGGCCACATCACCGGCCGCAATGCTTAGATAGCGCTGCACTTCCTCGGCGCCGGGCGCATCCTCCGGCAGCCAGCGGTGCTCGCTGTCGTAGCGCTTGGCCAGATAGACCAGGATGGCATTTGAATCCCAGATCACGCGCGAGCCGTCTTCAAGCAGCGGGATCTTGCCGAAGGGATTCTTCTGCAGAAACTCGGGGCGCTTGTGCGCACCGGCTTTCAGATCCACATCCACCACCTCGTGCTCAAGGCCCAGGATGGAAAGAAACAGCTCGACACGGTGGCAATGGCCGGAAAGCGGATGGCGGTAGAACCTGAGCGTGGACATGGGCTTCTCCTTTGAAGTGTAATCGGAAGAATCAAAATATACAGACTTGTCTGTCTTGTCAATGAAATATTTAATATCCACTTGATTTGATTATTCAGAATATAAAAGCTATAAAATATACCGATCTGTATATAGAGTTATGCTCATGCCCGCCCTCAGCAAACGCGACCAACTGGTAAACACGGCCCTGGCCATGTTCACGCGAGACGGTTTTCACAGCACCGGCATCAACGGCATCCTGGAAGAAGCCGGAGTCGCCAAGATGACCCTCTACAAATACTTCAAATCCAAGGACGAGCTGGTGGTGGCCGCCCTGCGCCTGCGCGACGAACGTTTCCGTGACTGGTTCATGCAATACGTGGAAGCCGATGACGCGGGGCCGCGTGAACGCCTGCTGCGCGTCTTCGACGCCCTCAACCTGTGGTTCAACGACAAGTCCGTGCCGGGTGACAAGTTCCGCGGCTGCACCTTCGTCAACGCCGCCTCCGAGTACCATGACATCGACAATCCGGTGCGCAGCCTCTGCGCGGAACACAAGCGCATGATGAGCATGTACCTGCGCGGCCTGGTGGTGCAGGCAGGTCTGCGTAATCCCGACAGCCTGGCGCAGCAGCTGAATCTGCTGGTCGAGGGCGCCATCTCCAACGCCTATGTCTGCGGTGACAAGAACTCGGCACTCACCGGCAAGGCCGCCGCGGAAGCCCTGATCAAGGCGGCCGGCTGAAGTCATGCGCGCCAAGGCCATCAATGCCGATCTGGACGAAGCGGTCGCCGTCGATACCTCTACACTTGAATGGCAGCCCAGCCCCAGCGGCACGGTATGGCGCAAGCGCCTGTATCTCGACGGACTGGCGGAAACCGGCAGGGTCACTTCGGTGGTGCGCTACGAACCGGGCGCCAGCTTCCATGCCCATGATCATCCGCAGGGCGAAGAAATCCTCGTACTCGACGGCGTGTTCTCCGACGAACACGGCGACTGGCCGGCGGGAGCCTACCTGCTGAACCCGGAAGGCTTCCGGCACAGCCCGTTTTCCCGCGAAGGCTGTCTGATCTTCGTGCGCCTGCGCCAGCATCCGGGCCGTAACCGGCAGCATGTGTCACTGAATACCCGCGTTATGGAATGGAAAGCCTCGAATACGCCCGGCATTGAGTTCAAACAACTGTGGTCGCAGCAAGGCTACCGAGACTGCAGCTATCTGGAGCGCTGGGCACCTGGCGCCAGCCGCCAGCAGCGGTTTGCGAACGGGGCCGAAATATTCGTGCTTGAAGGCGCCATCAACTACGGCAGGCAGTCCTACCCAAAGCATACCTGGCTGCGATTTCCCGCAGGCACCTCCCCTACGTTAACCACCGCCGACAACTGCGAGCTTTATATTCGCAGCCGCTAGAATGATGCCCCGACATTGTGTAACAGGGGAAACATCATGAGCACCCAACCAAAGATCAACGACAAACTCTTGCTGGCCGGCGTCATCCTGCTTCTGCTGGGCCTGGTTACCGGCCTGGGTGTGGGCATGATGGAAAACCCGCGCATGGGCCTTTCCAGCCATATGCAGGGCATTACCAACGGCCTGCTGCTGGTCGGCATGGGCCTGCTCTGGCCGAGGCTGGCCATGGGGGACAGGGCGCTGGCCACCCTCTTCTGGCTGTCGCTGTACGGCACCTATGCCAACTGGCTCGCAACCCTGCTGGCCGGCATCTGGGGCGCAGGCCACAAGATGATGCCGCTAGCGGCTGCCGGTCATAGCGGCCTGCCCGTGCAGGAACAGATCATTGCCTTTCTGCTGATGAGCCTGACGGCTGTGATGCTGATTGTCTGTCTCATGCTGATCTGGGGTCTGGCTGCGGGCATGCGCAGCCGCAGAGTCTAATCGGGTACAACTACGCCGAGATCGAAGACAGCCAGCACCAGAAGAAAGGTCGAAAGCAGGGTGGCCACAGCGCGCAGGTGATTCCAGCGCGTCCAGCGAGAGAGATACCGATTCCACAGAACCCGGCCCGCCTGCGTGTCCGGGTTCGTTTTTTCCAGCTGATTATTCAGCGGCACATTAAAGGCCATGGTGATACCCAGACAGCCGACCACGTACACGGCCGCGGCAGCCAGCACGGTCATGCGGATTTCAGGCTGCGGCCAGGCCAAAGGGATCGCCAGTAGACAGAGCAACCCGGTGCCGAAAAAAATGACCAGGAAAGATGGCCGCAGAATATGCCGGTTGATGGCCTGCATGGCCTGCATACCGCAGGCGTCCGGCAGGCTGGACAGCGCCTTCATCATGAAGCTGGAGAAGGACGCAAACAGACCCGCCATCATGCCGCTGCCGACACAGGCGAAGATCAGCAGCCATGTCAGGACTTCGGATGCAAAGGACATATCGGACTATAACCTCAAGGCGCTATCCAGACATCATAAGCATGCTGCGTGTCCAGATATTCCCTGAGCATATGATAGGCCTGCCGATAACGCCTGCCGTTTTTGAGGTCGCCGCGCGATTCCACTTCCAGCGCCACCGAGTCCCCTTCTCCGATGCAGGATTTCACCGTCATTTCGAGGCCGTCCTCCAAGGCATCCAGCATGCGGTGAAACTGGGCCTCAATGGCCTCTCTGGAGTAAACCCCGGCTGTGGGTAAACGATCCTTCTTGCCGGGGATCATCCAGGTCGCGTCAGGTGTCAGGGTATTCAGCGCGCCTTCCAGATCACTGGCGGTAAAGCACCTGAAGAACTCCCGGGCAACCGCCTTGTTGGCCTCGACACTCATGCACCCGCCTCCGCCTGGGGCATGCCTGCCGGGTCCATCCACATCGCTTCCCAGACATGGCCGTCCGGATCGGCCAGATTGCGGTTGTACATGAAGCCGTAATCCTGAGCGGGATTAATGTCCGCCGTACCGCCATTGGCCGCCGCGGCCTCGTTCATGGCATCCACCGCATCACGGTCCGGCAAGGAAATGGCCAGTAGCACCTCGCCGGACGTCGCGGGCGGAATCGGCCGCTGCGTGAACGTGCGCCACTTGTCATGCGTCAGCAGCATCACGCTAATCGTCTCGCTCCACACCATGCAGGCGGCGGTGTCGTCGGTGAACTGTGGATTGTTTTCAAAGCCGAGTGCCGCATAGAAGGCCATCGACGCCTTCAGGTCGGTCACCGGCAGATTCACGAAAATCATCTTGTTCACGGTCATCCTCTCCATTGGATTCAGAATACAAACGCAAACGCCAGTCTTCCTTTAGTCGAAGCATGAATAACGGTTTCGACAGCCGGCGAAAAATTTTATCGCCAATGAGTCTGGACTTATCTAACTGCTTTCTCTCTGTGCGTGTACCGTCCAGATAACGGGTGCCAGTGCGAAGAAAACAAGGCATATCAGATACACACTGCCGGACACCGGGTCACGGGAAGCAATGTATTGGGCAATGGACTGATTACTGATGACGGTGGCCAGCACGAGCTCGGAGGCAAGAAGCAAGCACAACGCCAACCCGCCCGACGCTAACCGCTGCAGCCGGGTGAGTTCGGCGTGACGCAAAACCAGCCAGCGCGAAGACCAGACAATCACCACCAGCATTACCGGCATTTCCAGCAGTTCCGCCATGCGCTCACCCAAGCGAGGGACAAGAAACGGCACGCGGATCATGCCCAGAAGAAAGCCGGCTCCGAAGACGGTCAGAAAATACATTAATGCGAATCGCAGGATTGGCATTTTTCAAAAAGGATCGGAATTAGTTGTGTATTGCACTTGGGAAACGCCAATGCAAAATAATTAACTCCACCCCTATTTGTTGCCTTTTATTCTTATGATGGGCGTTCATTCTCAGGCCTTTTTGACGAATTCCGATTTGAGCTGCATGGCGCCAATCCCGTCGATCTTGCAATCAATGTCATGATCTCCCTCGACCAGGCGGATGTTCCTGACCTTGGTTCCGACCTTGACCACGGCAGACGAACCCTTGACCTTCAGGTCCTTGATAACCGTGACGCTATCTCCATCCTGCAGCACATTGCCATTGGCGTCCTTGACCATCGCCTCCTGTTCAGCCGCATCAGCCTGAGCAGCAGACCACTCATGTCCACATTCAGGGCAAACGAAAAGACCGCGATCTTCGTAGGTATATTGCGAACTGCATGCCGGACAATTCGGTAGAACGCTCATCTGCCATCCTGTATTCGTGTATGGGGGGGGACGGAATAATACAGACATCATAGCCGGGATACTGTTATAAGCTAGGCAGTAATATGCGCCGCCTGAAAATCGCCCACCGCACAGCCTATTACTTCAATCAGGCCGTCACGCTCGGACCCCACCACCTGCTGGTACGTCCGCGTGAAGGTCACGAAGTGCATATCGAGTCCTCCCGGCTGGACATCACCCCTTCCGCATCCATTCGCTGGCAAAGGGATGTCGATGACAATTCGGTAGCGACCGCCAGTTTTGAAACGCCCACCGAAGAACTGATTATCACCAGCGAAGTCATTTGCCAGCACTACGATAGTGAACCGCTGGATTTCATTGTGGCTGACAGCGCGGTGATGTACCCGTTCACCTACAGCGATGACGACGCAGCGGTGCTGGTACCCTACCGCATCTGCTCGGAACCTCTGGATGGTGGTGAACTCGGCAACTGGGTGGCCGGCTTCTGGCGCTCCGGGCAAACCCTTCAGACCTATAGCCTGCTCGACAATATATGCAGTTTTATCAGTCAGGCCATGCGTTATAAAAAGCGTGAAACACCGGGCGTGCAGACGGCCGTTCAGACACTGGCCATGGGGGAAGGCTCCTGCCGTGATTTTGCCAATCTGTTCATCGAGGCTACCCGTTTACTGGGCATCGCATCGCGCTTTGTCAGTGGCTATCTCTACAATCCACCTACGGACACCGACTATGGCGCAACCCATGCCTGGGCGGAAGTCTATTTACCGGGTGTCGGATGGAAAGGCTTTGATCCTACGGTGGGCAAAGTAACCGGTAACGACCACCTCACGGTCGCGGTTTCCCGGCGGCCCGATAACGTGCCTCCGGTTTCCGGCAGTTACTTCGGAAATGCAGAATCCCGGCTGGAAGTCGCGGTGCAGGTCAGCGACCTCTGAGCGCCCTATACTGCCTGCATGACTCTGTATCGAAGTTACGCAGAAGAACTTGCACAGCTCATTGAAACCGGCGCGCTGAAGTCGGGCGAGCGCTTGCCTTCACTGCGTGAGGCCAGCCGCCGCCGTAACATCAGCATCTCCACCGTGATGAAGGCCTACCACTGGCTGGAAGCCCGCGGCCTCGTAGTGGCCAACGTGCGTTCCGGCTTTACCGTAAGTACCCGATTATCTTCCTACCCCGAACTGCCCGTCAGTTCGCGTCCTCGCGCCCGCGCCACCACCGTAGACAAGAGCGCCCTTATTTTCGACATTTTGGCATCAGCGAAATCGCGTGAAGTTGTGCCGCTGGGATCAGCCTTCCCCAGCCCCCGGCTGTTTCCCCTGCAGCGACTGTATCGTTCCCTGAACCGCAGCATGCGGCACCTTGATCCACAACACACGGTGACCGATCTCTCGCCCGGTAATGCCGAGTTACGCCGCCAGATTGCACTGCGATACCACCTTGATGGCATCAGAATCGCACCCGAGGAACTGGTCATCACCGATGGCGCCATGGAAGCGCTCAATCTCTGTCTGCAGGCAGTTACCCGGCCGGGCAATAGCGTTGTGATCGAATCACCGACGTTCTACGCCAGCCTGCAGGCGCTGGAGCGGCTGGGCCTGCGCGCCATCGAGGTTGCCACCCACCCTACGGACGGCATTGATCTCGATGCGCTGGCAACCGTTCTGACCCGGCATTCGCCAGCGGCCTGCTGGGTAATGACCAATTTCCAGAACCCGCTTGGCGCGCGTATGCCCGAGTTCAAAAAACGCCAGCTGGTCGACTTACTGGCGCGCCATGATGTGGCGCTGATTGAAGATGATGTTTACGGCGAACTCTATTACGGTGACCGGCGGCCCAAGCCCGCCAAGGCCTTCGACAAGACCGGCCATGTGCTGCACTGTTCGTCCTTTTCGAAGTGCCTGGCGCCCGGTTACCGCATTGGCTGGGCGGCCGCCGGACGTTACCAGGAAACAGTAGAACGCCTGAAACTGAGCAGCACCCTGTCCGCCGCCCTCCCTTCCCAACTGGCCCTGGCCGACTACCTGCAGGATGCCGCTTATGGCACGCACCTGAGTCAGCTGCGGCAGCAACTGTACCTGCAACGCGACCGCCTGATCGACGGCATACAGACGCACTTCCCCGAGGGCACGAAACTCACGCGTCCCCAGGGTGGATACTTCCTGTGGGTGGAGATGCCCAAAGGCACCGACAGTCTCGAGTTGTATCAACAGGCTCTGCAGGAAAACATCAGCATTGCACCAGGCGCCCTGTTTTCAGCCCGGGATGATTTTGCTCACTGTATACGTGTGAACTACGGCCACCCGGATCATCCGGGTGTTGATGAAGCTATTGCGAGACTGGGCAAACTGACCGCGCAATGCCGGCACTAGAGTTGGTGCAGGCTCATGACCCAGTGCACCGCCAGAAGAAATACCAGCACGACCATCCCTGTCATCAGAAAAGCGATCAGAATGAACTGTGATGGCCGGCCACGCGTAAAATCACGTTCACGCACGCGTGAACTCTGAACTCCGAAGAAGGAACTGGCCACGCTGACCACGACCTGCCACAGGCCGGGGGCCATCGACCTGTTTTCGCTGACCTGCTGCCTGCAATACCGGCGATGCATACCTTACTCCCGCAAATTAACCAGTACGTATGCTGCGTCATGCGCAATCTGAAAATAAGTGACAACCTGAAGAAAAAAACGCATAACAGGCTCAGGCTATCTGTTACGCATTTTTTGGCACTGTCTGTTGCTACCCCTGACAAGCCATTCAATGAACAATAACCGCCCAGACTTATTCCGAAACCCTGTGGTGAAAAAATCGCTTCTCATCTCCGGCCTGGCAAGCGGGCTGCTGCTAACGAGCCTTGCCGTTGTTGCCGAACAGGCCGCGACGCCTGATGACGCAGGCCTGGCGGAACGTCTGCAGGCCTGCGCAGCCTGCCATGGTGATGAAGGACGCTCACAACAGGAAGACTATTACCCCTCCATAGCCGGCAAACCGGCCGGCTATCTGTATCGCCAGTTACTGAATTTCCGGGATGGCCGCAGGCTGCATACCACGATGCGTCTGATGCTGGCCTACCTTTCCGACGCCTATCTGTACGACATCGCCCGCTACTATGCCCGGCAGTCGCCTGGCCATCACAGCCTCCCGGAAACGAATTTGACTGAAGCGCAGAAGGCATTGGGTAAACAACTGGCCCAGTCCGGCGACCCTGAGCGCGACCTGCCGGCCTGTACTCAATGCCACGGCTCCCGCCTGCAGGGTCGGGCACCCTATATACCAGGCCTCACCGGTCTGCCGTCTGAATATCTTGCCGCCCAACTGGGCGCATGGCAGGCCGGCACGCGTCAGGCCCTGACGCCGGACTGCATGGCCACCATAGCCCAGCGTCTCAACGGCGAAGACATCCTTGCCGTCAGCCGCTGGATAGCCCACCAGCCCACGGCTGCAGATACCCCTTCAACGAAGGGTTCTTACGCCAACCTGCCCATGGAATGCGGAGCGGTCCAGTGATGTGGCGGATCATACTCGGCCTCGCTGCCCTCCTGACCGGTCTTGCCCTGTGGCTGTTCTGGGCGGACAGGGCCCCGCCCATCGCGGTCAATGGCGCAGCGCCTTCGGAAGAGACCATCGAAAAGGGCGAATATCTGGCCAGGGCCGGCAATTGCATTGCCTGTCACACCGTGCCGGGCAACCCTGAATACAGTGGCGGACGCCGCATCGCCACGCCTTTCGGCAATGTCTACAGCAGCAACCTCACACCTGATAACGAAACCGGCATCGGCCAATGGAGCGATGCGGATTTCTGGCGGGCCATGCGTCACGGCATATCCCGCGACGGCCGCCGTCTGTACCCGGCATTCCCCTACAGCAACTACAGTCGGGTAAAGCGGGAGGACAGTGACGCCCTGTTTGCTTACCTGAAGTCCCTGCCTGCGGTACGGCAGCCCCAACCTGAACCCCAGCTGCGTTTTCCCTATAACACCGGCCTCGCATTGCGGCTGTGGCGGGCACTGTTCTTCAAACCCGGGCGCTTTGAGGCAGACCCCCAACGTTCAACGGCATGGAACCGTGGTGCTTACCTGGTTGAAGGGCTGGGACACTGTAATGCCTGCCATACCGCACGCGGCTTCCTGGGCAACAGCCTTGCATCGGCTGAGTATGCAGGCGGTCCGGTACCCATGCTTGGATGGGACGCGCTGCCATTGACGAACAGTCAGCCAATGAGCGACAAACGGGCCAGCGAGATGGCCCGCCTGCTGAAGCACGGTGTTTCCGAACGCAACGTTACTTCCGGACCCATGGCCGAGGTGGTGTTTCACAGCCTGCAACATCTTGCAGACGACGACATTGCCGCCATGGTCACCTATATTCGCAGTCTGCCACCCGGACAAACGCCCGCTTCGGAGCAGGGTCTGCAGGTGGGCGAGCAACGCAAGGCCTTGCTGATGAAGCAGGGAGCGCCCCTGTATTCAGAGCATTGCGCCGATTGTCACGGGGAAAAGGGTGAAGGCCACCCTTTTCAGTATCCTGCTCTCGCCGACAACCAGAGTGTAGTGGCCGACTCGGCCAACAACATCATTCGCAGCCTGATGTACGGAGGCTTCGGCCCCAGCACGAAAGGAAATCCACGGCCTTACGGCATGCCGCCCTATGCGCAGCAAATGTCGGCTGAGGACATGGCTGCGGTACTGACGTATATCCGCAATGCCTGGGGCAATGAGGCGGCGGCCGTGTCACCACTACAGATCAGAAGACTCAGGTAACCGGTATCAAGCGACTCAGTGCTTGGGTACTGTGAAATAGAACACGCTGCCCTGCCCCGGCCGCGACTGCGCCCAGATTCTGCCCCCGAAGCCCTGGACAATCTTCTGGCATATAGACAGTCCCAGTCCGGTACCCGCATATTCTTTTTTGCCATGCAGACGCTCAAAGGGCTCAAAAATACGCTTGCAGTATTCCTGTTTCATGCCGATGCCGTTATCACGCACGACAAACAGCCATTCGTTTCCTTTATCCTCGGCAGTGATGTGGATTTTGGGGCGCGCGAACGGCGGCTGATATTTAATGCCGTTGGCTACCAGATTCTGCAACAGACGTAACAGGCGAACCGGGTTGGCCGATACGGTCGGCAGGTTTTCATACTCGATCACCGCCGCCGACTGTTCGATGGTTTCGCGCAGGTTCTCCTTGACCATAACCATCGTGTGGTTCACATCCACCGATTCGAAGCGGTCCGGATCATTGCCCAGCCGTGCATACTCGAGAATATCCTCGATCAACGTACGCATGCGGTCGGCACTGTCGTTCGCAGCCGCTATATAGGTTCGCGCCTTCTCATCGAACTGATCCCCGTATTGCCGCTCCAGCAGGGAGGTATAACTGCTGACCTTGCGCAAAGGCTCTTTCAGGTCATGCGAAGCCACATAGGCAAAACGTTCCAGTTCGGCGTTGGACTCATGCAGCTGATGCACGGCCCGTTCCAGAGATTCATTCGCCTTGCGTATTTCCTCGGTTTGCTCGGCAACCTGACGCTTCACGAATTCAGCCCTTGCTGTCACCACCAGCAGGAAAGCCTGCAGCAGGGTGGTAAAGAAAAGTCCGCCAATGAGAACTACCCAGGAATTCCAGCCCGGGTGACGCCAGAGGTAGGTTTCCCGCGGGAAGAACTCCAGAGTCCATTGACGGCTGCCGGCCTGCAGCAATATCCGGCTGGAAAATGGCGCCTGTGGATTGTCCTGGCCATACAGAATCGCTTCGTCGCCCGGAATATAGTTGTCGTAGAAAAACAGCATCAAACCCAGGGCATCCAGCTCAGGCATGGTCGCATCGATAATGGATGAAAGATTGAATTCACCCAGCACGTAACCCCTCAGGTGTTTACGACGACTTTCCTCGGTGTCCACTGTCCTGCCCGTTTCATAGACAGGATGGAATATGAGGATCTGCTTATGTGAATTCGCCTCCCTGAACATACCGAAACCGGAAATCGCGATCGGCAGTCCCGAGTCGCGGGCGTCATTCATGGCGAAAACGCAGGGCGCGCAAACAGCCGGGTCAAACAACAGAGGCTGGCCCGCATCGACCTCAACCCCCGGTCGCACATAACGCAGGGCAAACCGGTCATGCGACCCCGGCGGCAGGTCACGGGCTATCCATGCCAGTGCATGAATACCGCGGCGTTCGCGCAAAGGCTGGGATACGTAACGCCCGAACTCCTCTTCACTGACGTAATCCGATCCATCGAAAAACCGCTCCACGCCATCCAGAATCTCAAGGTAGAGATTGAATTCCTCCTGCAAACGCCCGCCTTCGTCCCTGGCCAGCCTGTGAAATTCATCCTGCACCTGTGCCTGGGTATGACTGCGCGAGAAGAAGAACAAGACAAGCACCAGGGAAAAAATAACGAGCAAGGGAGCGATGACAGCGATTTTTCTTGCTACAGTCACCTTCTTGTCAGCCACGGCCAGCAGAAGCAACACAGGCAGAAACAACACGACCCCGATCGTGTCACCCACCCACCAGGTGAACCAGGTGATGAGGTAGTTTTCCTGCGGAATGGAGCCGCTCAGCAACAAGGTAAGCGGACCTACAGTGGCGTTCACGGTACAGCCTATGGGGCCACCCAGCATCAGCAACAGGCCGATTTCCTTTTCATCCTCCAGCGAGGTGGGGAAGCGCACTACCTGGCGAATCAGGTAGCTCCCGAGCGCTGCCTGCAGCACTGCGCCCGCCGCTATGCCCGAGGAAACAATAAAGGGGATCGGCCCCACGAGATGACCACCTGCATGCACGGCTATCATCAGATTGGCCGCGAAGGAGCCGATAAAGACGGCTGGCAGGAACCG
This sequence comes from uncultured Salinisphaerales bacterium, assembly GCA_913055805.1. Taxonomy (GTDB): domain Bacteria; phylum Pseudomonadota; class Gammaproteobacteria; order Nevskiales; family CAJXLF01; genus CAJXLF01. Next base: position 118,822 of record CAJXLF010000009.1, read on the forward strand.
ATAACCCGCCAGCAGTATTCCACCCAGGGCTATACCCGCCGCCGGCCATACCGGGGAGGCAAATCCCGGCGAAATGGCCAGATACAGGGACAGGCGGGCCACGACCAGATAAGCCAGCGTCAGCAACGCAAGCGTTGACAGATACTCCCTCAAGTCAGCCAGGTGCTTCTTCATAGCGTTTCGATCAACGCGATCGCCTTGCTAACCTGCTGATAAACATCAGGAGGCGTTTTACCCGGCTGCGGAATCAACAACGGCGGTGCCGCTTTAACCCCCACTATTTTCTGGATTGCGCCAACCCTCTGCTCGACAACCTGCAGCAGGGCCAATACATCTGCCGGTATCTTGCGCCCCTCGCGCCGCTCGGGCAGCGTCCACTCCTTGCCGGCGCCGTATGCCGGCCTGGCCGCAAGGGCATGGATCTTGAGCAACAGTTCGTAAACCTGCTCATACACCTCCGTCGGCGTCTTGTTCTGATCCAGAGGGATGTGCTCAATGGGCGTGTGAATGTTCCTGGCAGCACGTATTTCATTAATCTGATTTACGATGCTGACAATCAACGGATAGACGTCACGCGGGTTGACCTGCTCCTGGCCGAGAGCGCTGCCGCCCAGACCCACCGCAAGAAAAATCGCCAGAGATGCTGCCGCGGACTTCATGCTAGTCCCCGGTGATTTTGCGGATATAGCGATAGGCACGCCGGTTGGCATGCGCCAGCAGGATAAACAGCGTCAGCAAGAGAGCATCGATGATGATGCCGCCAAGCAGTATCAGCAGGGGCTGGTTGCTGATGGAGGATTCACGGAAAGACAGCGCACTGCGGATATCGAATATCCAGGAACGGCCGTACATATCGACTTCAAAACGCTTGGAAAAAAGCGGCGATGGATCGTAATCCACCATATCGGGATGATGTTCGTCGTAAAGCACCGTGCCCTCATCCAGAATCTTGATGCCCACCTGGCGATTCTTCTGGTGCAGCGTGCCCTCCATCAGCTTCTGGAATACGAAGGGCGCGTACACCATGCCGGAGAATGTCGCCCGCCGCTGCTCAAGGCTGTCGTAGACACCCCCTTGATAGTAAGGCGCATAGAACAGAAAACCGGGTTTCTTCTGCTCGTCCTGTACCAACGTAATCGGCCCTGTAATCTGGGCCTTGCCACTGTCCCGGGCGCGCACCGCGGCAAGATAACGATTGGTTTCATGCGCCATATCCAGACCCACAGCCTTGCGGTTGCCACTCACCGGTTCAATATAGGTAATCGGCCAGTATTCCGCCCGATCATGCGCTGGATGCACCTTGAAATCCGGGCGGCTGCGACGCTGCTCCGCCAGATAGCTGGGCAGATGGTCAGGAGAAACATAATGAATGACACCAATGCCATTGATGCCGGGATACTTCTGGTCAAGACGCAGCGAAGTCGAGAACGTCAACCAATCATTGTAGGAAACGCTGCCGCCCAACGCCTGTATCGCCGCCACTCCGCCCCATAGGCCGTCTTCATATTTCTGCATGCGTTCGATTACCAGTTCCACCGTCTGGCGGGCATAGCGGTCGAACTGAAGGGCCACCTTGTCATCGATGCTGGTACGGGAAACATGCCAGGCGCTGAAGGTCAAAACCATTGAAGCGACAACCACCGCCCAGTGAAACCAGTGCAAACGGCCTGCACTCTCGAAGGTTTTCCGTTCTTTCTCCAACTCATCCATTACGTCATTCCTGATCGGCAGCCAGCAGGAAAAGGCAGAACAGGCACAACCACCTCTATCCGCAGGGGAACATCACTGAATATATCGGCCGTAAAGCGGCTTTCTTGAATGGCGGCAATCCACTTACCGCCGCACGGTGCAGATTGCTAATATGTCTACAGACAGATTCAGAGAGGAGAGACACATGCCAACGGCCAGCGGCACCACTCGGGCTTTTATTGGCCTGCTCTGGATTTTCGCCTTGGTAAACCTGGCCAACGGCGCCTGGATGCTGACGCATGCCTGGTCATGGTTCAGCTGGATTCCGGGCGTGACTGATACCGGCGAAGCCAATGCCCACTTCATCCACGATGTGGGGGTGGCCTATTCTGTTTGTGGCATCGGTTTCATCTGGTGTGCGCGCCACCTGAACAGGGCCTGGCCGGTATTCATGGGCATTACGCTGTTCTATGTCGGTCATGCCCTGGGGCATGTGGTGGAAATCCTGGCCGGCCTGCTGCCTCATTCGCATTGGTGGATTGATCTGCCGCTGGTCTTTGCTCCGGCCGTTCTGCTGACCCTTATAGCCATTCCGGGGAACTGGAAGAAGATCACCGGTTTGTAGCATGACCGCTCATTCGGAGCCGGCCATGATGTCCGCCTCCAGCGTCTTGTGCCTCAATGCCTGCCTGAGCCATTGATTGAAGGGCTCCGACATCTCTGCTTGAGGATGCGAACGAAACAGGGCCGCCGCCCGCCGAGTCTCCTCCAGCTGCCGGATACCGGCAAGCACCTTGGGGAAGCGGCTTGCCTGCTGGCGAGACGCGGCGAACAACTTATGATGAGGATCGATGCGACCCTGACGGATAGCTGGCCCTACACGCTTGCTGCAACGGCAGGGGTTTTCCGAATCTACCAACCCGCAGTGCCCCAACATGAAACTGCTGATACGCGAGCGTGCCCGGGAAAGCCGCTTGCGATATAACGTTGCGCTGATCTCCAGTATCTCGCTCCCCTGGCGCTGGTCCAGGTCCAGAATTTCGCCCAATATGTAGGCCAACCTCTGCTCACGTTCAAGACACAGCAGCATTGCGGTGGTACAACCGATTTTCACTTCCTCCAGTAACAGCACGCTGTCGTTATCGACATTTTGTGGCGGATTATTCTCCAACCCACTGGCAAGGTCTTCAGCGAAGTCTTCGAAACGCATGGCCTGCTTTTCCATACGCTGCTTGCGTAGCGTCAACAAGGTATTGCTCGCCACACGATACACCCAGGTTCTGAAACTGCTGGCGCCGTGGAAATTGGCGAGGCCGGTAATCACCCGAATGAGAATTTCCTGACTGGCATCCTCGGCATCCTGCGGATGCCATAGAAAACGCAGTGCCAGACCGTAGACGTCTTTCTGAATCGACTTGATCACAGCTTCCAGCGCCTCTCGCTCGCCTGCCCTGGCCAGGGCCACCTGGGATTCCAGGTGGCCACTGTGTAACGGAGGGTTTGGCTCAGACATGACCTTCAAGACTTTGTTTTAGCGTCATCAACTCCTCGGAGAGAATACGGGACTGAGCTTCCAGCGCCCCTTCGAGTTGCTCAAGCGGCACTGGCGGCGGCGTCAGTACAAAACTGTATATACAGCGCTGCTCATCAAGTGACACCAGCCTTGAGAAGGCGGTAGCAACCGTGCCGTCCGGAAAGGTCATATGCCAGTCGACAGTTCCGTTTTCGGGTGTGGGCCGCACTTCCAGTGCAATATCGACTTCACCTTGCGGGGTACGCATGCGGGCACGACCGGCGGAGACTTCCGCGAAGGCATGTGTCCACTCCGGCAGGTGGTGCGAATCGGCAATGTAGGCAAAGGCCCTATCCAGTGGCACATCCAGCGCCACGCTCTGAACATCAAACTGTTTCATCAACTTCCTCTGAAAATATATGCACGGCGACATTGCCGTACATGTTTAGACTTCCAGGGATACCAAGGTGTGACCGGGTGCACTGACACCACCGGCACCGGAAGGTGCCGGTGGTGATTCGGCGAGTCGCATTACGCCGCTTCGGGTAGAGCGCCCCGTACAGCTTCTGCATAGGGTCCATAGACCTCCCATATGCCTTTTGCCGTGCTGTCCGGGAATAAATGGAACTGCCCGAGCGCCAGGGCGGATACGATGCCCTCTGAAACCAGGTCGACGGACTCACCCTCAAACCCCGCTTTCTTCGCCATATCGGTATCAATAGGGCCGGGATGAACACTGAGAACATGAATACCCCTGGGGGCCAGCTTGTCGCGCAGGCCCTGGGTAATCGAGTACGCGGCTGCCTTTGATGCGCTGTAAGTCGAGAAATCGGCAAAATTGATCACCGACGCAACCGAATTCATCTGGACAATGGCGCCATCCCCATTCGCTTCAAGCACCGGGGCAAACGCCTTGGCCATTCGTATCAGTCCAAATACGTTGACATCCATTTCATGCTGCAGCGCCGCTTCAACCGAATCGGATAGCGGATCCGCCACTTCCAGTACGCCTGCGTTATTGACCAGGATCTGCACGTCGGCTGCACGTTGTGCCAACGCCGTTATGGCAGCAGGATCGCTGACATCAACCTGCAAAGTGCTCACCTTGCCCGGATACTTCTGTTCCAGTTCAGCTGTCGCATCAGGATTGCGTACAGCCAGATAAACCTTCTTCGCGCCATGTTTGATGAAAGTTTCAACAATTGCGCGGCCGATACCGCGGTTCGCACCAGTAACCAGTGCGACTTTGTCCTGAATGCTGAGTGACATGAATTTCTCCTATGCGGTGATTTAGTACTGTACCGATCAGTACAGTTGAGATAGTCTGTACCGATCAGTACAATATTGTCAAGCGAGTTAATGAAAGATGAAGACAATGGCCGGTGGACGACAGCTCGAATTCGACAAACAGGAAGCACTGACTGCAGCCATGCACGTATTCTGGAAGCAGGGCTATGTGGGTGCGTCCCTGTCAGACCTGACCGAGGCCATGGGCATAAACAAACCCAGTCTTTATGCCACTTTCGGCAACAAGGAATCCCTGTTTGTCCAGGCCACGGAGCACTACCTGGAGACGTTCGCCCGCCCTCATGAACTTCATCTTTCCGATGCTGATGCAGACCTGCGAACTCGACTGCAGCGCTATCTACTCGCTGTCATAGGCGGCCAATGCAGCGAAGAACACCCCAAGGGTTGTTATGTTTCCCTGTGTGTTGCCGAAGCCGCTGGTGAGTGCATGCCACTCGGCGCGATGACCAAACTCGACCAGGTTGGCCAACACGCACAGAATATGCTGACGCAGCTGTTTCAGAATGATCCCGAGGCGCGACGCCGCCGCTTTCATCTCGATGCCCAGGAACGAGCCCGCTTTCTTGTCACCCTTATCAACGGCACTGCCGCTCTGGCGCGTGCCGGCAGCACGCGCGCCGAACTGGAATCGGTAGTAGACCGAGGCCTGGCGGGTCTGGGGCTCTAGAGCCGGAGCACATAGCGAAACTTGCCACAACAACACGTTTGCAATGTTTTCATGAAGCAAGAGATATGACAGATTGGACATCCGGCAACCGTCCTAAAAACCATAACGCAAACCTGCCACCAGCCGGTCACGCTCGTCGAACTGTCCAAACAGGCCGTTACGGTCGCCGCTGAAGATATCCAGACCCAGCCACAGCTCCAGTGCATCACTGTAGTCATGCGACAGCTTGAAACGTGAAAGGCTGTCGCCCTCCTCCGTGGCATGGATGAACAGGGCTTCCGCCGTGAGGGTTTCGTTCCAGAAGCTGCGCCGCAACAGAAAAGTTGCCGAAGTTTCATGCTGCTTGCGATACAGGCCGGCATGGTCATCGTCCAGGGCACTGTGAAAGATCTGCAGGCTCAATACGGTGTCAGTAAAACCGAACCAGTCCAGTCCCAGTACCGTAGCGGTTTCGCTGACGGGGACTACAGCATCCGCATCCAGCCTGTTACGGGTCGGCAGGTAGACATCACTGGTATAGGCCAGTTCGCCACGCACAGTCAGATTGCCAAAGGCATTACTGAAGCTGCCGCCTGCCAGGTGCGTGCGGCGAAAACCCGGCGTCACCTCCACGCCTTGCGAAGTCAGCTGACGAAACAGAATGGGAATGTCGTTATAGCGGTAAAGATAATTCAATGTCAGGTCCCAGCCTGCCCAGAAAGCGCTCAAACGCAGCCCCCAGTCGGAATCGGAAACCAGCGAATCCGGCAACGCCGCATCATTCAGCCGTACCGGCACGCCCGGTGGCGGCCGCGGCACAATGCGCGGCGTGGTGAATGCATAAAGAGCGCCGTCTTGCGGAATGTCATGCGCAGTAGGGTCAGGCACCCACAGTATCTGGGCAACCAGATCCTGGGGGCCACCTTCCCAACCCGGCTGCAACGGCACTTCCAGATTCAGTGTCCAAAGGGGAATTCTCGACTCGTCGAAATCGTCGAGAATAAATTCCCGAAAGGATTGCGGGTTCACCACATCCAGCACCTTGAGACCATCCGCCTTGCCCCAGACCACCTGCTGTTTGCCCAGAGTGAGAAAGGCTTCACCGATGGCGGTGGTGATATAGAACTCTCTCAGCTCCAGTTCAGCCCGGCTGCCGGAAAAGGCCCGCCGGTTGTGTGTGGCGCGGCTGTCCTGAGAAGGCCGACCCGGCTCCAGCCGGTCCTCGGCATCCCAGCGGGCCCGCAGACGCACGGTCAGATCGATACCCTCTCCCAGATCGCTGCGTAACTCGGGTGTGAGTTTGAAGTCCCACTTCTGCGCGACATCGTCTTCATAGCCATAAGCCCATTCGGATTCCAGCTGCCCGGTCAGATCAATGTCGGCCCGCGCCGAAACTGCGGCCAGGCCCAGCCACAGGAGAAACAGGCCTCGAATCATGTTCACAGTCCGCGGCGCAGGGCCTGCTGCGAGAACAGGGCATCGTCGACCTCGGCCTCATAGTCAACATCGCTGAACTGAAACACCGTGTGGTGACCGGTTTTATGGTTTTCCACCTCCAGTCGATGCGCGGTCCAGATGCCATCCACTTGCCGAATGTCCTTGATATGAATGGTCTTGAGCTTGTTGCCGGCCACATCCCAGTATTCGCCCTTGCGATTCATCCAGATACCGGTATCGACATAGCTGACGACCTTCGAATACCCAAGCTCCCTGGCCACTGCATCTGACACCGGCAGGGATTCGACCAGGTAGGTTTCATGCCCATCAACCACTTCCATGCCCAGCGTCTTGCGCCGGTAATCCACCAGCGAGACCTTGCTTTCCAGCTTGATGTCCTCGTAAGTGAAATCGGTGCCCAGAAAATAGTCGCCGCGATCCGAAGCCGATATTCGACGTACCTTGCGTGCCGCTGGCAGGTACAGCCACTGGTCGTCGTCTACCGACTCGTCCGGATAGTCGTAGGTCAGAAAGGCCGTGTCCTTGATATTGGTGGGCGACAGATAAAACAGGACCGTGCGGCGCTCCTCGCCATAGTAGCGACGGAAGCCCCGCGTATTGCGCACCCGGGTCTTGCCCCGGCGATCAGTCAGTTCCATAGTGAGATTACGCGACACCCACTGCCCGTCATCCCGGGCGTTGATGCGCCGGGCAATTTCGTCGCCAGAAGGCAACTCGGCCGCCGCCGCACCCAGACTGATGCCCAGCAGAGGCGCACATAACAATAGATTTACAGCTAACGAATTCATGGCTTACTCCTGTGTCTGCAAGTGAGTGGGCTGAGGCTTCTTGCCGAATACAAAGGCCGGGCGAAACAGGCCGACCATTGCGGGCAGCAAAGTCATACTGGCGATGAAAGCCGTGGAAACGGCGACGGCGACCAGCATTCCGAAGCGGAACAGCGGTGGCACGGCACTGGTCATCAACACACCGAAGCCCAGTGCCAGGGCGGCGAAATTGAACAACAGTGCCCGCCCGGTATTGGCGCAAAGATTGGGCACGGCCTCTTCCAGAGCCATACCGGCTTCACCCACCAGGTACTTGAGGCGATCCAGGGTATGAATCGCGAAGTCCACGCCCAACCCGATCGCAATGGCGGCGAACATGGATGTCCCGACCGCCAGATAGATGCCCAGGAAACCCATCACGGCATAGATGGTAAGTACCGCCAATGCCACCGGCGCCAACGCCAGCAGCCCCCCACTGAGTGAACGGAAACTCACGGCCGCCATCAGAAAGACCAGCAGCAGCGCCACACCGACGCTGCGGAAATGGCTCTCGCCCAGACGCCGGATCCAGTGATAGTCGATATTGACCCGGCCACTCAGATTCGCCGTGAGGTCGTCGCCAAAGTGCTCGTCCAGGTAGGCCTGCAGGCGCTCGACTACCTCGCGCTCGATATGAAATTCACCAGTGTCCATCTTGGCCCTGACCAGGGTGGTGCGATAGTCGTAATCAATTTCTTCTTCGAAATCGGTGGGGTCGGCGCTGGCGGAATACAGCAGGAAATACTGGGCCACCAGCAGCGGGTCCTCCGGCAAGCGGTAATAGGCCCGGTTATCCGCGTTCATGGCGCGATGCATCTGCTTCAGGTAATCCACAATCGAGGTGCTGCCCTTGATATGCGGCAGGGTTTCCATGAAACGCTGCAAGGCTTCAATACGCTGCAGACGCTCCGGATCGAACAGGCCTTCGGTCTGCGGCGCCTCGATCACGACGTCCAGATTGCTGGTGCCATCGAAACGTGCGTTGATCGCCGTGTCGGCCTGATGAATCGCCTCGCTGGCGCGGAAATTATCGATGCGGTTTTCATTGACCTGCAGGCGCGACAGGCCGGAAAGACCGACGCCGGCCAGCACTGCCGCCAATACCAGAACTACAAGCGTATTGCGGCTGACCCATGTACCCAAAGAGCGCATGGCGCGACCATACAAATCCAGGCGCAGAGCACCGGGTTCAGCAGCCTTGAACGCAGGACTGGGCTTGACCTTGAGCAATGTGAGCACGGCGGGCACAAGCGTCATCGACAGCCACCAGGCAAACGCCACACCTATGCCGGCGAACAACCCGAAGAACTTCATGGGCGGCATGAGCGAGGCAATCAACAAGCCGGTAAAACCCGCCATGGTCGTCAGCGAGGTCAGGGTAATCGGGCGCCACATCTGCATCATGCTGCGGATTACCAGCTGACGCGCCGGCAGCTGCGGGTCACGCGCCGCTTCTTCGTAGTACTGGCCCAGGATGTGAATGGAATCAGCCACGGCAATACCAATGAGTATTACCGGCATGGCGTTGGTAATCACGAAGAAGGAAACACCGGCGTGTGCCATGGTCCCCAGCGCCACCGCCACCGTCCCCAGCACTACCAGATTGGGCAACAGCATTGCACGCAGGCTGCGATAAGCGATGAACAGCATGATGGTAATGAGTATCGCGGCCACAGGATTGAGCCGGGAGGCGTCACGATCAATATAGGTGCCCAGATAACCGGTTACCGCACCTTCGCCCGCCACATGTATGCGCTCGCCCTGCACCGGGGCCTTTTCAGTCAGCGCCAGCAGGGCTTCATAAATTTCCTTGGACTGATCCTGGTCCAGCACCTCAGCCACAATCAATGTGGCCGAGCCGTCCCTAGCCACCAGACTGCCCAAATACAGCGGGAAATCCATCACCTTTTCGCGCACCGCCAGCGACAGTTGTCGGCTAGTTGGCATGGGTTCAAAAAAAGCTTCGACCCGCATGCCGTCGGCTGTGCCCTCAATATCATTTTCGGTGGCCAGACTGACGACGCGTTCCGGATCAATCCCTTCCAGGGCAGCGACTTCATCGCTCAGCCATTGCACCAGTTCGAGGCTGTGAGGATTGAAAACTCCCTGGGGACCGTCGTTGACCACGGCAATCACCATGGGATCCTTCAGGCCGAAAATCTCTTCCACCTTGTCGCGATAGACCAGCGCCGGTGAGTCTTTTGGAATAAAGGCATCCGAAGTGGTATCCCGGGTCAGCTTGCCGATGCCGCTGCCTGCAGCGGCAATCAGAACCAGACTCAGCAGAATCACCCACCAGGGATGAGCGGTTACAGCACGGAAAAACCTTTCCGGAAACGTAATAGCTTGCATTGTCACACCTCCCAATAGGTGTATATACACTTTTTAACTGCAGAAAAAACCATCATCTCAATGTCCTGATCAAATCCTGGACTTCACCGCGCATGCCGTCCCAGTTACTGTTTCCGAGTTGAGACAGCACGCTTTGATGCATTTCATTCCAGATCGGCACCGCCGCCTGCATGCATTTGCGCCCCTTGCCTGTGATCTGCACAACACGGGTTCGCTTGTCATCGCCGGGCACGATCTTCACCAGGCCTTCCCGCTCCATCACGGAAAGATTGCGCGTCAGCGTTGTGCGCTCGATTACCTGGAAATCCGCCAGCTCACTGATGCGCATGGGTCCCTTGCCTTCCAGCGGCATGAGCATGGAAAACTGCGTAATGGTCAGGCCGGTAGGCTTCAAGGCATCATCGAATTTCTGGGTCAGTACCCTGGATGCCTGGCGAAAATTCAGACAAACGCATTCCCTGGGATCGGAACCCAGTTCTATCGCCTGTTCATAAGCGTTGGCAACCATGAGCGCTCCTCGATAAACATAATTTAAGTGTATATACACTTTTATTATTGTCAAGTCTTCCATCCATGGAGAAACAAAGCTATGTTGATGGTCAGGCAGATCCAGGCAGCCTTTGCAGTCCCAAGCACACCGGCTGCCAGACAGTACAGCGAGGCAACAACATGTCACAGGGTAAAACGGCTCTCATAACGGGCGCATCCAGCGGTATCGGCAAGGAATTCGCCAGGATTCATGCTGCGCGGGGCGGCGATCTGGTTCTGGTTGCGCGTAGCAGCGACAAGCTCACAGCACTCAAGAACGAGCTGGAGTCAGCCCATGCCGTCAAGGTCACTATTCTGGTGAAAGATCTGGGCCAGCCGCATGCAGCGCAGGAGATTTACGACGAGATCAAAGGCGCGGGCTTGAGCATTGATTACCTGATCAACAATGCCGGTTTTGGCGGCCGCGGCAAGTTCCATGAACGCGACTGGCAGGATGATCTGGCGATGATCAATCTGAACATTACCGCCCTCACCGCCCTGACCCGGCTATTCCTGCCCGATTTCGTGCAGCGGAACAGCGGCAGGATTCTCAACGTGTCCTCAACAGCCAGCCTGCTGGCCGGCCCCTTGCAGGCGGTGTACTACGCCACCAAGGCTTATGTCACCTCTTTCAGCAATGCCATTGCCGAGGAACTGCACGACACTGGCATCACGGTCACAGCGCTTCTGCCCGGCGCCACGGAATCGGAATTTGCCCGTGTTTCCGGCATGGACAGGACCACGCTGTTTTCGAAGACCGCCAGTGCCCATGATGTGGCGCTGGCAGGTTATGAAGGCATGCTCGCGGGCAAGCTGGATGTCATTGCCGGCGTACCCTTCAGCCAGCGCATTCAGCTGGCGATGATCCCCATGGCGCCGAAAAAAATGCTGCTCAAGCAAATCCGGCAATTGCAGGAAGTCTGAAATCAGTGACGGTGGTGGCAGCCAGGCTGCCACCACCAGACCGCTTACTTCTTCTTTTTAGACTTCTTCTTTTTACCGCCCTTCTTGCCTTCCTTGGCGGATTTCTTGCCCGGGCCGGATTTTTTCTTGCTGGCTTTTTTGCCGTCTTTCTTGCGCTTTTTCCCGGCTTTCTTCTCTTTACTGTTCTTCAACGCCTTGCTTTTTGCTGCTTTGCCGGAAGCCGGTTTGGCCGCAGCCGGCGCAAAGGCGGCCAAACCGGAAGTGCGAAACTTGCCCAGCCAGTAACGCACCTGGCCGGCCGAGAGTCCGGACTGCCTGGCGGCATCGGCCTGACTGGCGCCTGCATGCAGGGCAAGTAATGCCCGGGCATGTTTTGCATAATCGCTTTTGCCATCCGCCTGTTTTTTCAGCGCAGTCACCTGTGCTGTTGTCAGTAACCGCCCGGATGCGGCCGTTTTTCGCCCTGGCGCAGTCATCATGCTATCTCCTGAAATGTGACTGAACCGAGAATGACCATTTCGACTGTCACAATCAAGTGAACCTCAGGTCTTCATTTCTCAGTATGTGTAGAACGCATGTAGGCTATACCTGCTTGCAATGAGAAAAACGTCACTGAGGGACCAGTGCAGCCATGATCTTTCTTTCAGCCAGAACCGGTTAGAACTTTGCCCCGGTCCGCACTCGTATTAACACTCTCCATGTTTCTCGGCCTGTGCCTGGGACTTTCCGCATGGCTGTTTCTCACGGCCCTGAGTCCTGCCCCGGACCGCTCAGCCGTGGCTGCAAGAACTACCGCCCCGAGACCCGCGATTGAAGCCGCCGACCCCGCGGCGGCGCCTGCTGTCAGCAAGACGGAACCCCGGGTGACCACCCCGGTTCCGCCGCCGGCACCGGTTAAAAAACAGGCGCCAGCGATAAAACCCCAGGAGATCAAAAACGAGAAGCAGCCCCCGGAGCCGGAAAAAGATGTAGCTCAGCCGGACACCGCGCCCGCAATACCTGCGAAAGCGGAAATCCAGCCTCCACCTCCCTCCCCGAAGCCAGCGTTAAAACCCGCTCCGGAGGCCGTGGCCGAACCTGCCCCCAGGCCGGCAAGCAAACCTGAACCCGCCGCCGCTGACAAACCTACACCGTATCCCGTAAAAATCGGCAACTGGCGGGTCGCCAGGCAGACCGATGGCTGCCTGGCGACCCTGGCCGCAGCCGGTTTTGCGGACATCACCAGCCTGGAAAAACCGGAAAGCGTAGGCATGTTCCTGTTCCATTCCAGAACGGGTACAGCCGATGATGAGGAACCCGACCGCTTCGGTTTTGTTGCCCCCGGGAGAGGCGAAATGAGCGCCAAACTCACGACCCGCGAAGGCGCCTATGTACGTGGGATAAACAGCAGTACCGGCCTGCCCTGGCCAAAACTGGTTCGCGAAGCAGTGAATGACATGGATCTGGATTTAACCGTCTGCAGTCTGGATGGAGAGTGCCAGACCCATGCACGCACCCTGGACATTGCCGACCTGGAGGCCGCTTCCCGTTTTACTTATCAGTGCGCACACAAGGACCGCTAGCCGCCTCCGGGAATCCGCCTATTGCCCCGCCCTGGCGGCCGCTTCCGGACTGAATTGCTGCTTGCGCATAGGCACGTTCAGGCGCCACCAGTCGTCTCCCGCCTCATTGACCAGATAGGTGGCCTCATAGGCGCCCGAAGTCAGGTCGTGATAAACCGAAACACCCCGGTGAAAGGCGCCGGCCTCCTGGGAGTAAAACCACAGAATCGAGGTGGCGCGGTACAGCTCATCCTGATTGTCCCAGGCATCGGCCATCAGGGTTCGCCAGCCGTCCTCGTCGATGTACAGCCTGCGCTTCTTGTACAGATGGCGATGACCGTCCTTCAGCGTGCCTTCGACCACCCAGACCCGGTGCAACTCATAGCGCAGATATTCAGGATTGATGGTGTGCGGCGTAATGAGCGTCTTGTAGGGTACTTTCGGATCATTGATTCTGAAATTGTTATAGGGCACATAGATTTCCTGCTTGCCGATCAGTTTCCAGTGATACCGCTCCGGCGAACCATTGAAGCCCGAATCATCGTCAGAGGTGCGCAAGCCCGCTGGCGGCACGGGATAGTCGAAACCCACTTCAGGCGCCTTGCGCACCCGCCGCAAACCAGGCTGATACTGCCAGGCCTGAGTGGATTCCTTGCTGAAATTCAGCGGTTGGAAGCCCACTGAAACTTCGTTGGCGGAGCGGGAAGGCAGCAATGTTTTATAGAAAAAATAACCGGCCACGTCGCCGTCTGTAGTGCGCAATCTTTCACCTGCGGCCACTGCCGGGCCACTGGGCGCGAATGACATGAAGTCCACCCTGCCCCAGGCAATGGTGCCATTGTCATACACATCAGCCGTATCGTAGACCACGTCTTCTGACCAGGAGCGGTAGGCGAACATGGTGTTCCATACCGCTTCCAGACCGTTCTTCGGGAAGGGGAAGAAAGGGCCACCCAGCATGGCGTCCACACCCAGGCCGTCATCAGTCAACCGGGCGTTTAACGCGTTATCCCTGGCCGCCTCGCAGACCAGTTCATCATTTACCCGAAAATCGCGGTGGCTGGGATAAACATTCATGTAGAAGCTGTCCGGATACACCTGGAACATCTTCTTCGCACCTTCGGTCAGATGCTGTACATGGTCCTGGTAGTTGGCCGCGGTGATTTTCAGTAGCGGCTGCTCATCCGCATAGGGGCCGGGATCATAACCATGTTCCTTCTGCAGGCCCGGCCATTGTTTGAACCACTTACCCGTGTACTCGGCCACGCCGGATTCGCTGCCGGCACGCTCCGCGCCAAAGCAGGTATGGGTTTCACCACCCAGCCGCGCCACCTCTTGAGCTTCTGCGGCTTGTGGCGCCGTGCTAAACAAAACAAACGGCAGGCAGAAAAGACCCTGGCGCACACTCCTGTGCAAAGCTCGCATTTCTCGCATCCAGTAATTCTTGAAATTAAATAAGCGGGCATCCCTGCCCCGTGAAGCATAACGTTAGAGGCGACACGGCATACCAACCTCACCCGAACTGATGAATGCATGAGCATCAGCTGGGTATAAGTTCCGCGTATGAACAAATATCTGTACCTGCTGCGTGAAACGACGCCCGGCCCGGCCGCCGCATTCAAATCCCGAATACTGGATGAATGGATGCCGGCGTTACGTTCGCTGAATCCTGCCGGATTGAAACTGAGCCTGACAGATGCACCCCGGCCACGGCTGACGGTGTTGCCACTGCGCAAGGACAATCTGGCCTTGATCTCTGTCTGGTCCGACAGCGCCGCCTTCACTGACCAGCTGCTGGCTGCAGTAAATACCGAAGGCCTGATCCTGCAGGGATATCAGGTGGAGGAATCGGTACCGGTGGCCTATGACAAAAGCTGGCCGGATGGCACGCCCTCACCCGGCGTGGTGCTGCTGACCCTGCTGAAACAGAATCCGAAACTGTCCTATCAGGAATTCATGCATGAATGGCATGGCCGGCATACGCCGAAAGCCATGCGCATTCATCCCTTCTGGAATTACATCCGCAATGTTATCCAGGCGCCGGTGGTTCAGGGTTCTCCAGCGTTTGAAGGCATCGTGGAAGAGCATTTCCGCACACGTCAGGATTGTGTGAACCCGGTTCGCATGTTCGGCGGGCCGCTGAAGTTCATCCCGCACATGATCGAGGTTGGCCTGCACGCCCAACACTTCCTCGACCTGAAGAGCACCGAGAATTACCTGCTGACGGAAACGCATTTCATCAGCCGGCAGCCATAGCCCGCCTAGCTGAGTACCGGATAGTCGGTGTAACCCTCGGGACCCGGGGCATAAAACGTCTTCGGGTCGGGTTCGTTCAGGGCCGCATCCCGGCGGAAACGCTCGACCAGATCCGGATTGGCAATATAGGCCGTGCCAAAAGCCACCGCATCCGCCTGCCCATGCTCCAAGATCTCGCTTGCATGCGCCTTGCTGAACTGCTCATTGGCGATAACCACACCGCCAAAGTGTTGCTTCAGTTCCGGCGTCAGACCCGGCGCCTTGAAATGTTCACGGGTACAGATAAAGGCGATACCCCGCTGACCCAGTTGCCGCGCCACGTAACCGAAAGTTTCTGCAGGGTTCTCGTCGCCCATGTCATAGGCATCGCCACGCGGCGCAAGATGCACCCCCACCCTGCCCGCGCCCCAGACCGAAACCAGGGCATCCACCACCTCCAGCAACAGGCGCGCACGGTTCTCCACTGAACCGCCATAACTGTCATCGCGCCGGTTGCTGCCGGTTTGCAGGAACTGGTCCATCAGATAGCCATTGGCAGCATGCAATTCCACACCATCGAAGCCAGCGGCCCGGGCGTTTTCGGCTGCCCGCCGATATTCCTCGACGATACCGGGAATTTCATCCAGGCCCAGGGCGCGCGGTGTTTCATAAGGCTTCTTCGGCCGCAGCAGGCTGACATGCCCCTGCGGCGCAATCGCACTGGGCGCTATGGGCATTTCGCCATCCAGGTAAACTGGATCTGAAATGCGGCCGACATGCCAGAGCTGCAGCAACATGCGCCCGCCTGCCTTATGCACTGCATCGGTAATGGCCTTCCAGCCAGCCACCTGCTCATTCGACCAGATACCCGGCGTATTGGGATAGCCCACAGCCATGGGAGAAACCGACGTAGCCTCCGAAATGATCAGGCCGGCGGAAGCGCGCTGTACGTAATACTCTTTCATCAACGCATTCGGCACCCGGCCCTCGCTGGCCCGACAACGTGTCAGTGGCGCCATGATGATGCGATTAGGCAGATGCAGTTCTCCGATCTGTATCGGGTCGAAAAGATTGGGCATGGCAGACTTGGGCCTGTAATAAACCTGTGGGCAGAATACGCAGGAAAATAGCATAACCACGAACTCTGGGATCACCGGCCCGGCTGATACCCCCTACTGCGGACTAATTTCAGCCAGTCAGTCCTGCAACTGTCCAAAATACCGCTCAGGCACTCCTCGCCAGGTTTCTCTGCCATACCATCAGATAGGGCAGCACCAGAATTTCGAGCGCCGTAAACGCCACGAATGGCAAAGGTGGAATGGTGAAAAACACCATTGAAGCCAGCCTGCCCACACCCCCGCAAAAACAGGCAAACAATATCCATTGGAATAGCGGGTTTGGCTGCCGAAGTTCCTTAAGCGAAACGAGTAGAGCCACACCGAGAACAAGCCAGACGCCACCAAAGAAACGTAAATTTGAATCCAGGATCGCATGCTTGAGGTCGGCATCAATCTGGTAAACGGGGTCATAAATGCCAAGCAGGGTGAGCGGGCCGGTCACAATCGGTATGAGCACCAGCACCATCATCACAGCTTTCAGATATTTTGCATCCGGGAACGACATATTCATCTCCTTGGAATTATGCGGATAACGGATTTACTGCAGAGCTATTTCAAGATTGACGACGACCTTTCCCAGGCCATTCGCCAACTGCATTACTTCAGTCGAAGACAATCCTTTCACGAGCGTTTTTTCTGCCTGTTGCAGCAACGCTATCGAAGGCGCCAAATCGAAGTCATCAGGAAGCGATAAAAGATTGACCCGGCGGTCGTGCGGGGAAGGCACACGCTTTACATAGCCCTTTGCCACCAACCTGTTAATTGCAACCGTCAATGTGGGTGGCCTCACGGCAAGCTTTCTGGCCAGCTCTACCTGAGGCATACCTTCCTCACCCAGCAACAGCCCCATGATCCTGAATTCCTGCATGGTGAGATTGAGCGCACCCAGCTCTTTCTCTACAAGTTGCATACTCAGACGGCTGATTTTTGTTACCAGTGAAACAAGCAATTGGTCTGGCTCAAAACCGGATGATTTCATAACATCTCCAATTAGTTAGTTAATCTAACTAATTATATAGCCACGAGTCAAGAAATCGGCCCCCAGGCCCACATATCTGGCCGTAACCACCCGTACATAAAAAAACCCCGCGGTGGGCCGCGGGGTTGTCTCCTCCGGTTTTTCCAGATCGGTTACTTCATCACTCAGGCATGAGGCACGAAATCGACTTTCTCCCTCACTGCACAATCCGGGCAAGGCCAGTCATCCGGAATCTGCGCCCACTTGGTGCCGGCCGGAAAGCCTTCGCTTTCACAACCCCGGGCCTCGTCGTAGATATAACCGCAGTCGGTGCACTGGTATTGCGTCGCCGCCGTGCCCTGCTTGGTAACCGACTGTGTGACCTTCTTCTCCTCCGGAAACAGGTCCGGATGACCATCGTCCAGCTGCGGGTTCTGCCATTTGGCCAGCAGCTTCTCCCGCCTGGGACCATAGAGGTTGGCCTTGGTGAGGTCGCCCTTGTAGTGCTTGACCACCAGCGGATCCATCTGCCGGAACCACAACCAGGGGATATAGGCCGGGATCAGCATGGAGGTGTAACCGGAAGGCAGCTGCGGGCTCTCGTCGAAGTGACGCAGGGCCTGGAAACGCCGGGTCGGATTGGCGTGATGGTCGGAATGACGCTGCAACTGATAGAGGAACAGGTTGGTAATGATGTTATTGCTGTTCCAGGAATGGGCCGGTGTGCAACGCTCATAGCGGCCACTGGCTTCCTTCTGACGCAGCAGGCCGTAGTGCTCCATGTAGTTCACCACTTCCAGCAGCGAGGCGCCGAAGAAGGCCTGAATCAGCAGGAACGGCAGTGCGCCAACACCCAGCCACAGCACCAGCCCGCCGAAGAACAATACCGTGAGCCCCCAGGCCTGCAGGTTTTCATTGTCCTTGCTGAGCACGGATTCGCCCTTGCGTTCCAGCCGGGTCTTCTCGATACCCCAGGCCGAGCGCACGCTGCCGATCATGGTGCGGGGCAAAAAGGCCCAGAAGGTTTCTCCCATGCGGGAACTGGCCGGGTCTTCCGGCGTGGCCACGTTCTTGTGATGACCCTTGTTGTGCTCCACAAAGAAGTGCCCGTAAGCCACCGGCGCCAGCGTCAGTTTGGCCAGCCAGCGCTCAAACGAGCCTTTCTTGTGCCCCAGCTCATGCGCCGTATTGATGGCCACACCGTTGACAATACCGGTGGTGAGAATCAGACCCACCAGTTCCAGCGTGGACGGACTGCCCATCACCGCCAGCATCGCGCCCCAGATGGTCACGATGTACTGCGTCGGGATATAGGCGTAGACAATCGCGCGGTAGTAACGGTCTTGTTCGAGCTGGGCCACGGCCGACTCGGGTGGATTGGTGCGGTCATCGCCGATCAACCAGTCGAGCAAGGGCAACAGGCCGTAAAAGATAATGGGGCCACCCCAGGCAAACATGGCGTTACCCGTCACCTGGAACAACCCGAGGCTCAGCAATCCCAGCACCGGGATCATGGGGCTCAGCAACCACAGGTAACGCTTGCCGTCTTGCCAGATCGTCTGGCTGCTTTCGTTCATGGTCTGTGTCGTCATGTCATCTCTCCTCTCCGCATATCGCGATATTGGTGACGTGACTATTGTGCTCAGGCCCATATCCGGAGGCCCGTCATTTTGTGACCATCACCGGTCATTTTCCGCCATACTGTAAATCAGAGGAGAAAATATGGCGGCTCAGGAACCGGGCTTTCCGGCCCGTTATTACATCCATTTATGCGACGCCCTGGAAAAAGAGGGTGTTGACGTAAGCGCTTTGCTGCAATCCGCCGGCATCCCGATCGATGTCTATAACTCCCCTTCCACCCTGCTCACAGCTTCCCAGGTTGACCGCTTGATCGGCCAGGCATACGACCTGACCGGCAGAACCGATCTGGCGCATGATCTGGGCAAGGCTCTCAAGCTCAGCTCGCATGGGGTGCTAGGGTTCGCCCTGCTCAGCAGCCCCACACTGGAATACGCGCTGAAACTGGTATCGCAGTATTTCAGCCTCATCCTGCCAGCCTTCAGCGTGCGCTACCGAACAGCACCACAGGGCGCGATGGTGGATTGCTTCCCCAACAGCCTGCTCACCGATAACTGCCTGCGCTTTCATCTGGAGTTACTGGCCACTGCCTTTCACTGGGAGGTACGGGATTTGCTGCAGGAGCAGATGCCGGATTATGAAATCTTCCTGACCATGCCCGAACCACCACATAGCCAGCGCTTCCGGCAACTGCGGGAAGCGCATTGTCACTTTGGCTGGCAGGAACAGCCCGGCATTCGCCTGCGCTACCCCGGTCAGGTCATGAAAAGGCCTCTGAAACTGGCCGACAGTCATGCGCTGAAAGAGGCGGAAGCGCGTTGCCGGGAACTGGTGGGCCATGCAGCCGATAACCGGAAAATCGGCGACTGGGTAGAGATCCTGTTGCAGGAATCCAGTGGCAGCATGCCCGGACAGGAACAGATCGCGGGCTCCCTGAATATGTCCACCCGCACACTCGACCGCTACCTGCGCAAGGAGGGGCTCAACTTCCGCGAACTGCAGAAAAAGGTGCTGATCAGGAAAGCCTGCAAGATGCTCTCTGAATCCCGGTTGTCGATAACGGAAATCGCCCTGGAACTGGGTTATACCGATGCCTCGAACTTTGCGCGCGCCTTCAGAAAACAGGCTGCGTGCAGCCCCCAGGAGTGGCGCGAAAACCGCAGCACGGCAAGTTAGGCCCCCTGTAAACAGACGCTTGAATTTTGCCTGAACACTCGTAGAATCTGTCGGCCGGATATCCGGTGTCACTCGCGGTCACTGCTTGGCCACAATCTTGTTCGACCCGGTTGTTACGGAAAACCGGACACACCCCTGCCTGCGTTGCGGCGCATGCTGCGCCCACTACCGCGCTTCGTTTTACTGGGCCGAAGCGGACGACAGCACCCCCGGCGGCGTACCCGTTGAACTCACCAGCAAACTGACACCCTACCTGCGGGTCATGCGCGGCACGGATCAACCCAATCCCCGCTGTATAGCCCTGGAAGGCGTCATCGGACAGTCAGCGTATTGCAGGATACATCCGCAAAGGTCGAGTATATGCCGGGACTTCCTGCCCAGCTTCGAAGACGGCACGCATAACCCGAGATGCGATGAAGCTCGCGCGGTTCATGACCTACCGGCACTGACTCCAGCTGATTGGCAAAACCCGGTCGTGACAACGGCCCGGCCCGGACATGTGGAAAACCTCGATTATTAAGGCGATGATATTGGCCTTGGGAGGGGGAGCCTGAATGTCAGTCAGCCAGTCTATTTTTTCGCCCGCCGTTTTGGCGATTGCGTCGTTAACGTTGCTCGCTTCCTGCGGCGGTGACTCACAGGACAAGCCAGCTCAGGGCAGCAACAATCCCTTCATACAGGCGATGGAGTCGGAGGCAGCGCCGCGATTCCGAATGGCCAATGGCTGCTTCGTCATTCAGGATGCATCCAGTCAACAGTATCTGGTGACCAATGAGAGCGGGCTGCTGTCCCTTACCTCCAACTCGCTGACTGAAGCGACTCCGTTTTTCATGAAGCCGACACAGTTAGGGCAGTATGTCTTTTATGACCCCGAGGCCCGCTACATGACCCTGGCCTCATCCGCAGAGGATGTCGCCAATGGCGCCGAGGGCCTGCTCGACCAGCTCGGCCTTACTGTGCAGGGCGTTGGTGACTTCATTGATCTAAATCCGCAAGTCCATCCGGTTGCTGACGGCGTTGATAACCTGGGTGAGTTGCTCAGCGATGGCGCAGTACAGGTGGCCGATGCACTCAGGGCGGGTCCACGCAACCTGGTGATGCAGCCGACCCCGGTCAACGGCTCGGAATGGACGGTGGAAGGTGAAACCGACCATTTCCGGATTCTGAATACGCTTACAGGCGATACCCTGGTAACAGCCGATTCCGGGTCTGTTTTCCGTTTCATGCCGCATTCCGGTTGTGCGGCCTATCCCGAGGCAGAACTCAATGCCGAAGGCAAAACCTTCAGCGGCACCAATCCGGATGGCACGGTCTTCGGCTACGCCGAGACGCATATGCATCTGGGCGGCACTGAAATGTTTGGTGGCCGCCTTGGTTATGGCAAGCCATTCCATAAATTCGGTATTGAACATGCGCTCGGGAACTGCTCCGAAAATCACGGACCCAATGGTGATCTCGGCCTGGTCGACGTAGCCGTCAACCCGAATCAGGGTCCACCGCAGCACGATACACAGGGTTGGCCGACCTACAAGGACTGGCCCAGCTACGGTGGCCAGATCCACCACCAGACGTATTACATCTGGTTAAAGCGCGCCTGGATGGGCGGGCTGCGCCTGATGGTTAATCACCTGGTAGCCAACGAAGGCCTTTGCCTGCTGTGGCCCGTCAAGGGCAATGACTGCAACGAGATGGAAACCATCGAGATCGAACGCCAGCTCACGCTGAATTTGCAGGACTATATTGATGCCCAGTCAGGTGGCCCCGGCAAGGGTTTTTTCCGCGTGGTTTATTCGCCACGGGAAGCGCGCCAGGCCATCGAGGCAGGTCAGTTGGCTGTCATTCTCGGCACCGAGAACGAAAAGATATTTGATTGCGGCGAATTTCTGGACTCACCGGACTGCAGCGAAGCGGATATTGATAATGATCTCGCCGAATGGTGGGACCGCGGCATCCGCTCTATCTTCCCGATTCATCTGGTCGACAACGCCTTCGGCGGCGCCCGTGTCACCAACGACGACCCTGTGCTTTATGCCCTGTATAGCGCAGCCAACCTAGTCGATACGGGGCACCCTTATTCCGGCATCCCCTGCGAAGGACCGGACAATCTCGCCCCCGGCGAAGCCACCGCCGAATCCAATGGCATATTCGACACCGTACTATTGATGCTTGGCACGCCACTGCCCGAAATATCCGGTTGCTACCGCAATGCCCGCTCGATCACGCCCCTGGGTGAATACTTCATCAACCGCCTGATTGACTACGGCATCATGATCGAAACGGACCATACCGGCGTGCTGGCCCGCAACCGCATGTTCGATATTGCACAATCCCGCGGCGTACCTGTTTTCTCCGGCCATACAGGCGTTGTGGATATAGCTGAAAAAGACAGCGACCGCATCCTGCAGACAGGCGGCATCATTTCCCAGTTGCCCGACGACACTTCTACAGACGCCATCACATTTATCCAGGACCTGAAAGCCATGCACCTGAGCATTCATGGTAATGACAAGGAACTGGCCACTGGCTTTGGTTCCGATATCAACGGCTTGCACAGGCAGGCAAAGCCCCGAGAAAACGTGAATGAATTACCGCTCAGCTACCCCTTCAAGTCCTACGACGGCCATGTCACCTTTAGCCGGCAGATAACCGGCGAACGCGTGTACGACATGAATATTGATGGCGTAGCGCATTACGGACTCTACCCGGACTTCATTGCTGACATGCAAATGCAGGCCGGGGGCGAGGAGGCCCTGCACTACCTGTTCAAATCAGCAGAAGCCTACCTGCAGCGCTGGGAGCGTGTTTGGCAAGCCGGCGGGCGGCATTAATCAACCCTGCCGGCTCATCGACGGGCAACAGAACCTGCATTCACCCAGCGCCTGACCGGCGGTATAGCCGGCACAGACGCCGAGATTCTCTTTTTTCCTATCGTTAATGCAGGACAGTGGCACCTATCGCCAGCACCGCCAGCCAGGAAACAAGATAAACGGGCGTGCGCAGAAACGGCGTGCCGAAGGTGTACACGATGGCATGGGCAACACGGGCGTAGAAAAACACTTTGGCCCAGCAGGCGACCGACGCCAGCACCGCGGCATCTCCCTTGGCCAGATAAACGGCCGCCAGCACCACCGCTATGAAGGCCGGCATGGTTTCCACCATGTTGTAATGCGCCCGCATGGAGCGCTCGGCCCAGGTGGGCAGGGTTTTCTTTGTCGGCGGCTGCCCTTCCGGGTAACCATGCAGCAAACCGACAAAACCCACCACGAACATCCGGCCCAGGATGTAGGGCAGCCAAAGCAGAATGGTCAGCACGCCGCTCAATGCCAGATAAAAGTAAGCAGTGTCTATGTGGGAAACCAGATCAGCATTCATGTGTATCTCCTCTCTGTGATGCAAACACGGTCGAATACAAGCCCGACGGCCTGATTGGCGAACCGGTCAGAGAAGATTCTGTGCAAGGAGGCGAAACTTGAGGCCTCATTCCGTATGAATATGTTTGCTTTTCGTCTCGAAAATGTAGAAGTGCTTAAAACACCCGGGACCTGAGCACTGATCCCCGATGCTGTGCCAGAGAATCACCACCGTAGAGGAGAATAATCAGGCGGATTATTTCCTCACGGTGGTTGTGCAGCCGATCCTGCAATAACGAATCTACTCTGGTGGCTGAGCGCGAAACTCACCATCGGTAACATCGAAGTAATCCGTACCGCCATCGGTGTTACCCCTGCCCACCCGGGCCTCGAAACTGCCTGCTACCACAGGTGCGACCTGCAGGACGGTGATGGCGCAGGAGGTCGAAACATTCCCATCGGCAATCGCCACTCCGGCGCCATCGTTCACAGACATTTCAATATCGTCGTTAGCGCCAAGGCTGGTTTCGTCACGACAATCATGCGTCCCCACCTGCAGCGGCGCCTGTACCGTCCACTGCCTCTGGAAATCCGTACTCTGCGCAAAGACCGTGAAATAACCGTCGCTGGGCTGATTGGTCACGAACTGGAACGTGTTGTCAGGCGTCAGCGTAATGCGTTGACCATCGTAGATACCCGTCACACCGAGCCCCTCGCCGAGCACCGGCGTGCCGCCATCACCGCCATCACCGCCATCACCGCCATCACCGCCATCATCGCCATCACCGCCATCATCGCCGTCATCGCCGTCATCGCCGTCAACGGTTTCTACCAGTTGACCGAGAAAAGCCGGAATAGCATCACTGCCCTGGGGATTGCCGGCATCGCCAATATTGATCTCATTAAATTCGCCCGTGTCATTGTTCGATAACGCGTATTCGATATTCCCGGTCTCATCCAGCCATATGATTTCCACGGTATTGAGATCACCGGCTATGGTGCGAAAGAACGGGTCTTTGAGTGTCGGCCCGTTATCTACGATGAGAGTGTTATCCGTGCCGACTACCACCACCACCATGTCATCATCATTGAACGGGGAACCGGGCTGATTCGCCGTTGCGATCAAGGTGTACTGACTGAGCAGCGCCTGATGTGTGGAGGCCGCTGAAGCACCACTGGCGGAAGCACTGCTATCCGAGTCGTCGTCGTTATCGTTACAGGCTGTGAAAGTCATAGCCATGACTGCAATCGCAATCCATCCAAGCGTGTTTTTACCCAATAACTCAAAGCCAGGCATACTCGTATTCCCCCGTGTCATTAACAAACCGGTTTATGGACGAGTATCGATTGGCCGACTTAATGGCGCACCCCTAAAATGGGGGGTATGCACAACAATTCCATGAACGCCGAAGTTGCCAATCTGATCGCGGAAATTTACGAAGCCGCGACAGGTGACGGCTTTACCGCGATCGTTGCACGCATCGCGGAAATGACCCGTTCCCAGTCCTGTGTGCTCGTGCTGCAGGGTTTGCATGACTACCACGTGGAAGGCGCCTGGTATACGGGCGTGGATGGAGACGCTGCTACCCGATATGCCAGCACCTATTACCAGTACGACCCCACCGTAGTCGAACACTTCGAGCGTGCTCGTGAAAACGCCTATGCTTCGGAATTCAACTGTGAGCACCCCATTTACGATGAGAACCGCTTTCTCAATGAGATGTGCCGGCCGTTGGGGGTGGGCTATTTTGCCGGCATCTACATGCCCTTCGCGAATGACCTGGTTGTGCGCTTGACGCTGCAGGGCGCAATCAGTCGCGGAAATTACAACGAGCAGGATCTGAACATTCTGGACACTGTAATGCCGCATTTGCGGCGCGGCGTGGAAATCTATCAGCGCTTTCGCGCCCTGGCCGATGCCCAAGATGCAGTCAGCAAGGCACTGGACGGCGCCGGCGCCGCCATGATGCTGCTGGATCACTCTTTACGCATCGTGTACCGGAATCAGGCCAGCGAAAAATTGCTGGGTCACGGACTGAAGATCGAAGACGGTCATTTCCGCATCCGCGATACAGATACCCGCCACCAATTTGCAGACCTGGCGGCAAAATGCCTTGGCGTACTGGATAGCGGTACAAACGTTACAGCGGAGGCAGGCCACCATCTGGTTCTTCCACGCCGTGACGGACAGCACAGCCTGGCATGCTACCTGGCCCCTATACGGCTACCGAGCACTGATCTGTTCCAGCCGTTTCCGCGTAATCTTGTGGCCGTGCAGCTATTTGACCCGCACCAGGAGTCCGCTCTGGATGCCGCCCTGCTGCAGAATGTGCTGGGGCTCACTGAAGCGGAGAGTCGCGTTGCATCACTGCTCTGCGGCGGCAGTGACGCCACAGGCATTGCAGAGGCGATGAACATATCGGTACACACATCGCGCGGCCATATTAAAAACATTTACGCCAAGATGGGTGTGTCGAAACAATCTGAATGCGTAGCCCGGGCTTTCAGCGTACTCGGACCTCATCTGCACCGTGCCCTGGCTCCGGCCAACTGAAGCAAGTCGCCACCGCGGCTTGGGCATCTACTGATGCTGCATATGCCTGAACGCTGAAGGTGCAACGCCATAACGACGCATGAAGACACGATTAAACCGGCTAGCGGGAAGCAAGCCCACACTGTCCGCTATGGATTTGAGTGACAAGTTACTGGCCATAAGATCACGAGCCGCCTCCAGGCGCAGAGATTCCACGAAGCGTGCCGGTGATTGCCCGGTGGCCCGGGTGAATTTTCTGGTGAATGTCCGCTCCGACATGGCCGCCTGACTCGCCAGGGTTTCCACGTCCAGCTTTTCCGATAAGTTGGCCTGCATCCAGGCAATGAGTTGGCGAAAAGGGGCATCGGCCTGGCTCTGCGCCAGCAGTACATCGCTAAACTGCGATTGATAGCCCGGCCGCCTCGAATACAGCACCAGCAGGCGAGCAATCCGGGCTGCGATTTCGGCGCCGTAGTCCTGCTCGACAATCCCGAGGGACATATCAATACCGGAAGAAACGCCTGCAGACGTCCAGACCCTGCCATCATTTACATACAGTGCATCGGCGTTCACTTTAAGTGACGGATAGAACTTCTCCAGCCGGTCACACACTGACCAATGGGTCGCCACCTCTTTACCGTCCAGCAAGCCACAGGCCGCCAGCATGAAAGCGCCCGAGCATACAGAACCATAGCGCTCAGCCAGGGGCGCCCATTTGCCAAGCCATCGCCGGGTTAATGCACAGGAGAGAATAATCGCCAGACCCTCTTGCAGCGCACCCGACACGAGGATGCTGTCCGGATTGCGGCATCGCTTGCTGTTCAGCGCAACACTGTCCAGCGCCAGGCCGCTCCAGCTGCGCACCATGCCACCTTCGGGTGAAGCAACCACCAGTTCATAGGCCTCACGGCCGAGAACCAGATTGGCTTCGGAAAAAACCGTAGAAGGGCCTGTCAGATCCAGAAGCTCAAATCCCTCATAGGCCAGCAGAACGATTTTGTGCGTTTTTGGCATTGGCGTAAATTAACAATATTTTGTCATTTACGCCATTACGCATGATTCATAGAATGCAGATCAACATTCATGGATCTCAGGCATTCTTCATGCGATATACGCGATTCAGGAAAGGGCCGGCGGCAAAAATCGAGCTTGATGAAGTTCTGGTTATCGCCACCCGCTTTACCTTCAAACATCTCAGACATATGCCGCTGATCATTGCTCATGGCATGCGTCTGCGGAATCAATGGGGCAATACACCAGGCGCAGTAGGTGTGTCCGTGGCCGCCGATATCCTTGGAAGAACGACCTACTCGATTTCGGTCTGGGATAGCGAAGATTCTTTCAGACAGTGGTTCCTTTCCGACTATCACGCCTCGCTGGTTAAAGCGTATCGAAAGTGGGTGGAAAGTTCGGATTCCGTGCGCTGGCATACCGGCCACTTTGTTCCCGGAGAGGGATGGCGACAGGCCATGCAGCGCTTGACTGCCCCTGCGTGACCGGCTGCGGACTTCATTCATCAAACTGAGGAGAAAACAATGACTAACCCCATTTACGGCAGATGTCTCTGTGGCGCCGTTGAGTACGAAATACTGTGCAAGCCTGTTTTTTCGGCCAACTGCCATTGCCGCGATTGCCAACGTTCATCTGGCGGCGCCTATGCCCCGGTAATGCTGGTGAAAAAAGACATGGTGAAAATTCAGGGCGAGATCAAATTTCATGACGTGAAAGCAGATAGCGGCTTAGTCAACAGCCGCGGCTTCTGCCCGGAATGCGGTTCGCAGCTTTTTGAAAAGCTCGAAAGCATGCCCCACTTTGTCACTATCAAGGCAGGCACGCTGGACCAGCCGGAACTCTTCGAGCCAAAACTGGACTTCTATACTTCCAGCGCCCAGCCATGGGATTTCATGAATCCTGATCTGCCCAAGGCCCGGCGTGAACCGGAGCTGTCCTAACGACCAGGAGCGCAGCAACCCTCAGGCTTACTTCTTGGCCGAGATCCACATGGTGATTGCCATACGGGCGACCACCTGACCCCGGGCATCGTGAATTTCCACCCTGGCGATGAATTCACAGCCATCAGGCCATTCGTCAGGCAGGTCACCCGTAGCGATGGCTTTCAGATCTGTCTCCGCTTTCTTCAGGTACTCCACTTTCATGCCCTTGGGAATCCAGCGATGACTCAGAGGCACGCTGACTTCAGTCATGGTGCCTCCGGCCAGTTCAGCCATGTTGCACATGGCAATGGCATGCACGGTACCGATGTGATTGAGCACAGAACGGCGCTTCCTGATCATCACCTCGCTGTAGCCGGGCCGCAGCTCTACAAAGAGCGGCTTGATTGACGAGAAATAAGGCGCCTTGAAACACAGCCCTTTGCTGAACAAGGCCCTACCCATCGGCAGTCCGCTCAATTTGTTATACAGCGCCAGAGTCGGCTGGATTTTATTGCTCATACATATATTCCTGTGGCTCTTAACGCCAATGCAGTCGCGAGGGTCATCGGGTGCATGCACTGGCTCATGGATTTCAGTCTGCTACAATAAACAGAAATTAGTTCTAGAATATTATTCTAGAATCATATTCTGCAAAAGGCAACCAGGGCCATTTGTTTATGGAATCTGTATTTGAGCGGGTTGAACCCGGCGCCAGAAAAGCCAACAAGCGCCATATTCTGAATTGTGCGCTGGCCTGCTTTGATGAACTTGGCCTTGAGGCCACCACCGTGGACACCATCCGGCAACGCTCTAATAGCAGCATTGGCACCATTTACCACCACTTTGGCAACAAGGAAGGCCTGGTGGCCGCTATCTATCTGGCAGCTCTGGATGACCAGCAGGCTCTGATCACGCCTGCAATGGAGCTTGCGGATGATCCAAAAGGCGCCATAGCAGCACTCATAAAAACCTACATGGATTGGGTATCACAACAACCCCGGCTGGCCCGATTCATGTTCCAGGCCCGCAGCCTGGTAGCCAGCAGTCATTTCAAAGGCGAACTGGATGCACGTAACAAGCAGCGATACGGCAGCTTGCTTAATTACCTCGCCGAGGGCGTGAAAAAAGGTGAAATCCGTTCTCTACCCAGAGAAACTTATGCGTCCTTGCTAATTGGTCAGTCAGAGAATTATTGCCGGGCATGGCTGGGTGGGCGTGTCAAAGGGACGCCCGCAGAGCATGCGGAGATATTTGCCGAGGCCGCCTGGCGTTCGGTCGCCTGCTCCCCTTAGCCTCCTCAGTATGGCGTTATGTGTCAGAGGTCCCGCCGTAGCCGCAGATCATCATCAACTATTTGATCCATGCGCTCGTAATACCATTTCAGGCCATTCACGGCGAGCCAGCGCAGCGGTTCCGGGGGCAGCGGAATCATCCGGCGTTTGAACAATTCCACATCCTCGTTGGGTCTGCCGAGCACCTGATCAGCCAACATGCGGCCATTGGTGGTGGCATGGGCAATACCGTGACCGTTGTAACCCATCCCGTAGAAGAGATTGCCCCGGCGGTTGGAAAAACTCAGCGGCAAAAAGTCAGGCGTCATGCCTACCCAGCCACCCCAGAAAGTTTCAATCTGCAGATCCGGCACTTCGGGAAAGCGCTCTTTCAGCAGCCGGGTAAAGCCTTCAAACACGGCTGGCTGGTAGCCGTTCGCCAGTTTGCTGCCGTAGCGGTACCGCACAAACTTCGAGCCGGCCAGGATACGGCCATCCGGGGTCGGACGATAATGCTCAATCGCCGCATGCGCCGTGATGATGCCCTCCCGGCCCCTCCAGCCCAGCGCCTCAAGCTGCTCAGGGTTCAGCCGCGCAGTACGGAACAGGGTGACGCGAATCGGCATGATTTTGCTCTTGAGTCGGCCCAGTGACACGGGCGTATAACCATTCGTGGCGATGATCACCTTGTCGGCCTGTACCGATCCCCTTTCCGTGGCCACCCGCACCGGCGCAGAACTCTCATCAATCTGCGTTACCGGCGAATTCTCGAAAATACGCACACCCGCCGCCAAGGCTGCAC
Source organism: uncultured Salinisphaerales bacterium (assembly GCA_913055805.1). GTDB lineage: Bacteria > Pseudomonadota > Gammaproteobacteria > Nevskiales > CAJXLF01 > CAJXLF01. The sequence continues at coordinate 148,542 of CAJXLF010000009.1, forward strand.
GCCTCAGACCCATCACGTACTTGCCCGGATTCAGATGTCCTCCACGGGGGTCGAGTACGCCGAAGCGAAAGGCTGATGGCAGCCCTCGCTCACGCATTTCCCCTTCAGACAGAAAGCTGACATCAACTCCCAGACTTTGGGCGAGTGCTGCCGTGCGTTGCAGCGGACCCAGGTGACGCGGATGCAACCCGCAAATTACATTGCCTGCAGGCTCATAGTCACAGTCGATGCCGTACCTGGCGAAGGCTTCTTCGACATTGCGTACGGAGCGATCGTTGAAGCGCATGAACCCGGCAGCGCGCTCTTTGCCTACATGTCTCACCAGGCTGAGAAGGTCCTTACCCATGGTCGGCGCCAGATGACCGGAGTTACGGCCACTCGCCCCCATGCCGCAGAAATCCATCTCCAGCAACACTACATCAACACCCGCCTCCCGCAGAGCCAGCGCCGCATGCAACCCGGTAAAACCGCCACCCACGATGACGACGTCAGCCTGTATATCGCCGACCAGCGCCGGACACAGATTCTCCGGTAAAGATACCCAGACACTGCTGTCTGTGTAATTAAACTTATGCTCTTCCCTGACTGCCGAAACACCTATGTTGTTCACGCCCGGAACCCTCTATCGTGATTTCTACGGTCCGATTATCAACATGCGTAACAGACATATCTTTTAAAAACCGCTGACAGGCCCGATAGGCAATCAGGAAGCCGAAATGTAATAATCCGGGCTCAGGCGAAAATTTTTGAGCGGAATTCGCATGGCTAAGAACGACAATCTGGTCCAGATTCATAACCGCTCCATGCTGTTTGCCGGGGCCATCCCCGAGACCGGTTGGCATTGCCACAGCGCAAACGCCTGGGTGTACGGGCTGGATAACAATATCCAGGTCGTTCTGCCCGACCGGGTGATGGAAACAAGAAGCGCGGCTATTCCTGCCGGCACATCCCATCGGATCGTGGCCGATGACACGCGTTTCTGTGTGATTTATGCCGACCCGCTCGTCGTCTCAGAACAGACAGACGTCCACAGACTGACCTCGCACATGGAGGCAGCCGACTGGCTCGGCAACCTGATAAAAATCACTGACTCCAGAGACCCTCGGGAAGCTGCTTCCGTTTTCATGGAAGAAAGACAGAGCTCACTGACACATCTCGACCCCAGAATCAGTCATGTACTGGACAGCATTCAGGCCCGGATCGACGAGAACATCCCGGCAGAGAAGCTGGCGGCTTCTGCCGGGATATCCGAATCCCATCTGCGCCATCTGATGTCAGGGGGCGTCGGCCTGCCGTTACGCCGATTCCGACTCTGGATGCGGCTGTTATGTGCCATCGAGCACCTGTCCATTCAACGAAAAATCACGCCCGTCGCCCTGGATATGGGCTTTTCCAATCCCTCGCATTTCTCCACGGCATTCCGGCAACATTTCGGGTTGGCGCCCAGATCCGTGCTCTGAGTCAGAAAGCAGGCCTCCATACGGCACAGCCAAGACCCATCCCGGTTTAATCAGCTAAGCAATTTTTGCCCTTTAACGTTTCCCGCAGCACTGCAACCATTACCGCAGGAGAACATAAGGGAGCGGGGCAATGAATCCATCCGATTGGCGTCTTTGTGCGGGCGCAATATTTTTATCTGTGATGCTGGTGGCCTGTGGTGGTGACGGCGACAACGACGATTTCGCCGGACAGAATCAGGCCGGGACCGGGAATCCAGACAATACACCGGCAGGTGAAACCTCCGCCCCACCCGACGAAAACGTCATCCTGCTGGAGGAGACGCAGCACATCATCGAACGCAGTGTGCTGATGTCCCTGCCGTCCGACCCCGATCAGGCGATGATGGCGCTTTCGACGCTTCCCGACGGGCTGGGCGACGTCATCGCCATGCATCTCGGCCGCTACTATCCCACGCCGGATGAGTTTGGCCCGGGTACGGGACCGCTGGTTGATCTGCTGGCCGCCCGTGCCAACCTGCTGGCCAGCGGCCAGCCACAAATGCTGCTTGAAAACACAACAGATGGCGAAGCCGCAATCCTGCTGCTGCCGATTGACGCAACGATATTCATCGTGGTTCTCCCCACCCAGGTGGTGGAATCCGATGTCGATGCCAAACCGTTGCCCGAAATGCCGATTGATCTCAGTCAACTCACCTACGAGATCAACGGCCATACCCGCTGTTGATTTGCACTCAAAATTGACCCAGGTTTTGCACTGAAAAATGACCCGCCTAAGTTGGCCGGATTATGGCCT
>CAJXLF010000010.1 GCA_913055805.1 uncultured Salinisphaerales bacterium
GGAGACAGTGGCGGAGACGGGGATTCCGGTGGTGACGGCGACAGCGGAGGCGATGGCGACTCCGGTGGTGATGGCGACGGCGGTGACGGTGACAATGGCGGCGATGGCGACGGTGATGGTGACAACGATGCGGATTGCGAAGAGGGCGAGCAACTCTGTGCCGGCGCCGGCAAGGCCGTAGTCACACCCAGTCAGGCGCATATCGACGGTGTGGAAGAAACCCGCCTGTTCGTTGCGCCCAAGATCCAGAAATTCAATCTGGGCGGTTTCGGCATCGATCCGTTGCAGAACTTCCCCGACCCTTTTGCCAGCTTTGGCGACAGCCTGACCGAGCCTGCCGGGGAGCGCCTCTTCTCGGGCTCGCAGGGTGACGAAAACACCTGGATACGCGCCATGGCGCTCAAGCAACCGGGGGGCGATACGGTCGTCTTCCTGGTGCTTGATGCCGTGGGCGCCGGCAATATCATTCAGCAGGATCTGAAAGCGGCAGTTGCCGATGCTACCGGCCTGCCCATGGACAACATCCTGTTCGGCCAGACGCATACCCATGCCGGCGCGGATCTGCAGGGACTGTGGGGCGGCGTGCCGCAGGACTGGATTCAGAACACGCTCTATCCACAGGCGGTGGCCGCGGTAGAGGCGGCGCTGGACAGCCTGCGGCCGGCAACGCTGGAACTGCGCAATGGCCATATGCCGGACTTTAACAATTACCGGCGGCCCAAGCGGATCGACGAAGAAATCGAACCCGACACCCTGGCCAGTCTGTTACAGGCGAGGGACAGCAAGGGCAGGCTGATCGGCAGCATCCTGCAGTTCAATGCCCATCCCGTCAGCATTAATGAAGATCCACGAGTGCCGCATGCCGATTTCATTCTGGGCGCTGTGGATTATCTGGAAGACGGCAATGATTCGGTCGCCTTGTATTTCAATGGCCCGATAGCAGATGCTTCTTCTTCCGGCAGCCGTCCGGGCTGCAGTTATCCGGGTGATGAGAATTACGGCAACCAGCGCTGCAAGGGCGAGGGTATGGCCGAAAAGTCCCTCAGTTTCGACAACGCCCGGACGCTGGATAACAGTCTGGAAGTGCGCCACCAGACCGTGTACCTGCCAGTCACGAACCCGCTGTTTGTTGGCGCGGGGCTGATCGGCGCCTTTAATCGTTACTACGACTTCACCCAGTTGCCGGCGGATCAGGTGCCGGGGATCGGGTCCTACGTCCAGCAGGGCATCGTCGAACTGCCGCAGCTTGCGCCTTATGCCACAACGCCGGTAAGCCGCATCACCATCGGCGGCGCCGAAAACGGTCTGGAAATCGTGACCATTCCTGGCGAGTCCACCGGCACCTTTGGCAGCTGGATTCGCAGCCTGGCGGCCGATGAGGCCGACGTCATGCTGCTGGGCCTGACCCAGAACTCCTTCGGTTACATCATTCCCGAGGAAGAATTCAGTTATGTGGACGAGTCCGGCGATGCGGGGCTCATCATTCCGTTTACCGGTTATGAGGAGTTTGTCTCGCTCGGGCCGCTGACGGCGCCGCTGTTGCGTGTTGAAGGTTATGTGCCGCTGTTCGAGGCCGATCCCACTCAGAATTTGCCGCCTTATCTGCTGGCCTGCATGGACGATCCTGCTGATGAGGCCTGCGTGTTCAACATCATCGGTCAGCGGCTGGACTATGTGCAGGGTCAGTTCGCCAATAACTGCCTTGAAGCGGGTGCGCCGGCGGAATTCTGCAGCCTGCTTGATCCGGCTACGCCGCTCTATGGCCCCTGTATTGATGCCGGGTTGCCCGAGGGAGTTTGCGAGATCTTCGGCAGTGACGGGGATGCCGGGGGTGGCGATGCGTCTCTGGATGCCGCCCTGCTGCCATTGGCCGCCGATGCGGTATTGCGGGGTTGCGACTACCTGGATGCTTCCCACTGCCAGTATCCATTCCCCAGTGATTTCTTTACCCGTGCAGATCCGCAGACACCGACCGGCAAGCGCCTGAACTTCAACATCCTGGGCATGCCGCGCAACACGGCGGGCAAGCCGATTGATCCCACCGAATGGAACCGCAACGACGGCTTTTCGCCCGGCGCCATGATCATGGCCTATGTGCCCGGACTGGATCATGCCGAGACCGGGGCAGTCACCATCGGAGATATCAGTGCGTCATTGGCGCCGGATGCGCCGGTGCAGGTGTTCGAGGTGGATCCGCAGACCGGTGTGTTGACGCCACATCTTGTGTGGTCGGAAATGGACAGCAATGCCGGTGTGCTGGCCCGACTGGGAGACATCGGTGGTCCGGAAGTGCTTGAGCGCCCGAACGGGGGACGATCCGCGCTGCTGATTCGGCCAGCCGAGAACTTCAAGGAAGGTCATCGTTATATTGTGGCTCTGCGCAATATGCGAGATGCCGAGGGCAGCATTATTGCGGCGCCGGATGGTTTTCGCGTGTACCGGGACAATATTGAAAGCCTGCTGCCGCCTATCGAGGCGCGTCGTGCCCAGATGAACGACATCCTCATGAAGCTGGATGCCGCCGGGGTTGAACGGGAAGAGCTCTACATGGCCTGGGATTTCACCGTGGCCAGTACCGAGAGCCTGACGGGTCGATTGCTGCATATGCGCGACGATGCCTTCGCGGCATTGGGCGAAAATGCACCGGCCTTTACTGTCGATGCAGTGACCGAAAACCCGAATGACCAGATAGCGCGCCGCATCGAAGGCACGTTTACGGTACCCAGCTACGTGGTACCCGCTGATCCTTCACCGCTGGATGGGCCGGAACTGGGCGGGCTGCTGGATCAACTCAATGAGCAGATACCGGAAGCGGACCTGCCGGTGGATGCCATTGTCTGTGGCGACTTTGCCGATTGCTTCGATTTCGCGGCCTCGGCCAGCCTGCCGCCAAACCGTCTGTTCTACAACCCGGCCGATGCCGGCCTGGAGGGTAATCCGCCCTGGGGTGATGAACTGCCCGACCGGCCCTACCCGGGTGCGGAAATGACGCTGCATTACACCTGTAATATTCCACGCTCGGCGTTGGGGGATCAGGATTTCAGCCAGGCGCAGGGTGCTGATGTGCAGCCTGCACGTGCGTCACTCTACGGACATGGTCTGCTGGGTTCGCAGGGCGAGGTCAATAACGGCAGTCATGTGGCGACCATGAGTAATGGCCATAACGTCATGTTCTGCGCCACCGACTGGTTCGGATTCGCCACCGGCGATCTGCTGAATGTGGCGTCGGTGCTGGTGGACCTGTCCCTGTTCCCCGCGATCCCCGACGGTTCTCAGCAGGGTATGCTCAACAAGATGTTTCTGGCGCGCCTGATGAAACATCCCGAAGGATTTGCCGGTAACAGCAACTTCCAGGTATCCGGCGTGCCGGTGTTCGATACCTCCGAGGTGTTCTACGACGGCAACAGCCAGGGCGGCATCATGGGCGGCGTGGTGGTGGCGACCGCGCCGGATGTGCATCGCGGTGTGCTGGGCGTGCCGGGCATGAACTATTCGACCCTGCTGCGCCGCAGTGTGGATTTCGATCTCTACTCGGTGCCTTTGTATCTGTCTTACCCGGATGAGCTGGATCGCAACTTTCTGTTCGCCTTCATGCAGACGCTGTGGGATCGCTCGGAAAACAACGGTTATGCCCACCACCTGAACAAGGATCCACTGCCACCCTTGCCGGGCGAGCCCGTTGTGACCAAGAAGGTGCTGCTGCATCCGGCACTGGCCGACCACCAGGTCACCATGTGGAGTGCCGAGGTCATGGCGCGCACCATGGATGCGCCGGTCGACCGGACGCGTGTCCACCAGGACCGGCACCCGGATACGGTCGAGTATTTCGACCTGATGGATATCAGTGCCGCGTATCAGCAGGTGGGCCCGGTCAAGCGCCATGACGGGTCGGCGCTGGTGGTCTGGGACGAGCCCTGGACCGGCATCGTCGATGCCCGTTGCGTTGGCGACAGCACACCCGTGCCGCCTTCCGGTAATGTGCCGCCGCGGGAAGGTGACGATCCGCATGAATGCCCGCGCCGTGAGGTGGCCGCGCAGTGCCAGAAGTCGCATTTCCTGCATGTGCAGGGCGCGGTCATTGATGTGACGGCGGTGGATAGTTATGCGGCCTGCCCGGCAGTTCCCGAAAACCCCGGTGGCGGTGGCGACGACGAATCGCAGATTACCCTGGAAGGTTACGGCAGCGGTCTCACCGGCTTGCTGGGCGCGACAGTAGCTGCCTTGCATCCCGTTGTCGTGTCCTTGCTGGATGGAGACCTGGAAGGCGCGGCCACTGACCTGCAAACCGCCGTGACCCTGTTGGCTGATGGCTTGCAGGGTTTGCCCGGCGATGCGGCTTCGCCGGAATCGCTGGTCGGCCTGCACGACAGTCCGGATCAGGTACTTCTGCAGGCGGTGGGAGCCAACCGCGCCGTTGAGCCAGTGGTGCTTACCGGCGCCCAGTTGCCCGGGTGGTCGGTGCCCGCTGCCCTGGGTGTGGGTTATCCCTATCCCTCGGGTGCGATCACCAGCGGCGCATTATTCGATGCCGACCCGACTGGCACTTTCCCCGGTCAGGTGCGTGACGCCCATAACGGTGTGATGCTGTATCCGCCTGAAGGGCAGAGCCTGGCTGACGGCGCCGCGATTGAATCCATTGCCGCCTATCGCTGGGATGGCAATGCCTTTGTCGAGATTCCGGTGCAGGTCGATGAGCGTATGCCGTACTTCCTGGCCAACGCGGGTTCGGATTTCTCGGTGTATTCAGGCACCGATCCCGAGCTGACCTATGTCTGGGATAACGGTGATCCACACACCCTGGGCGAAGAAAGCTGGAAGATGGTCGAAGGCGATTGTTACAAGGCCTACCCGGTGGACGACGGGCCGGTTCCGGATCCGGTCGCCGGGCTGGATAACGATGATGAAATTGTTTTCATGGCGGGCGACGCCGGAGAGCTGTATCCGGGCGTGGAGTTCCCGGCGGACTGGAACGCCGTGCAGGTGGTGACCCTGCATGATCCGCTCAACCCGCAGGATACTCCGCGTGTGGTCTATCTGGTACAGAAGGACGGCGGCTCAAGCTTTACGCATGCCAATGGTTATGTGAACTACGAGCGCATGGTGGATGCCGATCAGTGGATCGACCGTACATTCTTCGCCTCCGATGATCCGGAAAAGCTGGGCACCAGCAACACCGGTTATGGCGCGAATCTTTCCGGCACGGTCTGTGACGATGGCGAGACGCCGCGCAGCGGTTATGTCTCCAGTGACCGTTTCCCGCGTGATGGCCTGGTGGTGACCACCGATACCTATCGCTGGGAAGCTTCGGGCCGCTGGATGGTCAGGGACATCCGTATCAAAGCGCCGGGAGACGACACTTCCGTAGCGGGCTACTGGCAGCAGCGTCATGACCTGGTCGACCGCTGGAAGGGCCGGGCTTTCCAGCAGTCGCCCGACTCGACGATCTCGTTGGTGGGTTTCGAGGATGAGCAGGTCAACTGGGAGGGCAATGCGAGTCTGCTCGGTGAGCGCCAGGGACCGGTGCGCGCCATCCGTGAAGTCTGGGGCGCCGACTCCGGCACCAATGTGACCAAGACCGAGACCTTCTACCGGGATGCGGTCAGCTACCACTATCGGGTGCGCGTGCATCCGATTCCGCCGGATGGACTGTATACCTCATGGGACTACAATCGCTCGGCCATGGTGCCCGACAGCGGGGAAAACGTGGCGGCCGGCCGTTATTACACCGTTCTGCGCCCACAGGGTGTGCCGATCGACGGCATCAACGACGATATCGGCAATGTGGATGGCGTCATGCCGATACCGGGCCTGGGTTGCCCGTCACTGGATGACAGCGGTTTTTCGCCGCCGCCGTCCAACGGCCGCTGTCCGGCCTTCTTTGATGCGGCCGACCCGACCTTCAATCTGCCGCTGGCCTTCGATAACTGGGAACAGGTGTCGGGCAAGGGCGACTACGGTTCACTGGTCTATGTGTTCGAACTGGTCGGCCCAACTTCTTTGCTGAATCCGTTGGTGGTGCCTTACTACCGTGATGATGCCTGCCTGGATGATGGCACCGGCGATGATCCGGTTGCACGCCCCTATCCCGGCGAGAGCTATGAATGGAACGGGGGGCTGGTACGGCAGAAATACGATGCCCAGGCGGGTCGCGCACTGGACTACAGTGGTGGCCGCTTCACCGATTGTCTGGCGCGGCAGGGGGCGCACGGCAGCCATGGTGTGCACTATTTTGTAACGCATGATTCGGACAATCTGTTCACGCCGACGGATTCGACGGTGATAGATGCGCGCCAGTGGCAGTTCATGGTGCCGACACAGCAGCCAAAAAATATCGCTGAGCCCTATGCGAATACCGTGCGTGTGAAGTTATTGCCGGTCGCGGCGCCAGCCAATTAGGCCGTTTTTACTATGGCATTACATACCAGATTGAGATAATTTATTTTAGTAATGTTCGGTACCCGCTGTCCGGGTGTCGAACACATGCAGAAAACCATACAGGTGCGGGACCCCGCGACACAGTGGGGCAGGAGAGAAAGGGAGCATGACTCCTGGAGGGGGAGGCCCGGGTAGGTGGCTGTTACAGTCCACCGGGCCCTTTTTTATTCAGCATGCTGCGCCGAAAGCCAGGTAGGTCTTCGGTGCGCCCCCCGACCCGCCATATAACGATATCTCTATGCGGCGGGACAATGTCTAGATACTCACGATTGATTCAACTGCTTCCGGTATTTTTACTGGCAGGCCTGTTTTCTGCCTGTTCCAACAATGACGGTGATGACGGGTTGCGTCAGGGTCAGTTTGTGGACAGTCCGGTGACGGGTCTGAGCTATGTGTCCTCGCTTGGTCAGGATGCAACCGACGGCAACGGTGTCTTTCGTTACGTGCAAGGCGATGTTGTTGATTTCTACCTGGGGGGTATTGATGGCATAGCGCTGGGCAGCGCGCCGGGCGCGCGCTACCTGACGCCGCTGGACCTGGTGCCCGAAGGCGGCGATGCCCGTATTGCCATCAACATTGCGCGCCTGCTGCAGGGTCTGGACAGTCTGGGGACGCTACAGGATGGCATCCAGATCAATGCGGCGGCCATCGAAGCGGCGCGAGGCCTGGGTCTGGATCAGAGTGTCTTTGATGTGGCGCCGGAGGCATTTCCGCCGGCGGCATTGCAGGCGTTTGTGGCGGCCTATGCCAGCCCGCTGCCGGGTGTGGCTGAAGCGACGGAGCATCTGAACTGCAGTGTGGGGGACATAGAAGCAGGCCGTACGCCGGATGGTGTCTGTGACAGCGACGATGACGACGCGGGTGGTGACGGCGATGCTGGCGGCGATGGAGACAGTGGCGGAGACGGGGATTCCGGTGGTGACGGCGACAGCGGAGGCGATGGCGACTCCGGTGGTGATGGCGATGGTGGCGATGGCGACAACGGCGGCGATGGCGATGGCGGTGATGGTGACGAAGAAGAAAGCAGCACACGGGCCGGTGCTTCGGTAGTTGACGCCAGTTGGCATTTCAGCGCTTCCGCCGGTCAGTTTTCAGCCTCCGGACACGGCATCGACAATGGCCGTGGCTACGATCCCTATTTCCATGCGGTGCGCAAGGTAGGTTCGGATATTCTGGGCTCGCGCATGACCGTGCGTGCGCTCGTGGTCGAGGGTGCTAACGGCGAACGCGTGGCTATTGTCGCCAATGATCTTTACCTGCCGAATGACCTGCTCAAGCGACGGGTGGCCCAGTTGCTGGCCGAGCATGACCTGACTGCGGGTTTGCTGGGTGGCGAGTCCACCGGCATCACGGCGGAAAATCTGGCCATGACGGTTTCGCATAGCCATACCTCGCCGTTCTATTCAACGCCCGCGCCGGGCCCCTGGGTATTCCAGGATGTCTACGATCTGCGCTTCTATGAATATATGGCCCGTCGTCAGGCGGAAGCCATTGTGCAGGCGATTGCCGATATGCGTCCGGTGAAAGTCGGCGGCGCGGCCACCTATGCCAATGACATACGTTCGCATACCTACGGGGTGACGGTTTCCACCGACAGCCGTACGCTGGGTACGCCCGCCGGTCAGCCACATGACTACACCTCAAGGCAGATGTACGTCATGCGTTTCGATGATGCCGAGACCGGCAACAATTACGCCAACTGGATCGTGCTGGGCATTCATCCGGAATGGGTCTGGGGCGAGGAAATCATGAATGGCGATGTCACCCACGCCACCATGCGGGTGCTCGACCGGGAAACCGGCGCCATCAACATCATGTCGCAGTCGGAAACCGGCACCTCGGGCCCGCATAAGGATACCCGTGCCCATGATCCCTCCGAGCGGCGTGAATTCCAGGAATCCAACCTCGCCGGCGCGGACCGGGCCGCCCGGCTGGTGGCCGACAACGTGCAGGCTACGCTGGCGAACATTGCTGCCGGTACACCCTGGGATGCCAGTCAGTTCATGGCTATGCAGGGTAGTGTCGATGTCGACTATTACTACCAGCGCTTTGCACCGCCAGCGCCACGCCTGATTCCCGGCGCCTCCAATTGCAACGCGGACAAACTCTATTACGAGGCCAATCCCAGTCTGCCGGTGCCGGAACTGCCCGAGTGCAAGACTGAACTGACCGACCCGGTGATCGAACCCTTTCAGGAGGTATCACCGTTCTGGCTGTCGGATGTGACCGCGCCGCTGGCCGATCAGCTACTGGAACTGGGCGTGCCATTGCCGGTCAGCTACAGCATTCCCAGCGTGATCCTGCTGGAAGAGCAGGCCACGGTGCCGATACAGGCCTTCAGGGTCGGCGATGCGGCGCTGACATTCTGTCCCTGCGAGCAGTTCACCGATACCGCGCTGAATATCATCAGTCGCCTTAACAAGGTGGAAAACGACTTGCACACGGGCTGGGACTGGGATCTGGGTTATGCCGATGACCTGCGCAACCCCGGCAATAATGGCGATTATCAGCATGGCCCGGATGAGGTGGGTTGCACCGATAACGGCGACGATACCGTGACCTGCCCGCATCCGGCCCGTGGGGAGAATGGCTCGCTTACCGTCAGCAAGCTGCTCTTCGATCGCATGAAAGCGCAGATACATAATGATGCCGCCGGCTGGGATGACATCATCAACTACAGCATCAATGCCGAGGCCGAGCCGCTGGAAGCGGAATCCATCAAGGGTAATTTCACACATGAGGAATTCGGCGCGCCAGGTTACGGCTTCGTTATTCCCGTCGGCATGGCCAATGATTACTGGGGCTATATGCCGGCTTACCGCGAATACCGTGCGCATGATCATTACCGCAAATCCCTGGCCGGTCTGGGGCCGCATGGCGCCGATTTTCTCGCCACCCGGCTGGCGCGGGGAGCTGCCAGCCTGAACGGCAGCGGGCAAGCCAGGGCACCCGGGCCGACCGATTATCTCTACCTGGTGGAAGATGGCCGTGCCGAGTTCCTGTCACTGACACTGGGTGCGCTGGCGCGTCTGGTCACCCCCGTGTACGAAGCTGTTCTGCCGGCTGATGGTGGCACGGCCTCGATTGTCCAGCAGCCAGAAAACATCCGCCGTTTTGATGCGGCCGTTGTGCGCTGGGTCGGTGGATCGACTTACCAGGGCATGCCGCAAGTCGTGGTGCAGCGCCGGGTGGGCGATGACTGGATCGACTATGCCGATATGAACGGCGATGTGCAGTTGCATGTGCGTTTCCCCGGCGCACAGACCCTGTTCGAGGTGGATGATTATGTCTCACTGCCCGAGCCGGGTGACCTGGCGACCTGGGCCAGCGGGCAGTTTGAATGGCTGTGGACGGCCACCTTCGAGGCTTTTGTTTCCGAGTTGCCACTGGCCATGATGGGCGCCAACGGTCGGCCCGAGACGCCTTATCGTACGCCGACCGGAACTTACCGCTTCGTGATTCAGGGCAGCAAGCGTGAGTTGGGGGCTGTGGCCGCATATAACCTGGTGTCCGATCCATTTACAGTATCGCCCTGGGGCGGCATTACGCTGACGGATATTGCCCATGGTGGTCAGTCGGTCAGTTTCACTCTCGGACCCGTGACATCGCATGATCTGTTCCAGCAAGGGGCCGATGGCGATGATGTCAGTGTGGCGCCGCGTATGCTCGGGCCGATTGATTATCCCGACAGTTATCCGGATGTCGACAGCGACGGCGCCGGGGCACCTTTCCCCTGGCTGAGGAATATCCGCAATCTGCACAGTTATCCGGGCGGGCTGACCGAAGAATACTGTCATCGCTGCAGTTTCCGGCCCTGGGCGGATACCAGCGTACTGGCGTCGGTAACCTTCGTCTGTGACGGAGACACTGTGGTCTACAAACCCGACAATGGCTCCGCGCTGAATCATGTCGCTGATCTCGGACGCAGCTGCAGCAGCCTGTCTGTACCGGCAGGCGGCGTGCTCGACAGTTATGGCGAAACCAATGCGGCGACCTATGTGATCATCGAGTAATGCTTTGCCTTGTTCCTGTCGGGACCCTCACATACACTGAGTCCTGAAAAGTGACGGCTTGGGGAGTCGTCGAGAACTCAGCGAGTAAGGGAGAGAAAGGGATGAGAGCAGCCGTTGCCGTCAAAGCCGTTGTATCAATGGTGTTATTTGCCGTGTTTACCGGGGCCTATGCAGAGACCACGGAAGCACCGGCGCCGGATAAGCCCTTTACCCGCACATTGAGAAGTGTGTCGCTGGAAGACCTGGCGGAACGCGGTCGTATCACCGGCGTTTACCACGGCAGTCCCAAGGTGCAGGAAAACGCCCAGTGGTATGAGGATCATTTCTACGACACGCTGGCATCGCGCAAGGTCTGGCATGACGGCACCGGCCGCGAAACCCATGAGCGGGGCGGTCCCATCACCTGGGATATCGTGCCCATTCCCCAGTACACGCCACCGGCCTGTGATCAGCCCCAGCCATCGGGCTACGACGCCGAAGGCTGCCGCATTGCCCAGAGCCTGTTTACCGATATCGAGGACGCTGACAAGCAGGCACAGTTCAGGGAAATGGTCCGCCGTGGCCGCGATGTCTGGTTCAAGGGCAGTTTCGGCAATCAGGACCTCAATGAAATTCACCTGGCCCGCACCATCGGCCAGGAAAACATGTGGTATCCCTGGCTCGACACCCGCACGCGCCCCTATCGCTTTACCAAGTGGGGGCTGATCAACGATCCCGACTGCGTGCAGGGCAACGAAGAATCCAACTGGCTGGATATCTGCGAAGATGATAAATCTTCCGGTGTGCTGGGCTACCGCAAGTATCTGCGGGAACCGCAAGTGGATGAGAACGGCAAGGTGGTGTTCGACCCGGCAAGCTCGCCTTATCAGGAGAATGAGCTGCAGGCCAACAAGCGCTACACCATTGGTCATGCCTGCGTGCAGTGTCACGTCGCTTTTGATCCGACCAATCCGCCGAAGGACCCCAACGAACCGGAGTGGGAAAATCTCACCGGTCTGATCGGTAACAAGTTCCTCAACCAGCCCGGCGAGGGTTTCCTGTTGGCCACGCCACATGAGCATTTCGCCTGGCAGGTGATTCATGGTGCGCGTCGCGGCACGGTGGATACTTCGCTCAACCCGAATGATTTCCAGCACAACCCCGGCACCCAGAACAACATCATGGACTTCATGAACAAGCGAGTGTTCATGCATGAAATGAAGCATCCCATTACCGGAGAAGTGAGCGAGGCGCCGACCCTGCATGTGCTCAAGGGTGGTGAGGACTCGGTGGGCGACCGATTGGCGCTGTTGCGTGTCTATATCAACATCGGTATGTGCACCGAGGAATGCTGGGTGCCGAACTTCCCGTACCCCGGCAAGTTCTTTGGCGACAAGGCCAGCCAGCAGCCGCAAAGGGTCAAGCAGTGCTATCAGGATTGCGAGGCCTGGAACCATGCCGACGCCAAGATGCCGCATCTGGCGGCGTTCCTGATGACCGGCGGTCCGACCTATCTGATGAATGCCACCGATATCGACGGCACCGCCGGCAGCAGCCATATCGATACAGCCAAAGTGCCGGCCGGGCGCAAGTTGTTCATTCGTGAATGCGCCACCTGCCACTCGACCCGCGTACCTCCGGAAACCATTGCCAGCGACAAGGATGCCCTGGAAGAGTTCTACGCCGGTCATGTCTTTGGCAAGGAAGATTTCTGGCAGCTCGAGTTTACCCAGGAGGAGCGTGAATCCGAGGCCTTCAAGGCCAAATACCTGGTTGAAGACGGTGGTCGCCTGCGGCCGAAACAGTTTGCCGAGCAGGGCGAGATATTCGGCCAGGACTGGCTGGGTAACGATGAACCTACGCCTTTCCATGTGATTGGTACCAATATGTGCCGCGCCCTGCACGATAACCACAACGAGGGCCATATCTGGGAGGACTATTCCTCTATCACGTACAAGGAACGTCCGTCGCCGGGCTCCATTCCGCAGGTGTTCAACCTGATGATTCCCTTCCTGGGTGGCAAGCAGATGGGCGAGGTCAAGATCGAGGGCGGTCCCGGATACCTGCGCAACTTCTCCTTGCTGTCGGCCTGGGCGACCGCACCGTTCCTGCACAACAATGCGATCGGTGAGCTGACCTACCTGCAAGACGGTACGCCGGACTATACGGTGGCCGGACGTATCAAGCAGTTCGAACTGGCGATGGAAGAACTGTTGATGTCCGACAATCCTGCGGATGACCCGCATCGTGAACCCAAGATTGCCCGCTTCGACCGGGATGTGAAAGTGGCGCCGCGCGAAGACGGGCAGGGCTGGATCAAGCTGACAGTGAAGAAGGACACACCGATTGTGCATGTGGCGTCTTCCGATCCGCACAAGCCGGTGTTCATGAAGTGTTATGACCCGGTGGAGAACAAGGGTCATCAGTTCGGTGTCGACCTGAGCGCGGACGAGAAACTGGCGTTGGCCGAATTCCTGAAGTTGATGTAATCGAATCCACAGATTACACAGATGACACAGATCCAGGTCCGCTCTCCCCTTGCGGGAGAGGGTTAGGGTGAGGGGGATGCGTCTATCAACTCACATTCTGTTTTCTGCGCCGTTGTTTTTCGCAGTAGCCGCTCTTACCGCCTGCGACTCCGCGCCCACTGGCCCCAGTCTGACGGAACTGGCCACGACTCAGTCCGATGTCTCAAGTGATGCGGTCAGCATCAAGGCCATTCCGCCCACGGACCTGCCGCCGGAGGGTAGCCGCTCGCTGTTCGACCACATCATCAAGGAAAACGGTGCGCTGCCGTATCCTTTCGAGCAGCTGATTGATCTGGTTGCAAGTTATGACGCTGGTGAGCGGGCGCCACTGACCTTGCTGATACCTGACGGACGCTCCTTGCTGAAAGGGCAGGCTGATTTCGTTCAGCCGCGCATTGTGGTCGCGGCCAATGCCGAGCCAGCAGCGGGCGGCGCCGAGCTGACCCCTATCTTCAAGGGGCGCCTTTTTCTGGGATTCGTGGAAGGCGCTGATGAAATCGAAATCATCAGTTACAACGAGGCGGCCGGGCGGTTCGAGTTTCAGCTGGTCAAGGATTATCGTGAAGGTGGCGTGCCCAGGCTGGTCTATGCCAAGCGAGCCATCTGTATAACCTGTCATGCCGGTAATGGCCCCATTTTCCCAACCCGTCCCTGGGAGGAAACCAGCGCCCAGCCGGCGATTCAGCAGGCAATCGCTGAGGCGCGGGATTCGGCCGGGCCCTATCATGGCGCCAGGTTGGACAATAAGTTGGCGGATGCTGAAGCCTTTGACGCCCTGACAGACAAGGGCAACCTCATTCCTGTTGCTCAACGCTTGTGGCTGGACGGCTGCGGGGCGAGCGGCGCCGGTAATCTCTGCCGCCAGCAAATGCTGTCCCTGGCGCTGCGTTACATGTGGGATCCGGCTGCCTTTACGCCGCAGGGGCCCGAGATTACGCGTTTGCGGGAGTTGCAGGCCGTATCATGGCCAGAGGCCGGCATTGCCCTGGATAACGGCGACCTGCTCAATCGTAATCCCTTCACGGATCATCCTGCCGATTACAACTGGATCGATTGGGTGACTTCCTGGTTCGGTGATGGCCGACACGTGGCCAGCCGCCGCCAGATGGATCAGGATACGGTGGCGGCGTTTGAGGCGCAGCCACGCCTGCGTGCTGATGTGGATCCGCTCACACCCCGACTGCCACGCAAGACAATTACTTCCAGTGATCTGGACGCTGTCTACGCTCTGGCGCAGATGTTCAGCAGCGAGGATCGCAAGCGACTGGAAGTGTTGAGTGAGTACCGGTTTGAGGTGCTGAGTGCTGCGCTGGACAAGTTGCCGGAGGAAGCCTGGGAGGCCCGGCCCTTCTCACGCGTGCGTTTTCTGCAGAGGTTGCATGTTGCGCTGGGCGTACAGGCACCCGGTTTCTGTTGCAGTGATTCCGAAGGCATGTCCGCTCCCCTGGTGGCGGGGGCGCCGCCGCTGAAAATCAGCGAAGGTTCCGTGCTGACGCATTTCCGAACCTACTGTTTTGCCTGCCATCGGGGTAACCCGTCTGCCAAGCTGGATTTCATGAACGGCGAGAGCGAGGAAGAAGTGCTCACACGTATCCAGGAAGTGCAGAAGATTCGTGATGTACTTGATTATGAGCGTTATCAGGGCACGGACAAGGCCCCGCGGCTGATGCCTCCCGCCAATTCCTATCAGCGCCGTTTGCTGGATGAAGCCCGGCAGGCAGGTGAGGGGCACGTACAGGAGATGACGGATACGATCCCCGGGTTGTTTGATTTCTAGCGGGGGTTGTTGCCTGTGGCCGGAAGGCGGCTGTAATGGTCGGCTTTTTGTTGCAACAGATTCATTCTCAGCAAACGGCAGCAATGCACAATGGCATCTCTTTCGGTCTTGAAGGTCACGATGGGAAACAGTCCGTTGTAAGCGGCTTCAACCTGTTCCTGCTGTTGCTTGTTGGAGAAAATAAAGGCATGCAGCAGGCAGTGATGATCCATGGACCACCGGCCAAATTGATGCATGCGTGCAATGACTTCCGGCGTGGCCAGTTTGAATTGCAGCATATTTACGACCCGGCACCATGGCTGATTATCGAACCCGCTCACAATTTTCTTGATTGCCTCGATATAGGGTTCGGTGCAATCCAATACCCAATGCTCTGAAATCCGGCAGATCAGGACATTGTGGTCGGGCACGAGTTCGTAATGGGGCGGAGTGATATGCATGTCTCTATTGTCGGCAGATTTCGTAATTTCTTGAATAGTACGTAATGCCGACAGGCGTCAGATATTACAGTCCCTGCATGTAGGTGGTTTACCGATAACGGAAGTTCATGGCACCTGCCCAGGCTGCATGGCAATATGTGGCCTTGAATAAGAATGCGCTTTCAGGAGGGGAACGGGTATGCGTGGGGTGTTGATTACGATACTGCTTTGGGCGGCCTGGCAGATGCCGGCGTTAGCCGAACCGTCCTTCGCGCGCATGTACAAGAGCCAGTTCGGTTACGTGCCCTCCTGCAACGCCTGTCACAAGGACGGAGGTGGCACGCCCCTGAATGCCTATGGCGACCAGTTCAAGGATGCCGGCATGAAGCAGACCAGCTTCGCGAAAATTGCCGGCCTGGATGCAGATGCGGACGGTGCCGCCAATGAAGCCGAGGCCAGGGCGAAAGCCAATCCCGGCGCGCGCAGTTCTACGCCGGATAATCCTGGTCCCTGGCTGGATACCTCGAATCTCATTCCCAAAGAGGTGCAGGCGCTTTTTCCCGGAGTGCGCAGCTATCTGCCGAAAGACGCCATCCTCACCGCTAGCGAAATCAGCCGCGCCAAAGCGATGGGGGTCCATCTGGCGGCCGAGGATGAGAACACAATCTACATTCCGGTAAAAGACAAGAAAGCGGCGGGTACCGCGGTCATCGTACCGGCGGTACATGAGGGCAAACAGTTCTTCCTGGTGGTGGCTACAGACAAGTCCCTGACGGTAACCGATGTCGTGCCTTTTAACACCCAACATGTACCCGCAGCCGAGGATGCCGCGCTATACAAGCCGCTGACCGGGCAGAACGCCGGGCAACTGCCGGCGCCGAAGGGAGATGGCTCGCTGGCGGACACCATACGGGCCAGCGTGAAGAAGGCGGCCACATTGATTACTGTCCGCCTGAAGAAGGACTGAGTCATGCGTAACCTGTTATCTCTGCTGATTGTGCTGGGCTTTCTGGCGCCGGAGGTTGCCTTTGCCCAGGACGTCTTCGAACTGGATATAGAAATCGACGAAGCCGAACTGGTGGAACTGCCACCGGAAAAGCCGGCCTGGATGACGGTGGGCGGGCCGATCGCGCTGGGCCTGGTGCTGCTGGCTCTGCTGTGGCTCAACAAGGTCACTGTGCCATTCCGCGTGTCCGAAGAAAGCCTGTTGCTCTATCACTACCCTACCGGCGTCAAGCGGGGCCTGGCGCTGGCGGTGATTCTCTATGGTGTAGCCTTCCTGTTCGGCTCCCTGGAAATCGTCTACCAGCTGCATCTCAATGGCAGTGCGGAAGCTTATTTCGCCAATATGTCGCAGGGCAAACTGATTGCATTTACCCATGCGCATCTGTTTGGTTTTGTAACCTCGTTTCTCATTGTCGGCATACCCTTTTCCATGCAGTTCAATCATCTGCGCTATTACCAGTGGTTCCTGCCGGTAGGCCTGGCTGCGGCGTTTATCGATGTGGTGTCCTGGTGGGGCATCAAGTACGTGAGCGCCAATTTTGAATATATCTCCATGCTTTGCGGCATCCTGTTCGCCGGCAGTTATCTGTACATGCTGATTGGCCTGCTGCGGGTGCTGCTGTTCCCGCATGTCATCTGGTTCTCGGACAAGGACGCTGAAGAACGGCGCGCCAAGCTCGAGGAAGCGCAGAGGCGTCGGGATGCGGTCTGAAGCCATGCAGAGCGTATCGGGTAAATCCGTGCTGATTACCGGGGCGGCCATGGGCATGGGCAAGCTCTATGCGGAACTGGCCGTCAGGGAAGGTGCGCGCATGGTCATGCTCTGGGATATCAACGATAAGGCATTGAGCGCCACGGCATCAGAACTGCGGGCTCTGGGTGGCAATGTACTGACACAGGTAGTGGACGTGTCGCGCCTTGAGGCGATTGAAGAGGCGGCCGCCAGAACGCGCAAGGAGGTCGGGCTGGTGGAGATACTGTTTAACAATGCGGGCGTGGTGCGGGGCAAGTGGTTCTGGGAACACGACAACGTGAAGGACATCGGTTTCACCATGGCCGTGAATGCCCTGGCGCCGATGTATATTGCCCGGGAGTTTCTGCCGGCCATGATGAAGGCGGATACGCAGTGCCGTATTGTCAACATCGCATCGGCCGCCGGTCTGGTGTCTAATCCGCGTATGAGCGTTTATTGCGCTTCGAAATGGTCTTGTACCGGCTGGTCGGATTCGCTGCGTCTTGAGCTGGAACACGGTGGCTATCGGCATGTGAAAGTGACGACGGTGAATCCGACCTTTATATCCACGGGTATGTTCGAAGGCGCCAAGAGTATGTTTCTCACGCCGATACTGACCCCGGAGTACGTGGTAAGGCGTGTGTGGGCTGCCATGAAAAAGGGCAAGGTCCGAGTGATCATGCCCTGGACCGTGTATATCAGTAATGCCCTCAAGGGCTTGCTTCCGGTTCGTTGGGTGGATTTCATTGTCGGGAGACTCTTTGGTGTGTATAACACCATGGAGTATTTCAAAGGGCGTGGCGGCTGACGTAAACGCTGCTGCGAGGAGACAAGCAAGGGATTGCTCCCTGTAAACAAGAAATTATGATCAGGCTACTAATAGGCTTATGCATATTGCTGCCTGCCCTGGTGCATGCGGCTGATGTTGAAAAGGTCATCCAGACCGAGCAGCAGACACAGCGCGCCGCCAGGCAATCGCAGCAACGTATCGACCGGACCAGCGACGAGACGCAGAAGTTGCTGGAGGCTTATCGTGAGGCTTTGTGGAAACGCAAGCAGCTGAGCGTGTACGCCGAGCAACTCGAGGAACTGGTGAACTCGCAGGAAAGCGAGAAGGCCAGCTTGCGGCGGCAGGTGGATGCCATCGGCGAGACCCAGGAAGCCATCATGCCGCTGATGTTGCGCATGATCGATACCCTGGAAGAATTCATCAAGCTGGACGTGCCGTTCCTGCCCGAGGAGCGGGCCGAGCGCCTGCAGAAACTGCGTGCAGCGCTGAATGACGCCGACACCTCGGTAGCCGACAAGTATCGGCGTGTGCTGGAGGCTTATCAGGTTGAAGCCGAGTACGGGCGTACGCTTGAAACCTATCGCGGGGAGCTGCAGTTCGGAGAAGTGATCCGGGCAGTGGATTTTCTGCGCGTAGGCCGGGTGGGTCTTTACTACACCACGCTGGACGGTGACTTCGCCGGTTTCTGGAACAAGCAGGCCAATGCCTGGCAGCCGCTGGATGATGACTTCCATCAGTCGGTGCGCCGCGGGATACAACTGGCCAAGCAGCAAATCGCCCCCGAGTTGCTGCGCTTGCCAGTCAGCGCGCCCGCCGCATCGCAGTCGGCGAAAGGAGGTAAGTGATGCGTTACCTCCCATTGCTGATCCTGCTGTGCGCCATGTTGCCCGTCCAGGCCGCAACCGACCTGGATGCCTTGCTGGATCAGGTTCAGGCCAGTCAGCAGGAATCCGCCAAAATCAACAAGGAACGTGAACAACGCTTTCTGCGCAACAAGAGCGAGCAGAAGGAATTGCTTGAGCAGGCCAGGGCGGAACTGCGTCCCATACAGAATCGTGTGGCTTCATTACGCAAACAGTTCACGGACAACGAACTCGAAATCAAGGAGCACCGCGAGCTGCTGGCCAAGCGGGCGGGCGACCTGAACCAACTCACGGCCCTGGTGCGGCAGGTGGCCGGCGATTTCCGTGCGGTCGCGGACAATTCCCTGATCTCGGCACAGTTCCCGCAGCGGCTGGAGTTTCTGGACGACGTGGCCGAGACCAATGAACTGCCGGACATCGCCACACTGGAAAAACT
Source organism: uncultured Salinisphaerales bacterium (assembly GCA_913055805.1). GTDB lineage: Bacteria > Pseudomonadota > Gammaproteobacteria > Nevskiales > CAJXLF01 > CAJXLF01. The sequence goes on from CAJXLF010000010.1 coordinate 18,979, forward strand.
GTGGTTCACCATGCAGCAGGAGATGACCGAGAACGGCAAGGTGGTGCAGTTCCAGGCCAATGTCATGGCCGTTGATGGCACGACCAGTGATCGTGACATCGTCCGCGTGGGGCCTTTTACGGCGGTACATGAAGGTACCTACCTCAAGTATTTGCCGCTTTCGCTGCAGTATCAGGCCTTGCTGCGTCAGCCCGAAGGGGATGCGGAAGATGACGCCGAGGATCTGCAGGAAGCCGCGGGAGAGCAGGGTGAGGACGTCTATCCCATCGCCATTGATCCCACGCGTGGATCCATCTTCGAGTTATTACAGAACAAGCCGGGTCTGTGGGACCGCATTCAGCAGGGTAGTTGGGTCGGTTACCTGATCATTTTCCTGGGCGCCTGTGGTCTGTTGCTGGCCGTTGTGCAGTTGGCGCATCTGCAGCGGGTATCTACACGAGTCAGCCGCCAGATGCAGAATATCGCCTCGCCCTCCACCGACAATCCGCTGGGCAGGGTGCTGGCCGTTTTCAAGCCGGGCGCCGTGGTCGATGTGGAAAGTCTGGAACTGCAGCTGGACGAGGCGATTCTCAAGGAAACGCCCCAGCTGGAGCGCGGCCAGTCTCTGCTCAAGCTGCTGGCAGCGGTGGCGCCGTTAATGGGGTTGCTGGGAACGGTGGTCGGCATGATTGTCACTTTCCAGGCCATTACGGTTTTCGGTACCAGTGATCCCAAATTAATGGCCGGCGGTATTTCCCAGGCCCTGGTGACTACAGTCCTGGGACTGGTAGTGGCCATTCCGCTGCTGTTCGCGCATAGCGTGGTGGCCAGCCGCAGCCGTAGTCTGGTGCAGATTCTGGATGAACAGGCCGCGGGTCTGATTGCCCGCAGCCTGGAACAGCGGCGCAACGGATAAGCCATGCCGGAACTGATGAGTTTCAACCCCTTCGACGCGGTGGCAAACCTGGTCGCTACCGGCGGCTCCATATTGTGGGGCATTCTGGTGGTGTCGCTGACTTTATGGACGCTGATCCTGGAACGTTACTGGTTTTTCCGCCGCATCTATCCGCGCCAGGTACGGGCCTGGGAAGATGCCTGGAATCAACGGGTCGAACGCAGTTCCTGGTTTGCCCATCGCATACGCGAAGCCATGATTTCCCAGGCCAATTGTCAGCTCAAGCAGACGTTGCCGGTGATTCGCACCCTGATCACGATCTGTCCTCTGATGGGACTGTTGGGCACGGTGACCGGCATGATCAGTGTGTTTGATGTCATGGCGCTGAAGGGGACCTCCGATGCCCGCGCCATGGCCTCGGGTGTATTCCAGGCCACAGTGCCGACCATGGCAGGCATGGTGGTGGCGTTGTCGGGGCTGTATTTCAATACCCGGCTGGGACATGTCGTACGCGACGAAACCGAACGGTTGGCGGACGTCCTGCGTTTCCATGCACAAGCGCAGACCCGGGCGGGTTGAGGTTGATATGAAACATCGCCGCCATGCACAGGTCACAGAAGAAGAGGGTGAAATCAATCTCACCCCGATGCTGGACGTGGTGTTCATCATGCTGATCTTCTTTATTGTGACTACATCGTTCGTCAAGGAGGCGGGCGTTGAGGTAAATCAGCCTTCGGCGGAAACCAGCCGCCAGCAGGACAAGAACAATATCCTCATCGCCATTACGCCCACCGGCGAGATCTGGATCGACAAGCAGCAGGTCGATGTGCGTGCGGTGCGCGCCAATGTGCAGCGTCTACAGGCGCAAAACCCGGATGCAGCCGTAGTGATCCAGGCTGATCAGGAAGCACGCACCGGCATACTGGTGAAGGTGATGGACCAGGTGCGTCTGGCAGGTGTGGAAAACGTCGCCATCGCCGCCCAGCCGGAATAATTCCTCAGCCGCCATGAACGCCACCAGTCTTGCAGCTCCCGGCATCCATGTGAGCACGGCAGGTACGGGCAGCCGCTACGGTGTGCCCTTTGCCGGTGCCCTGCTCATTACGCTGCTGTTGTTCTGGTTCATGCAGATGCTGATTGCGCCGCCCGAGGAACTGCCCAAGCCGCCGGTGAGCGTGAACGTGGTGGAAATCGTCAAGCCGGTACAGGAGGAAGACTCGGTCAGCGAAGAGGCCAGTTCCGCCGCACCACCAGCAGCGCCGCCGCCGCCCTCCCTGCCCAGCCTTTCCAATCTGAGCATTCCGGTGCAACAGGCGCCGAGCGTGAACGTATCCATGCCGCAACCGGAGATCTCCGCCGATATCGGTACCGGCCAGAGTTTCGGCAAGGCTTTCGGCGGTTTTGGTACTGCCGGCAGTGGTTCCGGCAAAGAAGGCTATGGACAGGGGCAAGGCTTCAAGGGCAAGCCGTTGGTGCCGCTGTCCACAGCTCGCCCGCAGATACCGGAATCCGCCTACCGGCGTGGTATTGAAGGCTGGGTGGAAGTCGTCTTTACAGTGACTGGTGATGGCAGGGTTGTGGATGTGAAGATCCTCGACGCCGAACCCAAGGGCGTGTTCGAAGCGGCGGCGGTGGAAAGCATCAGTGAATGGATTTACCCGCGCAACTACCGCAATGGCAAGCCCGTGGCTCGGCAGGTGAAACAGAAAGTCGAGTTTAAGCTGGAAGATTTTCAGTACAACTGGAATTAGCTTGATGCTTGCTTGCTCGGGAGTACATAGACTTGTCTTTCACTCAGGCCATAGTGTTGACTATGCCCTTCGCTGCAAGACGGCGTCTATGCACACGCGAGCGGCGCAATCATTCAAGCTAATTATTCTTTTCATCTCTTTTGCTTCTTATCCCGCACAGGCCGACCAGTACCGTAGTGAAGTGAAGGAGGTGCCGGGGTATCAGGAGCCTTCCGGTCCGGCGACGGATAACCCGGAGCAGTTGCTGAAAAGTACCGAGGGCAACCCCTATGCCCGTGCGTTGACTCTGCAGCAGATGGCGGGCCAGGCGGCGGCGAACAAGGACTATGCAACAGCCGTGCGGCGCCTGGAGGAAGCACTGGAACTGGGCGCATTGTCGGAGATTGCCCAGCAGGAAATGCGCCGGGATCTGGCCAGGCTGTATGTGAGCCAGGGGCAGGGCGCCAAGGCGATCAGCACGCTGGAGCAGGCGGTGCGGGGTGAGGGCGCGCAAGATCCCAATTTGCAGTACACCCTGGCAGCTGCCTACGTGGGCGCCAAGCGTTACCGTGAAGCGCTGGGGCCGCTGGAACGGGCCATGTCGCTGACCAAGCTTCCGAAAAGGGAATGGTACGACCTCAAGTTTGCCATTCATCATCAGTTGGGCCAGCTGGATTCGGCCGTTCGCGTGCTTGAGCAGCGCATCGAGAAATTCGGGCCGGACAAGGACACCTGGATGCAGATGGCCGCGCTTAATGGTCAGCTCAAGCGTTATGACGAAGCTGCAGCCGCCATGGCGCTGGCCTATCGTGAAGGCGCCCTGAGCAAGCCCGAGGAACTCAAGCAGCTGGCGGGGCTGTATGTGCGGGCTGGCGCACCCTATGAGGCGGCTGCGCTTATGGATCAATGGCTGACCTCCGGGCAACTGGGCGACAGTACCGCCCATTGGGAGCATCTGGCGGGTCTGTGGCTGAAAGCCAAGGAACGCAAGCGGGCGTTGGCGGCCATGGCCAGGGCGGCAGAGAAGAGTGGCCGCCCCGAACAATATCTGGAAATTGCCCAGCTCAATATGGAAATGGAGAACTGGCCACAGGCGGTGAATGCCATTGGCCAGGCTTTCCGCAAGGGCTTGCCGGAGAAGCGCGCCGGCGATGCCTATATCGCCCTGGGCTGGTCCCAGTATCAGATGGGGCAGAGTGAAGAGGCGGCACGTTCCTTCACCATGGCGGCAGGTCACCCGCGTTCGGCGAAACTGGCCCGGCAATGGCTGGAATTCATCCGTCTGGGTATCGGCCCCAGTCAGGTGGCTTCCGGGGGTGGAGACGGTATCGTGCCGGACGACGAGGACTACGATGCGCCAGCGGCTACCGCGGTGGCCATCGCACCCACCCGGCGGCGCGGTAGCCAGGAGTCTGCTGCCGGTAGCGGATACGCCACCGGGGATCAGTACATTCCCATGGGCGGGATTCGGGAAGGCACGCCTGACGGCAGAATTCCTCCCTGGACGGGTGGGCTGCATCCGGGAAATATGCCGAAAGCCTATGAGCCGGGTGGCCCGCTGGTTGACCCCTTTCCCTCGGACAAGCCGTTATTCGTCATCGATGGCAGTAATTATCGCAAGTACAAGGAGTATCTGAGCGAGGGGCATATCCGTCTGCTCAAGCAGTACGACAGCTACAAGATGCCGGTTTACGAGACGCGCAGGACCGCCGCCTACCCCGAGGCTATTTACAAGGCGAGCCTGGAGAACCAGAAGACTGCACGCCTCATTGATCCGGATATTCTCGAAGGTGCGAAACTGGGCTTTCCGTTCCGCCGCCCCAAAACCGGTAATGAGGTCATCTGGAATCACCGTACACGTTATCGCGGGGACAGCATTCGCTTGCATAACAGCCAGGTGGTGATGTTGCCGGACGGTTCGAATACCGTACTCAAGCATTTCACCGAGGTCTTTTTCGTCTATGGCAATCTGAGTAATCCGGGCGAAATTGGCGAGGGTCATATGCTGCTCTATTACCTGAGCCGCGTGATTGCGCCGAGCAAGATGTCAGGCATGCTGGTGCTGGCGCATGAGACCACGGATCTGAAGAAAGGGCGTCAGGCCTGGGCTTCGCCGCCGGGATTGCGTCGTCTGTTCCGGGTGCCGGCCAATATCGGGTATGACTATCCGGCGCCGGGCACCGGTGGCCTGCAGTATCTGGACCAGATCAATATGTATAACGGCGGTTTCAACAAGTACACTTGGCGGCTGCTGGGGCGCAAGGTCATGATTGCGCCCTACAACAGTTACCGGGCCCAGGATCGCAGCCTTAAGTACAACGAACTGGTGCCGCCCAAGCATTTCAACCAGGATTACACGCGATACGAGATGCATCGTCTGTGGGTGGTGGAAGCTGAAACGCGTCCGGGTGAAAACCACAACTTCAAACGCCGGGTGTTTTACGTGGACGAAGATGCCTACGGCATTCTGATGGTGGATTGCTATGACAAGGATGGCGACCTCTGGCGCTTCCAGGAAGGGCACTCCCTGGGGTACTACCATGTACCCATGACCACCACGGGCCCGGAACTGATCTACGACCTGCATGATCAACGTTATCTGGCTTCCGTGCTGACTAATGAGGAAGACGTGCCGGAGTTCAATTATGACCGGCACAAGACAGCCTACTTCTCGCCGGGCAAGGTGAAGACGCTGATTCACTAGCAGTGAGCATGGCCGGCGGAGTCCGGCAGGCCTCGATACGGTAGAATGGCAGTTACTGTCCTGCCTATAAAAACACTGAATGTCTGATTCCGAAGACACTACGCTTAAAAAACTGAAAACCAGTCCTTTTGACCGCAATCTGGCCATGGCCAAGGTGGGCGTGGTCACGGGCACCCAGGTGCTGGGCCATGAACTGGGCAACCTGTTTCGCGGCAAGGCCGGGCGCGAAGACCGTGATCGCGAATTCTATACGCGCCAGGCAGGCTATCTGGCCGACGAACTGGGCAAGCTGAAAGGCAGTGTCATGAAGGTCGGACAGATGCTGTCCCTGTATGGGCAATACTTCATGCCGCCGGAAGCGGTGAACGTGCTGGCCGGCCTGCAGGACAACACCCCGCCGGTCGACTGGGAGGTGGTGTACCCGATTGTGCAGCAGCAACTGGGGCCACGCCGTCTGGCGGAACTGGAGATTGAACCCAGACCACTGGCGTCGGCCTCGCTGGGGCAGGTGCATGTGGCCTGGCGCAAGTCCGACCGGCGCAAGATGGTGCTGAAGATCCAGTACCCAGGTGTGGGTGACGCCATCGACAGTGATGTGCGTACCTTGTCGCGTCTGATGAGTATGGCCAAGATCATGCCCAAGGGCATTTCGCTGGCGCCGATCATGGAAGAAGTGCGCGAAATGTTGCACCAGGAAGTGGATTACGGGCGCGAGCTCACCATGACGCAGACTTACTATGAGCGTCTCAAGGATGATCCGCGTTACGTCGTGCCGGAAGTGATTGAGGAGTATTGCAGCGACCTGATTCTGGCATTCAGTTACGAAGAGGCGCTGCATGTGAAATCCGAAGAGGTGCAGGCGCTGCCACAGGCGCGGCGTGACCGTATTGCCGCCAATGCGCTGGAACTCTTCTTTACCGAGTTCTTTGGCTGGGGCCTGGTGCAGACCGATCCGCATTTCGGCAATTTCAAGGTGCGTATCGATCCGCAGGGAGAGAACGACCAACTGGTGCTGATGGACTTCGGTGCGACCCGGGTTTTCTCCAGACCCTTCCGCAATCATTACTACAACATTGTGGCCGGCGCCTATGCCGACGATGTGGAGCAGATGCTTGCCGGCGCCGAGGGGATTGGCCTCATGCGTACGCATTTTTCCGAAAATGTGCGCAGCGCCTTCGTCGAGGTCTGTCGATTGATCATTGAGCCTTTCTGTCAGGTCTGTGATGAGCGGCCGCCGGCAGAATGGCTGACCGAAGATGGCGGGTATCGCTGGGGCCGGACCGATCTGCCGACACGGGTGGCGGCAGCGGTCAGCAAGGCCGCCATGTCGCGTTATTTTCGTGTTCCGCCGCGGGAAATCGTGTTTCTGCACCGCCGCCTGGTCGGCGTCTTTGTATTGCTGGCCGTGCTGGATGCCACCATTGATGGCCGTCAGGTCCTGGCGCGTTACGTGACGCCATTGGCTGATGATGTGAGTCGATAATGAGAAGAAACACCAGAACTATTGCTGCAGAGGGTGGTCATCAAAGGTGACGCGCAGATACGGCTTTTGACTTTTAAACCCTGCGGAGAGAAGCTTGCCCTCTTGGCAGGTCCAGATTGTCTGCTGCATAAAACCATGTGAGACCGCAGGATCTCACGACAACTGAACTATCGATCGAGGAGTAGATCCGATGCAACCGAGAACCCTACTGTCCGTGGGTGTCGCTTTTACAATGGGACTATCCGCCATCCAGGCGCAGGCCAAGGTATCTGCCGAAGAAGCAGCCAAGCTGGGCGCTGAATTGACCCCCGTGGGCGCTGAAAAGGCTGCCAATGCCGACGGCAGTATTCCGGAGTGGACCGGCGGTGAACCGCAGAGCGGCGATCCCTCGGGTATGTGGCCCGACGAGACCAAGTATGTGCCCGAGCAATCCATTGCCACCATCACCAAGGCCAATATGGCCGAGTATGCGGACAAGCTGACCGAAGGCCACAAGGCCATGCTCGAGCGCTACGATACCTACAAGATGCTGGTCTACAAATCGCATCGCCCGGTTTCTTATCCCGCGCCGATTGTGAAGGCGACAAAGGAAAACGCCACGCGCGCTTTTCTGGACGGCGACCCCGACCATATCAAGGGGGCCAAGCTGGGTTTCCCGTTCCCGATTCCACAATCGGGCGCTGAAGTCATCTGGAATCACCGTCTGCGCTGGCGTGGTGAGGCGGTGAAGCGCTACAACAACCAGGCGATCGTGCAGCCCAGCGGCGAGTATCAGATCAGTAAACTGGTGGAGGACGTCAAGTTCCCGTACACCGATCTGGATGACCCGCAGCCGTTTGACGAAGAAGACGACATTGCCATCTATTACCTGTCCGAAACCATTGCGCCGCCACGTAACGCAGGACAGTTCCTGCTGGGCTGGGAGCATCCCTATTCCCGTAGTGCCTGGTTGTACAACCCGGGTCTGCGGCGCGTACGCCGTGCCCCGAATGTCGGTTTCGACAATCCCTATGAAGGCACTGACGGCAACCAGTTCTACGACCAGGTGGATATGTATAACGGTTCCTTCGAGCGTTATACCTGGAAGCTGGTGGGCAAGAAGGAAGTCTATATTCCCTACAATTCACACAATATCAATCTGCCGAAACACAAGTACGACGACATCATTCAGCAGTATCACGTGAATCAGGATATTGCCCGTTACGAGTTGCATCGGGTGTGGGTGGTTGAGGCGGAACTGAAGCCCGGCACCAGCCACAGTTTCAAGAAGCGTCGCTTCTATGTGGACGAGGATTCCTGGTATGTGACCGCGGTCGACTGTTACGACAATCGTGATGAGCTGTGGAAGTTCCAGGAGGCGCATACCGCCTATACAACGAATGTTCAGGCTGTGGGTGGCGCGCCCGAGCTGATCTATGACTTCCAGACCGGCGGCTATTTCGCGACAGCCATGATCAACGAGGACAAGCCGAATGATTTCTCGGTGGAATACAACGACAAGTACTTCACCACCCAGAATGTGAAAAAGCTCACCACGCGTTGATCTGAAACAAGCAGTCATGTCAGCGGCTGCGGGCTTGCCTGCAGCCGCTTTTTTTTATTCAATGCTTCCCGCACCCGCTATTTACTGTAAGGAATGACATGCAGGAGAAACGTAAGGCCCGCTTTCCCAAAAATTCGGAAACGGTTATCCGGATGTTCAGCGACAGGGAATATTTCCTGAAGAAATATGAAATCTGCGGCGCGACCAATATCAGGCTGCTTGATCATGAACTGGATGGCGACCGCTTCACCATTGAGATTACCCGTGATGTGCCCGCGGATGTGCCGGTGCCGGCATTCGCCAAAAAATTCATGGCGGACACCATGACGGTGGTACAGCGTGACACCTGGGATCTCGACAGTAAAACCGGTCAGCTGCATATCGATCTGCGTGGTGTGCCGGTACAGATAAGCTGTGACATGACGCTCGAAGATGAGGGGGAGAACAGTATCCTGCACATGGATTTCGACTGCCGGGCCAACGTGCCGCTGATTGGCAAAAAGGTGGAGCGCCTGGTGCTGGACGATGTCATCCGCAAAATCGAGGTCGACACCGAAGCGGGCATTCAATTACTGGCGAACTACTGAGGTCTCATGAACGAGACAAACGAGCAGAAAGACAAACGAACCCCCACGCTGTGGCAGACCTGGATGAGTGTGACCGCTTCGTTTTTCGGGGTTCAGAGCAGCAAGAACCGCGAGCGCGACTTCAAGCATGGCAAGGCGCATCACTTCATCATACTGGGCATCATCATGACGGTGGTCTTCATTGGCACCGTGGTTCTGGCGGTCAAATTCGCCCTTACGCAGGCGGGAATGTAAGCAAGTTCAAACGTCGTTCCGGAACCCGCGCAGCAATGCCGGTGGCCTGACACAGAAGTGACGCCGGGGCTCAGTCCGCCAGTTTCTTCAGTTCGTAGAGCAACTCCAATGCCTGTTTCGGACTCAGTTCATCGGGTTCGATATCTGCCAGCCGTTTTACAGCGGGTGAGGGTTTGTCTGAAGGTGCCTGGAACAGTCCGATCTGCTGCGGGTTGTCGTTTGTCATGGCGTTGCTGACCGGTTTGGATTCCAGTTCGGCCAGATAACGTTTGGCCAGTACCAGCACCGGTTTCGGCAGGCCGGCCAGTGCGGCTACCTGCAGGCCGAAACTCTGGTTGGCCGGGCCTTCCTTTACGGCGTGCAGGAAAACCAGTTCCTCACGCCCGCCGCTGGAAAACTCCGTGGCATCCAGATGCACATTGGCTACCGTGGGCAGGCGTTCAGCCAGTTCCGTGAGCTCGAAATAATGCGTGGCGAACAGGGTGAAGGCATGTACTTCGCTGGCCAGCCAGTCGGCGCAGGCATGCGCCAGCGACAGGCCGTCGTAGGTGCTGGTGCCGCGGCCGATCTCGTCCATCAGCACCAGGCTGTCAGCGGTCGCGTGGTTGAGTATGGTCGCGGTTTCCGTCATTTCCACCATGAAGGTCGAACGCCCGCCGGCAAGGTCATCGGCCGCGCCAATGCGGGTAAATATACGGTCGATGGGTCCGAAGGTTGCGGCATCGGCCGGAACGAAGCTGCCGATATGCGCCATCAGCACGATCAGGGCAGTCTGCCGCATATAGGTGGATTTGCCGCCCATGTTCGGGCCGGTAATAACGAGCATGCGGCGCTCGGCCCCGAGCATCAGGTCATTGGCGATAAACGGATCATCAATGCTGCCTTCCACGACAGGATGGCGTCCCGCCCGGATATCGATGCAGCTTTCCTCAACCAGGCGGGGTTCGTTCCAGTTCAGGGTTTCGGCACAGGCTGCAAGATTGGCCAGTACGTCCAGTTCGGACAGCGCTGACGCCGTGAGCTGTAGTGCCCCGATATGCGTGGCCAGCTGGTCGAGCAGGGATTCATAGAGGTGTTTTTCACGGGCCAGTGCGCGTTCGCGCGCGCTGAGCACCTGGTCCTCGAATTGCTTGAGTTCGGGCGTGATATAGCGTTCGACGCCCTTGAGTGTCTGGCGACGTGTGTAGTCGTCCGGCACCTTGTCGCTGTGCGTTTTGCCCAGTTCGATGTAATAGCCATGCACCCGGTTGTAGCCGAGCTTGAGTGTGTCCACGCCAACCCGTGCGCGTTCGCGCTGTTCCAGGTCCAGCAGGAAGCCGTCGGCGTTCTGGCTGATGTCCCGCAGCCGATCCAGTTCCTCGTCATAGCTTGTGCGGATGACACCCCCGTCACGGATCAGCATGGGCGGGTTGTCGATAAGCGCGGAGCTGAGCAGCGTTTCGACGCTGCCGTGGTCCCCGGTATCGGCATTCAGCTCCGCCAGTCTCGGGCTGTCGATAGCTGTCAGCTGTTCCTTGAGTCCGGGCAGAAGGCCGAGGCTGCGTCCCAGCCCGGACAGATCACGGGGGCGGGCGCTGCGCAGGGCGATGCGCGCCAGGATACGTTCGATGTCGACGATTTCCTGCAGCTGATCCTGCAGTCCCCGGTAGAGTTGCCGGTTCTGCAGGCTGCTGATGGCCTGGTAGCGTTTGCGCAGCACGTTCTGATCACGCAGCGGCCGCTGTAGCCAGCGGCGCAACAGCCGCCCGCCCATGGCGGTGGCGCAGCGGTCCATGATGCCAATGAGTGTGTGTTCACTGCCGCCACTGAGATTGTGCTCCAGTTCCAGGTTGCGGCGCGTGGCGGCATCCAGGTGCAGGGCCGTGTCGCGGTTCTCGGTGGTAATACGGGTGATGTGAGGAATAGCGGCTTTCTGGGTTTCCTGTACGTATTGCAGCAGGGCGCCGGCCGCGGCAACTGCCAGGGGTTTGTCCTCGCAGCCAAAAGCCACCAGGTCCTGGGTGCCGAACTGCTCCAGCAACAGGCGTCGTGCACTGCTGCTGTCGAAATGCCAGGGCGGACGGACACGTTGACCACGTTGCCGCAATGAAATATCCATGCCCTCGGCGACCAGATATTCCACTGGTTTCAGGCGCTCCAGTTCAGCTTGCAGTTCTTCGCGATGCTCCACTTCCAGAACGGTGAAGCGGGCGCTGCTCAGTTCCAGCGCGGCAATACCGTATCGGCTTGCATGCGCATGAATGGCCACCAGCAGGTTATCGCTGCGCTGATTGAGGAAGGCCTCATCGGTGACGGTGCCCGGTGTGACGATGCGTACAACCTTGCGTTCAACAGGGCCTTTGCTGGTGGCCGGATCACCGACCTGTTCACAGATGGCAACCGATTCGCCTTGTCTCAGCAGGCGCGCGAGGTATTGTTCGGCGGCATGGTAGGGCACGCCCGCCATGGGAATCGGGGCGCCGGCCGACTGTCCGCGCGTCGTCAGGGTGATATCCAGCAGCCGGGCGGCCCGCTGAGCGTCATCGTAGAACAGCTCGTAGAAATCGCCCATGCGGTAAAACAGCAGAATGTCGGGGTGATCCGCTTTCAGCCTGAGGTACTGCTGCATCATCGGCGTATGTGTTGGCGTGTTGTTCGCTGCTGATGAACGCGTCGCTGTCTTGCTCAAGGCCTGAAACTCATGGGTCTATCGGTGAAGGGGGCTATGCTAACAAAGGCGGCGAACAGGAGCGCAATCTTGTCATCAAAACTGCAGTGCAACATACTATGCGGTATGAAATGACGCTTCGGTTTGGAGGAGAGAGTGAAGTTACGTCACCCCCATGCTGCGCAGGCAAGCATAGCCATGCGTATTATCCCTGCACTTGTATTTTTGCTCCTGGTTCCCCGGGCTTTCGCCATCACCTTTGACAGTGACGCCTTTGGCGGCATTACCGGTTCATGGAATACCGCGGTTCAGCTCGGCGCGCAGTGGCGCCTGGAGGAACGCTCTGACGATCTGGTGGGCAAGGCCAATCTGAATCCCGATCTTTGCCCGGTTGCGCCCAACGGCGCAGGCACCAGTTGTCAGGGTCATCTGGACTATGTGAACCCGCTGCATCAGACCCTGGGGCTGAACAGTACTATCGGTGAAGGGCCTGGCGCCAACCAGGTCGCCATTAACGCACCCGGCCAGTTCTCGAATAACGCGGACGACGGCAACCTCAACTACGACCGTGGCGATGTCACGCAGACCGTGGCGCGCATCACCTCCGACTTGCAGGTTGGATGGCGCGATTTCACCTTTTTCACGCGTGGCTATTTCTTTTACGACACGGAAAACCGTGGCCGGCCGGTGTTTCACCCCAATGCCGCTACCGAAGCCACGCTTGCGAGGCAGGATGGCCGTCGGCGTGGGTTCAAGGGCGATCCCGTCTATATTGCCCAAACCGATGAGGCCAAAGAACAGATTGGCACCGGGTTTCAGCTGCTGGATGCGAACCTGTCCGGTTATATTCCGTTCTTTGGTGATCGCGAACTGAGCTTCAAGATTGGCCGCCAGCCTATTAACTGGGGTGAGAGCACACTGCTGATCGTCAACTCTCTGAATACTTTCAATACCCCTAATCTCAACAACCTGTACCGCCCCGCGTTCCTGGATCTGGCCGAGGTGCTGACACCCATTGGCGCCGTTCAGTTAAGCACCAGCGTCACCGAGAGTCTCTCTGCTGAAGCGTTCTATCAATACGATTGGGAGCCGGTGGAAATTCCGCCGCCCGGCGCTTATCTGTCAACGGTGGATGTAGGCTCGGACAACGCGGCAGACAAGATTTATCTTGGTTTCGGCAAGGTCGCCGAAAACCCCTTCCGTATCGGTATTGCCGACCAGATCATGTTGTCTGCAGTGGCGGATACCCATGGCGCTCCAACCCTGTTGCCTGAAAACCGGGCCGAGCGCGGGGGGCAGTACGGTCTGGCCCTGCGATATTTTGCCGACTGGCTGAACGACGGTACTGAAATCGGTTTCTATGCCGCCAATTACCACAGCCGTCTGCCTTATCTGAGTACCTACGCCGGTGAGTACAGCTGTCTTAACGGCCCCGGTGCGCCAACGCCGGCTGGCGAGGGCCTGACCAAGGATGTGACCGACACGGTCACGGTGGTGACCAGCTGTCCGGGTGCGGACGCAGCGCTGGTAGTGGAGTCGGCGCTGCCGGCCGCCATCGCGCCGCCGGTGCGGCAGCAGAATATCGGGCCCAACGGCGATGCCTTCCCGGCGGATACCATCAAGCTGCAGCTTGAGTATCCTGAAGACATCACGATGTACGGCATCAGTTTCAACACCAGTTTTGGCGATCTGTCGATGCAGGGCGAAATCGCCTACCGGCCGGATGCGCCGCTGCAGGTGGACGATACCGACCTGGTGTTTGCGGCCTTGCAGAATACTTTCCCGCGCGGTAATGGCCGGGGTGATATCGAAGACCGGTTCGATATTGGCGTGCCCGGTGTAGGGGCGGTAGCCCAGTTGCCGGGCGCCCGTTATGCGGTGCCGGATTTCGTGTCCGCCTATCGCGGTCTTGATCCCCTGGCCTATGCGCCGGGGCAGCACATCCGCGGCTGGGAGTACTTTGACACCTTCCAGTACAACATCGGTGGCACCTACATCATCGGCCCCAAGAACTGGGTCCTGGCAGATCAGATCATTACCTTCTTCGAGCTGGGCGCCACGCATGTGCCCGACCTGCCGGGGCGGGACGAGCTACAGATCGAAGGTCCCGGGACCTTCACCCATGCCAGTGCAGGCACCGATGGCAGCGGCGCCAATGGCAGCCGTCAGTCCAATTCGGCAGTTATCGGACCCAGCGGTATCCGCTTCAATCCCCAGCAACAGACCGATGGTTTTGCCGATGATTTTTCCTGGGGCTATCGTCTGATCGGCATCTTCCGTTATCCGAATGTATTGCCGGGTATCAGTCTTGAGCCAACGCTGATCTGGGCGCACGACGTGCGCGGTACGGCGCCGGGCCCGGGTGAAAACTTTGTTGAAGGACGCAAGAATTTCATAGCCAACGTCGAGGCCATTCTGCCGGATGGCTGGAGTACGACGGTCGGCTATGTCGGGTTCTATGGCGCAGGTGAATACAACCTGCTGCGTGACCGCGACTTCATCCAGGTCGGGGTGCGTTACCGCTTCTAGCTGGCCGTGGTACATTCGCGGCATGGCAAATCCGCCCACTGACCCGCAACTTTCCCGCCTGGCCGAGCAAGTCGGCCAGGCATTTCTGCAACGGGGACTGACACTCGCCTGTGCCGAGTCCTGTACCGGCGGCTGGGTGGCGAAACTGGTGACCGAAGTGGCGGGCAGTTCCGCCTGGTTTGATCGGGGTTTTGTGACTTATTCCAATGCCGCCAAACAGGACATGCTGGATGTGCCCGCAGAACTTATTGCCGCCGAAGGGGCGGTCAGCGAGGCCGTTGTAGCAGCCATGACCGCCGGCGCCCTGACGCACAGCCATGCAGACTGGAGTCTGGCGATCAGTGGTGTCGCGGGGCCTGACGGCGGCACCGCCTCCAAACCGGTGGGCACGGTCTGGCTGGCCTGGCAGTGCAGGGGCCGGCAGGCAGATACCCGCATGCAGGTTTTTGACGGTGATCGGGATGCCGTGCGGCGAACAGCCTGTCATGCTGTGTTGCAGGGTCTGCTGGCGCGTGTTGATACATGATCCGCGTCTCAAGAAATAGCTTCCGTCCACTCGATAGTCATTAAAATTCATTCAATATCAAATATTTAATAGACTGTTGCGGCGACTACTGTAATGTATTACAGTATCGGCAGTGGTAGGCGATTGAATTCACAGGGGTCCATAGCCAGCGCTGCCAACAAGATTTATCTTTAGCTTGTCGGATCGCTGGCTGCTCATTGGGAGAGTTGCCATGATCATGAATGCACAGACTGCCGAAACCGAGATAGAAGAAAGCGTTTCACAGACACCCACTTCAGCAAGCAACGAGTTCAAAGTTATGGATGAAGACAAGAAAAAGGCATTGGCCGCGGCACTAACCCAGATCGAGCGCCAGTATGGCAAGGGCTCGGTAATGCGCATGGGCGACGGCCAGGCCGTGCGTGATATTGAAACGATATCCACCGGTTCACTGGGCCTGGACATCGCGCTGGGTATCGGTGGGCTGCCCAAGGGCCGCGTGGTGGAAATCTACGGTCCGGAGTCTTCGGGCAAGACGACACTGACGCTGCAGGTGATTGCCGAAGCGCAGAAGATCGGCGGCGCCTGTGCCTTTGTTGATGCCGAGCATGCGCTGGACCCGGTCTACGCCGAAGCGCTGGGTGTGCAGATGGAAGATCTGCTGGTTTCCCAGCCAGATACGGGTGAGCAGGCGCTGGAAATCGCCGACATGCTGGTGCGCTCCAATGCCATCGACGTGGTGGTGATTGACTCGGTGGCGGCGCTGACGCCCAAGGCCGAAATCGAAGGCGAAATGGGTGATTCCCATGTGGGTCTGCAGGCGCGTCTTATGTCCCAGGCGCTGCGCAAACTCACAGCCAATATCAAACGCTCGAATACGCTGGTGATTTTCATTAACCAGATTCGTATGAAGATCGGCGTCATGTTCGGCAACCCTGAAACCACGACAGGGGGTAACGCACTGAAGTTCTACAGTTCGGTGCGTCTGGATATTCGCCGTACGGGTGCCTTGAAGCGGGGTGACGAGGTGATTGGTAACGAAACCCGCGTCAAGGTCGTCAAGAACAAGGTGGCGCCGCCATTCCGGCAGGCCGAGTTCGAGATTCTCTACGGCGAAGGTATTTCACGCGAGGGCGAAATTATCGACCTGGGTGTGGCTAACGGTCTGATCGAAAAGGCCGGCGCCTGGTACAGCTACGGCGATGAGCGTATCGGCCAGGGCAAGGACAATGCCCGTACCTGGCTCAAGGAAAATACCGAGGCAGCTGCCAAGATCGAAGCGGAACTGCGTGAAAAACTGTTACCCAGGAAACAGCGCGCCGCGGCTGAAGAAAGCGAGACCGAGGCATAAGCCAGTCTTTGGCTGAGGCAGATTTAGCTCAGGTTCGTGCGCGTGCCATACGCCTGTTGGCGCGCCGCGAACATAGCCGGCTGGAGCTGACTCGAAAGCTGCAGCAACGTGGGCTGGATTCCGGGCTGATTTCCGCGGCGCTGGATGATCTGGCGCAGGAAGGCCTGCAATCGGATCAGCGGTATGCAGATTCCCTTATCAACAGTCGTATAGGGCGTGGTCAGGGACCACTGAAAATACGCGCCGAACTGAATCAGGGAGGCGTGGATGACGCCTTGGTGGAGGCCGCGCTGAAAGAGCAGTCGCCAGACTGGTCCGCGCTGGCATCACAGGTTCGCAGGCGGCGTTTCGGAGCTGAATTACCGGCCGCTTACGAAGAAAAGGTCCGCCAGGCGCGGTTTCTCTCCGGCCGCGGTTTCGCCAGCGATACCATCTGGCAGGTCCTGGGCGGCGAAGAATAAATACGCGCTTTGGCGGGTAGTTCCGGTGGGCGGGAAAGCTTTATCTGGCCTAGGGTTAAGGGGTTCGGTAACATAGCGCTCCTTTTGCCGATTTCCGACTTTTGCCGATGACCAGCAGCAATGAACTCAGGGCCAGATTTCTGGCTTTTTTCGAACGCCAGGGCCACTCCGTGGTCGCCTCGAGTTCGCTGGTGCCTGGCAACGATCCCACGCTGTTGTTCACGAATGCCGGCATGGTGCCGTTCAAGGACGTCTTCCTGGGTCGGGAGAGCCGCCCCTATAGCCGTGCGACCAGTTCGCAGCGTTGCGTGCGTGCCGGTGGCAAGCATAATGACCTGGAGAACGTCGGCTATACAGCCCGCCACCACACGTTCTTCGAGATGCTGGGTAATTTCAGTTTCGGTGACTATTTCAAGCGTGAGGCCATTCAATTCGCCTGGCAGTTCCTGACCGAAGATCTGGGTCTTCCGGCAGAACGCCTGTGGATTACCGTATTCGAAGAGGATGAAGAGGCGGCGGATATCTGGCTCAAGGAAGTGGGTGTATCCGCAGAGCGCTTCTCACGTATCGGCGCCAAGGATAATTTCTGGTCCATGGGTGATACCGGCCCCTGTGGTCCATGCAGCGAGATTTTCTATGACCATGGCGAGGATATCGCCGGCGGCCCTCCCGGCACGCCCGAAGAAGATGGCGACCGCTATGTGGAGATTTGGAATCTGGTCTTCATGCAGTATGACCGGGCGGCCGACGGCACATTGAATCCACTGCCCAAGCCTTCCGTGGATACAGGTATGGGACTGGAACGTGTTGCGGCGGTTATGCAGGGTGTGCATAACAACTACGACATTGATCTGTTCAGGAGTCTGATAGCGGCTGCAGCCCGGGCAACGGGCGCAGAAGACCTGCAGGCCAATTCCCTCAAGGTCATCGCCGACCATATCCGTTCCTGCGCTTTTCTGATTGCCGACGGGGTGTTGCCGAGCAACGAGGGCAGGGGCTATGTATTACGCCGCATCATGCGGCGTGCCATCCGTCACGGTTACAAACTGGGTCAGAAGCAGGCCTTTTTTCATGAACTGGTGACTCCGCTGGTGACTGAAATGGGCGATGCTTACCCTGAACTGGTGGACAATCAGGCGCATGTGGAAAAAGTGATCCGGCAGGAGGAAATTCGCTTCGCTGAAACCCTGGATCAGGGTATGCGTTTGCTGGAAGCTGCTATTGATGATGTAGCCGACAAGATGATTCCGGGTGACGTGGTATTCAAGCTCTATGATACCTATGGCTTTCCGGTTGACCTCACTGCTGACGTGGCCCGCGAGCGGGCACTTGATATCGACTTCGCCGGCTTCGAGGCCTGTATGGCTGAGCAGCGAGAACGCGCACGCGGCGCCAGCCAGTTCAAGGCTGATTATCACGATAATGCCGGTATAGAGGCCGAAACCGAATTTACAGGCTATGAGCAGATCGGTCATCAGGCCACTGTCGTTGCCTTGTTGCGGGACGGGCAATCGGTAGAAAGCCTGCAGGCTGGTGACGCGGGGGCTGTGGTTCTGGATGCCAGTCCGTTCTATGCCGAGTCCGGTGGTCAGGTGGGAGACACCGGCGAATTGGTCGGAGAAGGCCTGCTCTTCCGGGTGGATGACACTCAAAAGCAGGCTGGACTGCATGCGCACATCGGCCAGCTTGTCTCGGGGGAACTGGCCGTCGGCGCATCTGTGGGAGCCCGCATTGATGAAGCGCGGCGCTCCGACGTGATCCGTAACCATTCGGCCACCCATTTGCTGCATGCCGTGCTCCGGGAGGTTCTCGGTACCCACGTCACGCAGAAGGGATCACTGGTCGCCCCGGAACGTCTGCGTTTCGACTTTTCCCATTATGAGCCCCTGACCGCAGAGCAGCTTCAGCGTATCGAAGACCAGGTCAACGTCGATGTGCTGGCCAATGTCAGGGCCGAAGCCAGTCTCATGAGCTATGACGACGCTATTGCATCCGGCGCCATGGCGTTATTCGGCGAAAAATACGGTGACGAAGTGCGTGTGATGCGCTTTGGTGATTTTTCCACTGAACTTTGTGGTGGTACGCACGTCCGGCGTACGGGTGATATCGGGCTCTTCAAGATTATTGCGGAGGGCGGTATTGCCTCCGGTGTCAGGCGCATTGAGGCAGTGACTGGTCTCGGTGCATTGCAATGGGTACGTCAGAGCGACGAGCGTTTGCAAGCAGTCAGTGAACGGCTGAAAACCAGCCGTGATGATGTGGTTGGCAAGGTTGAGCAATTGGCGGAACGTGGCCGGCAGCTCGAAAAGGAACTCGAGAATCTCAAGCGCAAGCTGGCCAGCAGTCAGGGCGGAGATCTGGCCGAACAGGCAAAAGAAATCGCCGGGGTCCAGGTCCTGTCTGCCCGGTTGGATGGCATGGACGGCAAGGCGCTGCGCGATGCCATGGACCAGCTCAAGAACAAGCTGGGCACCGCAGTGATCGTTTTGGGCGCTGCCAATGAGGGCAAGGTGGCCTTGGTCGCTGGTGTCACCAAGGATCGTACCGACGCCGTGAAGGCCGGTGAGCTGATTGCCTATGTGGCCGAGCAGGTAGGGGGCCGAGGTGGTGGTCGGCCGGACATGGCGCAAGCTGGCGGCCAGCAACCGGAAAATCTGGATGCAGCACTGGCCAGTGTCGTTCCCTGGGTGGAGCAGAAGCTGGGTGTCTAGCTGCCTGGCAGAGCCCGGCCGGAAAGACGCCAGGTCTCCAATGGTTTACAATGCGCCGCTTTTTCCCGCCAGGGAAAGACATCTCGAAAAATCCAAACCCGGCGCTCAGGCGCAAGAAACATGGCATTGTACGTCCAGAAATTCGGCGGCACTTCCGTAGGCAGTGTCGAACGTATCCAAGCTGTCGCAGCCAAGGTCAAACAGTGGCGCGAGCAGGGGCACGATATCGTGGTGGTGGTTTCGGCCATGTCCGGTGAAACCAATCGCCTGATTGAGCTGGCCCAGCAAATCAGCTCCAAACCGCTTCCCCGCGAATATGATGTGCTGGTCTCCACCGGTGAGCAGGTGACCATATCCCTGCTTAGCATGGCCCTGCATGAAATCGGCCAACCGGCGCGTTCCTATACCGGCGCCCAGGTGGCCATTCACACCGATAGCGCTTACAACAAGGCCCGTATCGAGAAAATTGATACCGAGCGTATGCGTGCGGATCTCGATGAAGGCCGGGTTGTGATTGTCGCCGGCTTCCAGGGCATTGATGACGGGGGCAATATCACCACTCTCGGTCGTGGCGGTTCGGATACCACTGCGGTGGCGCTGGCGGCTGCCCTGAAGGCGGATGAATGCCAGATCTATACCGACGTGGATGGTGTTTATACCACCGACCCGCGCGTGGTTTCCGATGCGCGCCGCCTGGAAAAAATCACCTTCGAGGAAATGCTGGAAATGGCCAGCCAGGGCTCGAAGGTATTACAGATTCGTTCCGTGGAATTCGCGGGCAAATACAACGTACCGCTGCGCGTGCTGTCCAGTTTCCAGGACGGCCCCGGCACACTGATTACCATGGAGGAAAACGCCGTGGAAGAAGCGCTTATTTCAGGTATCGCATTCAATCGTGATGAAGCCCAACTGACCGTGCAGGGCGTTCCGGATCGCCCTGGTATTGCCTATTCCATATTGGGGCCGATTGGCGATGCCAATATCGAAGTCGACATGATCGTGCAGAACGTGGGTTCAGACGATACCACTGACTTCACCTTTACCGTGCATCGTAACGACTACGAGAAGGCCTATGAGCTGTTGAATGCGGTTGCGACCGGATTGGGTGCCCGCAAGGTGGAAGGTTCGACCTCTATCTGCAAGATATCCATGGTGGGCGTGGGCATGCGTTCCCATGCCGGCATTGCTGCTAAAATGTTTGAAGTGCTGGCAAATGAAGGCATTAATATACGCATGATCTCCACTTCGGAGATCAAGATTGCCGTGGTTGTGGATGACAAGTATCTGGAGCTGGCTGTCCGCGCCTTGCATCAGGCCTTTGATTTGGGCAACACTGACTAAACATAACGATATTTTGGAGAACAGCACGTTCAAGTTGGCGCCAAGGAAGGTAGCGTCGGTTTGAATGTATAAGGCGGAGGGAAGCCATGCTAATTCTTACACGACGCGTAGGGGAGTCGGTCGTGATCGGTGATGAAATCACCGTGACCGTGTTGGGGGTGAAGGGCAATCAGGTTCGTCTCGGGGTTAATGCCCCGCGCAATGTTGCCGTACATCGTGAGGAAATCTACAAGCGGATTTGTGCCGAGGGCGCCGAAGACGAAGATCTGGGCGACTCTCAAACCGGCACCATCGGCTAAGCGCTTTACCCGTAAAGCGACAGCCGCTATCCTAGCCGCCCTTATCGGGTTGGCAATAACCTGTCCGGAGAGATGGCCGAGTGGCTGACCGATTCGTCTGGAACGAATCGGGACCGCGTGAGCGGGCCCCGAAGGGGCGAGTCTCATGACGAGACGAGCAAGGCGCATCCCAGGGAGCGCTGATGCCATAGCGTATAGAAATGGCAAGTACAATCAGATTTCGGAGAGATGGCCGAGTGGCTGAAGGCGCTCCCCTGCTAAGGGAGTATGGGGTTTATAGCCTCATCGAGGGTTCGAATCCCTCTCTCTCCGCCAACTAGTAAGGTCTCTGCCAGTGGACGCTGGCAGAGACCTTTTTCTTTCCCCTGAATTAAAGACCTGCTCTATCAAAGAGGTTTTCTAACCTCACCGAAGGTGGAGATTTTCGGCGCAAAAACCTTATAAAGCGGCCTCAGTCTTTGCAGCGGAAATGCGGGTCGGGTTACAAACTTTCCAAACTTCAAACAGGCAACCAATTCCTATTGTCCGCTCCAATAGATGCGCATCGTTTGCTTTTCAGCGCGTATCGACCCTCGACGACCCAGCTTAATAAATACGACAGTTGGCTTGATCCTGTGCATGGTGATTCGTATCCGTTCAGTCGGATTGGTATACGCTGTCCGACCGGTTAATTTTTTGGCACAGTGGTAAAGCGAGACAGCCTGGTAGGAGGAGAGGGGTATGGATCAGCGATCACGACGCATGATTGGGCATGGCGCAATAGTCATGGTATTTGGCCTGCTGGCCGGTTTTGGTCTGGTGATGAGCCTGATCGGTGGTTTTGAAATCTATCCGGGCAAGATTCTCAGCTTCGAGTTGCCAGGTGATGGCAGCGCCTGGGCGCGCACCCATGTCGGGGGTCTGATGAATGGCCTGATGGTGATGGTTGGCGCACTGGTCATACATGCCATGCAGATTCCGGAGCGTGCGGCGCGCTCGTTGTGCTGGATGCTGGTCGGCGCGGGTTATGCCAATACCATTTTCTATTGGGCTGGCATGCTGGCGCCGAGTCGGGCGCTGACCTTCGGCGCCAATCGTCTGGGTGAGAGCAATCTGGCCGGTGTGCTCGGCCTGTTGCCGGCATTTCTGTTTGCCTTTGTGACGCTCGCGGCCATGCTCATCATCCTGCGGCATGCATTCCGGGCAGATGAATAAGCCTGGTTAATACGATGACCGGCCAGACAATCGAAACCGACTATCTGGTGATTGGCGCCGGCGCCATGGGCCTTGCGTTTGCCGATACGCTGCTGGATGAGTCGCGCGACTGCCATATCACCCTGGTTGATCGTCATGCCAAGCCAGGGGGGCACTGGAACGATGCCTACCCATTCGTGACCCTGCATCAGCCAGCGGCCTTTTATGGAGTGAAGTCACGACGTCTGGGCAGTGGTGGTAGTGATCTGTCATCGCGTTCTGAAATTCTCAGTTATTTCGAACAGGCGATGCAGCGTTTGCTGGCCAGTAGCCGGGTGCGTTTTCTAACGATGTGCGAATACCGTGGCGATGGCGAAATCGTGTCGGTCGTGGATGCGTCCTGCACATATAAAGTGAATGTGCGACGGCGGTTGGTAGATGCCAGCTACATGAATGTAGAAGTGCCATCGACGCATGGGCCGCGCTACGCCGTGGATGATGATGTGACACTGATTCCGATTAACGGACTCGCGCGCCTGCAACGGCCCTGGGATAAATATGTGGTGATCGGCGCCGGGAAGACCGGCATCGATGCCGTGCTGTTTTTGCTGGACAAGGGCGTTGCGGCAGCACGTATCCAGTGGATCGTGCCGAACGATATGTGGTTGTGGAATCGGGCGCTGGTGCAGGCGGGCATGGTCGAGATCGAGTTTGTGCGCTTTCTGAAAGCGATGACCAATGCCGCATCACAGGATGACATGTTCCTTACCCTGGAACGGCAGGGCAGCCTCATGCGCCTTGATCCAGAGCACATGCCCAGGAAGTGGCGTTGTGCGACCGTGAGCCGACCTGAATACGAGCAGCTCTGCACTGTGCGTGATGTTGTGCGGTTGGGACGGGTGCAGCGGATAACTGGCGATGCTATCGAACTGGAACACGGACGTGTGTCCAGCAATGCCCATAGCCTGTATATCGATTGCAGTGCGAATGGTTTGGCGCCACGTGAGCCGCGGCCATTATTTGCTGACGGCCAGATCACCCTGCAATCAGTATTCATGTGCCAGCAAGTGTTCAGTGCGAGTGTGATCGCACATCTGGAAGCGATGCGCCTTTCGGATACCCAGCGCAATGCGATGTGGCAGGTGGTGCCGCATCCCGAGTGGGTCGCCGACTTTGTGCCTGGCATGCTTGGCAGTCTTGAAAATATATTGGGTGCACAGCGCCATATGCCGTTGTGGTTGCGGAGGTGTCGCTTGAATGCCGTGGCACATACGGCATTGCCGCGGTACCTGCTCGCTGCCTTCACACTGTGGCGCGGTTTGCCGCGCGCACGTATTGCGATGGCGGCCATGCGCTAAGACTATGGATGCATTGTTTGCTGGCACCAAAAAACTGATTTTAAATGATCTGGAAAATGCCAGATCGCCACATATCGCCGGGGGGCGGTGCACAAGGCCCCGGTAATGATTGAATGGTGCGAATATCGTATCCATTAGATGACAGGTGAGTAGCGAAGGAATGAAGAAAGCAATGGAAAGAGGTGGCTTTCGTGATTCCGGAGGCATTCAAAGCTCGTCTGAAGGTTCTTTGAATCGTCGTCGAGGCGTGCCAACGAACCGGTTTGTCGTGTTCATGCCACAGCCTTATTGCCTGGGAACCACAATGCACTGAACTCAGGCATTAGCGGTCACAGCTTGACAGGAATTGAAACGATGAAAAACAGTTCTGCACGGAAACAAGAAGTACATCAGCGCAAAGTCGATTGGGGAACGCTGATCGTCGGGCTGGCGTTTACGACTTTTGCTCTCTATATCAGTTACGCTATTTACTGGAGTCAGCAGCAGCAGGCAGATGCCGCTGCGAACTTCGAGCCGGTTCTGGCAACCATTCTGGACAGCAAGATTTCGCAGACTACCCAGCGCGACGCGGCGACCGGTGGCCCTGTTCGCATATACCAGCCGCGCATCCAATACGAATACACAGTTAGCGGAGACACCTACCAATCGACTCGGTTTAGTTATCTGGGCCCCGCCTCGCAAAGCCAAGAAGACGTGCAGCGTATTATTGACCGCTATCCTCCAGGTTCCAGGCAGTCGGCATACTACAATCCGGGAAACCCGGCCGAAGCTGTGCTCCATAAAGGCAAGACAAGCATAGACTTGAAATCGGGCTATTTTTGGGTGCCGTTCATCTTGGTTGCAGCCGGTTTATTTGTAATATTCGTGGGCTGGAAGGGTTGGATGCGTGGATGGCGACAAACTCCCGGTGTGCGGCATTAGGCGCCGCTAACAATTGCGTGAACCGGTTGTGCATCGTTATGCGCGATTATGTAAATGCAATCCACGTCGATCGATGCTTAAGTTAATAAAAACAATTAGTTAAGGTTCGTGTCTACCCTCAGTATGCTGGGGGCGTTCGAGTCCACGATGAGAAACCATACCGAGGGTATGAGCCCCGTTTGGTATTCCCATAAAAAAGAACCCGCCTTGCGGCGGGTTCCTGTGATCCCCTGGTTATAGATCGGCGCTTACTTGCGCTTGTCGATGGGGACAAACTTGAGATTTTCCGGGCCGGTGTAATTGGCCGAGGGACGGATAATCTTCTTGTTGATGCGCTGTTCGATGATATGCGCGCTCCAGCCACTGGTGCGGGCGATGACAAACAGCGGGGTGAACATGGCCGTGGGCACACCCATCATGTGGTAGGACACGGCGCTGAACCAGTCCAGGTTGGGGAACATTTTCTTCACTTCCCACATGACCGATTCCAGACGTTCCGCGATGTCGTACATCTTGGTGTTCTTCGCTTCCTTGGAAAGCTCCCTGGCTACTTTCTTGATCACTTCGTTACGCGGATCGGACACGGTGTACACCGGATGGCCGAAGCCGATAATGACTTCCTTGTTGGCTACACGCTCGCGGATATCGGCTTCAGCTTCATCGGGCGAGTCGTAACGCTTCTGGATTTCGAAGGCGACTTCGTTGGCGCCGCCATGTTTGGGACCGCGCAGGGCGCCGATGGCGCCGCAGATGGCAGAGAACATGTCCGAACCGGTACCGGCGATGACGCGGCCGGTGAAGGTGGAGGCATTGAACTCGTGCTCCGCGTAGAGGATCAGTGAGGTGTGCATGGCGCGCACCCAGGAGTCCGGCGGCGTTTCGCTGTGCAGCAGGTGCAGGAAATGACCGCCGATGGAATCGTCATCGGTTTCCACGTCAATGCGGCGGCCGTTATGGCTGAAGTGGTACCAGTACAGCAGCATCGATCCCAGCGAGGCCATCAAGCGATCAGCAATATCGCGGGCATCGGCATGATTGTGGTCGTCTTTTTCTGGCAGGTTGCAGCCCAGCACGGAAACGCCGGTGCGCATCACGTCCATTGGGTGCGAGGAGGCGGGCAGGCATTCCAGGGCCTCCTGCACCATGGCAGGCAGGCCGCGCAGACGCTTGAGCTTGGCCTTGTAGGACGCCAGCTCGGCCTTGGTTGGCAGCTTGCCGTGTACCAGCAGGTGGGCGATTTCCTCGAACTCGCAGGTTTCAGCGATATCGAGAATGTCGTAGCCACGGTAATGCAGGTCATTGCCGCTGCGACCGACGGTACACAGTGCCGTATCACCGGCAGCCACGCCGGACAGGGCGACGGATTTTTTCGGTTTGAAGCCGCTTTTCTTTTCAGTCATGGAGTATCTCCGGATCTTGTTTCTCGTCTAAGTGTTCGGTGTCAGGATTTCTGTTTGGCAAACAGTGCATCCAGTTTCTGTTCGTATTCGTGGTAGCCGATGGAATCATACAGTTCCATGCGGGTCTGCATGGTATCAAGCACATTCTTCTGCGTGCCATCGTTACGTATTGCCTGGTAAACGTTCAGGGCCGCCTTGTTCATGGCGCGGAAAGCCGACAGAGGATACAGCACGAGGCTGACGTCGACGCCGGCCAGTTCTTCGGTGGTGAACAGGGGAGTAGAGCCGAACTCCGTGATGTTGGCCAAGACGGGTACACCGACCGCGCCGGCGAATTCCCTGTACATGTCCAGTTCGGTCATGGCTTCCGGGAAAATCATGTCGGCCCCTGCCTCAACGCAGGCGCAGGCACGGTCAATAGCAGCCTGCAGGCCTTCCACCGCCAGGGCGTCGGTGCGGGCCATGATGACGAAATTCTCATCAGTGCGGGCATCGGCGGCCGCCTTGATACGGTCGACCATTTCTCCCTGGCTGACGATTTCCTTGTTGGGGCGATGGCCGCAGCGTTTGGCGCCCACCTGATCTTCGATATGCATGCCGGCAGCACCAAACTTGATCATGGATTTGGTCGTGCGGGCGACATTGAAGGCCGATGAGCCAAAACCGGTATCCACATCCACCAGCAGGGGCAGGTCGCAGACATCGGTGATGCGGTGTACGTCGGTCAGCACGTCATCCAGGCCTGAGATGCCCAGGTCGGGCAGACCCAGCGAGCCGGCAGCTACGCCGCCGCCGGAGAGGTAAATGGCCTTGAAACCGGCGGACTGGGCCAGCAAGGCATGGTTGGCATTGATGGCGCCCACCACCTGCAACGGGGACTCTTCGGCAACCGCTGCGCGAAGTCTGGCGCCGGCTGAAACGGGAATCTGTGTCATGTGTTTTCCTGTGTATGAGTTATGGGCAAATAAGGTCAAGTTCCATGCCAACTGAAGGAATTCAGGGTAAATTCATGTAAAACAATTAGTTAACTAAATTCAATGCTATGGAATGCGCTTCTTGTATTGTTCAATTGAAACAAAGTGTTTCATAATGTCTCGAACAAAAGGTTTCATACATGCCAGAAACACTCCGCAGCCCACGTAACAAGCCCGTGATCTGGACCGTCAGCATGACGCGTCTGGAAGAACTCTTTCGTGACGTCACACCTGAATATGACCAGCAGGCCGTGATCCATAATCTGCATGGCGGCTATGAAGAAGCCGTGAATCTGCTCAACAAGCGGCTGGCCCGGCAACCCTGCGATGTCATTATTGCCGCCGGTTCCAATGGCAGCTACATCAGAAAGCATATAGACAAACCCGTGGTTCTGGTGGAGCCCAGCGGTTTCGACCTCATGCAGGCCCTGAGCCGGGCGCGACGCCGCAGTCAGGGGCGAAACAAACGGATTGCCGTAGTGACCCACCAGACAGATTTGCCGACCTTTACCGAATTCTGCGAAGACTTCGGCCTGGAAATCGAGCAGCGCAGTTTCCTGACGGCTGAGGATGCCCGTAACTGCGTGGCCGAACTGCAGGACCGCGATGTGCATGCGGTGGTTGGCACCGGACTGATTACGGGGATGGCCGAGAGCGCCGGTATGGCGGGTATTTTGCTGTACTCACCGGATTCGGTGCGCCGGGCGCTCAATGCGGCGCTGGATCTGGTAACCGCCCTTGAGCAACGCGCGCCGGTGGATGAGGTACGGCGTCCGGGAAGGCAGAAAGTCGGCGGCGCGCGCTACACGCTCGACCATATGCTGGGCCAGAGCGAGGTCATGCAGACATTACGCCGGCGTATCCAACGGGCGGCCGGGGCGGAATCCACGGTGCTGATTCACGGCGCTACAGGTACGGGCAAGGAATTGGCGGCGCAGGCCGTGCATGCCGCCTCGGCACGCCGGCGGCAGGCCTTTGTCGCCATTAACTGTGGCGCTATTGCCGAGTCGTTGCTGGAGTCGGAGTTGTTCGGACACGAAGAGGGAGCGTTTACCGGTGCGCGGCGGGGCGGCCGCCCGGGTTTGATCGAGGCGGCGCACAAGGGCAGCCTGTTCCTGGACGAAATAGGCGAAATGCCTCTGGCGCTGCAAACGCGCCTGCTCAGGGTACTGGAGGAACGTGAAGTGTTGCGCGTTGGCAGCAATCACACCATCCCCGTGGACATAAGGGTTATTGCCGCCACGCATTGCGATTTGCCTGCCATGGTGGCGCAAGGCCGCTTCCGGGCGGATCTCTACTATCGCTTGAATGTGCTCAGGATCAATTTGCCCGCGCTGTCTGAACGCCGGGCAGACATCCCCGCGCTGTTTGCCGCTTTTGCCGATCGTTTCCGACAGGGCATCAGCTTGAAAATCACCCGGGAAGCCAATGCCCTGTTGGCAGCTTATCCCTGGCCGGGCAATCTGCGTGAACTCAAGAACATTGTAGAGCGTGTTCTGGCAGATACGACCGGCAGGGAGGTGCAGGTGGATTTGGCGCTGCTACGCCAGAGCGCACCCGAACTGTTCAATGAAGGAGAGGCCGGTTCGCATCCGCAGGCGGCGACAGGCCTGCCAGCGGCAGATCATGAACGCCGGCAACTTGAGCAGGTGCTGCGGGAATGTATGGGCAATCGTGGCGAGGCCACCAGGCGCCTGGGCATTTCGCGCAGCACCTTATGGCGACGCATGCAGCAGTATGGCCTGCTGAAATCCTGAGTGCTTCAGGCCTGGTTTCCTTCCACAGAGCGGCTTTTGCCAACCACGCCAAGCAATAGCGACAGGGATACACAACCGCAGATCGCAATAATGGTGGTCATGGGAATCGCTGTTCCATCGTACCAATAGCCACTGAAAGTGGCGGCTATGCCTGCGATGCCGAATTGCAGCGTGCCAAGCAGGGCCGAGGCGGTGCCGGCGCGATCGCCAAAGGGCGCCATGGCCGCGGCCGTGGAGTTGGGGAACGAAAAGCCCAGGCTGGAAATGCACAACCATAAGGGAACTACAAAGCCTATGAGACCGCCGGTGTCGCTGAGCGTGACGATCAACAGCACCAGGCCACTGAGGCAATAGGCCGACAGCGCGCGTTTGAGTACGCGTTGGGCCGGGTAGCGTTCCAGCGCGCGGCGATTGATTTGCGATGCGAGGATCAGACCGAAGGCGTTGGCGCCGAAAAGCCAGCCGAAGGCAGTGGGCGTGAGTTCGAAAACTTCAATGAAGACGAAGGACGAGCCGGAGATGTAGGCGAACAAGCCGGCCTGCGCCACACCGCCGGCCAGTGCATAACCCATGAAGCGCCGGTGACTCAGCAGGCGCCCGTAGGTCTGTGCAATGTCTCCCAGACGGATGCTCTCTGTCGGTGCCTGATTACTTTCCGGAATATGCCACGTTACCGCCAGCAGGCAGAGCAGGCCATAGACGGTCAGTATCAGAAAAATGCTCTGCCAGCCGGCAACCTGTAAAACCAGACTGCCCAGGCTGGGCGCCAGAATGGGGGCAACGCCCAACACCAGGATCAGCAGCGAAAGTATCCGCGCCATTTCCTGTGGCGCGAATCGGTCCCGCACCATGGCGCGGGTGATGACCATGCCGGCACAGCCACCCAGCGCCTGGATGAAGCGCAGAGTGATCAATGAGGGCAGGTTGGGCGCCATGGCGCAGCCCAGTGAGGCAATGCTGAACAGCGCCAGACCCATGAGCAGCGGCGGTCGCCGGCCAAAGCGGTCCGATAACGGGCCGTAAATCAGCTGACCCAGAGCCAGTCCTGCAAAAAAGCTGGCCAGGCTTAACTGCACGCCCGAGGCATCCGCCAGGAAGTAGTCCTGCAGCCCGGGTAAGGCAGGTAGATACATGTCGATGGCCATGGGACCGATGGCTATGACAGCCCCCAGGATCAGTATCCAGCGGCGATTGGAGGGCATGGCAGGCTTGGGCATGCGCAGCATCCTACACCAGGATCTGCTTGATTACTTTCTGTAAAAGTTTAGAGTCAGCTTTTCGTATAAACAGAACCCTGCGATGGAGACTCGAGCATGACTCTGACCGGCCAGATGATGGATCAGCCGTTGAGTATTTCGGCCCTGATCGAATACGCGGAAAAGTATCACGGCGACACAGAAATTGTGTCCCGCCGTACGGAAGGTGACATTCACCGCTATACCTATGCGGATGCAGCCGTGCGATCGCGACAGCTGGCGTCGGCGCTTCAGAAAAATGGTGTTGAACCGGGTACGCGGCTGGCGACCCTGGCCTGGAATGGTTACCGCCACCTGGAAATCTATTATGCGGTTTCAGGTATTGGCGCGATCTGTCATACCGTGAATCCGCGGCTGTTTCCCGAGCAGATCGGCTGGATACTGAATCATGCCGAAGACAGCCATATTTTCGTCGACCTGACTTTCCTGCCTCTGATCGAAGCGGTATATGCGTCATTGACGGCGAAACCCACCGTGGTGGTACTGACTGACCGCGCGCATATGCCGGATTCCAGCCTTGATCTGGTTTGTTATGAGGAGTTGCTGGCACAAGGGGATAGCAGCGGCTTCGAATGGCCGGTGCTGGATGAGCAGACAGCGTCCTCGCTTTGTTACACCTCGGGCACTACCGGTAATCCCAAAGGGGTGCTCTACAGCCATCGCTCCACCGTTCTGCACGCCTGGGCCAGCTGCATGCCCGATGTGCTCAATCTGTCGGCTACGGATGTGATCCTGCCGGTGGTGCCGATGTTTCATGTCAATGCCTGGGGCCTGCCCTATGCGGCGGCCATGGTGGGCGCCAAGCTGGTTTTTCCCGGTGCTGGCCTGGACGGTCCCAATCTCTGCGAGCTGTTCAGCAATGAGGGCGTGACGCTGACGGCCGGTGTGCCCACGGTGTGGCTGGCGGTACTGAACTACCTGGCCGAAACCGGCGGGAATCTGGGCGTGTTGAACCGAACCGTGATCGGTGGCTCTGCCTGCCCGCCGTCGATGATCGATGCGCTGCAGGACAAGTACGGGGTGCGTGTGATTCACGCCTGGGGCATGACGGAGATGAGTCCCATTGGCACAATCGGCGCACCCAAGGCCCGGCATGTGGCGAATGACAGTTTTCGTCCGTTGCAGGAGAAGCAGGGTCGGCCGCCCTATGGGGTCGACATGAAAATAGTCGATGCAGACGGCCGGGATCTGCCATGGGACGGCAAGGCCTATGGCGACCTTTGGGTACGCGGCCCCTGGATATGCAGTGGCTATTACAAGCCGGAGAAGCCCGATCCGCATGAGAACGGCTGGTTCCCCACGGGTGACGTGGCCACGATTGATGCGGATGGATATATGCAGATCGTGGACCGAAGCAAGGATGTCGTGAAATCCGGCGGTGAGTGGATCAGCTCCATCGAACTGGAGAATATTGCCATGGCGCATCCGGCGGTAGCCGAGGCCGCCTGTATTGCCGCCCGCCACGAAAAGTGGGATGAACGCCCCTTGCTGATCGTGATCAGAAAGCCTGGCGCCGTAGTGGATGAGGCGGAACTGCTGAGTCATTTCGAGGGCAAGATCGCCAAATGGTGGTTGCCGGACGCAGTGCTCTTCGTTGATGAAATTCCACATACCGCAACCGGCAAGGTGCAGAAGCTGAAGTTACGCGAGCGATATGGTGATTATCTGATCACCAGCCAGGTCACTGTATGACATTGTTCGAGGCGATGGTCGGTAGCGGCAGCGTCAGGAACATGGGAGAAATCACCCTCGTCGTGCTGGGCGAGGGGCGTGGCGGGCTCGTAACCACAACGCTGGAATTTTCCGGTGTGCGCAAGTGGGCGGATGGGCGCACCGCCACAGGTGTTCTTTACCGGGATTTGAATGTCTTCATGGAGCGCTTCGACACCTGTGTTGCGCGTGCGGGATCGTCTCTGCAAACCAAGGGCCATGCCACCAACATTCTGCGCCTGGCCAAGGCGATGCGAAACGCCGGGCTTGAACTTTCCGAGTGGACATTTCCGCCGCTGGTGCGGGATGCATTGAAGGCGAGGTCGCCACAGGAAGAGCAGGACATCATGCAGGAGGCGCCCAAAAAGACAGTGGCGCCTGAAGAAACAGAAGAAGGCGGCAATTGACTGCCGGGACCAGACAGAAGCAGTGAGGAGACGTTGGTGGTAAAAAAGCTTAATGCGGCAGATGCCTTTTTTCTGCAGATCGAAAGCGACAATGCGCCCATGCATATCGGGTTGCTCAACCGCTTCGAGTTGCCCAGAGGCAAGGGGCAGAAATTCATTCTGGATCTTGTGGAGAAAGCACGTAACACCCCGGTTACCCAGCCGCCCTTCAATCTCAGACTGGCCAAAACCCGCATGGGAAAGTGGTCGCCTGCCTGGGAGGAAACTGATGAAATCGACATCGACTACCACCTGCGTCATTCGGCATTGCCGCAACCGGGCGGGGAGCGTGAGCTGGCTGTGTTGATTTCGCGTCTGCATAGCATTCCGCTGGACAAGTCGCGCCCGCTCTGGGAAGTGCATGTGATTGAGGGCTTTGCCGACGGCAGTTTTGCGCTTTATTCGAAAATGCATCATGCCCTGATCGATGGCGTGGCAGGCGCGCGCCTGCTGCAGAAGTCTATGTCGGAATCACCCCGCAAGGCCTTCGTGCCGTTCTGGGCCGTGCCCCAGGACAGGCGTGCACGCGTTGAACGTGAGCGGGATAACCCGCTGTTGGCAGTGGTGCGGCAGGGCCTGGCGCAGCTTAAGTCGATGCCCGGGGTAGCCCGTTCGGTGACATACCTGATTCGAGGAGCGCGCAACAAGGACCTGCCGGGACTGATTGCACCCTATGCGGCGCCTGATTCGGTATTCAATCTGCCGATTGGTCCCCAGCGGCGCGTCAGCACACAGGTATTCGAGCTGGCGAGGATACAGCGTCTGGCAAAGGCGGCGGGCAGCACCCTGAATGATGTCGTCATGGCGGTTTGCGGAGGCGCCTTGCGGCGTTATCTGACGGAGATCAACGCGCTGCCGGGCAAGTCGTTGATAGCGCAGGTGCCCGTGTCGGTACGGGCCAAGGATGATCCGGGCGAAGGCAACGCCATCAGTTTTGTACAGGCCAGTCTGGGGACTGCCGAGAGTGATGCCCTCAGCCGTCTGGCGCTGGTCAGGCAATCCATGAGTGACGGCAAAACCCTGCTCGGCCGCATGTCGCAAACTGAACTGGCCAACTATTCGGCGCTTGTAATGGCGCCTTTCGCGGTGGGGCAGGTGGCCGGCATCGGCAATCGTCGCCGCAAGCCCATGTTCAATGTCACTGTTTCGAACGTGCCCGGCCCGAAAAAGAGACTGTATATGGGCGGCGCCAGATTGCTCAGTTCACAGCCGGTGTCTTTAATCTTTCAGGGCCAGGCGCTGAATATCACTATTTTCTCCTATGCAGGAGACCTGAATTTTGTCTATACGGCCTGTCGCCGCTCGTTGCCGCATGTGCAGCATCTGGTGCAACATGCCGAGGCCGCATTGCAGGAGCTCGAGGCGGCTCTGTTGTAAAAATACTGTAAAAACAGCCTGTTATTTTCTGTCCTGAGCAGGTTTATGCGTATCGCCGGCTGGAGATCATGGCCTGGAACTGCTAAAGTTAATACGTTGTTTACGCCTCAGGCGTGACACGGGTTCGCCACTGGGACGGGCTGCGGCCTTGCCGCCAAGCCGCCTAAACGAGCCATCTCAGGGTGCCGGGCTAGTTACCCAGACGCACCGAAATTCACGGGTTGTGCCGGCTTGGAATCCGCACGACTGACAAGGTAGGCGTTCAAGCAGTCGCGTACGGCGCCACCAAAACAACATGCCAGCGAAACCAAGGTTTCGAACGCCCGTCGCTGAAGACGGGGCCTCTGTACACAATCTGATTGCGCATTGTCCACCGCTGGACGAGAACTCCATGTACTGCAACCTGTTGCAGTGCTCGCATTTCGCCGACACCTCCGTTGCCGCCGATCTTGACGGCGAACTGGGCGGTTTTGTCTCTGGTTATCTAATACCCGGTCGTCCGGACACATTGTTTGTGTGGCAGGTGGCCGTGGCCGGGCAGGCGCGCGGTCTGGGTCTGGCCAAGGGCATGATCCGGCATATTCTCCAGCGGCCGAGGCCAGTCGAAGTGCAGTGGCTGGAGACCACCATCACGCCCTCCAACGAGGCTTCCTGGGCCATGTTCCGCGGTCTGGCGAGAGGCCTGGGCGCCGAATGCGCTGAAACCATGTTTTTCGATAAAGAGCGGCATTTCAAAGGGCGGCACGACAGTGAGCTGTTGCTGCGTATTGGCCCCTTCAGTATGCGAGAGGATAAATCATGAAGATTTTTGACGAAATTGAATCCGAAGTTCAGAGCTATGCGCGTTCCTTCCCGCGTGTCTTCCACAAGGCGCAGGGTGAGTACCTGTACGACGAGGACGGCAACCGGTACATCGACTTCCTGGCCGGCGCAGGGACCCTGAACTATGGCCATAACCACCCGAAGTTCAAGGAAAAGCTGCTGGCCTATATCCAGGACGATGGCATTACCCATGGGCTGGATCTGCATACGCGGGCCAAGGGCGAATTCCTGGAAGCCTTCAACGAGAAGATTCTCAAGCCGCGTGAGCTTGAATACGTGGTGCAGTTCCCGGGGCCAACAGGCACCAACGCAGTTGAAGCGGCTATCAAGGTGGCGCGTAACGTCAAGGGGCGCGAAAACATCGTCGCCTTTACCAATGGCTTCCATGGCGTGACGCTGGGTTCACTGGCGGTGACAGGTAACGAACACCATCGCGGCGCGGCGGGTGTCAGTCTGAGCGGCACCTTCCGCATGCCCTATGACGGCTATCTGGGTGAGGGTTTTGATACCACCGCCTATTTCGACAAGGTGCTGTCCGATTCCAGCAGTGGTATCGACCTGCCGGCCGCCGTGATCGTGGAAACCGTGCAGGGCGAAGGCGGCATCAATACCGCCAGCTTTGAATGGCTACGCAATCTTGAAGAAGTATGCCGCCGCCATGATGTGCTGCTGATCGTGGACGACATCCAGGCGGGCTGTGGCCGCACCGGCACCTATTTCAGTTTCGAAGAGGCGGGTATCAAGCCGGATATCGTGACATTGTCCAAATCACTCAGCGGTTATGGTCTGCCGATGTCGGTGGTGCTGATCAAGCCGGATCTGGATACCTGGCGCCCGGGTGAGCATAACGGCACCTTCCGTGGTAACAGCCTCGCATTCGTGACTGCCAAGGCTGCCATCGACGAATTCTGGTCGGACGACAGCTTCTCCAAAGAGGTCAAGCGCAAGGGGGCGGTCATTCATGAGCGTCTGCAGAAGATCGTTAATGAATACGGTGAGGGCAACTTTACCGAGCGTGGACGCGGTATGTTCCATGGCCTTAACTGTGTGAGTGGTGATCTGGCAGGCCAGATCACTCGTGCCGCTTTCAAGAAAGGGCTGATTATTGAAACCAGCGGTGCGGATGATCAGGTGGTTAAAACCCTGTGTCCGCTGATTATCAGCGACGAGAATCTGCAGAAAGGTCTCGATATCGTCGAGGAAAGCGTTGCCGAGGTTCTGGGCAAGATTGATGACGTGCCCAGCGAGCATGACTTCTTCGCTGACCGGGAGGCTTCCTGATGATTGTCCGGGGTCTGCAGGATGCGGAAAAAGGCGAGCGTCGCGTAGTCAGTGAGGGCTGGGAAAGCACGCGCCTGTTGCTCAAGGGCGACAACATGGGCTTCTCCTTTCATATCACTACCATTTATGAAGGGGCCGAACTGCATCTGCATTACCAGAATCATCTGGAATCGGTGTATTGCATATCCGGCGAGGGTGAGGTGGAAACGGTCGCGGATGGCCGGATCTATCTCGTCGGGCCGGGTACGATCTACATTCTCGATCAACACGACAAGCATATCCTGCGTGCGCGCAAGGAAATGAAAATGGCCTGCGTGTTCAATCCGCCGCTGCACGGCAAGGAAGTCCATAACGCCGAAGGTGCTTACGAACTGGAAGCCGAAGTCGTAGCCAACGACGCCTGATCGCTTGATATGACCATGATTGGCAGTTTCTGCCTGTTCCTGGGCCTGTTCGTGCTGGTGGGGCTCAGCTCCTCGCTGAAGTCGCGCAAGACCAAGCAGGATTACTACGTTGCCAGCAGCAGCGTGCATCCCGGGCTGGTCGGCCTGTCAGCGGTGGCCACCAACAACAGTGGCTACATGTTTATAGGGGTCATTGGCTATACCTATGTGACAGGCCTGGCCTCGATCTGGCTCATGACCGGCTGGATTCTCGGTGATCTGATGGCTTCCTTCCTGGTGCACGGCAAGCTGCGCCAGGCCACGGAGGACACTGGCGAGGCCAGTTACGCCGGCCTGCTCAGCCACTGGTCGGGTGTGCGTTTCCACGCCTGGCAAAAGCTGGCTGCCCTCATATCCCTGCTTTTCCTGATGGCCTATACCGGCGCCCAGCTGGTAGCCGGCAGCAAGGCGCTGATGGTGTTGTTCCACTGGCCGGCCTGGGCGGGGGCGGTGATGGGCGCTGTCATGGTGGCGCTGTACTGCGTGGCGGGTGGTATCCGCGCTTCCATCTGGACCGACGCCGCGCAGTCGGTGGTCATGATCTGCGCCATGGGGCTGCTGCTATTCGTCGGCACCCAGTCCCTGGGCGGGCTGGATGCCGCAATTGCGCAAATGCGTCAGATCGACGGCTTCATGGACTGGTATCCCAGAGACATGATCGTGCCGGGTGTGGCTGGCGGCTTGCTGTTTGTCATGGGCTGGCTGTTCGCCGGGCTGTCGGTGATCGGTCAGCCGCATGTCATGGTGCGTTTCATGACCCTGAACGAAACCAGCAAGATCATGCAGGCACGGGCCTGGTACTACCTGTGGTTCACCGCCTTTTATTGCATGGCGACAGGTGTAGGCATGCTGTCGCGGATTTACCTGGCAACACCGGACAGCTTCGACGCCGAACTGGCGCTGCCCATGATGGCTCAGGAACTGTTTCCGCCGGTGCTGGTCGGGCTGGTGCTGGCGGGTATTTTTGCTGCCACCATGTCAACCGCAGACTCACTGGTGCTGAGTTGCTCGGCGGCCATTACCCATGACCTGTTGCCGCACAATATTGAAGATACCCGGCTGCTCAAACTCACCACCGTCGTTATCACTGCGCTGGCCCTGGGCTGGGCGCTGCTCAACCAGCAGAGTGTGTTCAATCTGGTGGTAATGTCCTGGTCAGGGCTGGCATCAAGCTTCGCGCCCTTGTTGCTGATCTGGTGCCTGGGCGGGCGGCCGAACCAGGCAGTGGCCATGTTTATGACTTTGACGGGTCTGACGGTGGCGCTGACTTGGCGCTGGTTGGGCTGGCATGCGGCCATTTATGAGGGTATGCCGGGAATCCTGGCAGGCCTGTTTGTGTATGGGTGCTATCGGCTTGCGCGCCTTCCCGTGGCCCGCAGCGCTGTTAATACGAACGCCTGACTTCAGTTCCTGGTCGCCAGGTCGATGCCCTCGCGGCTGAGTTGAGCAATCCAGTCGATCTGTTCCTCGGTAATGACGTAGGGCGGCATCCAGTACACCACGTTGCCCAATGGGCGCAGCAGGGCGCCGTGCTCCAGGCCATGCCGGTATACATGCAGGCCACGGCGCTCTTTCCAGTCATAGGGTTCGCGTGTTTGTTTGTTCTTGACCATCTCAATGGCTACGACCATGCCGGTCTGGCGTACGTCGGCAACATGTGGGTGCTCGGCCAGTGGCGCGGCGGCCTGTGCCATACGTTCCACCAGTTTCTGATTGGCGCGAATCGTGTCGTATTGTTCGAACAGGTCCAGTGTGGCGTTGGCCACGGCGCAGGCCAGGGGATTGCCGGTATAGGAATGTGAGTGCAGGAAAGCGCGCAATGTCTGGTACTCGTCGTAGAAAGCGTCATAGACGTCGTCAGTGGTCAGTACCACTGCCAGCGGCAGCCAGCCGGCAGTCAGACCCTTGGAAAGGCACATGAAGTCGGGGCGGATGTCGGCCTGCTCACAGGCAAACATGCTGCCGGTGCGGCCAAAGCCGACGGCGATTTCGTCGGCGATCAGGTGCACGTTGAATTCGTCGCACAGGGCGCGCAGCCCACGCAGATACTCCGGGTCGTGCATGCGCATGTTGCCGGCGCACTGGATCAGGGGTTCGATGATAACGGCGCAGACATCGTCGGCATGCGCCTCCAGCGCCTGGCGCATGTCCTGCAGGCGGCGGCGCGCGTGTTCGACCGGGGTTTCCCCGGCTTCGCGCTCGTAGTTGTCCGGGCCCTTGACCACGATGGATTCCAGCAGCAGCGGGGCGTAGGTCTCCTTGTACAGGGCCACGTCGCCGACACTGAGCGCACCCAGTGTCTCGCCATGATAGGCATTGCTCAGATTGATGAAGCGGGTGCGTGTTTCGCCTTTGTTGTGCCAGTAGTGGAAGCTCATTTTAAGCGCCACTTCGACCGCCGCCGAACCGTTATCCGCGAAAAACACCTTGCCGAAACCGGCCGGCGCCAGCGCCAGCAGGCGTTCAGCCAGGCGTACCGCCGGTTCGTGGGTATGGCCGGCAAAAATCACATGTTCCAGGGTATGCGCCTGTTCGCTCAGTGCATCGGCAATATAGGGATGCGAATGGCCGAAAATGTTCACCCACCATGAACTGACGGCATCCAGGTATTTCTTGCCCTGGGTGTCATGCAGCCACACCCCTTCGCCACGGGTGACTTCAATCAGGGGCAGGGATTCATGATCCTTCATCTGGGTGCAGGGATGCCAGACACAGGCCAGATCGCGTTCGGTCAGGTTTTTTTCGCTCATCGCAGATAGATCGCTGAGATTGAAGTTGCCGTACCGTACAGCAAGCAGCCTTTCCTTGCAGCCATGCGCGGTGATGATGAACAGCCCGTTAGCGTAATTATAATTACGATTTATGAATTTTCTGCTCGATACTGCTGCTGGGGCTTAAATGCTGAAATCATTCATATTATTGATAACACTTTGCAAATAAAGTAATTATTAATTCGGGCTCCCGGTTATAGCGGTTACCGATGATATGTAATTATTCTTGTCACCGACTTGCATCGCTGCCTATCATGCGTGGCATTCGGTTCCCAGGTTTCAGAGGTAGACATGATCCCCAGAAAGATTTTTACCCCCGAGCACGAAGAGTTTCGGGCGACAGCGAAGCGTTTCATTGACGAGGAAATCATGCCGCACCACGGCCAGTGGGAAGAGGACGGTATCGTCGACCGCAGTATATGGAACAGGGCAGGTGAACTGGGCATGCTGTGCATGAATATGCCGGAGGAGTATGGTGGATTCGATGCAGACCGGCTATTCAGTGCCGTGCTGCTGGAAGAACTGAGCTATGCCGGCGCGACCGGAATCGGCTTTTCGGTTCATTCCGATATCGTTGCCAACTACATTCTCAACTATGGCAATGAAGAACAGAAGAAACGGTGGCTGCCCAAGATGGCGAGTGGCGAAGTTGTTGGCGCCATTGCCATGACCGAGCCCGGAACCGGTTCTGATCTGCAGGCGATCAAGACACGGGCGGTTGAGGACGGTGATGACTATGTCATTAACGGCTCCAAGATTTTCATTACCAACGGTATGCATGCGGATCTGGTCATCGTTGCGGCGCGGGTGGGCGAGGAGGCCGGCGCCAAGGGTGTCAGTCTGTTGCTGGTGGAAACCGATCGTGAAGGTTTTTCACGCGGCAAGCCCCTGAAAAAGGTGGGTATGAAAGCCCAGGATACGGCTGAGCTGTTCTTCAAGGATGTTCGCGTGCCCAAGAGCAGCGTACTCGGGCCGGTAGGCAGTGGTTTTATCCAGCTGATGCAGGAGCTTGCCTGGGAACGTATGATCATTGCCGTGATGGCGGTGGCCGGCGCGCGTGCCGCCTATGACCAGACGCTGGAGTACACCCGCGGCCGCAAGGCGTTTGGCCGCAGTGTGGCCGAATTCCAGAACTCCCGCTTCAAGCTGGCGGAAATGAAATCGGAAATAGAGATAGGACAGGTCTTTGTTGATCGCTGCCTGGAACTGGTGCTGGAGAAGAAGTTAGGCGTGGACGCCGCCGCGGCCGCCAAGTACTGGACCACGGACATGCTCAGTCGCGTGGTCGACGAATGTGTGCAGCTGCACGGTGGTTACGGCTACATGTGGGAATACCCTGTCGCGCGCGCCTATGCCGATTCCCGCGTCATGCGTATTTTCGGCGGCACCAATGAGATCATGAAAGAACTCATTTCGCGCACACTCTAGTACTTGGTCATGAGAGCCTGAAGATCCGACTTGATGGCGCCCAGAGTATAGCTGGTGGATACCCGCCGGCGTTTCTGGGTGCCGTT
This sequence comes from uncultured Salinisphaerales bacterium, assembly GCA_913055805.1. Taxonomy (GTDB): domain Bacteria; phylum Pseudomonadota; class Gammaproteobacteria; order Nevskiales; family CAJXLF01; genus CAJXLF01. The sequence continues at coordinate 59,181 of CAJXLF010000010.1, forward strand.
GGTCACTACGGCGAATGCACCCCAGCCACCGTCCTTGAGGCGGAAATATCCTGACAGCGAAAGCACCGAAACAGGTTCTGACAGGTAGCCGGTCTTGACCGCCAGCCGGGTCATCCAGTCACGGTTGGCATTGCGGCGCAGCATGCGTGAGGGTGCGAATCTGGGTACGGGCAGGCTGCCGACAAAAGACGGAAACAGGCTGAACTCCGAATGCATATGTTCCAGCAGCGATACCAGGTCGCGGGCGGATAGTTTGTTGGTGATACTCAGACCGCTACCGCTTTCGATAGTCAGCGCTGTAGTGTCATAACGTTTGGCACGCAACCAGGCTGGAGCGCGGGTGTTGATGTCGTTGGCGAAGTCTTCAAGCACATCCGAGGCCTGGGCCAGGGTGAAGCGCGGTGACGGGTTCTTCTCGGCGGCCATGTCCAGGGTCAGCAAATCGGACATGTAGTTATTGCTGTAGGCCATCAGCGTCTGCATCTGCTCCCCGAGAGTGGCGCTGTCTGTTGAAGCGATTTCCACATATTCCTTTGGCACCGCTTCACTGGTCACCAGTACGCCGCCCTTCAAGCTGATACCCGACTCCTCCATCAGGGCCACCAGAAGGTCGCCGGTATATCTGGCCGGGTCCGATACCGAGCGGTAGACCTGGTAGGGCCCCCCGTCACGCGGCACCTTGCCATAGGCATGCAGTGTGTCCTGACCTGCTTCAGTCGTGCGGCGTACACCGTAGAGCGGGCGATTACGTGGCGGGGCGGTCGAGATGGAGCCCTCCAGAGGGTACTGCAGGGCGGGTGGCAGGAGGCTGAGTTTGGCGGGCTGGCCGATTTCGGGCGCCGGGCGGACCAGAATCTCCAGAGTGCTGTAATTGCTGCCTGCTGCAGAAATGGGGGCATCATAGCCACTGTCTGTCGCGCGCAGGGCTTCACAGCGGTCCTGGATGCCGCAGTCTATCGGGCCAAACAGGCTTTCATTGACCACCAGGTTGCCTTCGATGCTGCGTACGCCCATCTGGCGAAGACGCATCACCAGTGTCCAGAGCTGCTCCGTACCGAGCCCGGGGTCGCCCCGGCCCACCAGCATGACATTGCCGTGCAGGCTGCCGTTGCGTATGCGGCCATTGGTAAGCAGGGGTGTGCTGAAACGATGATTCGGACCCCAATGCGACAGAGATGCGGCATCGATGAAAAGTTTGGTGACCGAGGCTGGCGTCAGGCGCTGGTCGGGGTCCACCTGGCCGATGATGCGCCTGGAACTCAGGTCGACGACCAGGGCGCTGATCGCCACGTTCTGATTGGCCAGGGCCTCAAGTTTTGGCAAGGACTGGGCCTGTGCCGCCGGCGGAGCGCAGAGCGCGGACAGGGTTAGAAACAGGGAAGCGAAACCGGTGAGTAACGGGCGTGCGTGCATAAAGCAGAGTTAGATTTCGTGAATGAAGCGGTCGCGGTTGAAACGAATCTGGGCGTGATAGATGCCATTTTCAGCCCGGCGGCCCGCGCCGACAACCATGAGCACCAGCGCATCGGAGGGGAGCTTGACGATACGGCGCAGCCGCTTCTCATCAAAGCCCTCCATGGGGCAGCTGTCAAAGCCATGCGCGCGCAAGGCAAGCATGAGGTTTTCAGCGGCCAGTGAGGTGGATTTGCAGGCCCACAGTTCCATGTCACTCTGACTGTTGGGCCAGCGGGGGAAGGGGCGCGACAGGCCGGCGACGTTGCGGATAAATTTCTTGACCTTGCCCATGGGGTCAAGCGGCAGGCGGCCGTAGTGTACCTTCGCCCCTTTCTTGTAGTACTCCTCAACGACCCGGGGAATCGTTTCCTCTGGCCAGTGTTCCAGTACTTCTGTGCTGTGCCTTTTCCAGGTTGCGGTACGGGCGACTACAACGATGAGTTCCGCCGCGGTTTTGGCCGCATTCTGGTTCAGGCAGGCCTTGGCCATGGCGGCGCGCTTTTCAGGAGAGCGCACCAGATAGAACTCCCAGGGCTGCAGGTTGGAGGAATTCGGTGCGAGCAGCGCCATATCCAGGCAATCCTGCAGGACTGCTTCGGGAATCGGTTCGTCGGTAAAGCGCCTGACCGAGCGGCGGGTCATGACGACTTTGCGAAACTCCTCGACATCGATTTCCGGTAAAGGCGGCTCCTGATAACGAGGTTTCTTGATTTCAGGCATTCAGAGATTTTCCAGAGCGTTGCGTAACCAGTCAGCCAGGGGTTGCGACTGGTTGTTATTCAGATCGGTATATACCCAGACGACTTCGCCGGTTGCGCGCAGGCGACCGTCATTGACGCCAAAAATGGCCAACTGCCAGGTGATGCTGCTTGTGCCCAGGCGGCCTACACGTGCACAAACATCGACTTCTTCGTCGAAGCGGATGGGCGACTTGTATTCCACCAGGGATTTTACCAGTTGTACGTCACAACCAGTGGTTTCCACCTGGGCAAGCCAGTCCATGTCGAGATGGCGAAACGCCTCATTCAGGGCGGTATCGAAAAACGTCAGGTAATGGGCATTGAAGACCACGCCCTGGGCATCGATTTCGGAATATCGAATGCGCAGGCGGTGCCTGACGGGGTAGTCCTCGAGAAGTTGTTCAATTGCAGACATGGAATCAGTCGATGGCTTCCACTTTAAGCGTGCCGGATTCGACTGCAATGATACGCACCTTTGCGCCGGAGGGCAGGTTGGGACCGGTGCAACGCCAGGAACTGTCGGCGACTTTGACCCGGCCATGCCCGCTGACAATCTTCGTCACCAAGGTGGTTTCCAGACCGATGTATTGCGAACCCGCCTGATTGAGCGCGCCGCCGGCCGCATTCCGCGGTTCCTCCGGCGGATGACGGCGTTGCCATATCTTGAAAGCTAGGGTCATGCCAATGGCCAGCAGGCTGAAAAGCAGAAACTGCTGGTTCAGACTTGGTTCCGCGAACAGACAGGTCAGGCCGGTGACAATGGCCGCGACACCGAACCAGATGAGCACAGCGCCGGGGGCCAGGGCCTCCAGGGCGGCCAGCAATACGCCGGCGGCCAGCCAGTACCAGTGTATGTGGTCAGTGTTGAACTCCATCACATTATCCTCAGGACTTGGCGCGTCCGGTGTTGACCAGTTCGCGAATGCCTTCAATGGAGCCGAGCAGGTTGCTGGCCTCCAGCGGTAGCATGACCACTTTCTGGTTGTCGGCCGAGGCGATGGCCTGCAACGCCTCGGTGTATTTGGTGGCGACAAAGTAGTTCACCGCCTGGATGTCGCCTTCGGAGATGGCAATTGAAACGTCGCGCGTGGCCTTGGCTTCCGCCTGTGCCAGACGCTCACGGGCTTCCGCATCTCTCTGTGCTGCCTCAAGACGTCCTTCGGCTTCCAGTACCATGGCGCGCTTGACGCCTTCGGCACGCTTGATTTCGGCTTCACGCAGGCCCTCGGCTTCGAGAATGGCGGCGCGCTTGTCGCGCTCGGCCTTCATCTGCCGGGCCATGGAGTCCACCAGATCCTGTGGCGGACTGATGTCCTTGATTTCCACGCGGCGTACGTTGGTGCCCCATGTGTCGGAGGCCTCGTCGATGATGGCCAGCAGTTTGGCGTTGATCGAGTCGCGATTGGAAAGAGCCTGGTCCAGGTCCATTTCGCCGAGTACCGAACGGATCGAGGTCATGGTCAGGTTGACGATGGCGCGATGCAGGTCGTTAACCTCATAGGCAGCCTTGGCGGCATCGGCGACAACGATGTAAACCACACCATCCACCTGTACCTGGGCGTTGTCGCGGGTAATGACATCCTGAGCCGGGATGTCGATCACCTGTTCCATAACGTTGATCTTGCGGCCTATGGAATCAACGATAGGAATGATGAAGTGCAGGCCAGGATCAAGCGCCCGGGTGAAACGTCCGAAGCGTTCTACTGTCCAGCGATAGCCCTGGGGCACTGATTTAACACCCAGGAAGATGCCGATAATGGCAAGAACCACAACGGCCGATACAAAAATACTGAAAGTCTCAAACATTGTTCCTGTCTCCCGGGCGGAAAGCTGATTATTCGTGTGGCCCTGAATATTACGATGACCGCGGATCAAGCGCCATCTGCGGCTCTGTGGTCAAACAGGGTCTTGAGCCTGTCACCCGCAAACCGGACAATAGCAGCCCTGAATTCGCACTGGCCCGTTCAAGGGCCTTGTCTCATGACTAAGCACGAGGATAGAAGCATGGCACCACGTTATCTCGGTGTGCTGGGTAGTTTTATGTTCTGGTCACGTTGGCTGCAGGCGCCTCTTTATATGGGGTTGATCGTGGCCCAGGGTGTCTATGTTTACCATTTCCTGCATGAGCTCTGGCATCTGGTCACGCATACGACGCAGTTGGGTGAAACCGACATCATGCTGGTGGTACTGGGGCTCATCGATGTAGTGATGATTGCGAATCTGCTGTTGATGGTAATTGTGGGCGGCTACGAAACCTTCGTATCCCGGCTGCGGCTGGAAGCGCATCCGGACCGTCCCGAATGGTTGTCACATGTGAACGCTGGCGTACTGAAGGTGAAGCTGGCGATGGCGCTGATCGGCATCTCCTCCATTCATCTGCTCAAGAGCTTTATCAATGCGCCGAACATGACCTCGGAAACGCTGAAATGGCAGGTCATTATCCATGTCACGTTCCTGCTTTCGGCCCTGGCGATGGCTGTTACGGACCGGCTGATGATGGCCAATACCAAGCATCAGGCCGAGGCGGTTTAGCAAGTCCGTGCGCCGAGGGTGCTGCAGGTGTCAGCGCCCCAGGCGTTTGACGCCTGAGGCGCTGCCGATCAGCAGAATATCTGCGGGGCGGCGGGCGAATAGCCCGACCGTGACCACCCCGGGAATATTATTGATCTCTTCTTCCATCTTGATGGGATTCATAATATTCAGGTTGTAGGTGTCGAGAATCAGGTTGCCGTTGTCGGTGACGAAATCCTCGCGCCATTCCGGCTGTCCCCCGAGCTTGACCAGGGCGCGCGCCACCAGGCTGCGGGCCATGGGGATCACTTCCACCGGTAGGGGGAAGGCGCCCAGGCGTTCGACCAGTTTGCTTTCATCGACGATGCAGACGAAGCGATCACTGGCCTGGGCCACGATCTTTTCCCGGGTCAATGCGCCACCGCCTCCCTTGATCAGTTCAAGGTGTTCGTTGGATTCGTCAGCGCCATCGACATACAGTGAAATCCTGCCTGCAGCATTCAGGTCCATGACCGGGATGCCGATGGCCTTGAGCCGGTCGGTGCTGGCCTCAGAGCTGGATACAGCTGCCTGAATGTCGGCCTTGCGCTGCGCGAGACAGTCGATGAAATGATTGACTGTGGAGCCAGTGCCCACGCCAATCACCATATCGGGCTCTACGAATTTCATGGCAGCTTCCGCCGCCTGACGTTTTTGCTGGTCCTGATTCATATGATTCTCGGGCCAAAGATGTCGGTGCCAATCCGCACTATCGTAGCACCTTCCGCTATTGCGGCCTCCAGGTCATTCGACATGCCCATGGAGAGGGTGTCCAGCTCCAGCCCCTGTTGCATGATGGCGTCACGCAATTCACGCAAGCTGCGAAAGTTTTCCCTCTGGATGTGGATGTCGTCACTGGGGGCGGGAATGGCCATCAGGCCACGCAGACAAAGATGCGGCAAATCCGCTACAGCCTTGCACAGATCGGCGGCTTGTGCGGGAGCCACGCCGCCTTTTGCATCTTCGTCATTGATATTGACCTGCACGCAAACATTCAGTGGCGGCAGATGGGGGCTGCGCTGTTCACTCAGGCGTTGTGCAATCCTGAGACGGTCCACGCTGTGAACCCACGCAAAATGTTCGGCAATACTGCGTGTCTTGTTGGACTGTACCGGGCCGATGAAATGCCATTCGATTGAGGGGGCCAGAGCCGAGCTGGCATTAATCTTTTGCAGTGCTTCCTGTAGATAGTTTTCGCCGAACAGCTGCTGGCCTGCAGACGCCAGCGCAAGAACGTCTTCCAGCGTACGTGTTTTGCTGACAGCCAGTAGCCGTATTTGTTGCGCATCACGGCCGTATTCAGCCGCCGCTTGGCGTATCCGTTCCTGTACAGACGCGAGGCGCCGAAGCAAAGTCTTCAAAATCAGTTGCCTATGTTCGAATTTGCCGATACCGTCTAGAAGTCGCATCAATATTGCTGCGCGTGCGCCCGGCGGTGCTCAGAATCCTCATGTACTATTTGTACATTCCGGTTCTTGTGCTCCGGCGGGCACTCCCGGTCACCTGCTCGCGACATATTGAGGCGACTTCTGGCACTTACGTGAGTGTCAGGCGGAGGAATATTTTAGGGGATAAGAATGGATATCGCGCAGTTACTCGCGTTTGGTGTAAAGCAGGGCGCTTCGGACTTGCACCTGTCGGCCGGTATGCCGCCCATGATTCGTGTGGACGGCGACATGCGCCGTATCAACCTGCCGGAAATGCCGCACAAGCAGGTGTACGACATGGTGTACGACATCATGAACGACAAGCAGCGCAAGACGTTCGAGGAATTTCTTGAAACTGACTTCTCGTTTGAGATCGAGAACCTGGCGCGCTTCCGTGTTAACGCCTTCAACCAGGACCGCGGCTGCGCGGCCGTATTCCGCACCATTCCTTCCAAGGTGCTGACGCTGGAAGATCTCAATGCGCCTTCCGTGTTCAAGGAAATCGTCGATGTGCCGCGCGGTCTGGTGCTGGTGACCGGCCCCACCGGTTCGGGCAAATCGACCACGCTGGCGGCCATGATCAATTACCTGAATGAAACTGAAATGGGGCATATCCTCACCATTGAAGATCCCATCGAATTCGTGCACCAGTCGAAAAAGTCCCTGATCAACCAGCGTGAAGTGCATCGTGACACCCTGGGGTTCAACGAAGCCCTGCGTTCAGCACTGCGTGAGGATCCGGATATCATTCTGGTGGGCGAGTTGCGCGACCTTGAAACCATACGTCTGGCGCTGACGGCTGCGGAAACCGGTCACGTGGTGTTCGGTACCCTGCATACTTCGTCGGCGGCCAAGACCATCGACCGCGTGATCGACGTCTTTCCGGCAGCGGAAAAGGACATGATTCGCGCCATGCTCTCGGAATCGCTGCGCTCAGTCATCGCCCAGACCCTGCTGAAGAAGAAGGGCGGCGGCCGCATCGCGGCACATGAAATCATGGTGGGCACGCCGGCCATTCGTAACCTGATTCGTGAGAACAAGATCGCGCAGATGTACTCGGCCATCCAGACCGGTCAGAACGTGGGTATGCAGACGCTGGATCAATGTCTGCTGGAACTGGTCAAGAAAGGCCAGGTTTCACCCCAGGAAGCCAAACGCAAGGCCGCAAACAAAGAGATGTTTTAGGGGAGACGCTGACTGATGGAACGCGATAAGGCGGTAAAACTGGTGCAGGATCTGCTGCGCCATATGAAATCGCGCAACGGTTCGGACCTGTTTCTGACCACCGGTTTTCCACCGGCAATCAAGGTCGATGGCAAATTGCAGCCGGTCATGGACAAGCCCCTGTCGCCCGAACAGGCAAACATGATGGTGCGCTCGCTGATGAATGACCGGCAGGGCAAGGAATTCGAGGCCACCAAGGAGTGCAACTTCGCGATCGCGCCGGGAGACATCGGGCGTTTTCGTGTCAGCGCCTTTGTGCAACAGGGTCGGGTCGGGGCAGTGCTGCGAACCATCCAGACGGAAATCCCGACTTTCGAACAGCTGGATCTGCCGGAAGTGCTCAAGGACATTGTCATGTCCAAACGAGGGCTGGTGATCTTCGTGGGCGCCACGGGCAGCGGTAAATCCACCTCGCTGGCCGCCATGATGGGATATCGGAACGAAAATTCCTACGGCCACATCATTACGATTGAGGACCCGGTGGAATACGTACATCCGCACAAGAACTGTGTCATCACGCAGCGTGAAGTGGGCGTGGACACCGAAAGCTGGGATAACGCCCTGAAGAACACCCTGCGTCAGGCGCCTGACGTGATTCTGATTGGTGAGATTCGCACCCGCGAGACCATGGAGCATGCGGTGAATTTCGCCGAAACCGGTCACCTGGTCCTGTCCACCCTGCATGCCAACAGCGCCAATCAGGCATTGGACCGTATTATCAATTTCTTCCCCGAGGAGAAGCGCGACCAGGTGCTGATGGACCTGTCCCTGAATCTGCGCGCCATCATTTCCCAGCGCCTGGTCAAGCGCGAAGATGGCGGCCGCGTTGCCGCCATGGAAATCATGATCAACACGCCGCTGATTTCCGACCTGATCTTCAAGGGCGAGGTGTCCCAGATCAAGGAAGTCATGGGCCGTTCGACCGAGCAGGGCATGGTGACCTTTGATCAGTTCCTGTTCAAATTGTTCGAAGGCCATGTCATCAGCTACGAAGAGGCCATCAAGAACGCCGACTCCCAGAACGAGTTGCGTCTGGCCATCAAGCTCAAGAGCAAGCGCCAGCCGCAGAAGCTTGAGGAAGACGAGGTGGTCAAGAGCATGCGTCTGGAAGAAGACGAAGATGACGGGCAGGCATTCTGAGGCTGAACCATGATTAAACTGCTGCCACTTCTGAAACTGCTCGCCGAGAAGAATGGCTCCGACCTTTATCTGACCGCACATGCGCCTCCCATAGTGAAAATCGAGGGACGGCATATGCCGGTCGGCAAGGATGCGCTGACGGCGCAAGTGGTGCAGGAGCTGGTTTTTTCCGGCATGACCGATGAGCAGGTGGATCTGTTCGACGCGGAATGGGAGCTGGACTTTGCCACCGAAGCCAGCGGTCTGGGGCGCTTTCGTGTCAATGTGTTCAAGCAACGTGGGCGCGTTGCCGCTGTGTATCGGCGCATTCCGGATCGTATCCCGACGCTGGAAGAGTTGAATATGCCGCCTGCGCTCAATCGGCTGGCGCTGGAAAAGCGTGGCCTCATTCTGATGGTGGGCGCTACCGGTAGCGGCAAGTCGACTACGCTGGCGGCCATGATCAATCAGCGCAACAGCGAAATGACTGGACATATCCTGACGATTGAGGATCCGATCGAGTTCGTTCACAACAACAAGAAGTCCATCGTGAACCAGCGCGAACTGGGTGTGGATACGCGCAGCATGAACCGCGCGCTGCGCAGCTCATTGCGCGAGGCGCCGGATGTGATTCTTCTGGGCGAGAGCCGTGACGCGGAATCCATGGGCACCTGTCTGCAACTGGCAGGGACCGGTCATCTGGTGAAATCGACCCTGCATGCAGGCAATACCTACCAGGCTTTCCAGCGCATTGTGCGCATGTTCCCGGAGGATGCGCGCGAGCAGCTGTTCATGGACATGTCCATGAACCTCAAGGCCATGCTGTCGCAGCGTCTGGTGATGGGCAAGGATGGCAAGCGTGTGGCCGCCATCGAAGTGCTGGTGATCACGCCGCATATGGCGGAGTTGATTATGAGTGGCAAGTTCGAGGAAGTGAAGGATGCCATGATCGATTCGCAGAATCCCGAGATACAGACCTTCGACCAGTCCCTGGCCAAGCTCTACCGGGAAGGCGTGATCGAGCGTGATGAGGCATTGAACCAGGCCGACTCGCGCGCCAACCTGGAGGCCTTGCTGGATTTCGGCGGCTAGTACTGGCGGTTGCCGGCAATCATGGCCATGACTGCCATGCGCACGGCAATGCCATTGCGTACCTGCTCCAGGATGACGGAGCGCTCTCCGTAAGCAACTTCGCTGTCAATTTCCACACCCCGGTTAATGGGGCCGGGATGCATGACAATGGCATCCGGTTTCAGTAGCCGCATGTTGTCACGGGTCAGGCCGAAGTCCCGGTGATAGGCGGGCAAGTCATTGATCTTCTTTTCATGCATGCGCTCATGCTGCAGGCGCAGGCCCATCACGACGTCGACATCTTTCAGGCCGCTGGCCAGGTCATAGTAAGGCGTCGCGCCAAGTTGTTCCGGCGCCTCCATCATCAGCGCTTCGGGCGCGACGATGCGAATATCGGGCACACCCAGAGTCTTCAGTGCATGAATGTTGGAGTGCGCCACTCGTGAATGCAGCACATCCCCGACAATGGCGATGGAAAGGTTCCCGAAGTCCGCTTTGTGGCGCTGAATAGTAAAGGCGTCGAGCAGCGCCTGGGTAGGATGCGCATTGGCGCCGTCGCCCGCGTTGAGAATCGCGACTTCATTGCCTACTTCGGCAGCGAAGCCGGCCGTGGCCCCCTTGTCCGGATGTCGGATGACGAAGACATCAACACCCATGGCCTGCAGCGTCAGCAGGGTATCCAGGTCTGTTTCACCCTTGCTCTTGGAGGAAGACTCCATTTGTAGGTTCAGTACATCGGCCGAGAGCCGCTTGGCCGCAAGTTCGAAAGTTGTACGTGTTCTGGTGCTGGGTTCGAAGAACAGGTTTACCACGGTGTGACCGCGCAGCAGGGGCGCGGACTTGATCTGGCGCTTGCCCACCGGCAGGAAAGATTCAGCGGTTTCGAGAATCGACAGAATCAGGTCCTTGCCAAGGCCTTCTGTGGTCAGCAAATGGCGCAGCCGCCCTTCGGAATCAATCTGGAGACTGGCGGCGCTACTCATCTTGAGGTGCTTCCGGTTGTGAGTTTCAGGAAAAGAGGGGCGGGGCCATGCAGCTTGATGTGCTGCGAGCGGGGCAGAGTGACTTGCTGGCCGATGACATCGGCCGCTATAGGCAGTTCATGTCCGCCGCGGTCAATCAGTACCACCAGGGTGACGCTGGTCGGTCGTCCGTAATCGAATAATTCATTCAGCGCTGCGCGCACAGTGCGGCCGGTATGCAGGATGTCATCCACCAGGATGACCGGCCGGTCATCAATGTTCTCCTCGAGGTCGGATGGCTTGACCTGGGGATGCAGGCCAATGCGGGTAAAGTCGTCGCGGTAAAAGTGAATATTAAGGCTGCCAAGCCGGCTGGAAAGTTGCAGGCGCGCATGCAGTGCTTCTGCGATCCATAAGCCGCCGGTATGAATGCCGACCATGACTGGCGCCTGTGCTGCGGATTCGACCAGCGGCTTCAGTTGCGCGGCCATCGCGTCCAGCGTTGCTTCAATATCCAGGGCGTCGATTGTTTTGCTCATGACTGCAGTCCCAGCCAATCCTCAAGAATAATGCGTGCCGCTTCACTGTCTTTCTCGCCGGCGCGTATGCGTTTTGAGCGGCCACTGGCGCGTTGCGATTTTAAGGCCTGTCGGGCGGCGACAGAAGACAGGCGTTCGTCCATGCTGTGTACAGGCAGCCGATAGCGTTTGCCCAGTTCCTTGGCAAAGCGTCGTGCCCGGGTAGTCAGCGGTTGTTCGCTGCCGTCCATGTTCAGAGGCAGGCCTACGACGCAGGCTGCGGGATGCCAGTCTTCAAACAGTTTTTGCAGGCTTTCCCAGTCGGGCTGCGGTGCGCTGTTGATCGTAGTCAGGCCGCGTGCGGTACCGGTCAGGACATTGCCGACGGCGACGCCGATACGACGGGTTCCATAATCAAAGCCGAGCAGGGTCTGGTTTGAGGAAGCTGCGCTCACGCGTGTCCCGCCTGTCCACTCAGTAGGCTGGGGTCCACACCCAGTAACTGTGCGGCAGCGGTCCAGCGCGCGGCAGGCGGGGTCTTGAAAATGATGGCGGAGTCCGGCGGGCTGTTCAGCCAGCTGTTTTCCAGTATTTCGCTTTCCAGCTGGCCGCCACTCCAGCCGGCATAGCCGAGTGTCACGATGTAGTCTTTCGGCCCCTTGCCCTCGCTGATGGCGACCAGAATATCCTTGGAGGTCGTCAGCCAGATGTCATCGCTGACCTTGAGCGTAGAGTCCCATTCACCCTCGGGTACATGCAGGACAAAGCCGCGTTCGGTTTGCACCGGTCCACCCCAGAATACCGGTGTGTCGTCAGGCACATGCTGGCTGGCGTCCAGGTCCATATGGGTAAACATGTCGCGCAGTCGCAGGGTGGTGGGGCGGTTGATCACCAGGCCCATGGCGCCTTCATCGGAATGTTCGCAAAGGAGGGTGACGCTATGATCGAATTCGCCCTGTACAACACCGGGCATGGCGATCAGGAACTGGTTGCTAAATAAACTTTTTTTGTCGGTCATTACAAGGGATGTTAGCGCCGCGCGGCGGGGGCTACAACCGCTTTTCAATGGCGTCCATCAGCTGGCCGGCGATATTGGCCCCGTATATCTTGTCCAGTTCCCTGACGCAGGTCGGGCTGGTGACGTTGATTTCGGTGAGATAGTCACCGATCACGTCCAGCCCAACGAATAGCAGGCCCTTTTCACGCAGCGTTGGACCAACCTGTTCGCAGATCCAGCGGTCGCGGTCTGACAGATCCACCCCTTCGCCGCGTCCGCCTGCGGCCAGGTTGCCGCGGGTTTCGCCCTGTGCAGGAATGCGCGCCAGTGCATGCGCAAAGGGTTCGCCATCTATCATCAGGATACGTTTGTCACCCGCTTTTATTTCAGGCAGATAACGTTGCGCCATGACGTAGTGGCTGCCATGTTCGGTCAGTGTTTCCAGAATGACAGACAGATTGGCTTCATCGGCCGATGCCCGGAAAACGCGGGATCCGCCCATGCCCTCCAGGGGTTTGAGCACGATGTTCTGCTGCTCTTTGTGAAAAGCACGCAGGCGCTGCATGTCCCGTGAGATGAGGGTGGGGGCGCAACACTGCGGAAAATACTGGGCGAAAAATTTTTCGTTGGCGTCGCGCAGACTGGCGGGTTTATTGACGACCAGGGCGCCTTCCCGCTCGGCCAGCTCCAGTGCGTAGGTGGCATAAATGTATTCGGTGTCGAACGGCGGATCCTTGCGCATCAGGATGGCGTCCAGCTCGCCCAGCGCGACCGTGTTCTCGGCGCCCAGGGTGAACCAGTCACTGTTGTCATCGCGGACTTCCAGGTAGTGGCTGCGGCCAAAGGGTTTGCCGTCGCGCACGTAGAGATCCGGCATTTCCAGGTAATGAATCTCCCAGCCACGGCGCTGGATTTCCAGCATCATAGCCAGGGTGGTGTCCTTGTAGGGGGTGATGTTCTGGATGGGGTCCATAACAACCCCGATGCGAATGGTCATCCGAAGTTACCTGAAAATATGTATGGAAGCAGACCGGTTAGTGCCTGGTTATCATTCTGGCAGCGAGACACGTTTGGATATGGCGTCGATTTCCCTGGCGGCAGCCAGCAAGGCAAGCCGTGCGACCACGCCATAGGCATAGAAACGGTTGGGTTCGGCATCCGGTGACAGGTTGGGGTCGGGGCAGTCGCCGGCCTCGGCAAATGCCAGCGGCTCGAATTGCATGCCCGGGGCGTTCAGGTTTTCCTGGGTGCCACGGCCTTTATGCACCCTGTAGAAGCCGCCGACCACATGATGGTCGATCATGTACACCACGGGCTCGGCCACGGCATTTTCGGGTTCCCATGTTTCCGAGGTATAGACGCCTTCCTGGATAATGGCGCCAGTGACGTCCAGGCCTTCTTTCGCCGAGGCCATCTTGTTGCGCTGTTTGCGGTTGAGCTGGCTGATTTCTTCGGGGCTTTTGACCGTCATGATGCCCATGCCATAAGTGCCGGCATCCGATTTTACGATGACAAAAGGTTCATCCTTGATGCCGTATTCCCGGTATTTTTCCTCGATGTCTTCCAGCAACATGGCGACGTTGCTTTCCAGGCACTCAATGCCTTCGTTTTTCTTGAAATTGATCTGGCCGCAGTTGCGGAAAAGCGGATCCACCAGCCAGGGATCAATGTCGAGCAGTTGTGCAAATTCTTCAGTGACCTGGCGATAGACGCCAAAGTGCTGGGATTTGAGCCGGTTATTCCAGCCCAGGTCCAGCGGCGGCATGATCGGCTGGTCGATATTTTCCAGAATCGCGGGCCGTCCGCCGCTCAGATCATTGTTGAGCAGCACGGCACAGGGGAAGAAGTCGGCGACACCAACCTTGTTTCCCTGGCGCTGCAGAGGTTCCAGCAGCAGTGTTCTGCCTGAATCCAGGTTGATTTCAGTAGCTTCGCTGATTTCCTCCGCCAGTGTGCCGATACGCACCTCGAAACCCGCGTTGGAAATCATCTCCGCCAGGCGCGCCAGATTCTCCAGATAGAAAAGGTTTCTCGTGTGTTTTTCCGGAATCAGGAGAATGCCGGCGGCCGTGGGGCATACGCGTTGAATCGCCGCCTGCAGGGCCCAACGACACAGTGGGTCGAAAGCGGGGTTCAGGTTATTGAAGCCCGCCGGGAACAGGTTGGTATCAACAGGGGCCAGTTTGTAACCGGCGTTGCGTAAATCAACCGAAGCATAAAACGGGGGTGTGGTGATCAGCCATTGGCGGCGTAGCCAGGTTTCGATCTCGCTCTGGTTGGCCAGGAGCTTTTCTTCCAGCGCGAGCAATGGGCCGCGCTGAGCTGTCGTGAGGTGGGGAACAGCTGCCATACCGGCCGTACTCTGAATCATGCCTGGCATCCTGAAATATTGAGGTGGCGACATGTTAGCGCAGTTCCTGTAAAGCTGCAGTGGCTAGAGGATGACGGGTGGATGACGGGTGGATGGCGGGTGGATGGCGGGTGGATGGCGGGTGGATGGCGGGTGGATGGCGGGTGGATTAACGGTATGCAGTGCACCCAGAATGTGCTAAAAAACGGATATTTACAGAAGATCATTAGCGTAAAACGCTAGTCTTGTGACTGGAGAGCGTCCGCTAAGGGGCATAGAAATCGGAGGTGACATGACGGCCGCCCAGCAGCCATCAACGATGAGTGGGTTAAAGGTCATGGTGATTGATGACAGCAAGACCATCCGGCGTTCGGCTGAGACGCTGCTGGCCGGACTGGGGTGTCAGGTGCTGACGGCCAATGATGGCTTTGAGGCCATGGCCAAGATCGCTGATCACCATCCCAGTATTATTTTTGTCGATATCATGATGCCGCGCCTGGACGGTTACCAGGTCTGCGCGCTCATAAAGAACAATCCCCATTACAAGGACATTCCGGTTGTCATGCTGTCCAGCAAGGATGGCTTGTTCGACCGCGCACGCGGCCGCATTGTGGGCTCTGACCAGTATCTGACCAAACCGTTTACCCGCGAGGAACTGGTCGGCGCGGTGCAGATTCACGCGGCAGCGAAATAGAGGCAGGAAACCTAAACAACGACGGAGGAAGTGTGGCTCATATTCTCGTGGTGGATGATTCACCAACAGATGTGCAGGCAATCAGAGCGGCCCTGGAAAAAGGCGGGCATGACGTCACGATTGCCGAGGCGGCAGAAGAAGGCGTGGAAATGGCCAAGGCCCTGCAGCCTTCGCTGGTGCTGATGGATATTGTTTTCGAAGGCACCAGCGGTTTTCAGGGTGTGCGCAAACTGTCGAAGGATGGAGAAACCTCGCATATTCCGGTGATTATCATCAGCGGCAAGGGCACGGCGGCGGACAAGGCCTGGGGATTGCGTCAGGGCGCAGTCGACTATCTGGTCAAGCCGCTGAAAGACAAACAGCTGCTCGAAGCTGTCGACAAGGCGCTGGGGCAATAGCGCCGGGCATGGTTGGCCATGAGTGATCTGCGTACCCTGCGGGACCGGCCCATGGAATTGCTCCGGGCCATGGAGCGTCGTCTGGCTGGCAGTGATGCCCAGGTTGTTCTGGGAAGCAACTGGGCCGGAATTGCCATGCGGCTTGGCGACCAGCGTTTCCTGGTTGCGCAGGACCATATCCGGGAGATTGTGGAGTTGCCGGGCTACAGCCGGGTTCCGGGTGGCAAGCCCTGGTTGATGGGTGTGGCCAATATTCGCGGCGAATTACTGCCCATCATCAATCTCAAGGGCATGTTGCTTGATGCGCCCACGGCGCTGGGTCTGAACAGCCGCATCCTGGTGCTCAAGCATCCACAGTTTCCGGCGGGTTTCCTGGTGGACAGGGTTGAAGGTTTACGTCGTTTCGATCAGGGGCAGAAACAGGCGCTGGCGGGTGCCGAACTGCCTGCTGCCTGCAGCGTGTTTGTCAACGGTTGGTATGGAGACGGTACACAGAGCCTTCCGGTTCTGGATCTGTACAAGTTGGTCGAAGATCCCATTTTCCAAATGGCGGCCTGAACAAAGTCGTTGGATGACTCCGCAGGGAGCATCCAGGGGAGTAATAGAGAGTGGCACTTAACGAAAAATTCGATTTCACTGACCGCGGCAACATCATGATGCTTGTGCTGATGGCCGCAGCGCTGTGCACGGTGGGGGCATTGCTGCTGGTCGGGCAGTACCTGGGCAAGCCGCTCATTGCCGGCCTGGATGTTCATCCGGCTGTGGTATACGGCCTGGGGCTGATGGGCGTGCTGCTTATTTGCGTAGGTGTCTGGCTGTCGCTGGGGGCGGGGGGCGACACAGAACAGCCTGCATCCGGTGGTCAGACAGGCAGTTTGGGCGAGGGCACTGAAGAAGCGATTCTGCGCCTGCTGGACGAAATGAGTCTGCTGGCCGATGGTGACCTGACTATGCAGGCGACCGTCACCGAGGACGTCACCGGCGCAATTGCAGACTCCATCAACTTTACCGTGGAAGCGTTGCGTGAACTGGTGGTGACCATTAACGCGACCGCCGAGCAGCTCGCCGGCGCGACGACCGAATCACTGGGCACATCACAGGAACTGGTAGCCGCCAGTGAGCGCCAGACGCAGCAGATCATCTCCGCGGTTGAAATCATTCAGCAGATGATCAGCTCGATTCAGAAGGTGTCGGGAGACGCCGAACAGGCGGCCGACGTCACCGGGCGTTCGGTGGAAGTGGCGCTCAACGGCGGTGATGCCGTGCGGCGTACCATCGAGGGTATGAGTGCTATCCGCGAGCAGATTCAGGAGACCGCAAAACGTATCAAACGACTGGGTGAAAGCTCCCAGGAGATCGGCAATATCGTGGAGCTGATTAACGATATCGCCGAGCAGACCAACACCCAGGCCCTGAATGCGTCTATCCAGGCGGCCATGGCGGGCGACGCCGGCCGTGGCTTCGCCGTGGTGGCGGATGAGGTGCAGCGTCTGGCGGAGCGCTCCGCTACAGCAACCAAGCAGATTGAAAATCTGGTACGCACCATTCAGGCCGATACCAACGAGGCGGTGGTATCGATGGAAAAGACCACCACAGAAGTGGTGGGCGGTACGCAGCTGGCCGAGGACGCAGGTAAGGCGCTGGAAGAAATCGAAACGGTTTCGCGGCAGATTGCAGACGTGGTGCGTGGTATTTCGGCGGCGGCGCGGCAACAGGCCGAGCAGGCGAGCGGTGTATCCGAAACGATTACAGGTATCCGCGAACTGACTGAAAGTACGGCCTCAGGCACCCGCGACACCGGTCAGGCCATTGGCCGTCTGGCGCAATTGGCGGAACAGCTGCGTGACTCGGTGGCCGGCTTCAAACTTCCGCAGGACGCCTAGCCGGTCAGGCACGATGGCGAATTTTACTGTGGCACTTGCTGAGAAAAATAACGGAGCAGGGTGATGGCAGTTGTGCAAGCTAAATCAGTCATAGATCTCAGTGGCCTGCAGTGGGTTCGCGGGGAGCTGGATCAGAACCTCGAGCGTGTGCATCATTTCATCGAGGCGTACCTGGAGTCTCCAGAAGACAAGCTGCCCCTGCAACGGAGTGTGATTGAGCTGCATCAGGCGCGCGGCATCCTTGCGATGGTGCGCCTGCACGGCGCGGCATTGCTGGCCGAGGAACTGCGCCAGGCCGTACACGATGTGCTGCATGGCGTGAGTGAAAATGCCGAGTCCATCTTCGAAGTGGTGCTGGGCGGCGCAGTTCAGCTGTCTGACTATCTGGACTTTGTCCAGAGTGAGGCGACTGATTCCGCACTGATTTTTCAGCCTTTGATTAACGAGCTGCGCGTGGCGCGCGGCAAGCCGGTGGTGAACGAAAGCGAATTGTTTATCCGCTTCCTGCTACTGGAGCCGCCGGAAGTAACGCTACCCGATCTGGCGGGGCGCGATAGTCAACTGGCCAGCAGCGAGGCAAAAAGTTTTCAGCTGCACTTCCAGACCGCTCTGCTGGGTGTGATCAAGGACAACGACAGCAAGGCCAATCTTCTGCGCCTGATGCAGATCTGTCAGCAGGTGCTCAAGGGACTGGGCGAAACAAGGATATTCCAGCAATGGTGGTATGCGCAGGCCGTGCTGGAGGCACTGGTGGACAGGGGGCTGGAAGTCAGTCTCGACGTCAAGCGCCTGCTCGGCAAGCTGGGCATTCTGCTCAAGTATCTGGCGGCGGAAGGGCAGGATTCTCCGCATGCCTTTGACCAGGAAGTCACCTACGCGCTTCTGTATTACGTCGGCCGCTCGAGCAGTCAGGGCGAAACCGTCAGGGCGGTGCGCCGTGCGAGTTCCCTGGACCAGCTTCTGCCAGATCAGGCTCATCTGGACAGCATTCGCGAGCGTCTGCGTGGACCCAATACCAGTCTGCTGCAAACCCTGTCATCAGAGATTCGCAAGGATATCGGTATGGTCAAGGACAACCTTGACCTGCTGCTGCGTGCCGGTGACAAGGCGCCGGATCGCCTCGATGAAACGGTCAATACCATTCGTCGTGTGGCAACCACGCTCGATATGCTGGGTATGACGGCCCTGCAGAGAGTCGTCAGCCGTCAGGCGGAAATCGTTGACAAGCGTCGACATGAAGCAATGCCCGATCAGAGGGAATGGCTGGATGCGGCGATCTCCCTGTTATGGGTCGAGCACAGTCTGGACGAATTGCTTTTCCGTCACGTGCACCCGGATGTCCGCGAAGGAGAGGCGCCTCCCGAAGAGCCGGGCAGCGACTCTATTTCCCCACTTGAATTGCGCGAGGGTGCGGCGTCTATTGTGCGCGAAGCCCTGATTAACATTGCACGCATCAAGGAACTGACCAGTGAATTCATCTCCCGGAATAACCGGGAGACAGCCGGCGAAATTGCACATATGCTGCATGAAATCAGCGCCGGCCTGGGTGTGGCAGGTGTGGATGTCGACAGTGTGGTCAGTGTGCAGACGCTGCGTCAGTTTGTGCAAAACGAGGCCTTCCTTACGCTTGGTGGAGATCCGGAACGGGTGGCGCAATTTGCCGACGTTGTTTCCAGCCTGGAGCTTTATCTTCTGGCCTTGCAGAGTCACCAGGCCAACACCGCTGATCTGAGGGCGCGGTTCAACGACTTTGTGGGCCAGCTGGAACTGCCTGAAGCGCCGGCCGAGGCTGCGGAAGCACCGGCACTGGCATCGACACCGGAACCGGAACCGCCGCCCGAGGCCAGGCCCGGGCCTCCGGCCTTGTCAGTAGTTGAGAAAACCACGGAAGTTGTCGCCGAAGAGAGGCAGGAAACGGTTGAGCCCGAAATGCTCGACATGCCGGACATGGGGGGCGACGAACCAGTGGCTGTTCCGGGGCCGCCTGCGGTTGCCGCAGAGCCGGAACCGGCAGAACCGCTCGGGCAGACCATTGATCCGGAAATCCGCGAGATATTCCTTGAGGAAGTAGAGGAAATACGCGAGATGCTGGCCGAGCGTGTGCCACACTGGACACAGCAGGTTGATGACCACGAGGCCCTGGGCGATATTCGGCGCGCCTTCCATACCCTCAAGGGCAGTGGGCGCATGGCCGGTGCGACGGCGATCGGTGATTTCGGCTGGGCTGTCGAGCAGATGCTCAATGCCTGTCTTGATGGTTCGCTCACACTCGATCATGCGGTGGTTTCAACAATCAAGGGCGCGACCGAAAATCTGCCGGCGCTGGTCGAAGCCTATTCCCGGTCAGGCGCCATACCGGCGGGTGCCCGGCAGGTTCTGATAGACGCGCATCGGATTACCGGAACCGAACCCCCCGCATCGATAGCGCATGCAACGGAAAACGAGGGCGACAAGGAAGACGATCTCTGGCATATCTTCAGCCGCGATGCAGAAGGCCACCTGAAAAATCTGCATGATTTTGTCACGGCTGCCGGTAGCGAGCTCAAGCCGCAACTGGTCAGTGCAGAAGTGGTGCGGGCTTTCCACACCCTGAAAAGCGGCGCCCGTCTGGTCGGGGCCGGCACAATGTCACGTCTGGCCGACGTCATGGAAACACTCTGTGATGCCGTGCGGGGCACCGGCCGGCCCATGAGCAGTGAGCACCTGTCACTTATCGCCGAAGTTACGGATTTTCTTGCAGACACGCTCGAACGGCAGGGCCAGGCCGCAGCGGCTGAGCCGGATCCCGAAGGGCTGATACAAAAGGCGCGGGCGAAACTCGAAGAGCTTCCAGAGGAAACTTCGTCAAGCGACCGCGAACTGCTGATCATTTTTACCGACGAAGCCTGCGATCTTCTGGAAAACATGGAGAGTGTGCTGGAAGACTGGGTAGATGCGCCACAGGATGCACATCACCCGCGGCTGTTGAGCGATATCTGCGCCACTTTGTCGGAAAGTGCGAAAACTGCAAAGGTGTCCGCGTTGGCGCTGATTGCCCAGGAAATGGCTCGCCTGGTGGAGGACTGGTCCGAGGGCCATGTCAGCAGCGCGCAGATCAGCGGCCTGCGTAAGGAACTGGCAGGTGTCTATGACCTTCTCGACCTGGTGCGCCAGGGGGTCATGGTGACCGAGGCTGGCGAAGTGATGACCCGCCTGCATCAACTGCAAGAGATGGGGGCTGCGGATGCGCCCTCAGCACAGGGGATGGCGGAGAAGGTCGAACCCGCAGCTGCTGAGAAAGCGGCGGTTCCGGAAGCGCCGGCTTCAGGGGTTTCCATTTCCACGGGATTCACAGAGCCGCCTGCATCAGCGCCTGCCGCACCCGAGCCGCCGGCTCCAACCGAGGCGCAAACACCACAAACTGCGGAACAACCCCCGGTTGCTTCGTTCTCTGAGCCGGGCTCGGTAACGCCAGCTTCGTCTTCGCCCGAGCCGGCGGCTACCCCGGCGGTCACCGACCTGGGTGATGACTTGCTCGCCCTGTTTGTCGACGAGGGTGAGGAACTGCTCGAGGGTATTGGCTCAACCATGGATCGTTGGGAGTTGCATCCAGAAGACCCGGCCTCTCTGGTGGAACTCATGCGACTGCTACATACCCTCAAGGGTAGTGCGCGCATGGCTGGAGCGGCCCGTATCGGTGAACTCAGCCACACACTGGAAGATGAACTGGCAGAGCTGGCCCGAATAGGCAAGACGGCAGATAGCTCGTTTTTCTTGCAGATGCGTCATACCAGTGACGAAATACATCAGGAACTGGTGGAAATACGGGGTGGTCGTGCACCCGCGCCACAGGAAGCTGCAGCGGAGACGCCGCAGCCTGCACCAGCGTCTCCTGAGCCGGTTGCCGATATCCAGGTCCCGCAGGCGCCGCCTGCCACACCTGAGTCCCCGCCGCAGGTCGAGCTCGAAGCACCAAGCGAACCTGAGCCTGAGCCGGCTATGCAACCGTCTGCCAGTATCAGTGATGCGCCGGTCGAGCAGCTGATTCCTGAAGTGCCGGCCGCCCTGACCCCGGCACAGCCAGAGCCTGCAGAAACGGCTCCCGGCGTCGAAGATGATGTACCGGCCGGGAAAGCCGAAGAGTCCGTCGCTGCGGCGCCAGTCGAGCCTGCGCCACGGGACGTGGCCCGTCCGGCCGCCGAAACCGCGCGTGTTTCAGTCTCCCAGCTGGATCGCATGTTCAATGAGGCGGGCGAAGTGGGCATTTATCTCGGCCGCATGGAGAAACAGCAGGCCGATCTGCGCTCCCATCTGGGGGAGATGGGGCAGGCGATCACGCGTATGCGTGAGCATATCCGCCAACTGGATCTGGAAGCGGAAAGCCAGCTGCAGGCACGCAGAAACCGTCAGGAACAGCATGGCGAAGATGATCGCTACGAAGAAGACTTCGATCCGCTGGAGATGGACCGCTATACGCGCATGAACGAGTTGTCGCGCAGCCTCACCGAAAGTGCTGCCGACCTTGTGAGCCTGCAGTCCATGATTGACGAGGTCAGCCGCAGTAACGAAACCTTATTGCTGCAGCAGGGCCGTATTACCTCGAACCTGCAGCATGGGCTGATGAACACCATGCTGGTGCCTTTTGCCGGCATGGTGCAGCGTCTGCAACGTATTGTGCGGCAATCCAGCCAGGTCAACGGCAAGCAGGCGCGTCTGGAATTCCTGGGAGCGGATAACGAGCTTGACCGCAACGTGCTCGAACGCATGGTGGGTCCGCTGGAGCATCTGCTGCGCAATTCGGTGGCCCATGGTATTGAGCCGCCGGAAGACCGGCAGAGAGCGGGCAAGGATGCGCAGGGCCTGATTCGTGTCAGCCTGCGCCGTGACGGTACGCAATCGATCATAGAAGTGCTTGATGATGGACGCGGTCTGGATCTTGAAGCTATTCGGCGGGCAGCGGTTAAGCGTCACCTGATCGCCGAACAGGCACAGCTGTCTGAACAGGAA
This sequence comes from uncultured Salinisphaerales bacterium, assembly GCA_913055805.1. Taxonomy (GTDB): domain Bacteria; phylum Pseudomonadota; class Gammaproteobacteria; order Nevskiales; family CAJXLF01; genus CAJXLF01. Next base: position 81,555 of record CAJXLF010000010.1, read on the forward strand.
CTGGTTCAGCTGATTTTCGAGCCCGGCTTCAGTACGGCAGATACCATCACCCAGGAAGCGGGCCGTGGCGTCGGCATGGATGTGGTGAATGCCGAGATCAAGCAGTTGGGCGGCAGTCTCAATGTGAGTTTCTCACCCGGGAAGGGTACGCAATTCCTGATTCGTATTCCTTCTTCGCTGGCGCTGACCCAGGCCTTGCTGGTCAGGGTGGGGCAGGAATCCTATGCCATCGGTATGGCGGGTATTGACGGTATTGAACGCCTTCCCAGGCACGAACTGTCACGCTACCTGGCCGAAGGCGGGCCACAGGTGTTATACGGCGGTAACGGCTACCAGGCTATCCGCATGAGCGATCTCATTCATGCACATATGCCGGAAGTTGAAGATGATGCAAGCCGCAATGTGCCGGTGTTGCTGATGCGCGCTGGCGATATGCGTCTGGCAGTCGTCGTTGAACAGGTAATGGGCGGTGATGAACTGGTGGTCAAATCGCTGGGTCCCCAGGTCAGCGCCATTCCGGGCGTCAGCGGGGGCACTATCCTGGCCGACGGTAGCGTGGTGTTGATTATGGATGTGCCGACGCTCTATCAGACGCGTCACCGCCGCCTGGCTTCGGCTGTCGGTGTCACGGTGGAGGAATTCAAGGAAGTTCGCGATGAACGCCCGCTGGTCGTTATCGTGGACGATTCCATCACCATCCGGCGCGTGACTGAACGCTTCCTGAGCCGTCATGGTTATCGTATCGATACCGCCAAGGACGGTATGGATGCCCTGCCCAAGTTGCAGGCCGAAAAGCCGGACATTGTGCTGCTTGACGTGGAAATGCCGCGCATCGACGGTTTTGAAGTTGCCACCTACATGCGGAATAACGAGCATCTGCAGGATGTGCCGATCATCATGATTACCTCACGCAGTGGTGACAAGCATCGTCAGCGTGCCAAGGAGATCGGTGTTGATCGCTACCTGATCAAACCGTATCAGGAAGATGAGCTGCTGAGCAGTATGGAAGCTGTGATGCGCGGGCGCAGGGAGGGCAGGACGTGACGGTTCAGAGTGGTGAGGAGTTTTATGCCCAGTTGATCCCTATTGAGGGAGATCGGGTGTTGTTGCCGGCGGCTGCAGTGCGTGAAGCAATACAGATGGACCGTATTGAACTGAATACAGGGTCGCCAGCCTGGTTGCTGGGGCACGTGAACATGGGCGGTGAGCGCATGCCGGTGGTGTCCCTGGAAGGCATGCTGGGTCGCAGCATGCCCTCGCGCAGCGCCCGTTCCCGTCTGGTGCGCATTCTTTCCCTGGGCGATGGCGGTAGCTGGCTGCTGGTTGCCCAGGGGCAGCCGCACATGACCCCGCTTAATACGAAGGCACTGGCGGCTTCGCCGCTGGAGGCCCATGATCCGCTGGAACTGGTGTTGTCACGCGGCCGCATTGCGAACCTGTCGGTCTTTATCCCCGACCTGGAAACCATTGAAGAACGTCTGCAGAAGGCGCAGCTCGGAAATCAGAGCGCCGACCTGCCGGACTGGCAGCCCAGTCAGTAAGCGCCGACTAGCCCAGGTCTCCCCATAACACTTGCAGGGCGCTGATTGCGACCACGCCGGCTGTTTCCGTACGCAAAACCCTCGGTCCCATCCGCACCGCATTGAAACCGGCCTGTAATGCCAGCGCTATTTCCTTTTCACCGAGTCCGGACTCGGGGCCGATCAGCAGACAGGCGCGCGGGCTTGGTACCTGCGCCTGAAAACCGTTTTCGGCGGTGGGTGATAATAGTAATCGTTCCCCGGGTGCGAAAGTCCTGGCGTCGGCCGTGAGCCAATCGGCCAGGGCTTGAGGGCTACGCACCTCAGGCAGCAGCGTGCGGCCCGATTGTTCGGCCGCCGAGCGCGCTACTGCACGCCAGTGCTGCAGTTTCCTGTCGAGCCGGGCAGCGGGTAAACGCTGGCTCTTTTCGGTATGCAGCGGCTGTATCTGTGCAACACCAAGTTCGACTGCCTTCTGGATAGCGAAATCCATACGTTCGCCCCGGGCAATACCCTGGGCCAGCAATATGCTCAGCGGTGATTCGCGGCTGATTTCCTGCTTTGCAGCCAGTTGCAGGCCAATCCGGTGGCGTTGCATGCCGGTGATTACAGCCGGGTATTCGCCGCCCTGTCCATTGAATACACAGATTTCGTCACCTTCGCGGCAACGTAAGACGTTCTGCAGATGATGCGCCTGGCCGTCGGTCACATCAATCTGCTGCCCGGGCGCCAGTGATTGCTCAACGAGGATGCGCGGAATGTGACGGCTCAGGCTGATATCTCCTTGATGAAGATTTTAGCGTTACGGTCATTGTTATACGCCTGCCGCCGTGCTGCAGGCAGGTCGTCCACGGTCGCCGCATTGAAATCATGCTCAATAAACCAGTGTGCGGCATGCGTGGTCAGCGCAAACAGCCGCTCGATACCAAGCCCGCGGGCCTGGCGTTCCACCTGTTCGAGCAATGCTTCCGCACGGCCCTGTTTACGGTATTCGCTATGCACGGCCACGCAGGCCAGTTCGCCCATGGCTTCGTCTGCGTGCGGATAAAGGGCGCAGCAGGCCGTGACCAACCCGTCCCGCGCCATGACCAGAAAATGCCGGATATCCAGTTCCAGTTGCTCACGGCCACGTGGCACCAGGCTGCCGTCAGCCTGCAGCGGATCAATCAGCGCCATGATGCCGCCAATGTCCTCGATACTGGCAGCGCGTAACTCGTCGAAGTTCTTCACCGAGATCATGGTGCCAACGCCATCACGGCTGTAGAGTTCCTGTAACAGGGCGCCGTCTTCATCATGGCTCATGACATGGCAACGCTTGATGCCGTGATCACAGGCCCGTATGGCAAGGTGCAGCAGATCGGCCGCCGGCCGGTCACTGTCCTGAATGCCGGCAGCAAGGTCAGCTGCTTCATGCAGAGACAATTGGGCGGCGCAGTTCAGGCGTTCGTGCAGATGAGGGCCATCATGCAGCAGCAGGAGCTTGTCTGCATGCAGGGCGGTGGCGGCGGCACAGGCAACATCTTCAGCACGCAGGTTGAAGATTTCTCCCGTACGCGAATAACCCACCGGCGATAACAGCACCAGACTGCCGCGAGCGAGCAAGTCGCTGATCGCTTCGACATCGATATTACGCACTTCCCCCGTGTGCAGATGGTCGACGCCTTTACGCACGCCTACAGGTTTTGCCGTGACCAGATTGCCGCTGGCGACATCCAGCCGCGCGCCCCCCATGGGGGTGCCCTGCAGCCCGGTAGACAGCAGGGCTTCAATTTCCATACGCAAGCTGCCCACAGCTTCCTGTACGCAGCTCAGGGCTTCTTTGGTGGTGACCCGCAGACCGTTTACAAAATTGGTTTGCAGCCCGGCGGCCGCCAGCCGGGATTCAATTTGCGGCCGGGCGCCGTGCACCAGCACCACCTTCACACCCAGGCTGTGCAGCAGGGCTATGTCGTAAATCAGGTCTGCAAAATCAGGACGCAGTGCCGCCTCGCCGCCAAGGGCGATGACAAAGCATCTGTCGCGGTGGGCATGGATATACGGTGCCGAACCGCGCAGGACATTCAGAAAGCCTGCATCCGAAGACATGGTGGATGTTCCGTTTTGTTTAATCTACTGAAATTATAGACAAAATTCGGAGATCAGGCTTTGTAAACTGCGAATGGTCGGCAGAATCATCCGGGTATCGAGAAATTCGTCCGGCTGATGTGCGCAATCAATGCTGCCCGGGCCCATGATCACGGTCTGCATACCGAGTTGATTCAGCAAAGCGCCCTCGGTGGCAAAATCAACGGCCTGGGCACGATATCCGGTCAGCCGTTCACAGGCTGCGATGATAGGGCTGTCCAGAGGCGTTGAAAAGGCTGGCAGGCCTTCGAACAGGGGTTCGAACTCTACACGATATTCAGTGCCGGCCAGCGCTGCGCTTATCTTCTGGCGCAGTTCGGCACGCAATTCGTTTTCGTCCTGTCCTGGCAGAAAGCGCAGGTCGATATCCAGTTCGCAGGCTGCAGGTATGCGGTTGGCATTGTCACCGCCATGAATGCAGCCGGTATTGAGAGTGCCGTGACCGACCTTGAATTCAGGCAGTTGAGCGCGTTGCGCCAGACTTTGTCTGAACGCGTAAATGCTATTCAGTACCTGGTGCATGCCATCGATGGCGTTATGTCCCAGGGCGGGGTTGCTGGAATGACCGGACTTGCCCAGAACCCGAATGCGGTCAGCGAAAATGCCCTTGTGAATATGTACCGGGTGCATGCCTGTAGGCTCACCGATAACGGCATAGCGTGCCTTGGGTCTGCCTGCCTGCACCAGTGCCCGCGCGCCGTCCATACCACTTTCCTCATCAGCCGTGGCGAGGATGATCAGTGGTTGTTGCAGAGGCTGATGCACGAAATCACGGGCGGCTTCGATGGCCAGGCCGAGAAAAGCCTTCATATCCGAGGTGCCCAGGCCGTGCCAGTAATGGCCGTTCTCGGTGAGGGTGAACGGATCGCTTTTCCAGCCGCCTTCGTCATAGGGCACGGTATCGGCATGACCGGCCATAACCAATCCCCCGGGGCCCGAGCCGAGTGTGGCAATCAGGTTTGCCTTGTCTGGTTTTCCAGGTAATTCCATGATTTCACAAGAAAATCCTATATCATCCAGCCATTCTGCAAGTTGCTCGATGACATTGATATTGCCCATATCAATTGCGGGATCGCTGCAACTGATAGATGGCAGTTCGATAAGGCGCCGGGTAACATCCCGGATACGCGTTTCCTGTGACATGGGCTTACAGTCTTGAATTCTCAGGCCAACAAGGCCATCTGTCTGACATTCCTTGAGGACATATTCTGACAGACTGTTGTCATGCCGGGATATAGGCTGGTCATTGCCAGATAATGGCAGGACGTACATTATTGCCCTTCAACCGGGCGAGAGAGTCACGGCAGTGACCGGATGGAGAATCTGATGAATAAATTTTTAGCCGGCCTGATTGTCACAGCGCTGAGTTTTTTCGCACTCACGGCGCAGGCATTCACTTATCAGCCCATGCTGGATGAAGACCTGAGGGAGCAGGCGCCTGTCGTATTACGCGGACAGATCGTGGGTGCAGACAAGACATTGCCTGCTCATACCCTCTACCAGGTTGCCGTAGATCAGGTTTACAAGGGGTCGGTGCCGGTCAACGAAATTACTTTCCTGGTGCCGGGTAACGGTGCCTACGACGGACGCCGTATTCCCGGCATGCCGGCGTTTGATGCGGGCGATGAAGTCGTACTTTTTCTGGTCCAGGACGGGCAGGGCAGATATCGGCTGGTACAGTCGAGTCTGGGCGCTTTTGTTGCAGCACGCGATGCGACTGGCGGTCCGGTATTTGAACGTCAGTTAGGTGAGGCCCGGGTGTTACAGCTGCAGGCGCCAAGCCGCTCAGCGGTCAACGAAGTACCGCGCCAGGCCAGTCATTTCCTGCAATGGCTGGGTGACCCGGCGCCGGAGCAGGCAAGTCAGACGCTCAGCAGCCCCAGCACGACGGGTGCGGCTGCCGGTACGACCCAGAAGGATGAATTCAGCACCCTGGGGTCGCCACCTTCCCGCTGGTGGATTTTCGATAGTGGGGGATCTGTAACGGTAAGGGCGCATAGTGCCGGTCAGTCGGGTATGCCGGGCGGCGGCTTTCCCGAGTTTCAGACAGGTATCACTGCCTGGAATAACGATAGCGGCAGCAAGATCAATTACGTCTACGGAGGCACCACCAGTGCCAGCGGCGGGCTCGATAATACCGATGGCGTAACCTCCATTCTGTTCAATGATCCCAACAACGAGATTTCGGGCGCTTTCGACTGTCAGAATGGCGGCGTGCTGGCGATTGGCGGTTTTGCTACCAGTGGTACGAATCGTAGCTTCCAGAGCCGGACCTTCGGCGAGATTATCGAGGGTGATATCGTGACCAACGATGGGGCAGGCTGCTTCTTCCGGCTTAATAATGGCACCAACGGCGAAGAGGTTTTCGCCCACGAACTGGGCCATACCCTGGGGCTGGGACATTCCTGCGAAAACGACGAGCCCCTGCTGGGTATTCCGCTTGACCCGGAAAACTGTCAGTTAGCGACCAATGCCGAGAACAATGCACTGATGCGCTCCACGCCGCATGCAGACGGGCGGGGCGCCGCCTTGAATTCCGATGATCGCGCCGGCGCTGCCTTCCTGTATCCGGAGGATGGCAGCAGTAATCCCGATCCTGACCCCGAGCCAGAGCCCGACCCTGAGCCGGAACCGACCGAGCAGCCCGACATTAACAACAATGGCGGCGGAGGCGGCGGTGGCGGCGGTGGTGGCGGCTGCAGCCTGGTCACCGGGCAGAACCTGGACCCACTGCTGCCGTTATTGCTGTTGTTATCGGCGGGTTATCTATACACCCAGCTGCGCCGGCGCAGGACGGTGCCCGTCGGCCGCTGAATGACCGGGCGTAAACTCAGCAAAGACGTTTACTGGTGGGCCGCACTGCTGTGCGGCCCGCTTTTTTGGGCAGGCTTGTGGCTGGCAGGCGTCGATATCCAGAGTCCGGATAGATTCCTGCTTTACTGGGAGCGTTTTCTGCTGGTTATTCTGATCTACCCGCTACTGGAGGAGATTGTTTTCCGGGGCGCGCTGCAGGGCTGGCTGCTGGAGCGGGGGCTGACAGCTGCCTGGGGTGGAATAAGTACCGCCAATCTGTTGACCAGCCTGGTCTTTACCGCTTTGCATTTCATTTACCATCCGCCATTTTGGGCGGCGGCGGTTTTCCTGCCGTCGCTGGTTTTCGGATTCTTCCGGGACCGTTACCAGCGGCTTACCTCAGCTATCGCCTTGCATGTGTTCTACAACGCCGGATATGCCCTTTTGTATATGCGGTTTTAGCCCTGTGTATTGACGGCTCTGCTAAGCTTGTAGGCTTGATTCCAGGGATTTGATGCCATGCTGGCGTACCACAATCTGCAGCAGTTGCTGCTTAAACTTGGCGTTTCGCAGGAAGCGTCTGAATACCATGGCGCATTGTGCGGCATGCTGTGTCACGGAGAACTGCGGCCACAGGCGCTGATCTTCGATGAAATGCAGCCGGATGAAGATGCCCGTGCGGCGTTGATGGGTTTTTCCCAGGACAGTCTGGAAGAGTTACAAGTGCCCGAATTCATGCCGATATTGCCGGACGATGACGAAAATCTCCTGACGCGGGTCGAATCCCTGGCCTCCTGGTGTGGCGGATTCCTCTATGGTCTGGGAATCGGTGAGGGCATGGATATCGGCAAACTGTCCGAAGAGGCGCAGGAACTGGTCCGCGACTTTACCGAAATCAGTCGTGCCGGCATGGAACAGGACGACGGTGATTCTGGCGAAGAAGAGGAGCGGGCCTATGCCGAACTGGTCGAGTATGTTCGCGTAGGAGCCCAGGTGATTTTTCTGGAACTTCACGTGCCCACCTCCACATCGAATGATGCCGGGCAGATACAGGGTAACCACACGCTTCATTGATATGCCGGCAAACGAATATGCTCGCCGCCGCAGTGCGGTTCTCAAGAAGATCGGCAAGGAGTCGCTGGCTATCGTGGCGGCGGCACCCGAACGCCTGCGCAACCGCGATGTGCATTATCCCTACCGGCAGGACAGCGATTTTTTCTATCTGACCGGTTTCCCCGAGCCCGAGGCGATTGCCGTGCTGGCGCCCGGTGCACCGCAGGGGGATTATCTGTTGTTCTGCCGGCCGCGAGATCCGGAAAGAGAAACCTGGGATGGGCGCCGGGCTGGACCTCAAGGCGCTGAAAAGCACTATGCCGCGGATACCGCCTATCCCATTAATGAACTGGACGAGCATCTGACTGAGCTGCTGGCCAATCGCCGTCGGGTCTACCACACCCTGGGCGAGCGCCGGGCACTGGATCGGCGGCTGGTGAAATGGATACGCCAATTGCAGGCCCAGAACCGCAAGGGCATCGAAGCACCTACTGAACTGTATTCCCTTGACCCGCTCTTGCATGAAATGCGGCTGATCAAATCCGCTACCGAGATCAAGCTTATGCGCCGGGCGGCAGAAGTATCCGCCGAGGCGCATTGCCGCGCCATGCAGGTTTGCCGGCCGGGCATGATGGAGTATCAGCTGGCGGCGGAACTGCATTATCAGTTCGAGCGCAACGGCATGAGTCAGGCCTATGGTTCAATCGTGGGGGGCGGGGAAAACGGTTGCATCCTGCACTACGTGGAGAACGACGCCGAACTCGGGGACGGTGATCTGGTTCTGATTGACGCCGGTGCCGAAAACGCCGGTTACGCCGCTGATATCACGCGCACTTTTCCGGTGAACGGGCGTTTCAGCGATGCGCAGCGTGCGGTTTACAACGTGGTGCTGAACGCCCAGCTCGCCGCTATCGAGCAGGTGCGCGCCGGACGTCACTGGAATCGGCCGCATGAGGCGGCGGTGAAAAAACTCACCGAAGGCCTGGTTGATCTGGGCTTGCTCAAGGGCAAGGTCGCTGATCTGATCGAGAACGAAGCCTATCGGCGTTTTTACATGCACAGCACTGGCCATTGGCTGGGCATGGATGTGCATGATGTCGGTGCCTACAAGCGCAAGGGTAAATGGCGTGATCTGCAACCGGGCATGGTACTGACCGTGGAGCCGGGGCTGTACATCACGCCCGCCAAGGATGTGGACAAGGCCTTCTGGAATATCGGTATCCGCATCGAAGACGATGTGTTGGTTACCAAAGGTGATCCGGATGTGCTGACGGCGGGTGTGCCCAAGCATATCGAGGCCATCGAGAAACTCATGGCTGCCTGATGGCAAACGAACAATTCGACGTCATTGTGGTTGGCGGCGGTATGGTAGGTGCCGCGCTGGCGGCGCGCCTGGCCCAGGTGGATATCAAGGTGGCCCTGGTAGAGGCGCGGCAACCGGCGCCCTTTGATCCGGCCGCGGATTATGATTTGCGCGTATCGGCCTTGTCCGGCGCATCACAGCAGTTTCTGCAGGAAACCGGAGCCTGGGAATACATTGAGGCTCGGCGTCTGTGTCGCTACACCGACATGCGTGTATGGGAAGATGACGCCTCCCCCGAATTGCATTTCTCGGCGCTGGAAATGGGGCGTGTCAGCCTCGGGCATATCATTGAGAACACCCTGATTATTGATGCCTTGTGGCAGCACCTGGAATCGGTGCGGTGTTATTGCCCGGCGGCCATTGCCGGGCTGGATGTCGCTGAGGCGCAGGCAACGGTGACACTGGAAGATGGTACATCCCTGCAGACAGCGTTGGTCGTGGCGGCAGATGGCGGGCGTTCAGCCACGCGGGCGCTGGCCGGCATCGAGACCTTCGGCTGGTCCTATAAGCAGCAGGGTATTGTCGCCGTCGTCAAGACCGCTACGTCGCATGAGTCCACCGCCTGGCAGCGTTTTCTGCATACCGGTCCCCTGGCTTTTCTGCCGCTTGATGACGGGCGTTGCTCCATCGTCTGGTCGGCAACCGAGTCATTGGCCGGGGAACTGCTTGAATTGGGTGATCGGGCCTTCTGCGCGCGTCTTACCGAGGCATCCCAAGGCCGGCTTGGCGAGGTGCTGTCCTGTGGACCGCGCGCCGCATTTCCACTGCAACTCAGTCAGGCGGAGCGCTATGTGCAGCCGAGACTGGTGCTGGTTGGTGATGCCGCGCACGTCATTCATCCCCTGGCCGGTCAGGGCGTGAACCTGGGTTTCGGTGACGCCGCCTGTCTGGCCGAATTACTGACGGAAGCGAAAAAGGCGCGCCGGGATTTAGGCGGCTTCAAGCTGCTGCGCCGTTACGAACGGGCCCGCAAGGCCGAGGACGCCCTGATGGCGCGTACCACCGATGCGTTGAACCGCCTCTATGCCAGCGATGATCGCCTGCTCAAACTGGGTCGGCGTCAGGGTGTGCGTGCGGTGAATGTCTTGCAGCCGCTAAAGACAGCGCTGATGCGCCATGCCATCGGCCAATAGGACTGTTTACTCGAACCAGCCTTTCAAGCTGCGCCACCAGCGTTTCCAGAATGGCGACCCCTCCGCTTCTTCCTTGCTCAGACCTAGCACCCGCGGTGCGTCGGCGGCGCTGAAGGTGGCGGTGGAATAGGTCTCACAATATTCGTAGAGATGCTTCTTGTGACTGGGGTTGCCCGGGAACCGGAAATAGTAACGGTAGCTCCGGGTCTGGCCCGGTGCCACGTGAATATCGCTGCGCGGTGGTTTGGCCATGCTGCCCAGGCCCATACGGGCTGTCGAGCGTGCCGTGCAGGCGCGTTCAATAAACTCCTTTGATGGTCGCGGATCCTTGATTTTGCAATCCAGGTATTTGGCGTCTACACGAAACCCGTAAATGTGCAGGTGTTTACTGCGATTCCTGACTTCGACGCTGAGTACGCGACGACCGGGCTTGTCGGGGTCGGCACTGACATTGCAGTCATAGCGCGCCTGCGGATAGGCGTCGATACCCGCAAAAACACTCGGACTACCAACCAGCAAGGAGATAAATAGGCCTTTGCCAATCCAGGTGTACGGTTTTTTCATGTCGAGCAGTCGTATTCTGGATGTCCGACGAGTATACAAACATACCTGCGCTGCGATGTCAGTTGGCAGCTGCTTGGCCTGTCAGCGAGGAGCGGTTATAGTGCGTCATCCAACGTTAAGCATTGCGGGAGAGCACAGGCAGTTTCGGCCTGTCACCGAAGGCGCAACCCACCCGGAAACGCTCAGGTAAAAGGACCGCGATATCAGTCCCTTGGGGCTGCGTTGGCTCTGGAGAGTGTGGTTCGATCGAGCCACCACCGACGGGGCAGGGGTGGCGCAGCCATCCTGATCTCTCAGGTTCAGGGACAGAGGGGTGGAGCGCGAAATGCGCACCCGAACCTGAATCAAGCCGAGAGATTGCATGGCCCAACGCACCGCCCTTTACGATTTGCATGTTGCCGCTGGCGCCAAGCTGGTTGATTTCGCCGGCTGGGACATGCCGGTGCAATACAGTTCCCTGATCGAAGAGCACGAAGCGGTGCGCAACAGCGCCGGCATCTTCGACGTCTCGCACATGACCGCGGTGGACATCCATGGTCCGCAAACCCGCGATTACCTGCGTTATCTGTTGGCCAATGATGTGGCGCGCCTGCAGCGCGGCAAGGCCATGTATTCCTGCATGCTGGCCGAGGACGCCGGCGTGATCGACGATCTCATTACCTATTTTCTCAGCGACGAGTGGTTCCGCACGGTGGTCAATGCCGGCACCACGGACAAGGACCTGGCCTGGATGCAGCAGCAGGCCGCTGACTTCGATGTGCAGATCAAACCACGTCGCGACCTGTGCATTCTGGCCGTGCAGGGTCCGCAGGCGCGCAACAAGGTGGCCGACCTGCTGCCGGGCGACGACGCCCAGGCGGTGCTCGATCTGGCGCCCTTCAGTGCCGTGCAGCTCGTCGAATGGTTCGTGGCGCGCACCGGCTACACCGGTGAAGACGGCTTCGAAATCATTCTCTCCGCCGAAGATGCCAAGGGCCTGTGGCAGCATCTGCTGAATAACGGCGTGGCGCCTTGCGGCCTGGGCGCGCGTGACACGCTGCGCCTGGAAGCGGGCATGAATCTCTACGGTCAGGACATGGACGAAAGCACCCATCCGCTGGAATCCGGTCTGGGCTGGACTGTGGCCTGGGAACCGGAGGAGCGCCGGTTTATCGGCCGCACCGCACTGGAAGCACAACGCGGTAGTTATGCACGTAAGCTGGTCGGTCTGGTGCTGGAAGATCGCGGCGTGCTGCGCGCGCATCAGAAAGTTTTTACCGCGCAGGGCGAAGGCGAGGTGACCAGTGGTACCTTTTCCCCCAGCCTGCGGCATTCCATCGGCCTGGCCCGCATTCCCCGCGAAGCCGGTGATCAGGTGGAAGTGGATATTCGCGGCAAGCGCTTGCCGGCCCGGGTGGTGAAATACCCCTTCGTGCGGCACGGCAAGGCACAGATTGAAATCTAGACAGGCCCTAAGGGCGTAATGGGAGATAAACGATGAGCAATATTCCCTCGGATCTGAAATATGCCAGCAGCCATGAATGGTCACGGCTGGAAGACGACGGCACCGTCACGGTGGGCATTACCGATCATGCCCAGGATGCACTGGGAGATCTGGTGTTCGTGGAAGTGCCGGAAGCCGGCCAGACCGTGGCGGCGGAAGACGCCTGTGCCGTGGTGGAATCGGTGAAGGCCGCCTCCGATGTCTACGCCCCGATCAGTGGCGAGATTATCGAAGGCAATGCCGATCTGGCCGACCGTCCGGAGCTGGTCAATGACGATCCCTATGGCGAAGGCTGGCTGTTCAAACTGCGTCCGGACAACGCCGACGATCTGGACAATCTGCTGGACGCCGACGACTACGAAGCCTCACTGGAAGACTAGATGTAGGGACCACGCAAAGGCGCAAAGGCGCTAAGAAGGAAAATAATGAATGAAAACGATTTGTCTCGTTTGGTTGTGGGTACTGCCATAGACATTCACAAAAAGTTGGGGCCTGGATTGTTGGAGTCAGTATACGAAGTTGTGCTGGCCCATGAACTTAAGGCAAAAAAGCTGCAGATTGAACGGCAGGTAAGGATGCCGGTGAATTATCAGGGTTTGCAGTTTGATGAAGGTTTTCGTGCGGATCTGATTGTTGAACGCAAGGTGATTGTTGAATTGAAATCAATGGAGAGCCTTTCGCGTGTACATAAAAAGCAACTGCTGACGTATTTGCGTCTGGCAGATATGAGATTGGGGTTGCTGATCAATTTTGGAGCTGAAGTTTTAAGAGATGGATTGGTAAGAGTGGTTAATGGTTTACATGAATAGAAACTTTGCGCCTTTGCGCCTTTGCGTGAGCAAGTAGAATGCCTTTCATACCGCATACCCAGGACGATATTCGTGACATGCTGACGGCCATCGGCGCCGACAGCATCGATACGCTGTTCGATGAAATTCCCGCCGGGCTGCGCTGTAGCGGCCTGCCGGCTATTCCCGAAGGTCTCTCGGAAATGGCCGTCAACCGGCTCATGCAGCAACGCGCCGCGCAGGACGGACAGCCGCTCTGCTTTATCGGTGCCGGTGCCTATGAGCACCATATTCCGGCAGCGGTGTGGGAAATCACCACCCGCGGCGAGTTCTACAGCGCCTATACGCCGTATCAGGCAGAGGCCAGCCAGGGCACGCTGCAGCTGATATACGAATACCAGACCATGATGTGTGGTTTAACCGGCATGGAAGTCTCCAATGCCTCGCTCTACGACGGCGCCTCGGCGCTGGCCGAAGCGGTGCTCATGGCGGTGCGCGCTAATCGCAAGTCGAAATCGGCGCGTATCCTGGTGCCGGCCGCGGTGCATCCCTATTACCGCCAGGTGGCGCACAACATCGTCAAGGGGCAGGGTATTGCGCTGGAGACCGTGCCGTTCTGCACCGAGGCAGGCACGACGCTGGTAGAGAGCCTGCAGAAGTACGAAGGCGAGGACATCACCGCCCTGGTGATTCCGCAGCCCAACTTCTTCGGTTGCCTCGAAGCGGTAGATGCGCTGACCGACTGGGCATATGCCCAGGGTGCGTTGGCTATCGCCGTGGTCAACCCGCTGGCGCTGGCGCTGCTCAAGCCACCGGGCGAGTGGGGTGCCGAGGGTGTCGACATCTGCGTGGGTGACGGCCAGCCGCTGGGTTCGCCGCTGTCCTCCGGCGGGCCGTATTTCGGCATCATGTGCTGCAAGCAGGCGCATGTGCGCCAGATGCCGGGCCGTATTGTTGGCCGCACCGTGGACCTGGAAGACAGGCCCGGCTTTGCGCTCACTCTGCAACCGCGCGAGCAGCATATCCGCCGCTCCAAGGCGACTTCGAATATCTGCACCAATCAGGGTCTGCTGGTGACGGCAGCGACCATTCACATGGCGTTGCTGGGCCCGGAAGGGTTGCAGCGTGCGGCGGCGGCGAGCCACGGCAACACAGCAGCGTTGGTGAATGCGGTCAGCGGCATTGAGGGCGTAGAGGTCATGTTCAGTACCCCGGCTTTTCACGAAGTGGTGCTGCGCCTGCCGAAGAAAGCCGGTGAAGTGCTGGCCGCGATGGCGAAGAACAACGTACTCGGAGGTTACGATCTGTCTCGCGAGTATCCCGAGATGGGTGAGGCCATTCTGGTTTGCGCCACCGAGACCAAGACCCCCGAGGACATTGAACACTATGCCGCCAGCCTGCGGGAGGCGCTGTCATGAACCTGAAGCCGGAAAAACCCAACCAGTTGATCTTTGAGCACAGCCGCGCCGGTCGGCGTGCCTATGCCCAGGCACCGCTGCAGGCCCCTGAGGCGAGCGGCATTCCCGCCGAGCTGCGCCGCAGTTCCCCGGTCGGTTTGCCGGAAGCCTCGGAGATGGACGTGGTGCGGCATTACACCCGTCTGTCGCAGAAGAATTTCTCTATCGACACGCATTTCTACCCGCTGGGTTCCTGCACCATGAAGTACAACCCACGGGCCTGTAACACCCTGGCCATGCTGCCGGGTTTTCTTGGTCGTCACCCGTTGGCACCAGAGACTCACAGCCAGGGTTTCATGGCTTGCATGTTTGAGTTGCAGGAAATTCTCAAGGAAGTGACCGGCATGGCCGGTGTGTCGCTGACCCCAATGGCGGGTGCCCAGGGTGAGTTTGCCGGTGTGGCCATGATTCAGGCCTATCACGCTGCGCGGGGTGATACCCAGCGCACCGAGATACTGGTGCCGGATGCGGCGCATGGCACCAACCCGGCCACCGCCACCCAGTGCGGCTGCAAGACGGTGGAAATTCCCACCAACGACCAGGGCGACGTAGACGTGGAAGCGCTGCGTCAGGCGGTCGGACCGCAGACCGCGGGCATCATGCTCACCAACCCGTCCACCCTGGGCGTGTTCGAACGCCAGATCGGCGAAATCCAGAAAATCGTGCATGAAGCCGGTGGCCTGTCCTACTACGACGGCGCCAACCTCAATGCCATTCTGGGTAAGGTGCGCCCTGGCGACATGGGCTTTGATGTGATTCACATGAACCTGCACAAGACCTTTTCCACACCGCATGGCGGCGGCGGGCCGGGTTCGGGTGCGGTAGGTGTGAGCAAACGCCTGTTGCCATTCATGCCTATACCTGTCGTCGGCCTTACCGATGACAGGGGGGGGGCGGAAGCTACATCTCACATCTCACATCTCACATCTCACGGAATTTACCGCTGGCTGGACGAGCAAGATCTGCCGCAGACCATTGGCCGCCTGTCGGCTTTTGCCGGCAATGCCGGCGTGCTGCTGCGCGCCTATATCTACGCCCGTCTACTGGGCCGTGAGGGCATGCACCGCGTGGCCGAGTTCGCCACCCTGAACGCCAATTACCTGATGGTGGAACTGCAGAAGCGCGGCTTCGACGTGGCCTACAAGGGTCGTCGCGCCAGCCACGAATTCATCATTACGCTCAAGCGCCAGAAGCAGGCACTGGAACTCACCGCTACCGACGTCGCCAAGCGACTGCTCGATTACGGTTTCCACGCGCCGACCATCTACTTCCCGCTGCTGGTGCCCGAGTGTCTGCTGATCGAACCGACAGAGACCGAAAGCCGGGAAACACTGGATGCCTTTGTGGACGCGATGGTGACGATATGGGACGAGGCAAAGGCCGATATCGAGCAGGTGAAGGCTGCGCCTTACACCATGCCGGTACGCCGCCTCGACGATGTGCGCGCCGCGCGTGAACTGGACCTGCGCTGGCAGGGAAATGAGTAGGTCTCACGCAAAGGCGCCAAGGCGCAAAGAGCGTGTATGAGAAAGTACTTCGTCATTCCGGAAACCACAAAGTGGTTTCCGGTGAAGAATTCCTGGCGCCTTTGCGCCTTTGCGTGAGGAAATGATTTAAATGTCTGCTTTGATTTGTGGTTCCCTGGCGTACGACACCATCATGGTGTTCGATGGCCAGTTCAAGAACGAAATCCTGCCCGACCAGGTACATATCCTGAATGTGTCCTTCCTGGTGCCGGACCTGCGCCGCGAGTTTGGCGGCTGTGCTGGCAACATTGCCTATAACCTGAATCTGCTGGGTGGCGAGGGTGCGCCCATGGGTACGGTGGGGCGTGATTTTACCCCCTATGCCGACTGGATGAAGGAGCAGGGTATCAGGCGTGATTACCTCGAAGTGATCGACAACAGTTATACCGCGCAGGCCTATATCACCACCGACAAGGATGACAACCAGATCACGGCTTTCCATCCGGGCGCCATGAATCACGCGCATGTGCAGAGGGTGCCCGTCGATGACGGCATCACCCTGGGTATGGTATCGCCGGACGGCCGTCAGGCCATGCTGGATCATGCGGAGCAATTCGCGGCTGCCGGCATTCCCTTTATTTTCGATCCAGGCCAGGGATTACCCATGTTCGGTGGCGAGGAACTGAGTCGTTTCATCGAACTGGCCACCTATGTCACGGTCAACGACTACGAGTGCAAGATGCTCATGGACCGCACACAACTGGACGAAGAGACCATCGCTTCCCGGGTCGAGGCGCTCATAATCACGCGTGGCGGTCAGGGCAGCAGCATTTACGCAGACGGCCAACGCGTGGATATTCCCTGTGCCCCGGTTTCCCGTGTGACCGATCCTACAGGCTGTGGTGATGCTTACCGCGCCGGCCTCATCTATGGCCTGCAGCAGAACCTGGGCTGGGAAACTACAGGCCGTATTGCCTCGCTGATCGGCGCCATCAAGATCGAGCAGCCCGGCACCCAGAATCACAGCTTCAGCATGGACGACTTCAGGGCGCGTTATCAGGATAGCTTCGGCAGCAGCCTGTAAGAACAATGGCAGCTCAGCGGTCTTAAGCTATATTCACTAGCCTGAGGCCATCGCGAGTCTGAGTATGAACAAGGAAATACTGCTGCATCCCATCCGTTGGCTGGACCAGTCCCGTGTGGCCGATTTCATTGCGCCGCTGCTACTGCGTATCTACCTTGTGCCGGTGTTCTGGATGGCCGGAATGAGCAAAATCGATCACTTCGACAGTACGGTCCAGTGGTTCGGTAATCCCGACTGGGGGCTGGGTCTGCCATTTCCGACGCTGATGGCAGGTTTGGCGACGGGCACCGAGCTGGTCGGTGCGGTCTGCCTCGCTTTTGGCTTGCTGACTAGACTCATGTGCATACCCATGATGGTCACCATGCTGGTGGCAGCCTTCGCCGTGCATTGGGAAAACGGCTGGCTGGCGATAGCCGAGAGCGGTTCCCCGGCCTCCATGAACCTGAAAACCACGCTGAATCAGTTACAGGACAGTAATCCCGAGCTATACGGGCAACTGGTGGCCTACGGCAAACCCGTAGTACTGAACAACGGCATTGAATTCGCCGCGACTTATTTTCTCATGTTGCTGGTGTTGTTCTTCACCGGAGCCGGCCGCTGGGTGAGTCTGGACTACTGGATTCACCGCCGCTTTCGTCCGGAAATGGTGTAGAAAGCTTTTTCTGATCCGGTTGGGTTCGGGGGCGCGCGCTATACTCTCTGACAGCCCTTCCAACAAGCTGCAGCACAGCACATTTGACCGCTGGCAGACGGGTTATAGGGGGATCGATCAAGAACAGGAAGAGTGAATCCGCTATACCGCCCCAGCGCGTGCTGCTGGCTGCCGCCATGGCCGGACTCGCAGTCTGGGCGGTTCTGGTTTATGTCAATCTGCAAGTCCCCTGGTTGGGTTTGAAACTGCTGCCCTCTGAAAACGCCGTGCGCGTAGAGGCTGTGGCGGAGCATCACCCCAACAGTGCGCGCATAGCGCCGGGTGATGTTCTGCTGACTATCGGCCCGCAGACGGCGGAACCGATACAGCTGCAAGCCGATGACTTGCTCAAGGAACCCGACGTACTCATCGACAAGGGAGCCTATTCAGGCTTCATGGCTCGGCAGCAGCGAATTTACTCAGCCTATTCAGGCGGCCGGATGAACGTAGTCCTGTCCGATGGACAGCGTATCGAACTGCTGGCAGAGGCACGGCCCCTGGGCGCGATTTCCTGGCTGTTTTGGCTGGAGTGCGCCTGGACGCTGACTTGCCTTCTGCTGGGTGCTGCGATCTGGGCTTTTCGCCGTGACGAAGCCAGTGCTTATCTGCTGGGGACCGGCATCGCCTACTTCGTATTTGTTGCGGGCGACGCCATGTACGGCACGCGCGAACTGGCGCTGCCATCTGACCTGTTCTATCTGTTTTCCTTTGCCAACAGCGCGGGCGCCATGTTCTATCCTGCCAGCCTGGTGGCGTTGTTGTGGAATTATCCCTGCCGTGTCGGTGGCCGATGGTTGCCGCCGGTGATTTTTGTTCTGGCCATCATGGCCTTGCTGGGCAGCCGCCTGCAGTTGCCGGGTACGGGGCTTTATCTGCTTCCCGCCTTCATTCTTCTGTGCTGTGTTATCGGGCTGGGTCTGGCAGTCATGCAATGGCGCAGGAGTCGCCCGGACCCGGTGGCGCATGCCATTGCGCGCTGGATCATCGCCATTCTGTTTCTTTCTGTGTGGTTGTCTGCCGTGTTGATGACGGTGCCGGTCTTGCTGGGCATGCGCCAGCTGGCGCCGCAGAGCCTGTTGTTCGGCGTCTTTCTGATTTTCTATCTGGGCCTGGCGGTAGGTGTGGGCCGCTATCGGGTGTTTGACCTGGATCGCTGGTGGTTCCGGGCCTGGGGCTGGTTTCTCGGCGGCCTTGTAGTGTTGTTACTCGATGCCTTGCTGCTGTCGTTGTTCCACATGGGCAAGCTGCTGTCTCTCAGCCTGTCGCTGGCAGTCGTTGGCTGGCTCTATTTTCCGGTGCGGCAGTGGTTGTGGACAGGGTTTTTCCAGCGTACGCAATCGCCGCTGGAGCAGGCCTTGCCACAGGTAATCGATGTTCTTTTTGCCGTGGATAGCGAGCGCGCTATCCGCGAACGCTGGCCGGAGTTGCTGCAAAAGACGTTTTCGGCGCTTAACGTGGAGTCCGGAAGGCAAGGGCTGATGCGTATCGAAAGATCCAATGACGGTACACGTTTGTGTATGCCGGCACTAGAAGCTGATGGTGATGTGTTTGAAGTGGTTTATCCGGCAGGGGGCTCGCGGCTCTTTACCGGCGAGGACATACAGCTGGCGGAAGTACTGCTGGCCTTGATGCGGCGTGCCGTGCAGGCAGTGCGTGCGCGCGAGCAAGGTGCGGATACAGAGCGTGCACGTATTCGCCGTGACTTGCACGACGACCTCGGAGCGCAGCTTGTGGACATGACCCAGCGTCTTCCGGATAAATCCAGCCGCGACCAGGCGCGTGAAGCCGTCAGCCGGCTGCGGGCGGTTCTGACGGCCATGGGCGAAGACAGCACCTCACTGTCTGACGCTCTAGGGGAATGGCAGGCAGAAGCTGATGCCAGGCTGTCAGAAGCCGGTATCAGCTGCGAGTGGCGGGCTGATATTCAGGAAGACCTCAGGTTGACGGCTCGCCAGCGCGCCAACCTGGTGCATATCCTGCGCGAGGCTATAACCAATATTATCCGTCATTCCGGGGCAGCGAAATCGACATTCAGTTTTTCGGGTGGCCGGGGTGCACTGGAGGTTGTTATCGCAGACGACGGTCATGGCCGGAATCCTGAGTCCGGCGCCGGTCTTGGGCTGGCAGGTATGCAGCAAAGAATGGAAGAGCTGGGTGGCAGCCTGCGTCTGGGTCAGTCAGTCCGGGGTGGGTTGCAGCTGGACATCCGGTTGCCTCTATAAATGCGGATTCGTTAATCCAAGGCGCGTGGCCTCCATCGCCGCCTCGGCGCGGGAGGTAACCTGCAGCTTTCGGTAAATGTTCTTGACGTGGTAGGCGATCGTATTACGGCTGACCTCAAGCGCCTGGGCTGCTTCGCTGAGCTTGTAACCCTTGGTGATCAGCACCAGGATTTCCCGTTCCCTCTGGGTCAAAGGCTCCTCGATCTCGGCGGGCTTGCCGCCAAAAGTGTCCAGCAGGCGTCTGGCGATCGCCGGTGACAGTGGAGGCTTGCCGTCAATAATGCCGGCCAGACTATCTGCAATCTCCTGCTGCTCCCCTTCCTTGAGCAGGTAGCCCTGGGCCCCGGCACGCAAGGCAGAAAACAGGTGTTCATCATCGTCGAAGATGGTTATGACCACCGACATGCAATCCGGGTGTTTGGTGCTCAGTTCGGCAATTAATTCCACCCCCGAACCGTCCGGCAGCCCCAGATCGATCAAGGCCAGATCGGGCGCTCTTTTCAGAAGGCTGCGTCCGCCTTTGACATCTTCGGCCGTGGACACTTGTGCGTTCGGAAAAGCCAGGTCCAGCGCCCCCGTCAGCCACTCGAGGCTGGCAGGCCGGTCCTCGACCACGATGATTCGGTGGATTGTCTTGGCGGACAACGGTTCTCTCCGGTCTGCATGCTGATTCACTTCTGATTGTAGGCCACCGCCTACCCAAACATGTAGGACGGGCCGGATTTTGTTCGCCCAGACTGATGGCTAAGAAGCGAACGGCGGGGATCGGTCATGATTATTGGTATCGATAAAAGCATCCGGGCGACGCATCGTGTGAAAGCAGGGTGGTTTGTTGTGATGACCTGCATGGCAGATCAGTCACAGGCAGCCATGCCGGCATTGGGCGATAAAAACGATCCCGGTGCTGCTGCCTCGGTCCCCGTTCTTCTACTGCTGTTTTTGCTGGCTGTGGGCTGGCTGGCGGTGGGTTGGTTCGCCAGCCGGCATGCAAGGAGATCCGGGCCATGGAAATGAAAAAACTGAGTTTGGTCGTATCGTTAAGCCTCCTGCTCAGTTATCAGGTTCAGGCCGCCACGATTACCGTAACTGAAATGATCGACGACGACCCTGCCGTCGATAACGGCGAGTGCAGTCTGCGCGAGGCGGTGATTACCGCCAATACGGATATGCAGGTTGATAGCTGTGTGCGGGATGGGGTATCGGTGGTGGACCTTATTCAGTTCGATCCGGCAACTGATGTGGATCTGGACATTGGCAGTGATGCCTCCTTTGCCATGACACTGAATGTGCCGGGCGAGGATGCGGCGATGAGCGGCGATCTGGATGTGCTGGATAACCTGCGTATCCAGGGTAACTTCATTCCCAATTCAGGCAGTGATAAGGGTACGGTGATCGC
Source organism: uncultured Salinisphaerales bacterium (assembly GCA_913055805.1). Classification (GTDB taxonomy): domain Bacteria; phylum Pseudomonadota; class Gammaproteobacteria; order Nevskiales; family CAJXLF01; genus CAJXLF01. Next base: position 102,692 of record CAJXLF010000010.1, read on the forward strand.
TGCCGATGGTAATGACCGGGTGTTCCATGTTCTCAACAACGCCTTTTTACAACTTGAGAACGCTGTAGTGATTGCTGGCGGTGGAGTGCCCAACGGAGCCGGTATCGCTGTCAACGCAGGCTCTGAGTTGACCCTGCGTCAGGCATTCCTGTTTGGTAATAATGCCGAATCCTCGAATGTGATAGGTGCGGGGGGCGGTATTTACTCGCTGGGCAATGTGACCATTGAAGAGAGTGGTCTCGTCGGCAACCGGGTGAGGTCAGTCGGTACGGCCAATCTCGCAGGTGGCGGCATCGCGGTACAGGGTGATCTGACGATGATCGGCAGCGCCATGATCACTAATGAACTGATTGCGGCTGCGAATGCCGGCGCTACAGGCGGCTCGATTTTTGTCAGCGGCAATCTCAGCGTCAGCGATACGGTTATCGATAACAGTAACATCGAAGCCGAAGATGGCGATGCGCACGGAGGTCATATTTACTTCGCTGGTCCGGGCGCCGGCATGTTCAACCTGCAGAACAGTTTTCTGCGTAGCGCAGATATCGAGTTCACTGGGACAGGTAGTGCGCGTGGTGCGGGTATTTATCATGGGGAAGGCCAGGCCACCATCGAACGCACGACCATCTTCGACAGTGATGTGCAGACACCACAGATGAGTTCGCCTGGTGTGGCGTTGGGTGGCGGCATCTTTGCCCTTGATCCGCTCAGCCTGACCAATGCCACGATCATGGGTAACGAAGCTGTCAGTGCAAGTACTGCCGAAGGTGGGGCCATCTACCTTGGCGAGATGGATGCCAGTCTAGTGCTGAACAACGTGACCATCTTCGGTAATCAGGCTGTTCAGACTGGCGGTGGAGGTCTTGCTGGCGGAATCAGTAATGTATTTGGCGCCGTGGTGACAGTTGGCAACAGCATCATTGCTGGTAACGCCACTAACGGTAGTGCGCCGGATTGCCGCGGTGACTTCACATCCGCGGGCTACAATCTGATCGGCGACGAAAGTGGCTGCAGTTTTTCAGCCATGGTCGGAGCGGATATTGTCGGCACTGCCGCCACACCCATCGACCCGCTGCTGGTACCCGTGCTGGGTGAGGAGCAGTTTGGACCCTTCGAGATATCCGGCTTGCTGCTTTTGCCGCTTGACGAAAGTCCGGCCATCGATTCTGCTGACTTGGCCATGGCGATGGGTGGCAGTTGCGAGGATATAGACCAGCGCGGCGAATCAAGACCGAAGGATGGCGACGGTGATGGAACAGCCATATGTGACATGGGCGCCTACGAAGGCACGATTGATACGCCGGTGGTCAGTTTTAACGATGCTCTCGGTAACCCCGAGATTGAGGAAGACGCAGGCAGCATTACTTTCGCGGACGCAGTGGTCCTCTCTCATCCAGTTTCCTTTCAGGTCAGTGTACAGATCGTTTTCGATGCGGGGGTGTCGGATGCCATGTTGCCCGCCGATTTCGACTTCTTGCCGGCAATAGTCACGTTTGCTCCGGGCGAGACTACTGCCGACTTGGTGATCACTCCCGTTGATGATGCTGTGGATGAGCCGGACGAAGTGATTGTTTTCAAACTGGGCAATGTGATGAGCGCGACGCTGGGTATGCCCGATAGCTTTATGGCGACATTGAAGGACCCGATACCGCCGCAGCCGGACGACGACGATGATGATGACGATGGCTGCTCTGGCTGGGAATATCTGATCTTCTGTGCCGGTGATGGTTGCAGCATGGGGAGTGGTTCGGAACGGTTCGATCCGCTGTTGATTCTTATGCTGCTGCTGTCGGGTGGCTACGTTCTGCGGCGGTCTTATATCAAACACGGCTGAATCCCGGCTGTGGCTTTGTCAGCCTGGCTCTGTAGAATACCGGGCCAGGAAACGGAGCCATTATGCTGACCCATCCCAACTTTGATCCTGTCGCTATTTCTCTTGGTCCGGTAGCAATTCACTGGTATGGCCTGACCTACCTGATCGGCTTCGCCGGGGCCTGGTGGCTGGGCACGCGGCGCTGCAATGCGGCCTATGGCTGGAGCCGGCAGGAAGCGACCGATTTTGTGTTCTATGGCGCCTTGGGTGCCATCCTGGGGGGGCGCATCGGCTATATGTTCATCTATGGCTGGTCGCGCTGGCTGGAAGACCCGCTGCTGATTCTGCGTATCTGGGAAGGTGGCATGTCGTTCCACGGTGGTCTGATCGGCGTGATGCTCGCCTTCTGGCTGTTTGCCCGCAATACCCAACGCAGCTGGCTGGCGGTGGGTGATTTCGTGGCGCCTATGGTCTGCGTGCCGGTATTCACCGTGCGTATCGGTAATTTCATCAACGGCGAACTCTGGGGCCGGGTCACCGATGTGCCCTGGGGCATGGTGTTCCGCGGCGCCGGGCCTGACGCGCGACATCCTTCGCAGCTTTACGAGGCCGGACTGGAAGGCCTGCTGCTGGGGTTATTCCTGTGGTGGTATTCCTCCAGTCCCCGGCCACGCGGCAGTGTTATGGCGCTGTTCGGGCTGGGTTACGCCACGGCCCGTTTCATTGTGGAATTTTTCCGCCAGCCGGATGCGCACATGGGCTATGTGGCTTTGAACTGGATGACCACCGGGCAGGTGCTGAGTATTCTCATGGCCGCCGCCTCGCTGGCAGTGTATGTCTGGGCCGTCCGCCGGCCGAATCCGCCGCTATCAAAACAGGAGAGCTGAGTGCGTACCTATCTGGACATGATGCAGCATATTCTCGACCACGGGACCGAGAAGGGCGACCGCACCGGTACCGGTACGGTGAGCGTGTTTGGCTACCAGATGCGCTTCAATCTGTCCGAAGGTTTCCCGGTCATCACCACCAAGAAGCTGCACCTCAAGTCCATCATCTATGAGTTGCTGTGGTTCCTGCAGGGCGATACCAACGTCAAAGCCTTGCAGGAAAACGGCGTGTCCATATGGGACGAATGGGCCACGGAAGACGGCGACCTGGGCCCTGTATACGGTAAACAATGGCGCGCCTGGCCGTTGCCTGGCGGCGGTCATATCGACCAGATCAGCCAGCTCATCGAGCAGATTCGCAGCAAGCCCAATTCCCGCCGCCTGATTGTATCGGCCTGGAACGTGGCGGATCTGCCGGACGAGTCGGTTTCACCACAGGGCAATGCCGCTGCCGGCCGCATGGCCCTGGCACCCTGTCATGCACTTTTCCAGTTCTATGTGGCGGACGGCAAGCTGTCCTGCCAGCTTTACCAGCGATCCTGCGATGTGTTCCTGGGTGTGCCATTCAATATCGCCAGCTATGCGTTACTCACGCATATGATTGCCCAGCAATGCGATCTGGATGTGGGTGATTTCGTGTGGACGGGCGGTGATGTGCATCTTTATAGCAACCACCTGGAGCAGGCCCGCGAGCAGCTCAGTCGCGAACCCTATCCCTTGCCCAGGCTGGCCATTCACCGCAAGCCGGACAGCATATTCGACTACCGATTCGAGGATTTCGAACTGGAAGGCTACCAGTCCCACCCGCACATCAAGGCACCGATCGCGATCTAGTCGTCCTTGCCTTGGCAGCATTGCTTTGCTTACGCATTACTACGTTGTAGTATTTCGTAATACAAGCAGCTCATCTTCGAGGTAAGTGTCATGGGTGTGACCAGTATTCGTCTGGACAAAGAAGTTGAACAACCGCTGGCATTACTGGCCAGCAAGCTCGACAGGAGTAGAAACTATCTTATAAATCAGGCAATTAAGGAATATATTGCCCGGCAGTCCATGGAGGAGAAGAGGTGGCAGGATACTCTGGCCGCTCTGGAGTCAGTTGAGTCGGGCGATGTCGTGAGCGAATCCGAGGTGGCGACAAAGCTGAAATCCTGGGGACGCTGAAACCCTGCAGTCTGCTGTATAGCTGAAGAATGAAAATAAAGTACACAAGAGAAGCGGTGAATGATTTTGATCGTCTCGAACGATTTATTTTCGAGCACGATCCGGGGGCGGCCAGAAAGGTTGCCCATGATCTTCTGGACGGCATAGAACGACTTAAAGCATTTCCGCGTCTGGGCTGCCGGTGATGCGTGCGCCTGATCCTGATGCCATCCGGGATCTGTATGTTGGTGCTTACACGATTCGCTACCTGATTATTACTGAAGTCATATATGTGCTGCGCCTGTGGCGCGACAAGGAACAGGAAAAAGATTCAGCTCAGTTCTAGGCCGCAGGTGGTGACCTAAGTGATTTCGTCATTACCGTGAACGCCGGAGTCTGGCTAATCCTGCACCGGCGATTCAAAGTAGCGATGAAACGCCGCCGGTAAAGTCTTGTAATCCAGACCGTCGACGCGGCTGGCGACATCGCGTGAATTGCCGGTATTCCAGAACAGCACGGTTTTGTCCTGGAGCTTGCCGGCCCGGGCATCGGCAATCAGTGCCGCCATGGCCTTGGCGGCGTAAGTACCGTCCAGCTTCAGTCCTTCCAGGTCTCCCGCCAGACTGGCCGCTGTCCGGCCTTCCGGGGTGAATTCGCCATAAGCCTGGCCGAAGAAGCCTTCCCGTACCTCGCACAGCGTGTCGTCTGCAGACAGGACGGGGAAGTCCGGTTCCCGGCGGCGCAGATAGGTAACCGTACGTTCAATCAACTTCTGTAATCCGGCTTCACTGCCAAACTGTGTCGGCACGACGCGCACGGCGACAATGCGGGTTTGCAGGCCCAGTACACGCAGGCCGATGTCCAGGCCGGCGGCGCTGCCCATGCTGCCCAGCGGCAGGTAGATCACATCCGGCACAGGCAGCGTGCCGGCATCGATCTGGGCCTTGAGTTCATAGGCGGCATTGACGAAGCCCAGCACACCCAGTGGGTGTGAGCCGCCGGCCGGTATCCAGTAGGGCCGGCGCCCCTGCATCAGTGTGTGGCGGGCGTATTGCCATAGCGTTTTGGCCCCCAGCAGCCAGGTGTTGGGCGCCGTATGCAATTCAGCGCCGGCGTAATCGCCCAGCAGCAGGTTCTGACGCACATAGGTGGCGTTATGCTGCGGCAAGAGCATCGATATGCAGCGCATGCCCAGTTGCTGCGCATACAGCGCCGTGGCCAGGGCGAAGTTGGAGCCGGCATAGCCGAAGGTGAGGACTTCCCGGCTCTTGCTGCGCTTTGCTTCACCCAGCAGGAATTCCAGCTTGCGGGTCTTGTTGCCACCATAGGTCAGCGCGCTGCGGTCGTCGCGTTTCACCCACAGTGCTGCAATGTGCAGACGCCCGGCCATGTCTTGCAGGGGCTGCACTGCAGTGGGCAGGTCGCACAATGGTTCCAGGGCAATAAACTGGCGCAAATGCGTCCATTTTTCCAGGAGAGGGCGGGGTGATGTCTTCATGGGCGGCGACTATGCAGAATCCGTCGGCTGCGGGCAAGTTGTGTTAACGTTGCCGCCAGATTTTTCAGCCCGAGCCACATATGCTCAGCCTCATTGTTGCCATGGACGAAAATCGCCTGATAGGCCGGGACAATGGCCTGCCGTGGCGTCTACCCAGCGATATGGCTTTCTTCAAGCGTACGACAATGGGCAAGCCTGTCGTGATGGGGCGCAAGACCTATGAGTCCATCGGTAAGCCCCTGCCCGGGCGTGACAACGTTGTGATCACTCGCCAAGTGGATTTTTGCGCTCCGGGTTGTACGGTGGTGCCCGGTCTGGCTGAGGCGATCGAGCACTATGCCGATGCAGCCGAGATCATGATCATGGGGGGTGTACAGATATACCGCCTGGCGCTGGACAACGTTGATCGTTTGTATGTGACACGCGTGCACGGCAGTTTTGACGGCGACGCCTGGTTCCCGGAGGTGGACTGGAGCCAATGGCGAAAAGTTACTGCGGAGGACGTTGAAGCCGACGAGCGTAATGCCCACGCGCATACTTTCGAGATATGGGAGCGCATCAGTAAATGAACTTGGTTGCTGTTTCCCGGCGTGGCATGATTTGTCCCTGAACCCAAAATTCAAGTCATACAACAAGGAGTCACCATGTCGGATTTAAAAGCTGCCTTCGATAAGGCCCAGGCCGATGTCAAAACCCTGACCAGCCGTCCCAGCAATGAAGCTCTGCTGTTTCTCTATGCCCATTTCAAGCAGGCGGACGCCGGCGATGTGCAGGGTAAACGTCCGGGCATGATGGATATGGTCGGTCGTGCGAAATACGATGCCTGGGCCAAGCTGGAAGGCATGTCGTCAGACGACGCCATGCAGGCCTATATCGACAAGGTGAATGAGCTACTGGGTAGCTAACCCTCTAAGTATCTACAATCACGAGAGAAGGGGAAGATCATGTACAAGAATATTCTCAGGACAGTTTTGCTGATTCTGTCGGGTGCGGCTGCCGTGTTTCCGGCGCTTGCCGAGGAAGGTCCGAGTATTTCCTTGCAGGAGTACTACTACGAGCCGGACAGCGAGCGTCCCACACAGGGTCGTGGATTCGGTACCGATCTGGCTATAGCCTGGCCGTTGCAGAACCGCTGGGTGCTGGAAACCCGTCTGTTCGGGACCTGGATTGACGACAAAGGCAATTATCGCCGTGATGCCTACCGTTTTGGCGGGGCACTCGACTTTCGTTACGACCTGGGTAATCCCAACGCGCTGCATCCCTATCTGATCGGTGGTATCGGCATTGTGCGCAACAATCTGATTCCCGAGGAAGACGAAAGTGGCGCTACCGCCAATCTGGGTGTGGGCTGGATGAGCGGTCCGTTGAATGACTACGGCGTGCGTTTACGCGGCGACCTGCGGGCTGTCTACGACGACTTCGATGATGGTGTTGTCGACTGGCGCGCCGGTGCGGGCATCATGTTCCCGCTGCGCAGGCCCCAGGAGCGCATCGTGGAAGTCGAGAAAGTCGTGTACAAGGAAGTGCCGGTCAAGGCGCCGGTGGACAGCGACGGAGACGGCGTCACAGATAACATCGACAAATGTCCCAACACTCCGCGGGGAGCGTTGGTGGACGCCGTGGGTTGCGAGCAGTACCTGAAACGCGACATCAAGGAAACCCTGTATGTCGAGTTTGATCTGGACAAGTCTGAAGTCCGTCCCAGCTCCTATTCGAAGCTGGAGGGTCTGGCCAGCATGATGCGCAAGTATCCGTCGGCAAAAATGATTCTTGAAGGCCATACCGACAGCACCGGCACCGATGCCTATAACCAGAAGCTCTCCGAGCGTCGGGCGGAGGCCGTAAAACGTGTATTTGTTACCCGCTATGGCGTGGATGCGGCACGTATTTCCACCGTGGGGTATGGCGAGGGTCGTCCCAAGGCCAGCAACAGTACGCGCGAAGGCCGTGCTGTGAATCGCCGCGTGGAAGGCATCATGAAAGCAACCATCAAGCAGTTGCAGACGAAGCAATAACTGCATTTGATTCAGTAAAGGGGGCTTCGGCCCCCTTTTTGTTTGCAGTCTTTTCCTGGGGCTCCAGACGGGCTTCAGGTTCAGATGCTTTGGCGGCCGACCCAGTCGCGGGCGAACTGCCAGGCTACGCGCCCGCTGCGTGAACCCCGTGTCAGCGCCCAACGCAGAGCCTCTGCGCGGGCCTGGTCGTCGAAAATACCGGCGCCCAGGTTTTTCACATACTGTTCGGCAATCGCCAGGTACTGATCCTGGGAAAAGGGATGAAAGGCCAGCCACAGGCCGAAGCGTTCGGACAGCGATATCTTTTCCTCAACTGCCTCGCCATGATGAATCTCACCATCGATCAACTGTGTATCCTGGTTTTCCCGCTGATATTCCGGTAGCAGGTGGCGGCGATTGCTGGTGGCGTAGATGAGTACGTTTTCCGGCGGTGCGGACAGCGAGCCTTCGATGGTGGCTTTCAGGGCCTTGTAACTGGGATCGTCCGCCTCAAAGGACAAATCATCGGAAAAAATCACATAGCGCTCATCGCGTGCATAGAGAGGAGCAACGATTTCCGGCAGATCGCAAAGGTCGCTGCGGTCGACTTCAATCACACGCAATCCCGCGTCGGCATAACGCGTGAGCAAACCCTTGATCAGGGAGGACTTGCCGGTGCCGCGCGAGCCCCAGAGCAGGGCGTTATTGGCGGGCAGGCCGGCGAGAAATTGCCGGGTGTTGCGCTCCAGCTCGGTTTTCTGCCGCTCTATGCCAAGCAGGTCGTCCAGGGTGATGTTATGCGGGTGCGCAATGGCTTCCAGGAAGCCACGGCCCTGACCCGGCCGCCGCCAGCGATAGGCGACGGCTTCCCAATTGATGGCTGGCCGGGATACTGGCAGCCAGCTATCGACACGCTCGGCCAGTTGTTCCAGCCTTGCAACAAGGCGCTCCAGGTCACTCATGCCGCAGGTCTAGTGTGTTCGGGAAGGATATTGCGAAAGCGTTTCGAAGGCGCGTCGGTCATGCGCGGGCAGCATTTCCAGATCCGGAAACCGCTTGTGCAACTGATGCAGGTGACCAATGGCTTCGCGTACTGCCGCCTCGTCGTGATCAACCATGTCGCGCGCCAGAAGGGGGCGTTCTGCAGGCAATTCAATGCCTTCGCGGGCCCAGACAATGTCTCCTACCATCATCAGCCGCTTGCCTGAGGGCAAGTTGAGGAAAACACCCACCGAGCCGGGCGTGTGCCCCCCGATGGGAACGAGTACCAGACTACCATCGCGGTAGACATCCAGGCTTTCCGGATAGCCCATGTAAGGGCCATCGTCGAAGGCGTAGATCAGATATTCCACATTTTCAAAGCTGTTTATCAGCACCGTTTCCTCATGCGCTTCGCGAATGAAGTCCAGCTCGTCCTGGTTGATCCAGATGGGGACTTCAGGAAAATCGGGAATACCGCTTACATGGTCCCAGTGGGCATGCGTCAGAATGATGCCGGCCAGGTTGTCCGTGCTGTACTCATGAATTTCCAGCTGGTTGGCTGCATTTTCCGTGAATTCGTAATCCGCCAGGCTGCGCATCAGAAACGGGGTGGTTTGGACATGGTCGTGAATGTTTGCGCCGAAACCCGTGTCGATCAGGAAGTCTCCTTTCGGGTGCTGGACGAGCAGGGCGTCCATGGCGGAGATGTATTCAACGCCGAATTTGCCGCCACGAAAGGTGAAGGCTTGTCTGGAGTACATCTGGCCGGTGCTGATCACTGAAACCGCCATTTCGGCGGGCGGCGCTGCAAAGGGCAATGCATCCGGCAGTTCCACCGTGCTGTACTCGAGTTCTGCCGGCTGAAAGGTCTGGTAAAGGCAGTACCCACCGTAAGCGGCTGCTGCCAGCGTAAGGAGCAGCAACAGGATGATGAACTTGCGCATTGTGAGAACTCCCAGCCGGTTATGACCTTGTTATAGCTTCACCGTGCCGTAGCAACCGGGTTATTGCAAGCGTTTGTATTTTAGCCGGTGTGGTTGTTCGGCGTCCTTCCCCTTGCGCCGTTTCAGATCGGCTTCATAGTCCTGGTAGTTGCCTTCCATGTAGGTGATTTCACCGTCGTCTTCGAAAGCCAGGATATGCGTGGCCACACGATCCAGGAACCAGCGGTCATGTGAGATCACCATGACGCTGCCGGGGAAGTCCAGTACGGCTTCTTCCAGGGCGCGCAGCGTTTCGGTATCGAGATCGTTGGTAGGTTCGTCCAGCAGCAGAACATTGCCGCCGCTTTTCAGCAGCTTGGCCAGATGCAGACGGTTACGTTCACCGCCCGACAGTTCGCCTACCCGCTTCTGCTGGTCCGAGCCCTTGAAATTGAAGCGGCCCAGATAAGCCCGGGAGGGGATTTCATAACCACCGACCTGGATAATGTCCTGGCCGTTGGAGACTTCTTCCCAGGCGGTTTTTTTGGCATCCAGCGCATCACGTGACTGATCGACATAGGCCAGTTGTACGGTGTCTCCGACTCGTAGTTCTCCACTTTCAGGCTTTTCCTGTCCGGCCAGCATTCTGAACAGGGTGGTCTTGCCGACACCATTGGGCCCGAGGATGCCGACGATGGCGCCACGCGGCACCTTGAAACTGAGGTTGTCGTAAAGCACGCGGTCTCCGTAGGACTTGCTGACCTTGTCCAGTTCGAACACCAGGTCGCCAAGTCGTGGTCCGGGCGGAATATAGATTTCCTTGGTTTCCGAGCGCTTCTGGTAATCGGAAGAGGAAAGTTCCTCGAACTGTTTCAGGCGGGCCTTGCTCTTGGCCTGCCGACCCTTGGGATTGGCGCGCACCCACTCCAGTTCAGCCTGCATGGCCTTGCGGCGCGCTGCTTCGGTTTTTTCTTCCTGCTCCAGGCGTTTTTCCTTCTGCTCCAGCCAGGAGGAATAGTTGCCCTGCCAGGGGATGCCATGGCCGCGATCCAGTTCCAGAATCCAGCCAGCGACGTTGTCCAGGAAGTAGCGGTCATGGGTAACGGCGATCACGGTGCCGGGAAATTCGGCCAGGAAACGTTCCAGCCAGGCCACGGATTCGGCGTCCAGATGGTTGGTGGGTTCGTCCAGCAGCAGCATGTCGGGCTTGGACAGCAGCAGGCGGCACAGCGCCACGCGGCGGCGTTCACCGCCGGACAGTTTGGTTACATCCGCATCCCAGGGCGGCAGACGCAAGGCGTCGGCGGCGCGTTCCAGGGTGTTCTCGATGTTGTGCCCGTCGCCGGCCTGCACAATGGCTTCCAGGCGCGCCTGCTCGGCGGCCAGTTTTTCGAAATCGGCATCCGGATCGGAATAGGCGGCGTAAACCTTGTTCAGCGCTTCCTGCGCTTCTTTTATCTCGCCCAGGCCTTCCTCCACGTTGCCGCGCACGTCCTTGTTCGGGTCCAGCTGCGGTTCCTGTGGCAGATAGCCGATATTGATGCCGGGCATGGGCCGTGCTTCACCGCTGTATTCCTTTTCGACGCCAGCCATGATTTTCAGCAGCGTGGACTTGCCCGCGCCGTTGTAACCCAGAACGCCGATCTTGGCGCCCGGGAAAAAGGACAGGGAAATGTCCCGCAGGATTTCGCGCTTGGGCGGCACAACCTTGCCCACCCGGTTCATGGTGTAGATGTATTGGCTCATGGAGTCGAGGATTCCGACTGTTGAAATGATGGGCGCGTATTATGCCACTGACAGATGCGTCATTTCTGCCAATGCTGGATATGTCATTCCCGCGCCTGCGGAAAACCACAAGCATGGAAAGAGCGGAATCTGACTGGCATGGGATTCCGCATAACCGCTTTGCGGTTTCCGGAATGAGCCAGGGGTTTACAGAATCGGGCTGTCTATTTCCAGGGCCTTTTCCGGGGCATCCAGTTCGCGGCGCACGGCTTCCGGATCGTCCACGCCTTCGGGCACCGGCAGGTCTTCTTCAGAGGTCATCCAGCGCAGAATGTCGTAATAGCTGCGGATATTGCCAACGTATTTGACCGCTTCACGGCCGCGTGCATAACCGTACTTGGTGCGGCTGTACCAGCGCGATTGCATCAATAGAGGCAGATTTTCCCGGATATCCGGCCAGTGATTCGGGCTGCCGCCGCGTTGCAGGGTGATCTTGCGGATGTCGATAAGGTGGCCGTAGCCCAGGTTGTAGGTGGCCAGCGCCATCCAGGTGCGGTCGGGTTCCTCGATTTCCGGTGGCAGGCGGTCGATCAGTTCGCGCAGGTAGCGTGCGCCGCCCTCAATGCTTTGTACCGGGTCGAGCCGGTCGGGAATATTCAGGTAATTCGCGGTGGCGTTGGTGAGCATCATCAGGCCGCGCACGCCCGTCGGGCTGGTCGCATAGGGATTCCAGTGCGATTCCTGATACCCCACCGCGGCGAGCAGGCGCCAATCCAGCCTGTTTTCCTCGGCATAACGCTTGAAGTGTTTCTGGTATAGCCCCAGCTTGTTGCGTACATCACGGGCCAGGGTAATGGCATCTACATAACCGAGATTGTCGACATGGCCGAAATGCCGGTCATAGATACGCGAATATTCCTCCGTGCTCTTGAAGGACAGCAGGAACTCGTCTGCCAGTGACTTCAGCCGCGGTTCGGTTTCCTGGGTATAAGCCCAGGCCACCCATTGAGGTTCGCCAACGTCGAAAGCCACCTTCAGGTTCGGGTGATAGCGCTGGGTTATGCGAACCAGGCGGGCATCCGCCAGGGTGTAGTCGATTTCGCCGGTGGCAACGCGATGCAGCAGTTCCTCGTCATTGGCGAACTGGTTTTCCACCCAATTCAGATCAGGGTTGTCGCCGCTGGCCTGCGTCAGCAGTTCGGCGTAGCTGCTGTCCGGATTTACCTCAAGCAGATCGCGCGACAGGTCAGAAAGGGAATCGGGACGCGAGCCGCCCTGGCGATAGACCAGCTGCGCGCTGGTCTTGACGATCGGCACGCTGAAAGTCAGTTGTTCGCCGCGCCTGGGTGTGATGATCACGCCCGCAGCGATCTGGCCTTCCCCCGCCTTGAGTTTCTTCAGGGCTTCGCCCGAGTTTTCAGCTAGGACGACCTCGATTTCCAGGCCATGCCGGTCCGCGAATATCTTGGCGAGGTCATACTGGAAGCCGGTAGGGCCTTCCGGACCCAGATAATAGGTAAGAGGGCCGTTCACCGTGATGATATGCAGGGTGTTGTCACGCTCGATCCGTTCCCACGGCGACATCGAGGGCGAGCAGGTGCCCACGATCAGCACCAGTCCAAGCACATACAGGGAGGTGGGCGCATAACTGCGCTCCCACAACAGCTTCAGCGCGCCGGCCACGCGTGGCCGGGCATAGGCATAGACCTGCCGGGAGCGCTGTATTACATCGCCAAACAGGCGTTTAGCCTCCGTGATCCATTTTTTTATCGAAGTTTTACTGGGACTTTGTGTGCCCATCCTTTAAAATTCCCCGCTTCGCATGGCCGGACTATCGCATAGATAGACGTTCATTCGTAAGGAGAGGTGCCGGAGTGGTCGAACGGGGCGCACTCGAAATGCGTTGTACGTGCGAACGTACCGGGGGTTCGAATCCCTCCCTCTCCGCCATAATATTCTGTTCAGTATTGTAGTACGTGGATCATAGAGGACACGGCTCCCTCATGGCTTCCAAAAAACGCATGTATCGCGTCAGCTTTATCCAGATGGGCAAGGTGTACGAGGTTTACGCCACCGGCGTCAGTCAGGGCGACCTCTACGGCTTTGTCATGATTGAAGGGCTCAAGTTCGGGGAAAACACCACCGTAGTGGTGGACCCGAGCGAAGAAAAACTCAAGGATGAATTCGCCAACGTGGAGCGTTTTCATGTGCCCATGCATGCAGTGCTGCGCATCGATGAAGTCAGCAAGCAGGGCGTGGCGAAAGTCTCCGAAGCCGGCGATTCCGGTTCTTCCAAGGTGACGCCCTTTCCCATTTATACGCCGGGTGACAGATCCTGAGTGGTCTGCGCTTCGCCTACCTGGGCAGCGGCAGCCGTGGTAATGCGGCGCTGGTGTCTGCGGGCGACGAGGTATTGATGATTGACTGCGGCTTTTCGGCTGCAGAAACCACGAAAAGGTTGTCCCGGCTGAATGTGGAGCCCGAGCGCATCACGGCCATCCTGGTGACCCATGAGCATGGCGATCATCTCAACGGTGTGGCGCGCCTGGCGCGACGTTACAAACTGCCAGTGTGGATGACACGCGGTACCTACAGGGTCTGGAAGGACACGAACGTGCCCGAGGTGGAGTTTTTCCATGCCCATGAATCTTTCGAGATTGCCGGCATTCGCGTCAGCCCCTACCCGGTGCCGCATGATGCCTGCGAACCCTGCCAGTTTGTTTTTGAATATAACGGGCGTCGCATCGGGGTGTTGTCGGATGTGGGCACTGTGACGCCGCATATCTGTGAGCAGCTGAACCAATGTCATGCACTGCTGCTGGAATGCAATCATGATCCCGAGATGTTGCGTACCGGTCCTTATGCGCCGGCCCTGAAGGCCAGGGTGGCAGGTCCGCTGGGACATCTGAGTAATCAGCAGTCCGCAGAATTGATCGGTAACATTGACACCTCTTTGCTGCAGCACCTGGTGATTGCGCATGTCAGTGAAACCAACAACACTGCCGAGCTGGCGCGCCGGGCAGTGGTGGAAGCGCTGGGACATGATCCCGAATGGCTGCGGGTTGCACCGCAGGACGAAGTGATGGACTGGAAGGAGATTCTCTGAGATGTCGCGCAGTGAATTTGTCACCACGCTCTATGGCGGCGAAGCCATGTCCCGTTTCCGGCTGGTCTGTCTGTACGGGGATCTGGTGGATCACTGCCCGGAACTCAGTGAGCTCAAGGGGCAGCATTTTTATCTGGCCAGCTGGCGCAAGGCGCCCAGTCAGCTCGACCTGGAACGTCTGGAAAGCCTGCTCGGCGATGTGCGTGAAATCGATACTGGTGGGGAAGAGTCAGCGGCCATCTACGTCGTGCCCCGGCTGGGTACATTGTCGCCCTGGTCAAGCAAGGCCACCGATATCGCCCGCGTCTGCGAACTGGACAATCTGATTCGCGTCGAGCGCGGCACGCTGTTTACCCTGCTCGGCATCAGCAGCCTAGGCGATGAACAGAAAGCCGTCATGCTGCCGCTACTGTACGACCCCATGACGCAAACCGTGTTGTTCAGTGAAGCCGAGACCCGCACAGTCTTTGATAGTCCGGAAGCCCGCGGTCTGCGTCATGTCGATGTGCTGGCTCACGGACGTGATGCACTGATCAAGGCCAACATGGATTGGGGCCTGGCGCTGTCCGATCAGGAAATCGATTACCTGGTGGAGAATTATCAGAAGCTGGGGCGCAACCCCAGCGATGCCGAGCTGATGATGTTCGCGCAGATCAATTCCGAGCACTGCCGGCACAAGATTTTTAACGCTTCCTGGACCATTGATGGCGAGGCCAAACCGCATTCGCTGTTCGAAATGATCCGCATGACGCATGCCGCAAGCCCCGAGGGTGTGCTGTCCGCCTACAAGGACAATGCTTCGGTCATCGAGGGGGCGGCCACGGATGCATCACCCGGCACACGTTTCTTCACCAATGCTCACAAGGTGTACGAGCCGGTCAGGGAAGCCGTACCCATTCTGATGAAGGTGGAAACCCATAACCACCCGACGGCGATTGAGCCCTATTCGGGAGCGGCCACAGGGGCAGGTGGTGAAATCCGTGATGAAGCAGCTACCGGCCGTGGCGGCAAGCCCAAGGCCGGGCTGTGCGGGTTCTCGGTTTCCAACCTCAAGTTACCGGACTACATCCAGCCCTGGGAAAAGGACTTTGGCAAGCCGTCACACATTGCCAGTGCACTGGACATCATGATCGATGGCCCGATAGGTGCGGCTGCCTTCAATAATGAATTCGGCAGACCGAATCTGGCGGGCTATTTCCGCAGCCTGGAAATCGCCATGCCCGGTCCTGACGGCGAGGAAGAATTACGCGGCTACCACAAGCCCATCATGATCGCGGGCGGTATGGGTAATGTCCGTCCCGGGCATGTGCAGAAACAGGAAGTGGCCGCGCATACCTCTCTGGTAGTGCTGGGTGGGCCGGCCATGCTGATCGGCCTGGGAGGCGGCGCCGCTTCTTCCATGTCGGCCGGCGCCAGCAGTGAAGATCTGGACTTTGCCTCCGTGCAGCGTGCCAACGCCGAAATGGAGCGCCGCTGTCAGGAAGTCATCGACTGCTGCTGGGCGCTGGGCGAGGAAAATCCCATTCTTTCGGTACATGATGTGGGCGCCGGCGGTCTGTCCAATGCATTGCCTGAAATCATTGACGCCGATGACCGGGGCGGGCGCATACGGCTGCGTGATATTCATGTGGCAGATGCCAGTCTGTCCCCCATGGAAATCTGGTGTAACGAATCGCAGGAACGCTATGTGCTGGCGATTGCGCCGGACGAAATGGAAGCCTTCGAGGCGGCATGCAAACGCGAACGCTGTCCTTATGCAATCGTGGGCGAGGCCACGGCGCAGCGGCAGCTCATCGTCGAGGACGAAAACAATGCGGTTGTTGATATGCCCATGCAGGTGCTACTGGGCAAGACGCCAGCCATGCACCGGGATGTCAAACATGCGCAGCGTCCCGCCACGGCCTTCAGGACAGATACTGTTGATATTGTTGATGCTGCGCGCCGGGTGATCAGCCTGCCCTCCGTGGCCAACAAGAATTTCCTCATCACGATCGGCGACCGCTCGGTGGGCGGGCAGGTATGCCGCGATCAGATGGTCGGCCCCTGGCAGGTGCCGGTCAGTGATGTGGCGGTGACTTCCAGCGGTTTCACCGGCATCACCGGCGAAGCCATGGCCATGGGCGAACGCACGCCTGTGGCGCTGCTGGATGCTCCGGCATCCGGCCGCATGGCCGTGGGCGAGGCGATCACCAATATTGCCGCGGCGGCAGTTGGCAAGCTGTCGGATATCCGTATGTCGGCCAACTGGATGGCGGCAGCCGGTCACGCTGGTGAGGACGCGGCGCTGTACGACACCGTGGAAGCCGTAGGCAAGGAACTCTGCCCCGAGCTGGGTATTGCCATTCCGGTAGGCAAGGATTCCCTGTCCATGAAAACCGTCTGGCAGCAGGGCAATCAGGAGCGGGCCATGACGTCGCCCCTGTCCCTGATCATTTCCGCCTTCGCGCCGGTCAACGATGTGCGCGATACTCTGACGCCACAGCTGCGAACGGCGTTCGGACAGACCGACCTTATCTTCATAGACCTGGGTAACGGCAAGAATCGCCTGGGCGGATCGGCCCTGTGTCAGGTTTATAACCAGATGGGTGATGTGCCGCCCGACCTGGATGATCCGGCCCAGATCAAGCGCTTCTTTGACGCTATTCAGGCGCTAAACAAGGATGGCCTGATCAGCGCCTACCACGACCGTTCCGACGGTGGTCTTTTCGCTACGTTGTGCGAAATGGCTTTTGCCGGCCGCTGCGGTTTCGATGTGCGGCTGGATGCTCTGGGCGATGACCCGGTTGCCGCGCTGTTCAACGAAGAGCTGGGCGCAGTGATCCAGGTGCGCAGCGAGGACACGGATCAGGTGCTGGAGTATCTGTCCGGTGTGAACCTGAGCGCCAATGTCATTGGTCAGCCCAACAGCGATCAGCGCCTCAGCTTCTGGCGTGGTGGCACGGTAATCTTTGCCGATAACCGCGCCAACCTGCAGCGTGAATGGTCGCAGGTGAGTTATCGCATCCAGAAACTGCGCGATGAACCGGGTTGCGCCCGCCAGGAGTTCGACAGCATCGTCGATGCCAACGACCCGGGTATCAACGTCAATCTCACTTTCGACCACAACGAAGATATCAGTGCGCCATTCCTGAATCTGGCTCGCCCGCGGGTCGCCATCCTGCGCGAGCAGGGTGTCAACGGGCACGTGGAAATGGCCTGGGCATTTCATCGCAACGGTTTCGAAGCGGTAGATGTGCACATGAGCGACCTGCTTAACGGCCACGTGACACTGGACGATTTCCGCGGTCTGGTCGCCTGTGGTGGCTTCTCTTACGGTGACGTGCTCGGCGCCGGCCGTGGCTGGGCCAATTCCGTGCTGCTGCACAGCGAAGCGCGTGATCAGTTCGCCCGTTTCTTTGCCAATGAAGAGCGCTTTGCACTGGGTGTCTGTAATGGTTGTCAGATGCTGTCCGCCTTGCGCGAGATTATTCCCGGCACTGAAGACTGGCCCGATTTCCGCCGTAACCGCTCCGAACAGTTCGAGGCGCGCTTCAGTCTGGTGGAAGTGCAGGACAGCCCCTCCATCCTCCTCAAGGGCATGACCGGCTCGCGCCTGCCGATTGCCGTGGCACACGGCGAGGGCAGGGCGGTATTCGGCACGGACGACGAACAACGCAATCTGGAATCCAGCCGGCGCGTGGCGCTGCGTTATGTGGACAATTACGGCGCAGTGACCATGCACTACCCCAACAACCCGAATGGTTCACCAGGCGGCATTACCGGCATTTGTAACAAGGATGGTCGCGTTACGGCCATGATGCCGCACCCTGAACGCGTGATCCGCTCGGTGACCAACTCCTGGAAGCCGGATGACTGGGGCGAGGACGCGCCCTGGCTGCGCCTGTTCGGCAACGCCCGTAAATGGGTGGGCTAGCCCCTTCAGACGATTCTTAATCTAGATGGGATGCTAAACTAGCTGGCCGTTCAGGGGATCAGGACTCGATCAGACAGATGCTCAAGCTCTACACCTATTACCAAAGTGTTGCCGCGCACCGCGTGCGCATTGCTCTCAATTACAAGGGTGCGCCTTATCAGTCGATTTTTATCGACATGGATCATAGTGAGCACCTGGGCGAGCAGTATCTGCATCTCAACCCCGAGGGCCTGGTTCCGGCCCTGATCGTCAACGACGATCTGGTTATTACCCAGTCCTCCGCCATTCTCGAATACATCGAGGAGCGTTACCCCGAGCGTCCGTTGTTGCCGCAGGATCGCGAATTGCGCGGCCGCATCCGTTCCCTGGCCCAGCTTTTCATCGCCGACATGCAGCCCATGAACGTCATGCGCGTGTACAAGTACATGCAGGACGAAATGGGCGTGGACTACGACAAGCGCCGCGCCTGGTACGAGCACTGGATGAGCTTCGGTTTCAAGGCGGTTGAATCCCTGCTGGCCAACAAGGACGATACCGGCGCTTTCTGTTTTGGCGACAAGCCGACCCTGGCGGACGTTTGCCTGGTACCGCAGGTGTGGAATGCCAGCAAGTACGGCATTGATCTCTCCGCGTACCCGACCGTGCGGCGCATCTACCGTACGTGCCAGACACTCAGTGCTTTCCAGGCTGGTGCGCCGGAAACCCAGGCCGACCTGCTCGCTCAGTCCAGTTAAACCCTGCTGACGCCAATACGTCACATTCCCTGCCGATACTTTGCTGCCGCGGCTTGCCCGCAGGCGGCATTGTCGTATGCTGTGTATCAGGAGACGAATACAAAGCCAACGAGGGTCTTTTGACGGGCCCTAAAGAGGGGGCGCATGCCGGCGGACCTGGAAGAGCAAAAACAGTACTCAAGGCTCATTACCGCATTGCTCAGGCGGGCGAAGGCGCTCAAGGCGGTGCCGGACTCAAAGGCCTTTCGCGAATTTCTGGGTCTTTACTACGCCACTGCAACTTTCGATGATCTGAAGTCGTTCAGCGAAGACGAGCTTGTTCTGATGGCCAGCCGGCATTGGAAGCTGGCAGTGCAGCGCAAACGTGGCGAGCATCGGGTTGAGGTCTTCCGGCCAGACAGCAATCAGGACGGCTGGAGTGGCCCGCGCAGCGTCATTATTACCGCCACCGATGATATGCCGTTTCTGGTCGATTCCATTTCCCAGGCTGTGCATGAATTCTCCGCGGGTATCGATTTCCTGATTCATCCGGTGCTCGACGTCCGCAGAGACAAGCAGCACCGCGCCATGAATGTCGGCAAGCATGGTGAACTGGGCGGGGATTACGCGGAATCACTGATCCACATGCAGGTCGACAGTCTGTCCGACGCCCAGACCAGGGAGCTGCAGGAAAGGTTGGAAGCGCTGTTCGTCGACCTGGATGCCGTGGTCGATGACTGGCGGCAGATGAGCCAGAAGGCGCGTTCCATCATTGATGAACTCGAGGGTCTGCCTTTCAGCGTGGATCGCGTTCAGATCACCGAAGCCCAGGCTTTTATGCAGTGGCTGGTGGATCATCGCTTTACCTTCCTCGGCTATTGCCAGCGTACCCTGCGCAAACGCGGCGGGCGGGAAAGTTATGTCACGGACAAGGACACGGGGCTGGGCTTGTTGCGTGATGCATTACCCAAGCGTGACCCTGAAGGCTATGTGGCGCCGGCTGCGGAGCTCGACAAGTACGCACGGTCGTCGCGCATCCTGGTGATTTCGCGTGGCAACACCCGCTCCTGGATTCATCATCCGGAATACATGGATGTGATTTCCGTGAAGCGTTTCGATGCGGATGGCAGGGTCTGCGGGCTGCACCGTTTCATCGGCCTGTTTGCCATGGAAGCCTATGCCGCCAGTCCGCGCATGATTCCGGTTCTGCGGCGCAAGATCGGCGCGGTCATGGACATGGCGCAACTGCGCCCGAACAGTCACGCCGCCAAGAACTTCAGCCAGACGCTGGAAACCCTGCCGCGCGATGAGCTGTTCCAGAGTTCCGAGGAAGAATTGCTCGAAGCCGTTACCGGCATTCTGGGTATGCGCGACAACCAGCGCCTCAAACTTTTCATCCGTCCTGATCGTTACCGGCGCTACTACGCCTGTCTGGTCTACATGTCGCGCGAAAACTATTCGCGTGAAGCCCGGCAGCGCATCAGCGAACAATTGTGTGAGTCACTGGACGGCGAATCTCCGGAAACCAGTACCGAATTCCTGCGCCGGGGTATGGCGCGCATTTACTACATTATTCACGCCAAGCCGAACAAGCGCGCCGAAGAGATTCCCGATGAAAAGGAAATCGAGCAGCGGCTGCTGGAAGTCACCCGTACCTGGCGTGATGAATATTTCGATGAACTGTTCGCCCTGCAGGAAGAGTCGGTGGCGATTCGCGCCTGGAACGAGCTGCGCGACCGCCTGCCCAACGCCTACACCACCACGGTAACGCCGGCCACGGCGGCTTTCGATGCCGGCATACTGATGGGGCTGGATCACGACAATGACATCGCCTTGCATCTGGTTCCCGAAGGCGAGCGCTTGTTCATGCTGCGGGTCTACACCTTCGCCTACACCATCGCCTTGTCTGACCTGCTGCCCACACTGGAAAACTTCGGCCTGAGGGTGCTCAACCAGCAGCCCTACATGCTGCAAACCTGCAATGGTTTTTACGAGTTGCAGGAACTGGAACTTGAGTGGCTGGGTTACAGCGAGCAGGACGAGGATGCCCTGTGCAATCGCTTCGAAAAAGCTTTCCTCAAAACCTGGGCCGGCGAGGTGGAAAACGATGGGTTCAACCGGCTGGTGCTGTCAGCCGGGCTGGACTGGCGCCAGACCGCCATGTTGCGCGCCGTATGCAAGTACCTGCTGCAAACCGGCCTGCCGTTCAGTCAGGCCTACATGGAACAGTTGCTGGCAGATCACGCTGACATTACCCGTCAACTCTTCAGTCTGTTCCAGACCCGCTTTGCCCTGGATGACAGCAGCAAGCCGGCGGCGCGCGAAAAGGCCGTTGAAAAACAGGTGCAGGCGTTGCAGTCAGCCCTGGATTCCGTCGCCAGTCTGGACGCAGACCGCGTATTGCGTGCCTTCCTGGGTGTCGTGCAGGCCACCGTGCGCACCAACTACTACCAGCATCTGGAGGACGGCCCCAAGCCCTGGATCAGCCTGAAAATAGCTTCGGCACAGGTGCCGGAACTGCCCGAACCACGGCCGCTGTATGAAACCTTCGTGTATTCGCCGGATGTGGAAGGTATACACCTGCGTGGTGGCATGGTGGCGCGTGGCGGTCTGCGCTGGTCGGATCGGCGTGAGGACTTCCGTACCGAAGTACTGGGCCTGATGAAAGCCCAGATGGTGAAAAACACCGTTATCGTGCCAGTCGGGGCTAAAGGCGGTTTCGTGGTCAAACGCGGGCCGGCGCCCTCCGACCGGCAGGCCTGGATGGCCAACGGCATCGAGTGCTACAAGACCTTTATCCGGGGGTTGCTGGACATCACCGACAATATCAGTGGCGGCGAAATCATCCCGCCACGCGATGTGCTGCGCCATGATGGCGATGATCCTTACCTGGTGGTGGCAGCGGACAAGGGCACAGCCAGCTTTTCGGATATCGCCAACAGTGTGTCAGAAGAATACGGCCACTGGCTGGGTGATGCTTTCGCCTCTGGCGGCTCGGCCGGTTATGACCACAAGAAGATGGGCATTACTGCGCGGGGCGCCTGGGAATGTGTGAAGCGCCACTTTCGCGAAGTCGGAAAAGACATCCAGAAAGAAGACTTTACCGTTGTCGGTATCGGCGACATGGCGGGCGATGTGTTTGGCAACGGTATGCTGTTGTCAACGCATATCCGGCTGGTCGCGGCCTTCAATCACATGCATATCTTTCTGGACCCGAACCCGGACACCGAGGCCAGCTTCAAGGAGCGTCAGCGCCTGTTCCGCCTGCCACGCTCCTCCTGGGCAGACTACGACAGCAAGTTGATCTCCCGCGGCGGCGGCGTGTTCGAGCGCAGCGCCAAGAGCATCAAGCTGAGCAAGCCGGTGAAGGACATGCTGGGTATCGAGGCCGACAGCCTGCGGCCCAACGAATTGATCAGCGCCATACTCAAGGCGCCGGTAGAGCTGCTATGGAACGGTGGTATCGGCACCTACGTGAAAGCCAGTGGCGAGTCCAATGCCGAGGTCGGTGACCGCAGCAATGACAGCCTGCGTGTGAATGGCCGCGATCTGCAATGCCAGGTCGTAGGCGAGGGCGGTAATCTCGGCTTCACCCAGGCGGGTCGCATTGAATACGCCCGATTCGGGGGGCGCATCAATACCGACGCCATCGACAACTCGGCAGGCGTGGACAGTTCAGATCGGGAAGTGAATATCAAGATTCCGCTGAACGTACTGATGAAGGAAGGGGGGCTGCAGCGCGGGGTGCGCGACAAGTTGCTGTCTTCCATGACCAGGGATGTGGCCAGCCACGTGTTGCGCACCAACTATCTGCAAAGCCAGGCCATCAGTCTGATGGAACGGACTGCGGCGGCACGTCTGGATGAGCACGCCAATCTGATCCGCACTCTTGAACGTAATGGGCTGCTCAAACGCCGTCTGGAAGGCTTGCCGGACGATGATGAACTGACCGAGCGACGTAATCGTGGCCAGGGTCTGTACCGTCCCGAGCTGGCGGTATTGCTGTCCTACAGCAAGCTGGCGCTGTATCCGGAGGTGGTGGCTTCACCCGTGCCGGATGAAGAATGGCTCAAGCGGGAGCTGCAGGATTACTTCCCGCAAGCCCTGCAGAAGAAATACGGCAAGGCGCTGGATGCCCATCGTCTGGGCCGGGAAATCATTGCTACCGTGCTGACCAATCAGGTGGCGAACCACATGGGCGCGCCGTTTTGCCATCGCCTGGCCGAAGAGCAGGGCATGGGCATATCCCGTGTGGTGCGGGCCTTCTACGAGGCCAGCCGTATTTTCGATGCACAGAGCCTGTGGGACGAAGTCGAGGCGCTGGATAACAAGGTGTCGGCAGAAGTACAGATGCGCATGCATGAACGCATCATCGGATTGCTGAAACATGCGGTTAACTGGCTGCTGTACGATCGCAGTGGCAGCATTCGCGAAACCATCGAGCGTTATGCCGATGGCGTGGCCAGTCTGGAGGCATCCCTCAAGCGCAGCATGACAGCGGTTTACCGCGAAGAGTGGGACCGCAGTGTCTCGGATATGGAGGCGCAGGGACTGCCGCGCCGCGCCGCCGAGCGTATGGCCAACACCAAGGTGTTGGGTTCGGCGCTGGATATTGTTCGTCTGACCCAGGAAGTCGGTAAACCCCTGGACGAAGTGGCGACTGTTTACTTCGGCGTGGGTGAGCGTTTCAGTGTGCCCTGGCTGCTGGGCGCCATCGTGGCGCTCAAGGTCGACAGCCGCTGGCAGGCGCTGGCCCGGGCCACGCTGCGCGACGACGTTTACCGCCTGCACAGCATTCTCACGGCCCGGGTGCTGGGCTTCAACGGCAGCAAGGCCAACGCCAGGCTGGATGCCTGGGAGAAACATTTCCCGCATCAGGTAAACTTTGCGCTCAACCGGATCCAGGAACTCAAGCACTCCAACGTGACGGATTTCATGGGGCTGGCGGTGGCGGTGCGCGAGTTGCGCAAGCTGCGAATACTGAAAAAACAGAACTGATCGGGCCTGTTAACGGGCCCTGGAGCGGGAGAAGCCTATGCGGCGATGGAATGGTTGGGGCGATGACAGCGTCGACATGCCCCTCAATGAGGCAGCCAGAACCTGGATTGCCAACAAGCTGGGGCCGGGCAAACCGCCCAGCGATATTTCACGCGAAGACGCCACCCGGCGTGTGCCGGAATCAAGACTGGCGGACTTCCCCGCTGCGTCTACAGACCCGTTGGCCCGCATCCGTCACGCGCACGGAGAAAGCTTTCCCGACTGGTGGGCGCTGAAAACCGGTCGCCTCGGCCCGTTCCCGGATGCCATTGTGTATCCGGAGACGCATGACGAAGTCGTCAGCGTACTCAAGTCGGCGGGCGAGCGCGGTTGTATGGTCATCCCCTATGGCGGCGGCACCAGTGTTGTAGGTCATCTCACAGTGCCTGAGACCGACCAGCCGGTGCTGAGCGTGGATCTCAGTCGTCTCAACAAGCTGCTGGATCTGGACGAGCAGGATCGTCTGGCCACTTTCGGCGCCGGTGTGGCCGGGCCGGATGTCGAAGCACAGCTGCGAGCGCATGGTTACATGCTGGGCCATCTGCCGCAGTCCTTTGAATATTCCACGCTCGGCGGTTGGGTGGTCACGCGTTCCAGCGGCCAGCAGTCGCTGCGTTATGGCCGCATCGAGCAACTGTTTGCCGGCGGTCGCATGGTGACGCCAAAGGGCGTACTGGAAATGCCGACCATCCCGGCCATCGGCGCCGGGCCGGACATCAAGGATTTCATCATGGGCTCGGAAGGGCGCATGGGCATTCTCAGTGAGGCGAAGGTGCGGGTCACGCCGGTGCCGGAGCAGGAAGACTTCCATGTCGTGTTCTTCCCCAGCTGGGAAGCGGGCCGCGAAGGCGTGCGCGCCATCAAGCAGGCCGGTACACCGCTGTCCATGTTGCGTTTGTCCAATCCCATCGAGACCTTCACCCAGCTGATGTTGGCAGGGCATCCGGGGCAGATCGCCGCACTGGAGAAATACCTGGCGCTGCGCGGCTGTGGCCCACTGGAAAACAACGACGGCAAGTGCATGCTGGTAATGGGCGTGACGGGTACGCATGCACAGTGCCGTTTCATGCGGCGTCAGGCCTTGAGCATTGCGCGCCAGCACAAGGGCGTACACACCGGCCGCATGATCGGCAAGGCCTGGGCCAAGAACCGCTTTATGGGACCCTATCTGCGGAACACGTTATGGGACGCAGGTTATGGTGCCGATACTGCCGAAACTTCGGTGGACTGGCACAAGGTCACGGATTGCATGCGTGATATCGAACAGGCGGCGCATGACGCCTTTGCCGAGTTCGGCGAGAAGGTGCATGCCTTCACCCATTTGTCGCATGTCTACAACCAGGGCTCGAGCATCTACAGCACCTTCATTTTCCGCATCGCCGACGACCCGGATGAAACCTGGACGCGCTGGCGGCGTCTCAAGAACGGTATCAGCGAAGTCATGGTGAAGTATGGCGGTACGATCAGTCATCAGCACGGCGTGGGTATCGACCACAAACCCTACCTGCCTGCCGAGAAGAGGGAACTGGGTATTGGCGCCATCCAGGCGCTGGCCCGGCATTTCGATCCGGACGGCATGATGAACCCAGGCAAGCTGGTTGATTGAGGATGGTGATTTTCAGATTGAGGAGATTGCTTCGCTACGCTCGCAATGACTTGCCTCTTGTCATCGCGAGGAGCGTAAGCGACGCGGCGATCTCCTGCATGGTTTGACTATGTGGCAAAAGGACTGGCGTGAACGCCTGTGGGCCTCGGCAAAGGATCAGCAATGGGACATCATCATCGTCGGTGGCGGCATTACCGGCGCCGGCATCCTGCGTGAAGCGGCGCGCATCGGTCTGAAAGTGCTGTTGGTGGAGCAGGGCGACTTCGCCTCCGGCACCTCCAGCCGTTCTTCCAAGCTGGTGCATGGGGGGCTGCGTTATCTCAAGACCGGTCAGTGGAGGCTCACTTTGGAATCGGTGCGTGAGCGTGAACGTCTCATGCGCGAGTCCGGTGGACTGGTTACCCTGCAGGGCTTTGTCACCGCCGTTTTCAAGGGCCGCAAGCCCGGTTACTGGATGATGAGGTTCGGGCTGTTTCTGTATGACCTGATGGCCCGCAAACGCCGCTTTCGCAGTCTCGGCCCCGCTGAGGTCGAGATGCTGGCGCCACGTATCCGCCAGGACAGTCTGCGCGGCGGCTTCTGGTATCCCGACGCGCAGACCGATGATGCCCGTCTGACCCTGCGCGTGATTCAGGAAGCGCAACGCGATGGCGCCGCTGCCGCCAACTACGTGCGCGCCACCGAGCTGATGTTTGATGAGGGCCAGGTCGCCGGGGTAAGGGTCAAGGATATGCTCAGCGGTGAAGATCATCCGCTGTATGCCCGTCTGGTAATCAATGCCGCCGGCGCCTGGTGTGACCGGCTGCGCCTGCAGGTGGGCGGCCAGGTTTCCATCCGGCCCCTGCGCGGCAGTCACCTGGTCTTCGACTATGCCGATCTGCCCTGTGCCCAGGCGGTGAGCTTCTTTCATGCCGAGGACGGGCGGCCGGTGTTCGCCGTGCCCTGGGATGGTCGTGTGATTCTGGGTACCACCGATCTGGATCATGATGGTGATCTGGATGCCGAACCACGCTGCAGTCTCGAGGAAGCCGAATACCTGCTGCGTGCCATTAATGACATGTTTCCCCGAAATCCGCTTAGCCTGGAACAGGCCATTGCCAGTTATGCAGGCGTGCGTCCGGTGATTGCCTCGGGCAAGGCGCTCAATCCGTCCGAGGAATCGCGTGAACACGCCCTGTGGCAGGAGAAAGGGTTGTTGTCCATTACCGGCGGCAAGCTCACCACCTACCGCACCACCGCCCTGGAAGTACTGCAGGCAGCGGCCGAACAGATTCCCGAGGCAGACAAGCTCGATGCCGAGGCGCCCATCCTGGCAAGTACCCGGCCGGTCCGGCATGCCTCGCTGGGCGCATTGTCTGCCCGACGCCTGCTCGGCCGTTACGGGGCAGCCGTGCACGACATGCTGGCCCAGGCCGATGAGGCCGATCTGCAACCCATTCGCGATACGCAGTATCTGTGGATTGAACTGCGCTGGGCTGCCCAGCATGAGGCGGTGATGCATCTGCAGGACTTGATGCTGAGGCGTACCCGCCTGGGTCTGGTGCTCAGCGATGGTGGCGTAGGTCTGCTGCCGCGCGTTCGTGAACTGTGCCAGGCGGCTCTCGGCTGGGATGATCAGCGTTGGGAACTGGAGGCCGGCGAATATCAGCGTCAGTGGCAGGCCAATTACGCGCCACCTGATCGGCAGGAGGGCAGCTATGCCTGAACATGGCGACGTGCGACTGCTGGCCATTGACGTGGGCACCCAGAGTGCCCGCGCCATCGTGTTTGATCTGGAGGGCAACATCCAGGCCAAGGCCCAGGTGCCCATCGAGCCCTATTTTTCTGAACAACCCAACTGGGCCGAGCAGGACCCCGATCTGTACTGGCGCTCGGTGTGCGAGGCCTGCCAGGCACTGTGGGAGCAGGGACAGGACCCCGGTCACATCACCGGACTGTCGTTGACCACGCAACGCTCCACAACCGTGAATGTGGACGTTAACGGCAAGCCACTGCGTCCGGCCATCGTGTGGATGGACCAGCGACGTACTGAAGGTTTGCCACCCGTGGGCGGCCTGTGGGGGCTGGCCTTCAAGCTGGCCGGCGTCAGCGACACGGTGGCGGATTTCCAGTCCAAGGCGCAGGCCAACTGGATCAGCAAACATCAGCCTGATATCTGGGCGCGCACCCACAAACAGCTGCTGCTTTCCGGCTATCTCAGCTTCAAGCTGACAGGCGAGTTCGTGGATTCCTCCGGCTGCCAGGTGGGCTACGTGCCCTTCGACTTCAAGAAACTGGAATGGGCCGGCAAAAAGGACTGGAAGTGGCAGGCGGTCAGTATACGGTCTGAGCACCTGCCGACGCTGAAGCATCCCGGCGAGCAGTTGGGAGTGCTTTCCGAGGCTGCTGCTGTCGAGCTGGGGCTGTCTGCCGGCCTGCCGATCATTGCGGCCGCCGCCGACAAGGCCTGCGAAGTGCTGGGCGCGGGCTGTCTGGAGCCGCATCAGGCCTGCTTGAGTTTCGGTACCACTGCCACGCTCAACACCACGCGCGGCAAGTATCTGGAAGTGATTCCCTATATCCCGCCGTACCCGGCTGCATTGCCCGATGCCTATAACAACGAAATCCAGATTTACCGGGGTTTCTGGATGGTGTCCTGGTTCAAGGACGAGTTCGCGCATCGTGAAAAGAAGATGGCGGAACAGAAGGGCGTCAGCACCGAAGAACTCTTTGACGACATGATCCGCAACGTGCCGCCTGGTTCCATGGGCCTCATGCTGCAGCCGTACTGGTCACCGGGTGTGCGTGAACCGGGGCCGGAAGCCAAGGGTGCGGTCATAGGTTTTGGCGACGTACACGGTCGCGCGCACTTCTACCGTTCCATTCTGGAAGGTCTGATATACGCACTCAGGGAAGCCAGGGAAAAGACCGAGAAGAAGGGCAAGGTGGTAATTACCGACCTGCGCATTGCCGGCGGTGGCTCGCAAAGCGATATCGCCATGCAGATTTCGGCCGACATCTTCGGCATGCCCGCCATGCGCCCGCATATCTACGAAACCTCGGCGCTCGGGGCCGCGATCAGTGCCGCCGTGGGACTGGGTTACTATGCGGATTATTCCCAGGCCCTGTCCGCCATGACCCGGCCGGGCGATACCTTCCAGCCCGACCCGGATGCCACCAGGCTATACAATGACCTCTACACCCGCGTGTACAAGAAGATGTATCCGCAGTTGAAGGATCTGTACAAGGAAATCCGGGAAATAACGGGTTATCCGCCTTAGTGCCGTCTTGAAACGGACATTCTCATCACAAGGAAGTGAAATGAAACCGACGAATTATCCATCTGTACTGGCCTGCACTGCCGGGCTGTTGCTAAGTGCCTGTAGTGCTCAAAGCGTTTATGAAGGAAGCCACCAGTACCGCGCTGACCAGTGCGCCAAGCTGCCAGAGCCCGAATATGGTCAATGTCTGGCCGAGGCGAGGAAACCCTACGGCGAACACAGGAAAGAATACGATGACCAGGTCGAGGACAAATAACTCTTCGACTACCGGCTTATTCTGACGTCAGTGCCGGGCCTGACGCGAAATCAGGCATTCGGCAGGAATGCCGAAATCGTTATACAGGCCTTCAATCATTCTCAAGGTCAGAGGTCGGCTTCCTTTGAGCACCTCATAAACGCGGTTCTTTCGTCCGATAACAGGGACGAGGTCATCTACTGTGAGTCCCTGCTGTTCCATACGGAATTTTATGGCTTCAATCGGACTGGGCAAATCCAGGGGAAAGTGAGTGCGTTCGTAAGCTTCTACCAGCGTGACCAGAATATCGAGGCGGTCACCTTCAGGCGTGTTGGCTTCAGCCTCCATGAGGCTCTCGATCTCTGCGAGCGTTGCCTTATGGTCCGCGTCAGTTTTGATTGGGCGAATATCCATTACATCACCTTTCATATTGTTTGCACATCGATCGCATCGTATTGCTTATGCGTGCCGATAAAGCGAACGTATACAACCCGGTACGGGTAATTGATCCAGGCCACAATCCTGTACTTGTTGCCACCGATGTTAAAAACCACACGCCCATCCTTGAGAATGCTGGCGTTCTTGAACTGGGCTTTTAACTCGTTCGGATTGGCCCAGTCTGCCTTCAGCACTTCCCGATACCACGCCAGGGTGGGTGCCCGAGCATCCTGGTGTGCTTGAGAGTCTGTCCAAAAGGCTTTAAGCGTGGACAGGGCGATGACTCTCATGAGAAATATTTTAGTCCCATTTTGGGACTTAAGTAAAGGTGGGATGCCAGGACGTACTTCATGTGTTTTTGTTTGGTCTGATGAAGTTAGTATGTTGAATACTGTAAATTAATACAGTATAAAGTTATTGGCAAATTTTTTTCGTGAGTTGATGATGAATGAAGCACACAAAGCGAAGGCCAATATGTTCCTGAAGATGCATGAGGCTGACGGTTGCTTCCTGATGCCGAATGCCTGGGATGCAGGCAGTGCGAAGATGCTGGTGCATTCAGGTTTCGGGGCCATCGGCACCACCAGCGCCGGAGTGGCCTTTGCGCTGGGTCGTCCCGACAATGTCTATTGTTCACCAGAGGCAAGGGTGAGCAGGCAAGCCATGCTCGCAGAAATCCAGTCTGTTACGCAGTCTGTCTCGGTGCCGGTAAATGCTGATCTTGAGGGCGGCTACGGCGACTCGCCCGAGGATGTGGCGGATTGCATCAAGCTGGCGATTGAAGCCGGTGCCATGGGTGGCAACATTGAGGACTACACCGGCATCGAAGCGGCACCACTTTATGACCTGTCCCTGGCCGTAGAACGGATCAGGGCAGCCCGCGAGGCTATAGATGCCAGTGGTGTGCCGTTTGTGCTGGTGGCACGAACTGACAGACTTCTTGCCGCCGCGCCAGATGGCTTTGCCGAGGCGGTGGAACGGGCCAATCGGTATCGAGAAGCCGGGGCTGATTGCCTGTTTGCACCCGGTGCGAGCGACCTGCCGACAGTGAGCAGCCTGGTGCGAGAAATCAACGGACCCATTAACGTGGTGATGGGCCTGAGTGGTAGTGATGTTTCCGTGGCACAGCTCAGAGACGTCGGAGTGCGGCGTATCAGTATTGGCGGAAGCCTGGCCCGTGCTCTTTATTTCCGCATACAGGAGGCCGCACGGGAAATGCTCGAGGAAGGCACTTTCGCATTTGCGCAAAATCAGGTCGCGCAGTCCGAACTGAACAAGATTTTTGAATCTACGCTCTGAGAACTGTGGTTACCACCGAATCCTGACTTTCTTCACGCCCCAGCGCCGGGCGCGCTGCACGTCGGTACCCATGTAGATATCGATCTTGTGGTACCAGTCGTCGGGCATCTTATCCAGCACGGTGTACTCGCCTTCCAGGCCGTCTATGCGGACCTTGGTGCCACGCCGTATGCCGTGCTCCTCGATCAGGTCGGGGGAGACGGCAATCGCCTTCATGCCGGGCGCAAGCTTGTCGCCCCAGGCGCCGCGGGTGGGATCACCTTCGGTCTGGTCGGGCAGGGAGTTATAGGCGCTGGCCTTGACCCACATGCTGCGTTCTTCGGCATGGGCGGGCATGCAGGCAAGCGAGATCAGCAGGAAAACGAGGCCGTGTAGAAAATAATTGAGTGGCATAGAAGTTACGATCTGGAAATGATCGTGCATAGACCTCGGCTCAGTCCCGGAAGTTCTTAGATTCAAGGCATAATACTCTTGACATAAAGTTCTTGAAACTGAGGGGGCTATAGTTACACTCATTGATAACATCGCAGTAAATGCATCTGAGTGATATCCATACAATTATGTTCTCAGCAAAGAGCTAAGAATTAACTGCTATATAGCTAAATAACTAGGAAGATAAATAGAGAGGAGGTAGGACATGTTTTATTGGACGCATGTTCGAAAAGCGTTTTGGCGTACTTCTGCGAAGCTTCATGTCCCCCAATGCTTATTTCTTTTGTGCTTGGCTGTTTTCTCTTCTGGCTTAGGGGCGTGGGAAGAAGATTATGAGATTCTGAGAGATGACGATTATGTATGTGATCAGGATTCGAATATTTTAGAAAGCAAGAAAAGGAGAGGGCTTGCTTCTTTGATCCAGGCTGTTGAGTCCAAAAAAGTAATATTAGTGGTTAATAAAGGTACTTTCTCTCTTAATAAATTTAAAAACTCAAGAACTCGGAGAATCAGTTATTCGAAGAACAACTGGATCCCCAATGGAAGTGTGGTGGTATTTGCCAATGATTTAGAGCCTGGAATATGTATTCCGATTAGATCAGCCGACGAATCAATTTATTATTTTAATGTGATTAGCGATGAGGGTGTCTCAGGATATGTGGAAAGACAGTATTTATCTACACTGCCTTACCCTGAAGGTGACGAGAAATACTATTTTCCCAGAAGCGAAATAAAAATTTACAAAAACAAAGAACATTCTGAAATTAAATCATCCGCAAATCCAATACAAGGTGTGTATTTTAGATACTTGGCAAGTAAACCAGGTGTGAAGCAAGTCAGTTATTTCCATCTACTTGGAAATGAAGATCGATTTGATGTTTGGAGAGGGGAATCTATTGATGCACAAATAGAAAAAGAGGTCGGTTGGATTAAATCAGAGGAATTAAGTGCTGGACGAATTAAAGAGGTATCTAAGAAAAATCTAAGTTTATTGAGGCAGATCAAAATTCAAAAGCAGCGAGGAAACGAGAGTGATAAGGATGCTTTTATAACTACTCTAAGTAAATTAAGAGATCAGGAAAAAATCAGGCAAGTGGTTAAGAAGCTAAAATCTGAGTTACCCTCTAATTTTTCTTGTAATTCTGAAGTGGATGTGGAATTAGCTGCGGGTATTGAGGCGAAAACGCCGCCGTTTTTTGTCGCCCTAAAGGGTAATGTGGGCGGAAATGTTAAATGGGTGATAAAAGAGAAGAATACGAAACTTCTTTATGAAAACTACAAAATTTATTCAAGTTCCTTAGGGCAAAATTTAGCTGTGGTTCGAAGGGCAAAGTGTAAAGATGATGATGTGTTGGATGAGCTTGAATTTGTGAAGTTCAGTCTGCCTCAATTAGGTACGGAAACGCCATTGGTTTTTGGCATGAAAGAAAACGGAGAAAAGTTAAAGGACCACATAGCCAAAACATACTTTGGCAAAATAAGTGATCCGAAGATGTATCAGATATCAGGCCATGAAAGCTGGTTGACGGTCTATCAATATGTAGAAAATAGCTTGGTAAATAAATCCCCTGCCCAATGGAGTGACATCACAACCGCAAGTAATACAGACGGCACGAGTCAGGAGTATGCACTAAGACAGGCTTTGCGGGCATTCATTATTCAGAGAATTGCACACTTTAAAAATTAGTTGCTATAGCTATTGCTTATTTCGTTAAATCAGCTATAGCTCAGTCCCGAAAGTTCTCGTACTGAAGTGGTTGCTCCAGATCGGCCTGCTTCAGCAGGGCGATAGCGGCCTGCAGATCATCACGCTTTTTGCCCGTGACACGTACTTTGTCGCCATTGATCTGGGCGCTGACTTTCAGCTTCGCGTCCTTCAGGGTAGCCGTGATTTTCTTGGCCAGCGGCTGTTCAATACCCTGTTTGACCGTAATTACCTGCTTGGCCTGGGCCAGGTTGGTGTCCGGTTCGCCTTCGTCCAGGCTGCCCAGGTTGATGCCGCGGCTCACCAGCTTCTTGTGCAGTATGTCGAGCATCTGCTGCAGCTGGAAATCGCTCGGCGCGGTCTGCGTAATAACGAATTCCTGCAACTCGTAAGTGGCATCTACCCCTCTGAAATCAAAGCGGTTTTCCAGTTCGCGTTTGGCCTGGTCCACGGCGTTCATGAGTTCGTGGCGGTCAACTTCGGAAACGATATCGAATGAGGGCATGATTGTTCCTTAACTGTTCTCGCTTAGTCGGCCTTCTACATACTTGTGCAGAATGCTGGCCGCCAGTGTCTGGTAGGGGATGCCTTCTGCAAGTGCGCGTTTCTGCAGGCTTCTCAGATCCTTGGAGGGCAAGCGGATGTTGATCCGGGCATCCTTACGCAGCATGGCTTCTGCATATTCCTTATGCCGTTTTTGCGTTGCAGGCGCATCTTTGGATTTTCTGGTCTTGCCTGACTCATAGGCTTCCAGAATTTCCTGTTCTTCTTTATTCAGCTTACTCATCTTCAGTGCCTCGATAAATTTTCGTAGCCTTGCGGCTAGGGATGACGGTTTTCAGAAAAACCTCATCTTCAGATTCCACGAATGGCACCAGGTACACGTAGTCTTCCATGGCGATGACGTGAATCTGCTGTCCTGGATAACGCTCCTGATTCGGATGGTCGATAGTTTCAATGATGTCACCGGCCAAAATATGGAACAGTACATCTTCAAAACACACAGCTCTCTGAGCCTTCAGTCGCTCATTCTTCTCAGGATTCCATGTGATTATTTTCATGCACTTAGGTTAGCACAATGTGTGCCTATTGTGACGACTCCCAGCTCATATGCGGCCTGGCCAGGTATTCCTGTGACTGCATTTCCTGCAGGCGGCTGACGGTGCGCTCGAACTCAAAGGTCAGCTTCTTGCCGGAATAGAGCGTTTCCAGCGGTTCGGCGGCGGAGATGATGAGTTTTACGTTGTGGTCGTAGAACTCATCGACCAAGGTAATGAAGCGACGGGCCTCGTTTTCCATTTCCCAGGTCAGACCGGGGACTTTCGACAGCAGTACGGTCTGGTAGCAGCGGGCAATTTCCGTGTAGTCGGCAGCGCCACGCGGGCCGCTGCACAGGGCATTGAAGTCGAACCAGGCCACGCCGTCCGCCAGGCGGCGGGTGGTTATGCGGCGGCCATGCAGTTCCAGGTCGGCATCGCTCTGGCCCAGGTTGGGCGCGATGTCGCGGAAATAGTTCTGCAGGTTATCCTCGGCCTGGTCATCCAATGGGTGGTGATAGATCTCGGCCTGCTGCAGTACGCGCAGGCGGTAATCGGTACCGCCATCCACTTCCAGAATATGGCAATGCTGCTGGATGCGCTCGATGGCGGGCAGGAAGCGTTCACGCTGCAGGCCGTTCTTGTAAAGCTCATTCGGCGGGATGTTGGAGGTCGTGACCAGAGTAATGCCATGGCTGAACAGGCATTCTGTGAGCCGGCCCAGGATCATGGCGTCGGCAATGTCGGAAACGAAGAATTCGTCAAAGCATAGTACGCGGGTTTCAGCAGCAATCTCGGCCGCAACCTTCACCAGTGGATCCTGCTCGTTCTGGTAATGTTTGCGGCGCTCGTGCACGTCCTGCATGAAGCGGTGGAAGTGGGTACGCCGTTTCTTGCTGAAGGGCAGGGCGTCGTAGAAGGTGTCCATCAGGTAGGTCTTGCCACGACCCACGCCGCCCCACATGTACAACCCCTTCACCGGCGGCCACTGCATGCTGTTGCGTGCGCGTAGTCCCAGGCGCCGGGTTGGCTTGCGGCTGATAAGCTGCTCGTAGACCTCATGCAGGCGGGCCACGGCCCGCGCCTGGGCGGCATCACGCTGATACTCGCCCCCCTTCAGGTCCGCCTCGTAACGGGCCTGGGGCGAAAGCTGAATGTCAGCGTTCCTGGGAGACATAGAATTCAACGGGATGCATAGGGCTCGGTATTATACGTGCTCGCCCCGGTCACAAGGGGCGGTGCAGGGAAACATTACGCAGACTGGCATCAGTACGAGGACCAGGGCAAACATGGGCAGGCAGGCACGCCAATCCATCCAGGCAAACATACCCGAAGCGGCGCAGGCGCTGATCGAGCGTTTTGCCGACGCCGTGTGGGCGGAGCGCGGCCTGTCGGACCGCACCCTGGAAGCCTACCGGCGAGACCTGGCGCATTGGGCCGCCTGGCTGCGGCAGAAAGGCAAGGGTTTGCTGGACGCCTCCCAGATCGAGATGCTGGACTATGCCGCCAACCAGCAAACGCAGGTTACTGCTCGAACCGCTGCTCGCCGCCTCTCCAGCCTGCGCAGTTTCTACCGGCATGCCGTGCGCACCGGGCAGATCAAGGTTGATCCTACCCAGGATATCGTTTCCCCCAAGTTGCCTCGACCTTTGCCCAAAAGCCTCTCCGAGGCGCAGGTGGAAGCACTGCTGGAAGCGCCGGATACCGAAACGGCCCTGGGCATGCGCGACCGTGCCATGCTGGAAACTCTGTATGCCACCGGCCTGCGCGTATCCGAACTGGTTGGCCTGCAACTGCATCAGGTCAATCTGGTGCAGGGCGTGGTGCAGGTAGTCGGCAAGGGCGGCAAGGAACGCCTCGTACCCCTGGGCGAGGCGGCACAGGAATGGCTGCAAGCCTACTATGAAGAAGCGCGCGGCCAGCTGATGAAAGGCCGCATGTCCGACTACCTGTTCCCCAGCCGGCGGGCGGACTATATGACACGCCAGAACTTCTGGCATATCATCCGGCGCTATGCCGAATCCGCCGGCATCAAGACCGAATTGTCCCCGCACGGGCTGCGCCATGCCTTTGCGACCCACCTGCTGAATCACGGTGCGGATTTGCGTGTGGTGCAGATGCTGCTGGGGCATGCGGATCTTTCGACAACACAGATTTACACCCATGTGGCCCGGGCCCGCTTGAAGTCACTGCATCGGACGCACCATCCCCGTGGATGAGCGCGCTGTGAAAGATGAACCAAAGAAGCACGGTCCGGTCTCATGAACAGGAGAGGGCGTAAAGCCCAATAACGAGGTTTAATTGTGAAAAAGTTTTTCTTGCTGCTGTTTGTGCTGGCCGCTGTCGGCGTGGCCACCATTCTTTACCTGAAGCCTTCGGATGAAAGTATCGCCACCACCACCGGAGATGAAGGCGAAACGGCGCGTATGATCAGTACAGCGCCCGAGGCCGACGAGCCCGCCGCCGAGGCAGAAGCCCCGGCAGAACCGGCCGAGGAAACCGCAGAGGCTGAAGGCGACAGCGATGCCGCTACCGCCCTGCAGGCCAAGTTGCTCAAGGCTCTGGGTGAAATGCCCGACAGCGCCATCAAGCCCGCACCGGTCGAGGGCTGGTACGAAGTGGCTCGCGGCAGCGCCATCGGCTATATCAGTGAAGACGCCCGCTACCTGTTTGACGGTGATCTCATCGATCTGCAGAACAAGGTCAACCTCACCGAGAAACGCCGCAACGACTGGCGCAAGACCAAGATCGCCAGCATCGACGAAGATCAGATGATCATCTTCGAACCCAAGAAAGCCACCCACACCGTGACCGTGTTCACCGACGTGGACTGCGGTTACTGCCGCAAGCTGCACTCGCAGATTGACGAATACCTGGCCGAAGGCATCCGCGTACGTTATGTGTTCTACCCGCTGCGTGGTGAAAAGGCGCCGTCCTATCACACGGCCGAGAACGTCTGGTGTGCCGACGACCGTCAGCAAGCCCTGACCCTGGCCAAGCAGGGCAAGAAGGTCGAAGAAAAGCAGTGCGAAACCCCGGTCGCGCAGCATTTGCAGACCGGCATCGAGCTGGGTATCCGCGGTACGCCGGGCATCATCTCCGAAGATGGCCGCCTGCTGCCGGGTTACATGCCGCCCAAGACCCTGCTCAGTGAACTGGACAAGGGTTCGCAAGGCTAAGCCTCATGTCGTCATTCCGGAAAAGCCCCTCAACCGAGGGGCTTTTTTTGGATTCGTCGTCTTAGGAGTTAATGGCCTTGATCACATTGACCGGATCATTTTTTATTGCCCGTAGCAGGGAAAGTGCGGCTCCCTCGGGTTGCCGTCTGCCTTGCTCCCATCCCCTCAGCGTGCCTACGGGTACGTTCACTATTCGGGCAAATTTTTCCTGTGACAGGTGAGTAGTGGCGCGAATCTGCTTAACGTCGATAGTCATATCCGCTTTCATCCACTGAACGCTTTCCAGTAGTGCTTCGAAATCCTTATCGTCCATTAATCCGACTCCATCATGTGCCTGAGTATTTTCTTTTGAGTAGTGGATAAATCAGCTTGCTGATTCTTCGAAAATCCAAGCAATAAATAAATTACGTCCAGAGATACGTATCGGTAGTAAATGACTCTTCCGGCACTGCGCTTGCCCTTGCCGCCATAGGCAACGCGGGCTTTCCTCAGTCCGCCAGTGCCTTGAATCACATCGCCCAGATCCGGATTAGCTAACAGCTGATTCTGGAAATGCCGTAATTCAGTATCCGTCAGTACTTCTTTAGCCCACTTGGTAAACAAGGGGCTTTCTTTGAACACCATAAATATAAGTCAGTGACGTATATGCGTCAATGACGTATTCGCATGGTGATGAGTGATGTGTTCCGGTTTCATTGGCAACCTTTGGATTTATTAGTGTTTGCACAGGCTAGCAGAAAGACCGGTTGTCTGAACAAGGTACGTTGGTGGCTGGCTGCCTTTTCAAATTCTCTCGGGCACTGTCGATTCCACAGCCTCCCATTCGATTAGCTCATAAGACGAAGCAATCCTGCTGTCTGCCAATCGAAGGAGTTGGACATGCTCAAGCTATACGGAAACCCTCCGACCCGCGCCCTGCGTGTGATCTGGTTGCTGAACGAACTCGGCCTGGAATACGAGACGCATACGATAAACCTGTTGCAGGGCGAGGCCCGCAAAGACGACTTTCTGGCCATCAATCCCGCCGCCAAGGTGCCGGTGCTGGTCGATGGCGATCAGGTCATCACCGAGTCAGTCGCCATCCAGCTCTACCTGGCGGAAAAATATCCCCATGGCGGACTCATTCCGGAATCACTGGAAGACAGGGCCCAGATGCACCGCTGGAATTTCTTTCTGGTGACCGAAATCGAGCAACCCCTGTGGCGTATCGCGCTTCACACGTTCCTGTATCCCGAGGAGCAACGCCTGCAGCAGGACCCCGATATCGCAAGGCAGGAGTGTCTGAACATGCTGGCCGTGCTGGAGCAGCACATGCAAGGGCGCAGGTTCGTGGCGGGCGACCGGCTCAGCGTGGCCGACTTCAACGCCGCCTATACCCTGGACTGGGCCAACGAGGAAGACATGCTTGGCAATACACCGGCATTAAGGCAATACCTGCAGTGGATGTATGCCCGGCCCACGGCGCCGCCCACCATTGCAGAAGCCTTCGCGGCACTGCAAGGCCCGGCCGCCGTCAACAACTGACAGCCCATGCCCGCCTCAAACTACACGCCCAAACAGCAAGGGAGTAAGCTCTGGTCAGACTGACACACCACTAAACGAATAACCCGATGGCACTGACGACAGTTTTTCTCCCCGCCGTGGCATTCAGGCGCAGTGCGCAGGCCGTATTGGCAGACCGCCTGTCGGCGGTGCAGGCCAGCCGCATCTGGAGACAGACGCAAGAGCGTCAGGCAGAACTCAGCCGCTCACGCCCTCGCCATTCCATGAGTGTGAATCTGCTCATCAAGTACATGGAATGGGACGCCGCCCTGTACCAGGCCGCCCTGGCCGAAGGGCTGTCCAGCGAAGAAGCCGGGCAACTCATCGAAGCCACCAACTGGCGAAGCTTCGAATCCATGAGTGCACTGGCGTTCAAGGTGTCACGCCTGCGAAGCGCGCGGTTGCTGATCCGTGTGGAATGGCTGCTGGATCTGATGTTCAAACTGGTCTTCGCCGCGCCATTCAAACGCAACAAGATTCCGGCAAATAATCAGGTCGCCTTCGACGTCACCCGGTGCCCGCTGGCCGAGTATTTTCGTGACCTGGGCATACCTGAGCTGACGAAGTACGCTGCCTGCAGCCTGGACCACTACATGGCGGCTCAGTGGGGTATGACCTTGAAGCGGACGCAAACCATTGCCGAAGAAGCACCGCTATGTGATTTCCGTTTTCGTATGAAAGAGGCAGAGTAGAGCGTGAGCTCCATCGTTAATGTCATCAGGAGTCAGATATGAAAACAATGAATTGCAAACAGCTGGGTGGCGCATGCGACAAGCAGTTTCATGCCAGCAGCTTTGAAGAGATCGCCGAAATGAGCAAACAACACGGCATGGAAATGTTCCAGCAGGGCGACGAAGCGCATCTGGCCGCCATGAATGAGATGCGTGCACGTATGCAGGAACCGGATGCCATGCAGGCATGGTTTGAAAGCAAGCGAAAAGAGTTCGACCTGTTGCCTGAGGATTAAACGGCAAAATAGAAGCATTCCCCCCTCTCCCCTGGTGGGAGAGGGTCGGGGAGAGGGGGAGAAACTACCGCTCATCCTGAGCCCGTCGAAGTGCAAACCCAGCGTTCATACCTTCAACAAGCCAGGAACCTGCCCCGGACCCACTCCGGGGACGTGCTGAGCAGAAACAAACTAGCCCTCTCCCCAAATAAGTATTAGTCTCAAACCAACAGAATCAAATAAGGGAGCAACATGCAGATATCCATCACCCTGCTCTACGGCGGCGCACTCGCGCTGGTCTTCCTGGTGCTCAGCATCCGCGTCATTCAGGGCCGGGGGGGCAAGGACGGGCCCAGCCTGGGAGACGGCGGCAACCCCATGATGCTGCGACGCATCCGTGCCCACGGAAACTTCGCAGAATACGTGCCCATCATCCTGGTACTCATGGGGCTGCTCGAAGCCAGTGGCACGTCACCATGGATCGTCCACGCGCTGGGTGCTTCGCTGCTGGTCGGGCGCCTGTTTCACGGCTACACCTTCGCCTTTTCCGAGTATTTCGCTTTCGGCAGAATCGCCGGCATCCTGCTCACGCTGTTAGCACTACTGGCGGCTGGTGGACTGGCATTGTGGACGGGAGTGAATGCGCTGTAGGGATATACCTGAAGACCATGCATTTTCTCTACTCGATCATCTTTATTGGTTTTCTGCTGTGTTCGGCTACCAGCATTGCCGGCTCGCCCTGGGATGCTGACCTCAAGGAAAAATACGAGGACCAGTGTGAAATTGCCGTACGTAACAATCCCATGGTTCAAGACCACAAGTACTACTGCTCATGTTACACAGATGGCCTTGAAGAAGAGTATGGGAAAGAGGGTTATTATCGGGTCATCAAAACCACACCCGATGAAAACGGGAATGCCATGGCGCAGTTTATGGCTGCATTGGTTATGGCATGTGCCATCGGATCTGCTGGTCAGAACTAGGCCAATCCCTTTTAAAGGACTAAGGTGAAAATGCCGGGAGCCATCACCTTCTTCATGCTTGCAAAGGCAGCCTGATTTAACCTGGAAATAATGCCCAACAATTTGTCCAAGTCGCTAAACGAGGAAAAAGGGGTCGGGAAAAGGGGTCGGAGTTAATTTCGGTACGTTCGGGAGGGCTTTGGTCACCATCCCATAGACTTATTTATCCCTACATCAATAATGCGTTTGTCCATGCGACACACTGGTGCCGGAAAAATAGTCAGGCCCAATTAACTGTGCCAAGGACTGGGCCTCGTAACCCATCATGACGCAGATCGAGAGCAACAGCATAGAGCCGGTGAGGAAGCCTGCGGCCAGCACAGTAAATGTGTTGCCGGTGGTTTCACGCGGTGAGGCATTGTGTTCTGGCTTCGTATTCATGGGCGCTATCTCCTGGCTGGATATCTAAACGAAATGAAAGAGGGGGTGGCCGACAACCGGCTGTTGGTATGCCCGGCATGCAGACGCGAACTGGGAACTTTCATATACTGCCAACCCATGGTCTGCATGAAATCTCGCTAATGCCGTTCGGACTGAATGGGCCTGCAGCCTGTGAGGAAACGGGTGAGAGGGACACGGCACACTCCTATATAGTCAGTCTTAACTGATTACATAGTCAATCAGAACTGACTTATATTGTCAACTTTGGTTTACTAAATAGATGAAAAAAGACGAGCTTGTATATCGCCGTATTGAATCCCTGGTGCTTTCAGTGGTGTGGCTGGGCCAGTTGGCGAACAAGAAGATGCTGAAGGAGTTCGGCGAGAAGCGCGGCATGCCCAACTTCAAGGAAGTGCACTTTGAGCTGTTTGGCTACATTGATCCCGACGGCACCACCATTACCGAGATTGCCAGGCGCAAGGGCGTGACCAAGCAATCCATCAGCAAGACGGTGATGGAGCTGATTGATATGGGTTTTCTGGAAGCCCGTGAGAATCCGCAGGACTCCCGTTCCAAACTGATTTCCTTCAACCTGCGGCCAGGTGGCGGCATGTTGAAGGGCTTCGAGGTGCTGGCGGAGATTGACGAGTCCATTGCCGCCGATCTTGGCGCTAGCACCTATAAGACGGTGCTGAGTTCCATGCAGAAAATCATTCAAAAGTTGGAAACCGAAAATCCGGGCTTTTCCATTCACGACCTGTAGTCCCACGACCAGCCGTCCTAAGAACAGAAGAAGAGTCCGGGCCGAGATATTGGCTGGCTTACCAGCCGTGTTTCGCTAACTCCATCTTCACCATCAACACAATAAAGTTCCAGATCGCCTTGATGTCATCCCAGACCGAAGGCTCATGCCGTGCCTGCTGGCGGATGTAATGCCGCAGGGCTTCCTGATCTTCTGACGTAAATTCCGGAAACACCGGCATGCCACGCGATAGCAGTCCGCCGTCATGCACGACGGCGGCAAAGGCGGTTTCAGATAACGGAATGCTGGAGGCCCGCAGGTCCGGCGCATAGCCGCCGGCGACCACGCCGGAGCCGTGGCAGATGCTGCATTCCCTGAAGTAAATCTTTTTGCCTTTTTCAGCTTTGGCTGTGTCCACGATGAAGTCGGGGTCATCGACAATTTCGACCGGTGTTGATGGCGCAGGGGATGCGGGCAGTTCGGCCTCGCCATCCAGTGTGTACACCACCAGTCGGCGTGGATGTTGTCGGCCCACCCAGCCGAACTGGGCGGACAGGGTGCCCATGAGCATCTGACTGCCGCCCCACCCAGCGAGTGTGGCGACGTATTGTTTGCCATCCACGCTGAAGGTCATGGGCGGCGCCTGGGTGCCGACGCCCATGTCTTTTGCCCAGAGTTCTTCGCCGGTATCGGCATCCTGGGCCACGAAGCGGCCATCGGCGCGGCCCTGGAAGACCAGGCCGCCTTTTGTCGTAATGACGCCGCCGTTACTCAGGCCCGGTGTAGGGACTTCCCATGCCTTTTGCTGGGTGACCGGGTTCCAGGCCAGCAGGGCGCTTTTGCCGGCGGTGGTGGGGATGTCGTCGAAGAAACCCTCAAGGCCCATCGGGTCCTTGTAGCTCATTTTCCAGTGGCGGGGGTCACGGCCGCCGTCGTTGTAATAGCCGGCCATCTCGCGGGTGGGGATGTACATGAGGCCGGTATCGGGCGAAAAGGCCATCGGGTGCCAGTTATGCATGCCGCCGGAGCCGGGCCAGATCATGGCTTCGCCGTTCTCATACCTTGCGCCCGGCACTTCCACCGGGCGGCCGGTTTCCAGATCCACCTTTTCCGCCCAGGTGACCTTGCCCAGTTTTTCGGCGGAGATGAGTTTGCCGGTTTCTCGGTCGATGACGTAGAAGAATCCGTTCTTGGGGGCGTGCATCAGCACCTTGCGGTCCTGGCCGTCGATGCTGAGGTTAGCCAGCACCATGTCCATGGTGGAGTTGAAGTCCCAGCTTTCGCCCGGCGTGGTCTGGTAGTGCCAGACGTATTCGCCGGTGTCGGCATCCAGCGCCACCACCGAGCACAGGAACAGGTTGTCGCCGCCGTCCGGGGAACGCAGTTTGTGATTCCAGGGCGAGCCATTGCCGGTGCCGATATAGATGCGGTTGTATTCCGGATCGTAGGTCATGGCGTTCCACACCGTGCCGCCGCCACCGAATTTCCACCA
This sequence comes from uncultured Salinisphaerales bacterium, assembly GCA_913055805.1. GTDB lineage: Bacteria > Pseudomonadota > Gammaproteobacteria > Nevskiales > CAJXLF01 > CAJXLF01. The sequence continues at coordinate 145,738 of CAJXLF010000010.1, forward strand.
CTCGCCGGTCCAGGTTTTGGCTGCCATTTCCATGGCTTCATTCTCGAAGCCGTCGGCCGGATTGCCGGGCACCACGTGCCAGCGCCAGCGCTGTTCGCCGGTTTCGGTGTCATAGGCGGTGACATAGCCGCGTACATAGCCGAAATCCGCACCGCCATGACCGATGATGACGGTGTCGTTGAACACGCGGGGTGCGCCGGTGATGTAGCGGTTGTCGCCCGGTTCGGTGGTGAGCACCGACCAGACTTCCTTGCCGGTCTGGGCATCCAGCGCGATCAGCCGGCCGTCCTGCACGCCCACGTAGACACGGCCTTTCCAGAAGGCCAGGCCACGGATGCCCCAGGCCATGCGCATTTTCAGGGGATCGACTTGCGGGTTGTAGTGCCACAGCTTCTCGCCGGTGGCGGCGTCAATGGCATGCACTTCACTGAAACCGACTGCTATGTAGATGACGCCGTCCACCGCCAGCGGCTGGGACGAGACGCTCCACACGTTGTCGAGTTCGTAGCTCCAGGCCAGGCCCAGGCGGCCGATGTTGTCGCGGTTGATCTGGTCCAGCGGGCTGTAGCGCTGCTCGTCGAAAGTGCGACCCCAGGCGGCCCAGTTGTGGCCGTCTGTGGTGTTGTTCAGGGCGGCGTTGTCGATGGCGGCTTGCACTGCAGTACAGATGAGCAAGGCGGACCAGAGCAGCGGTTTGAAGTATGGATTCATGAGGATCTACCTGTGTGTACAGGCATGTTATAGCCCGGGCGAGATGTCGGCACCACTCATCCGGACTATGAGCGTTCAGGATTGTTCTGTGGTGTGGGTGATCTGGCTGAAGGGCCACAAAATGTCATCATGCCCGCGAAGGTGGGTACGGGAATGACGGTTTTTTTATCCCCTCTCCCCTGGTGGGAGAGGGTTAGGGTGAGGGGGATACAAAGATAAAAGACTTCGCCTTTCACCCCCTCCCCAACCCTCCCCCCTCAAGGGGGAGGGGGATATCTTTCATGCTTATCTGCGAAGAACCTTTTTCCGAGGTGCCCTACGTGCCGCAGAAGGTTTGCGTGACGCGCTCCTGTGGCGTGGGTGGTGATTGCAGGTCTGCATCTTCCGGTGCGATTTCATAAGGATTGAGCAGGGCGGCACAGAGGCGCTGAAAAGGGGCGAAGTCATCCTGTTGTTCAGCTGCAGCAATGGCTTCTTCCACGCGGTGGTTGCGGGCGATGATGGCCGGGTTGCTGTGGCGCATGGTTTTGATGACCTCGGTGTCATCGGATTTGATGTCGCTCCATTGTTTGAACCAGGCTTCGGCTTTGGCCGGGTTATTGAACATGGCCAGCAGGGGTGCTGCGTCCGCACCGGCGGCAACACGGGTTAGCCGGTCAAAGAACAGTGTGTAATCAATACTGCTTTCGGTCAGTGCGCCCAGGGTGGTTTCGGACAGGCTGACGATATCCCCTTCGCTTACGTCGGTATCCAGGCCCAGCTTTTTCGCCATGCCGGTGTTGAAGGCGGCATGGAAAGCCGGGGCAAAGGCATCGAGCTGCTGGCGGGCAATGGCCTCGGCTTTTTCGGCATCGGCATCCATCAGCGGCAGCAGCATGCTCGCCAGCTGCGTCAGGTTCCACACGGCGATATTGGGCTGCTGCCCCCAGGCATAACGCCCGTGCCGGTCGATGGAACTGAATACCTTGTTGGGATGGAACTCGTCCATGAAGGCGCAGGGACCGTAATCGATGGTCTCGCCCACCACCGACATGTTGTCGGTGTTCATCACGCCGTGGATAAAGCCGACCAACATCCATTGGGCAATGAGCGATGCCTGGGCTTCGGCCACAGTGCGTAGTAGATCGGCGTATTTATCCGGGCTTTCTGCCAGTGCGGGGAAATAGTGAGCGATGACGAAGTCGGCCAGCGCCTTCACGCCTTCTTCGCCCTGCGAGGCAGCGGCGTACTGGAAGCTGCCCACACGGATATGGCTCCTGGCCGTGCGTGCCACGATGCCGCCCGGTTGCACGCCCTCGCGCATGATTTTCTCGCCGGTGCTGATCACGGCCAGCGAACGCGTGCTGGGAATGTCCAGGCCGTGCATGGCTTCGCTGACAATGTATTCACGCAGCATCGAACCCAGTGTGGCCTTGCCGTCGCCGCCACGGGAGAACTGCGTACGCCCCGAGCCCTTGAGCTGCACGTCGATGGGCTCGCCATCGGCATTATGCATCTGCCCCAGCATGTGGGCACGGCCGTCACCGAGCAGCGGCACCCAGTGCCCGAACTGATGACCGGAATAGGCCATGGCGATAGGTGTGTTTTCGTAATCGGCATTGCCAGACAGCAACGCCAGGCCTGCCTCGCTTTCAAACCAGTCCGCTGCGATGCCTTCGGCTTCGAGCAGTCGCTTGTTGAGTGCGATCAGCTTTGGCGCAGGCACGGCCATAGGCTGCGTTTCTTCGTAAAACGCGTCCGGCAGCTCACGGTAGTGCTGGTAGCGGATGGGGTTGAGTGGCAAGTCGTTCACGCGAATAGTCCAGAACCTGATCTCATTCTACATGTTCGCAACTGGAGGAATTCGCATACGTTTAGGGGCGGTTGCCAGTGGGTTCCTGGTTGAGCAGGAATGTTTCTGGTGGCAGCCGAATGAAGAAATAGCTAAGGTTTCTACGACTCATAACTACTGAGGTAAAATAAAATGATGCACAGTCTTACAGAGATCGAGAATGAAATTTTAAGCCTGTCTCCCGAAGAAAGGGAGCACGTGGCTTTAACTGCATGGGCCAGCCTTGATAACGGCCCCTCACTGGATCCCGAAGGGATAGATATAGCGCTTCGTCGTGATAGTGACATCGAATCCGGCAATGCAGAAACTATTAGTCATGCCGAATTCGTAAAGCTCACTAACGACGAAAAATGAAGCTTGAATTTCATCCTTCAACTACAACTGATCTGAACGAAGCAATCAAATACTACAACGAACTGCGGCCTGTTCTTGGTAAGCGCTTCCGTTCAGAGGTTTACGATGCAATTGCGCGTATTCAAAACAACCCATTGGCCTATTCGGAAATCAAGGGTGTGCGGCGGGCAATGTTAAGCCGGTTTCCCTACTCAATTATTTACCGGCTCGTCGATAATCAAACCATTCGCATACTCTTGATCAGGCATCATCGCCGCCACCCAGGCCATGAGTCGCGTCGAAATTAAGTTCTTCCAATAAGGCTATCCTACTGTCTGAGGCGCGTTTGGACCCCGGTCGTCACGGGCCGAGTCCGGTATGGCTGGGAAATATCTATCCGTCATCCTGTCGAAATCAAGGATCATTATTCGACTAACCCATAACAGCCACCCAGTAACATTGCATACACAACCGGAGAAACCCGATGAGCCGCATGATTTTCGTGAATCTGCCCGTGAAAGACCTCAAGGCATCCATGGCGTTCTACGATGCCCTAGGTTTCGAGAATAACCCCCAGTTCACCGACGACACCGCCGCCTGCATGGTGTGGAGCGAGACCATCAATGTCATGCTGCTGACGCACGACAAGTGGCGTACCTTCACCAAGCGCCCCATCCCGTCTTCCGATTCCAGCGAAGTAATGCTGGCCATCAGCCTCGATTCCCGCGAGCAGGTCGACACAATGAACGAAAAGGCCGCCGCCAATGGCGGCACCGCCGACATCAATCCCGTGCAGGACCTGGGCTTCATGTATAACCGCAACCTCGCCGACCCCGACGGCCACGTATGGGAAGCCTTCTGGATGGACATGTCAGCTATGCCCGCGGGCGAATAAGGGAGCATGACCATGACGGAATTAGTCACCTGTCTGTGGTTCGACAAAGGCCAGGCACGCGAGGCGGCAGAGTTCTACGCCGCGACCTTTCCCGACAGCCATGTCGGCGCCGGCAATCCGTCCCCCATTCCCGGCATCGGACACGACCAGGAAATCACGGTCGAATTCACCGTCCTCGGCCAGCGCTTCGTGGGCCTGAACGGCGGACCAAACTACAAGCCAACCGAGGCCGTGAGCTTCACGGTCGAAACCGGCAGCCAGGAAGAGACGGATCGTTACTGGAATGCGATCACCACCAACGGCGGCGAGGAATTGCCCTGCGGCTGGTGCAAGGACCGCTGGGGCTTCTCCTGGCAGATCACCCCGAAACGACTGCTCGAATTCATGAATGGGGCCGACCGGGATGCCGCAAGACGAGCCATGGAAGCCATGATGACCATGAAGAAAATCGACATCGCCGAAATCGAACGCGCCGCCAGGGCTGCATAGCAAGCGATACAAATCTATACATAAGCGGTCACATATGTATAAAATATTCGTAAATTTATGCATATACGTGGTGACATCCATATGTCTGAAGAACTGCCCGCCCTGTCTACGCTACCGGCTACCCGCTTCGAGACGGTCAGCATCCTCAAGCAGCTCAACGGCACCAGCCGCCGATTGGCTGAGCTGTTGATTTGCACTCAAAATTGACCCAGGTTTTGCACTGAAAAATGACCCGCCTAAGTTGGCCGGATTATGGCCTAG
>CAJXLF010000011.1 GCA_913055805.1 uncultured Salinisphaerales bacterium
ATATGAACACGGCGTTCACACCTTGGAGGCGAGCTTTCGAGAGGCTTGTTGTGTGTATGGCCGTGTTCATGACGGCAATATCGTCAAGCAATTAATACTGTGTCAAGTGTCTAATACTGTAGAAGTTACTTTACTAGTCGTAATATCTAGACACTTCTTGGAGGTTAGAGCTATGAGTTATTCAGTTGATCTTTTAGACCGAGCAAAAGTTAAGTTAGGTAGTGACTACAAGGCTGCTAAAGTTGCCGGTGTTAGCAGGCAATTTGTAAGTCAGGTAAGGTCTGGTAGGGGTCACTTTAACGGTGCTCATGCCGCTAGGCTCGCGGAGCTTTTAGGAGAAAACCCCATAAATGCAGCTTTAAGAGTCGAGGCTGATAGGGTGCAAAGTGATGAAGACAGGAGGTATTTAAAAAGACTTGGAGGTCTAGCAGCTAGTGTCATATTGTCGCTGAACCTTTTTACAGTTTCTCCTGATGTATCAGCAGGTTATAAAGCTTCTGTTATTGACACTGCTATACATTATGACCACAAGAGGGACAGGTATTTTATATCGATGCAAAATGCCTGCTTTCAAGGAGGATTTATGTACACAAAAGATATTAATAATCTCGAATGGTTCTGGATCGGATTAAAGGTGGGCTTCGGGTTCAGCATTGCATCCGGCGTAATTGGCGTGCTGCTGTTTATCTGCTTTGAGCTTTACATGAGCTACCAGATACAGGCCGCATTCGCACCAATAATAGAAGCCGTTGCCGCAACTCCAAGTTCAGCAAGTGCCGCAGCGAAGAAGCCGAGACGTGTCAAGAAAGTCCGGACAGTGCATGGAAAGGTTCCAGCTAAAAGCAGCTCTGATTGCCTGTTAATCACAGACGGCATAATCAACGAGCAATATCAGCGTTGCACGACTGGTTATGCAACGAGCTGGAAGGAAGAATACTGGGTTTGGGAATAAAAAAAGCCGGAGTTCGATGTACGAGACTCCGGCCTTTGTCGGCTAGTGTGTTGTCCTAGTCCGATTGTACAGTCTCAGGCTTACTTATCCTAGGACCACCGCTGCGCGGTGGACCTAGGACAAGTTTCAGTATGAGTAATGGCATTATGGCAATGAGTATCCAGTATTCGAGAAGCTGGCGGGGTTTTCGTTCTACGAGATACCGGCCTTTTACGTGCCAACCTGAAAGCATCGTATAGTTCGCTCGCATGTCTACTATCTCGCCGGTTTCGGTCATCATGTCTTCTGGCTTGATTGCTTCTCTGGTGTTGTATGCCTTAAAAAGCGAATCACCGCGAGTGAACCAACGCTTCATAACAGGTCCAGTTTTGCCCATGTACCTGGCCGTTGCGCAATGCATTCTGGGCAACCTTAAAGGAAGATACGGCACTTTTATGCGGTCGAGCCTTGCGCATGAAACATAGGCTTCTGTGATCGACTGGCGGATTTGCTTGTCCATGCTCTCGTAGTCCTGAACGATCAGAGCCACATCCCAATGATATTTTCTTGCATGTGTGATCCATCGAAACAGGCCGCGGCGGCTTTTGTCTGACCAGTCCCGGGAATTCAGCCATGTGCCTGCCTCGTCAAGAATAATGAGACCGAACATTGATTCGTCATAGTCGCCATCGTACCCATATCCGAGCTGGTCTAAATGTTCCTGTGTGGGAATATATGGGAGCTTTATAGCCGTTTTTTCACTCTTGGGTGAAAGAAGACAATCCATATTAAGGGTCATGTTTGACGCTACTCGCCTGCCCTCAATTAGATAATTTTGGGCCATCTGTACCGCCAGTAATGTCTTACCGCTTCCCAAATGTCCAGTGAGTACGTAAATCATGCGCTGGCCGTGGCTGTGGCGATTTTAACGGCGTACTTGTATGCCCATATTGCTACCTCGATCGCCAGCATGGCCGCAATGGCTTCATCAAATAAATTCGGAATCACCCAAGATAAAGGCACTATAAGTACTGTTGGCATCGAGACCGAGAACGTGCCAGCAATTGCCTGTACTGCTGAACGTAAGGTTACGAACGCCGTGCCGATCAAGGCTATGATCGCAAGCCGAGTCCCTACCTTCTTGCCGAGTTCCGCAGTAGTGCGCCCGAAGAACCATGCAACGATTGATCCAAGGAATTGTAAAAGTGCTGGCATTATGCACCCCCGTTACTTCTGGCAACGCGCATCCATGCATAGAAAAGTACAAATATCGAGAGAAAGAAATCTGCAACTGGTTTGTAAGTGTTTTCGATGAAATCGCACAATTCCGGCGTTGGAAATGTCTTGTTAATATCTGATCCGAACGGATTGAAAAATGTAATGGTCATCGTCTGACAACCTGATACCTCTATGCCGGGCACTGTAGGCGTCCAGCCTGATGCAGGATGATTTGTAATTGCATCCTGTACACCATCTTTCAGGGTGTCATAGGCTTCTAGGCCGTCACCTTCCCCGGGTAGCTCTGGCAATGGCCCGCAATTACCATCGTTTAAACAGTCATCTTCGGGATCGGGTTCCGGGTCTCCGTCTCCGTCACCGTCACCGTCACCACCTTGTCCGGGTTGATGTGTTGAACCGTTTACGGTGGTGCTGTTGTAATTGTTAACGGTGGACTGTCCCGATCCGCTGCCGTCGCCTATCGTTGCCACGAAATCAGGCGTTGCCGGTGTTCCCGGTGTGCCATTGTCTGGTGCATCCGGTGATGTGTTTTCATTGGTGCAGATTGATTGGCCTCCCGCAGTGGTTACACAACCTTGCGTTGGTATCGGGGTGCCACCTTCAGAGGTTGCTGTTTCCGATGAACAAATTTTCTCACCGTGGAAGGTGTAGCATTGGGGATCATCCTGATTGACTGTGACCGTTGAACCGTCAGGGGCCGGGATAGATGTGCTAGCGCTGCCCGGTGAAACTCCGGGCGTTGGAGTCTGGCAATAGCTACCGTCTGATGTGTATTCAATGCCGTAATACTTGGTTACTCCTGAGTCTATAACTCCGACCAGTAAACCCGGTTCGGTTCTGGTCATATTGCAGTTTTGCGAACATATGGATGATGGGGATGAGCCTTCCATATCAAGCTTTACAACTGTCTGATCCGGCAAACTGCATTCCGGGCATTGGATAGCGTCTTGGTGTACGTGGTCGAATAGATATCGGCCTTTACTGAATGTAGTTAAGAAATTACCGTTGTAAGTGATGTTGACCTGATACCCCTGGGGACCATTTGAGCTTGAAAAAACGCACGCTGTGCCTGTTTGCCCCGCCTGTTGCGCTTGGCAGTTTGACATAGCAGTCGTTTTACACTGCTCAAGGTAATTCGTTACTTGGTTAATTGTCTGATGCGTTCCTGCTGCATTGTTGCAGTTCTGGCTGCCGTCAAATCTGTAATGATCCTCCGGACAGAGCGCAGCATAAGAAGGGAAGGCGGCCAACAATGTGACCGCCACCCCGAAGGCACGAAGGACGTTGCGCACCGCCCTGCCCGCCTTAGACCTTATTACCCAGCTTGCGGGTGTAACGCCATGCAATCATGGCGGTGGTGATCGCCACCAATGCAGTGAAGCCGTAACCGAAAATCGTCTGAAAGTCGGTAGTCATTTCGGCAAAGGCAGTATCCACGCCTGAAGGCAGAGCCGCATGGGCAGACTGAAGACCCAGCATCAAACTGGCAAACATACCGCCTACAAGGGCGACCATATTACGAAGTACACGCATTGTGTTTCCTCCTAGAGTTTGTCGGCGATTTGAACGAAGTACCTTTGTATCCGGCCGCCAACGAAACCGAATGCAAAAGATGCAGCGAAGTAGCCCACGATCTGACCAATATCAGCAGCGGTAAGTATTTCGGTCATCGTTGCTGCCCTGCCGTGAATCCGACTGCAAACAAGATTGCGCAGCCGATAATTACGCCCATAGTGATCAGGTCCATAATCGGCACCCCCGGGGATTCATAAGGTTGCCACTGGCTATAGCCTGTCTGGCACGTAGGAATACGGTTCTGGCCGAGGAGACCGTTTGCGGCCTCCCCTTCCCTGCCTTCTTCACAGGTCCAGACCAGCGCCATCAGATCAGGTCAATGAGTTGAGCTTGTAGCCACGTCATCAGGCCGAGGATGATGGTTGCCCGTTCCTCAGAAGACATGGTTGAAAGGATGCGCTCGAACTCTGCGACCTGTTCCTGCATACCCTCCGGCAGCTCCATTACTTGGCTACCGGGACAAGTTCATGAATAATCGTGAGCTGGCCATAGCGACCAACCAGCCGAATATCGGCAGGCTTGACCATGTACATGCCGGGGGCATAAAGACCCTTGCCTTTCGGCGGAGTGATCTCGAATTTTTCGGGATAACGATGGTCCGGATGATGGAGGTACGCTTCCTGTTTCTGGAAGGATTGTTCCTTGCCATCCTTGCCGGTAAAACGAATGGTGTCCGGCTGGCTGTCGGAAATTTCTACTTTGATATCTGCAATGTTCATTGGTTAGGCTCCTAGTCGTGCAACAGTGATGATCGGACCCTCGCCTAGCACGAATCGGAAAGAGTCCAAGACCCAAGGCGAGGACCAATGCTCACCTGTGGCTTTTGAAAGAAAGCCCCCTATTCCGGGTTCGCTAGGCCGCCGGATTTTGTCCAGGGGGGTTGTTTGTTCGCGTATCCACTTCGGCAGCATGTGGTGACTGCGAAGCTCGCGCTGGAATTCATCGAGTCCGCCTGTTGCATGCAGGCGGAGTCCCTTCGGGAAGCCCTGACCCTCGTCATATTTGCTTTTCATCTTTGAGGCGTATTTGACGAGGTAGCCGACAGCGCATTTAGCCCACTCGATGCGAGTAGAGCCGTGCGGCCACCATCCGCGCTTGTCAGGTTTAGGAAGGGTGACACCACGCGGGAGCCAGAGGAGCACGTGATAATGCACCCTTCCCCGCTTGGTTAATTCAGCCACCCAGCAATAACGGAGAGGGTGACCGCAGCGACGCATGTATTCACGAATGCATTTGATCAGGCCGGTGACGTGGTACTTGTGCCAGTCGTCATCCGAGTCATAAGTCAGGGTGAGCATGGCCGGTTTACCTGCCCTGCTCTCATTGAACAATTCCGCTGAATAGCGGATTGATTTGCGGAGACGGTACAGCCGCATGACTGCGGGCTTTATCTGCACCGTGTCACTTGTTGATAAAGGGACAAGCCCACCGTTCGCTGCGCTCACGGTTTAAGCCTCCGCACCCTTGCGCAGATGGTAAGCAAGCAAGCAGATGAAGATAAATGCGCAGATCATCCAGACCGCGAAAAATCCCAATGACCAAAAGTGACTCATTCCCTACCCCCTCAACGCGTGTGCACAGGGCGAGGGAATAAACGTCTGGCCGTACATGGCAAGATCAGCCTCAAGCTCCAGAATCTTGAAACCCTGTTCTCTGAGGGACAGGGCAGCATTCAGGTGATCGTGGCCTTCTCGCGATAAGGGTTCGAATGCGAAACACTGTTCGGCCAGCATTTTTTCGCGCTCATACTCGCGGTAGAGTCGGGAAACTTCAGTGAGATATGACATGGGTTGGCTCCCTGTTGTCCGTCCGGTTCGCCCTCCCCGATCCGGCTTTGCCGGATTGTCGGGCCGCTGTGTCGCGCCGGACTCGCTTAACGGTTTTGCGGAATGTGAGGGTTTCGCGAATTTCACCGGTATGCGCATAGCACTTCAGGTATTCGCAGATGCCCTTGCCGATGGCTATAGCTGAGCCACGGCAGAAAGTGACGGCGGAATAGTGTTTTGAGTAAACGCCCCGAATACGGGTTTCGATCAGGAATAGCTCTTGCGATGACCGGTCGCGCGCGCATGTGATAACGCATTCAACGACCTTCTCGCGTTGGTCGTTCTCTAGGTATATCCTGTGTAGCGTGACGTGAGTTTCCATGTGAACTAAGTTCAATTTAACTCAGTTCAATGTCAAGCCCCTTTGGCAAATTTTTATGAACAATCTTATTGAGCGAGCCAAGGAGCGGCTGGGTTCTTATGCGGAAGTTGCTGATTTACTTGGAGTAGATCGAACTGCAATTAATGCTTATCGAAAGAAAGGGGCTCCTGCATGGGTTCGTGGAAAACTGGCCGAGTTGCTCGGTGATGATGTATTTCGCGCTGAATTAGAAGGTTTAGCGGAGCAAGAAAGGTCGGAACAAGGGCGTGAGTACTGGTTAAAAAAATTGAAAGACTATAGGCAAAAGTCTTTGTTTTAAATAGAAAAAAGTCTGCATTTCCCCAATTCTGAGTTAACAGACTGCCTGATAAGATACAGGCTATACATTATTACCATAAAGCTGTATTGATCGTTTGCAGAAGCCTTGGCAAAATCTCAAGAACAATAAGGAATAACAAGGGTGGTTATGCAATATGGATTTACTGACTTAGTTAAACGGACTTTAATATCTCAGAATCAATTATGCATTTTGTTAGGTATCAGTCGAAGAACAATGCAGCGATATATAAAAAAAGACAAAGCGCCTCAAGTAGTTATGCTCGCAATGCGATCCATTGTCGACGGTTTCCCAATCATAAAAAATAAAGAATGGTCGGGTTATAAAATAATTGGAAAAAAGCTGATCGGGCCTAATGGTTACGAGTACTCAGAGGGTGAATTGCGCAAGCTGGACTTCCTGCGTTGTAATGCACTGATCCCGTGGCACGGTGTCGACAAAGAGCTATCTTTCGCAGAATGGCGTGCCTATATCGACTGGTGCAACGATTCATATATCACTTACTTGAGAGGAAGAAAAATAAATGCAACTGAAGGAAATTAATCAGCTTGACTGGTTCTGGATTGGGCTAAAGTTCGGATTCGGTTTCGCGATCGCTGGATCCGTTATAGGCACTATCACCTTTCTTATTGGATTCAGGATTATGTTGACTCACACACAGGCCGCTACTGAAGAAGCAACCCGACAGTTAAATACGAAGCTGGAGGAAAGAGCCCGCTCGATACGTGAGTCAATTCCGAAACCAAGGAAAAAGGAAAGGGTGTTAAAGACCCGTTTGGTTGATCATTACGTGCCAGCTAGGAATAAAGAAGATTGTCTGTTGTTAACCGATGGTGTTGCCAATGAGCAATACCAGAAATGCCGTTCTGGCTATACGACTCAGAGGCGCGAAGAATATTGGGTTTGGGAATAAATCAGACAAGAGATCCTTGTCGGATTAAATATTGCTGTCATCCTGAGGATCTGAATTCTGTTCCTTAACTTCAGTAATGCAGTCTACTGTTATCTGTGTTGTCTCGTATTTCAGGTAAGCAAGGCATTGTCCATGAGGTTCTATCTGGTACCCCATGGTTTCAACTTGCCGTTTTGTTAACGCCGTGACAGTGGTTTTGTCCATTGCTGCGAAGGTGTAGCGATCGGCTCCTGTATGCCCCGCTATTCTCAGCCTGTAACGGTGTAACGGGTGGCTGCGGTGCAGGCTTTCAATATCAGGACGAACAGGGCGAACTTGATTATCGCCCTGGGCCACCACCTGAGCCGGTATACCGGTTGGCCTTCCGGTGGCTGATAGGTTGTCCAGAGAAGCCATATCAGGGGTTTGGTCACCCTCTCCCAGAATTGCGCGACTCGTAAAAAGGTGCGTTCCAAGACCGGCAATAAGGAGAAGAAGAAGTAGTATTTTAGGCTCCTTAAAGATACTTTTTCCCGCAATGGTGGAACTGAATTCGCCGGTTGCGGTGGATTGGTAGAGTTTCCAGACCTTTGCATTGATACGCCTCCTTTGGAAAACGTAGATATCGCTTTGTGACGTGCCATTGTCAGTTGCTAGGTGAGATGCCTCGACGTAGTGGCCGAGAATCAGAGAGAAGAATTTGCCGAGTGCTGAAAGGTCTTTATGCCTGTAAGCCATCTCGGCCGCGTCACGTATCTCAGGGCGAATTTTCTTGATACTAGGCGTTGTGAGAATCAGATCCCAGTTATTGTGCCGATGCTTGTCAAATGCATTTTCAAGTGTCTTCAGAGAGTGGTCCGCGCCCTCCTCTCTTAGATCCAGAAGATCGAATTTTGAAATTTTTGTTTGCGTCCAAGCTTTCGGATAGATCAGCTGGATCTCATCGAGCATGATAAGGGCGCCAAGCGGCGCCCAGTGCCACCACTTTCTAAGCTTATCAAGCTGGTGCTCATCCTTATCATCCAGATGGATAAGTTTGAAAGTATTATCTGGCTGAAGGTTGAGTACTCGCCTTACGTTTTCTTCATCATTTAGGCCGCGGATATTGGTAATAATCGTTCGGCCCTTTCTCGCGGCTGGGATGAAATCATCTTGAACTGCTCCGGCTGTTTTATAGCTACCGGGTGCGCCATGGTGAATCTTTATGCTCACAGCCAGCCCATAAAACGCATGACGTATTTCGTTACACCTGCCGTAGCGATCGTGTTTAAAAAATCCGGAATCTTGAAGAAGTAGATAATGCCTTGAGCCATTGGCGGCAGGTTAGAGAGGGCCATTGTGACCTGCCCCATGAAATTAAGGTCGTCTAGGATGTCCTTTGCGATATCCCATGCGAGACCCATTAGCCACATCTGAGCTTGTATCGCTGCTACTGTACCGGCTTGTATAAAGTAGCTGATGGCGTCAACAGTCCATTCCCTAAATGTGCCGGATTCTCCGGAGAAAAAACCAGCAATCCATTCCAGAGCAGAAAGCATTGACTCAAGCATCGAGTTACCTCAGAAGTATGACTGCCGCCAGAGCGTAGCCACCGAAAAGAATCACCAGCCCGATTATTGCAAGCTGATCTTCGTAATCTGCCATGCAAAACTTAATTTCCTTACCGTGCCACGTTGTTGAAGGACAAGGGAGTGATCCAGACCCTGTTGAGAGAGTGCCTACCGTTGCGGATGCCTCCGACCTGATTGTATGCAGCAGGTTTTGAAAGTCCTGTTTGGCCTGCTCCACGTCGCCTGATAGGTCAGGGAAATCATAACCCGATGCTGGCTCGTTGAAGTCTCGGCTACAGGCATCATCTACCAGTGGGTCACAATCTTCATCGCCATCGCCATCGCCGTCACCATCGCCGTCACCATCGCCGTCGCCGTCACCGTCGCCGTCACCCCCTTGATGGATCGTAGAGTTATTCGTTGTCGTAGTGTTGTAATTATTGACAGTTTGGGACTCAGTTCCATTATCAATAATGACCTGAAAGTCAGTATTTGCTATCTGTCCCGGTGTTCCATTATCAGGCGCGTCAGGACTTGTAGTTACTCCATTGCAAGCTGTTGTGCCAGTTGAATAGGTAGCGCAATTATCAGGAGGCGGTATTACATTAGGGCCGGACTCTGCGCATAATGTCGTGCCGTCGAATGTATAGCATCCACTTCCGTCAGTGTGAATTGTAGCTAGAGATTGATCTTCAGCAGTTACTTGTATGTCAGGTGGATCTGTTTCTATATTCTGCGAATCAGCAGAGCAGTAACTGCCGTCAGTTTCATATGTCGCATAAGAAAAATTTTCACCGGGTATAGCAAACCCCGTACCTGATACACGGTTGTATGAGCAATTGTCCTTACAAAGTGACGGAAAATCGGTCGTGCCATTGTTCTGGAAATTATGCTGTGTACCCGGTTCTATAGTGCATTCAGGGCATTCAATATAGTCATCATGAGCATGGTGAAACTGATAAGCACCATTAGCGCATGCACCCTTGTAGGCACCGCCTTGGTGATACCAGATGTTAAAACTATTACCATTAAATTCTCCCTGGGCATCCCAGGGGTGAGATCCGCCTACATTCTGTTCACATTGTGCAAGTGCAGTTTGATAGCACTGCTGGAGCATTGACGTAGCATCAGCCTGATTGACATGCGTTGATGTCCAACAAGACCCGCCGTTATTACTATAGTGATCTTCCGGGCAGGTATCAGCATATGCCAATGAAGAAACCGCTAAAAAAACTAGAGCTATTAATAAACTACGCATCGGTATCCGCTCACAAAGCAAAGTGCCCATGCCGTGCCTATTAATAGCTCTAGCATCTGTCAGCCCTTCTGCCTTACAGCTTACGAACAATAGTGATGACGAGACCGATCACGACCAGACCGGCCACAGCAATCACCACAATTTCACCAACTGACAAGGCGTCTGCTTGTGCATTCTGAATCGCAGTGCTGGCTTCAGTCACCATGTCAGCAAGGGCCAGACCCGGAGCAGTTGCAGCAATTGCAGCAACAAGACCAGCACCCCATTTCTTCAAAGTCTTCATAAAGTAAAACTCCATTGTTAGCGGGCCTTTTTTACAACGTTTACAAGCATGCCAACGCCAATACCCACGGCCCACATAAGGAGACCAGCGCCACATGCCCACACCACAACATCCCAGTTGGCATCGTCTGCCTTAAATGGGTCATTGAGTTCTTGATAATCTGCAGTTGTTAAAATCATGAAGTCGGAACAGTCGTTAGGCGCAGTGCCCGAGTCATTCACGACTTGTCCCAGTGCGTTGACTCTTACGCAGGTTGCCGCATTCACGTTGAATACAGAGAGCATAAGCAAAGCTGCAAACACGGCCTTACGAGTGTTGTCAGGAAGTAAAGCCAAGGTTGCAGCCTCGCTTTAGCTCGCAACCTTCAGGGGCTGCTTGTTTTCAATGAGAACGCCTACAACAATCGGCTCTTTTTCTCCGAACCGGTTATCACGCAATCCCCATGTCACGGTACCGTGTTGAGGGAAGGACTTACCGTTAAGCTGATCTATAACTGTAGAGTCACAATTAAGCTCTTTCTGTTCAAAGCCGTGACCGTCAAAGGTTCCGGACTTCGTATTGCGTGGTGCAATCGACCTGGCGACCAACAAGCGGCACATGTCATATGCGTTTCCGTCTTTATTACCCTTCAAATGGGTAATACCCAGTACAAGTTCCTTATCCTGTGTTTCAGTTGACATATTGATTACTCCGGGTTTTTGAATGCCTACCGAGCGCCGGCATTCTGAGCGCATGACGTGGGAGTGCTGAGGTCGGGATCAGTTCTCTTGTTTGCACATTTCTGAATTGAGCCGCCAAGCGTTTTCTATATGCCTCACGCTCTGCCCTATCCAGTTCCAAAAGCTGATTGAGAAATGCCCTAACCCCTCTCTCTCCCAGTAATTCAGCAATTTGCAAAGCTCCGTTTCGAGCTTTGTATTTCCTAAGCAAGTAGAGATCGAACTTATAGAGTTTGATGACCTCCTGATGTTGCTCAAGCTCCTGATCCTCACCATTAAGGTGATCTTCGTCTGAAAGCTCTTCAATCGAATAAAGGTCTTTTAAGCCCTTTGACCAGTAGACAGTCGCACGGCCATAGAATGCTTCTGCGAACTCTTTCCAGAGCCATGCAGAGCGTTTATCGCCGTTGGTTGCATCCCTCAGTAATTCCCAAGGGGTACGGCCTCCCTTTCGGCCTTGTTTTGTATGTGCGCTAGTAAGCTCAGTTGAAGCAAGTTCAGATCCAAATACTGCGTATTTGCTGATAGCTTCGACTGAATCGCATACGTGGCGGACAGTAACGCCACGTTCTCTGATCGGTGTTCCCAGCCCGCACTTAGTTGCGATTGCAGACCACCTGTCAAAGAAAACATTAGAAAGTTCAGTTTCATCGGCATACTGATCCACAAATATGAGCTCATGTATGTGAGGGTGCCAGCCGTTTTCCTCTCCGTGCGTGACCTCTGTTGCAGTAATGCGACCAACGATCCCGAATCGGGTTTTTAGGCGTGTCGCTGGATTGCCTGCCCAGAACTTCGCGCGTGCTGTAGACATAGCCTTGAGGTTATCCTGCAGCGTTTCATTACGTTGGTGTCTAAAAGTAAAAGTTACGAATAGAACCTTTTGGCCTTTCTGGTGGGCTTGGTCGATAGCGTGGGCAATTTCTTTAGCCCTGCGCTTAGCAACAATGGGGGCGCAGATCGGGCAGGTCCATAGCGAGCCACATCGCATAACACCCTGGAATGTGCAGTACTCGCCCGTGAATTCCGTGACCTTGCGGATGGTGGCATAGCCCTTATCACCCGGGCCGGTATTGAGTGCGTTGCAGCAGGCTGTTAGTCGCCCACGATTAGGTAGTAGCTCCCACGTCTTGCGCTGCATACGGTACCGCTCTGCGCGATAGTCCGCCCTTGCGTAATCAGGGGGGGTACACGATTCCGTAATTTTACCTAGGGCACTCATTTTGATCCGCCTGCGGCGACGCCCCGCACCGCGCCAGCCCGCTCGGGGTCTCGCGGGCTGGCGCGGTGCTGCGCTTGGGAGGGGGGTAGTTTGGCAGGGGGGAGCAGCAGCAGATGCTGGCCGTCAGACTCGACCGCCATCGCATGGAGCATTACCACGAAAGCAGGCGCTGGGGGAGTTGTCCGGCTTCGCGTTGCTACGCCCAATGGTGACCGGAGGCCGCCTATCGGCGACCCCCGATCAATTTGTTTAGCTTTGTGTTCTACCCATGCCACAGCCTGAGGGTGGCTATGGCAGTTTGATGAAACTATGGTTTGGCCGTATTCGTCGCAGAGCTTGGCATCGTAGCTGCGTGGGTTCAGACGGTTGATGCTGCCGTGATATGTGTCGGCCTGACCGAACCATATATCTGGTGATACTCGGAGCCAGTGCCACTTCATTAGAGTAAGCCGGCTGCTAGGCCGAAGCAGAAGCCGGATAACCATGCCCAGAATGCCGCTGATAATCCGCGGTTATTTCTCTTAGCTTCAATAATCTGAATGGTGAAGAGAGTTAGTAAGCAGCCAAACCAAAAGTCTGGTCTTAGCGGCGCTTGGAACCATGTCTGGAGATCTAATAAATGGTAGAAGAAGCCTTGCATGTTCATCCTCCTTAAGTAACGCCCTACCCGGCCACGTATGACCGGGTGGGCGCTCCGGATATGAACACGGCGTTCACACCTTGGAGGCGAGCTTTCGAGAGGCTTGTTGTGTGTATGGCCGTGTTCATGACGGCAGTAAATGTCACTTCAAAGTGACATGTCAACTGTAGGTGCAATGCACTTGTGATTGCTATGAACTATAGTTGACAGACTTAATGGAGGTTTTGCTATGGACTACTCAAGAGAATTGCTAGAGAGAGCTTATTTAAAAGTTAGGAGCTACAACCAAATTTCAAAAGTTGCTGATACATCAAGGCAACACATAGGAAAAGTTAAGGCTGAGCAATGCAATCTGGGGCCATATTCCGCCAGACTAATTGCTGAATTTTTGGGAGAAGATGGCGACCAAGCTGAGAAACTTGCCCTTGCAGAAAGCGCCAAATCAAGAGAAGAAGAAAATTACTGGAAGAAGCTTGCAGGGATTGCTGCCAGCGTCATTGTGTCGCTGAGCATTTTTGGAGTTTCCCCAGATATATCAGCAGGTTATAAAGGCTCTGTTGTTGACACTGCTATACATTATTAACAAAAAAATGTGGCTGTTTCGTGTATATTCGGTATTCCAAATAATTAAAAAGGTGTTTGATAATGAACAAGATAACTGTCTTATTCTTTGTTGTTCTGGGTCTTTCCGCGCTCGCCGCCACCTCGAATCTGGAAATCAAGCTGAATCGCAAATGCGGTAAGCAGTTTGACGGTGTTAACGCGACCTACGTCCCCGGTTTGCGACGCAGCTACAGGATCAGGAAAAACAAGTCATCCTATCCCGGCAAAAGCAAGGAAATGAAGGAATTGTCCTGCCGGATACGTTATCTGGAGAAAAACCGCTGACCAAGCGTATGTCACATGGTATGTGAAAAATGCTCGTCTTCGCGCATGCCGGCGATGATGGTTTCGATCTTTTTCTGTGTTTCGCCGTTGTCCTGGGTGCTGAACTGAATGCCGATACCCGGCGTGCGTTTGCCCTGTGCACCTGGCGGTGTGATCCAGATGACCTTGCCGGCAACCGGCAGGCGCTCGTTCTGTTCCACCAGCGTAACCAGTGCGAAAACTTCGTCACCCAGTTTGTGTGGCCGTGTGGTCGGAATAAACAACCCGCCGTTCTTCACGTAAGGCATATAGGCCGCATACAGTGAACTCTTGTCCTGGATATTAAGAGTGAGAATGCCTGGTGCGCCTGACCCGCTCACTGTACTCATTTTCGCTCCTTGCTCGCGCCTGAGACTATTTTATGACAATCCAGCAGGAATGTTTCCCAGGATAGCCGGCTGTTCACCGTGGTTTCGGATAATCTTATCAACTTATTGATTTTATTGTTTAAATCAAGAATCCCGGCGGTATTGATATCTGCCTTGCCAAACACGTTATCACAGGGTTTCGTCTCTGCACCCAGATTTTTGCGCAGACCCTTCAGATTTTCCCGCATCAGCCAGCGCATGATTGTGAGTTGCGATTCGGCATTGGCCCATTCTTCGGCGACTTTCAGTGCCTTATCCGGGTGCTGAACGGCACTCAGCCATTGCTTTTGCCACTGGGCTGACTGTATTTCACCCCCGCCTTCGTTGTCCGGGTTTTTAATGGCTTCCAGGGCAGCCAGTACCGAGTGGTCATGATTTTCCAGAAGTTCGTTATCGATCGGCCTTCCGGATTCAGTGGCAAGCCAGTCCCGGGCCTGCGCTTCCTGTGGTTGTGTAAAGCGCAATATTCTGCAGCGACTGCGTATGGTTGCCGGTATGCGACCGACAGACGCCGTGACCAGCATGATCAGGCGTCCTGCGGGAGGTTCTTCAAGTGTCTTCAGTAAGGCATTGGCTGCATTGCGATTCATGACCTCTGCCGGCTCAATGATCGCTATTTTATAACCGTTCTGAATTTGTGACGATAACTGTATGAATTTTAACAGGTTACGAATATCCTCCATGACCAGTTCGCGCTTCCCTTCCTGTGGCGAGAAACGACGAAAATCGGGGTGAGCCCCATTCAGGGTCTTGATACAGGCCGGACATTGACCACAGCTTTGCAGTTTTTCCGGACTGGCGTTCTCGCAAAGGAGAAACTGGCTCAGCTGTCGTGCAAACAGCCCCTTCCCTACACCCGCAGGGCCGGTCAGCAGTAATGCATGGGGCAGGCGCTGCCCCTGAATGGCCTGCCGAAGCTGTGCCCAGACAGGCGAATGCCAGGGCATCTCATGGCTAATCTGCATGTCGCTCCAGATATCCGGCAATCACCTCGTGCACCTGCTCACTCACGGCTGCGAACTCTTGGGAGGCATCAATAATGACGTAGTTTACGGGGCGTTCTGTTGCCCTGGCGAGATAGGCACGGCGGATGCGCTCGAAAAATTCCACCTCTTCACGTTCAAAACGATCGGCGTCACTGCGTGCACTGGCCCTGGCCAGACCCAGTTCAACGTCGATGTCGAATAGTAGTGTCAGATCCGGCTGCAGATCCTGTTGCACAAAATCCTCCATTTGCCGGATAACCCCATTGCTGATTCCACGCCCTCCCCCCTGATAGGCATAGCTGGCATCTGTAAAACGGTCGCAAAGCACCCATTCACCTGCCTGCAAGGCCGGACGTATGACCTCCTGGATATGTGATGAGCGTGCCGCGAACATCATTAATAGTTCGGCTTCGGGGGTCACTTGTAGCTGATGATTCAGCAAGAGCGCACGCAGGCCTTCAGCCAGCGCGGTGCCGCCGGGTTCGCGCGTGGTTCTTACCGCTTTACCCGCGGCTTCCAGTTGTTTGCGGATGTTATCAACCTGGCTGCTTTTGCCCGCCCCCTCGATACCTTCAAGGGTGATAAAGCATGCAGATTTCTTGCCTGAACTCATTGTTTTAGCTGGTATTTGCGCACATTCCGGTTGTGTTCTTCAAGTGTTTTCGAGAACACATGCGTACCATCCCCACGGGAAACAAAATACAGCGTTTCGCCCTCCACCGGGTTCAACGCGGCCTGGAGTGCTGCGCGCCCTGCCGCCGCAATGGGGGTTGGCGGCAGACCGGCCCGGGTATAGGTGTTGTAGGGGGTGTCTGTCTGCAGATCTGAGCGGCGGATATTGCCATCGAATGATTCACCGATACCGTAAATCACCGTGGGGTCGGTCTGCAGCAGCATGCCTTTTTGCAGCCGGCGGACGAAAACGCCTGCAATTTCGCCGCGCTCTTCGGGCGCCCCCGTTTCCTTTTCTACAATGGAGGCCATGATAAGTGCCTCGTAGGGTGTTTCATAGGGCAGCTCCGTCGCCCTGAGCGGCCATTCTTCCTCGAGGATAGTGCGCATGCTCTGATAGGCGCGCTTCAGAATCTCGATATCGGAACTGTTGTTTACGAAGGTATAGGTATCCGGAAAGAACCAGCCCTCGGGATGTGGGGCCTCTATACCCACTGCGGCTACCACGGATGCGGGATCGTAATCCTGAATCTGCCGTTTCACGCCATTGTGGCTATGCAGAGCCTGCAGGATCTGGCGGTAATTCCAGCCTTCTACAAAAGTTACTGATAGCTTGCGAACCTTGCCCATGACCATGGCGGCCAGCAATTCACGGGGGCTGGTGCCTTGCCTGACGACATATTCGCCCGCCTGTAACTTATTGGCTTCACCCCGAATCAGGCCATAGGCCACCAGGTAATACCGGTCCCGACGGGCGCGCAACAGATCATTGGCCTTGAGTGTTTTCACCAGGCCGGAGAGCGAGGTGCCCGCTGCCATTTCCAGGCGCAGATCCTCATCCATGTGCAATGGCATGAGCAGTGCACGGTTGACGTCGAGCACCAGCGCGGTAAACAGGATGGCCAGGATAAAAAACAAATACTTCATGAGGTCGTCGAAATTCGTGGATGTTCTAGTTTTGTTTGCAGCTGCCTTGTGACAGGTCCCGGCTGCCATGAACGCGTGTTTAACTGCCTGAGCGGCCAGATGCCAATCAGACTATTGCTGAGGAAACACTCGTCCGCCTCCAGGCAAGCCTGCAGACTCAGGGCAACTTCCCGTACGGGTATGGCTTCGGATCCGGCAATCTGCATGATTTTTTGTCGCATGACGCCTTTCACGCCGCAGTTCTGCAGCTGCGGTGTGAGCAACTCGCTTTCGCTCACGACGAACAGGTTGCTCATGGTTCCGCTAATCACATTTCCGTTCTGATCAAGCATCAGGCCTTCTGTTTTTATATCGGGCTCACTGCGCGCAATCACCTGCTCCAGACGATTGAGGTGTTTGATTCCTGCCAGTGCCGGATTATGCCCCATACGGGTGCGGCATACACCCGCTTCTATTCCCTCCTCCCAGTACTCGACGGGATATGTGGCCAGAGGGTGGCGCATGACGATGCGGGTGCCAAATGCGGCAGCGTCGGCGCGGTAACCACGTGGCCCGCTTCCGCGCGTCAGTATGAGCTTGATGACGGCTTCGGAGTGTCCGGCTGTCAGGCGGGAAATGTCCCTCATCCAGATGGAGGCGGCCGGTGCGTCGAGAGCAAGTTGCGCCGCGTCCTGTTCGAGCCTGGTCAGCTGTAAATCAAGATCCAGTACCTGGCTGTTGTGAAGAAGCAAGGTGCGGAATACGCCATCACCGTACTGCAGGCCACGATCTTCCACGGGTAGCTTGTCAGAGGGTTGTCCGTTAACCAGGGTAGCCGTTGTTGCCATTGCGCTTTCAGTGGTCATGATTATTGATTGCCCTGAGAATGCCGCGCGCCTTGGCGCGGGTTTCGAGCAGTTCATTCTCCGCTACCGAGTCGGCCACGATGCCCGCCCCCGTTCTGAATGCAAGGTGGTTGCCCTGCCTTTCCAGGCACCGGATCAGGATATTGAGATCCATATTGCCGCGGCGGTCGAGGTATCCCATAGCTCCGGTGTAGTAGCCTCGGCCGTTTTGTTCCAGTTCGGCGATGATTTCCATGCAACGTACTTTCGGACAGCCCGTGATCGTGCCGCCGGGAAAGACAGCCCGGATAACGTCCCCGGCAGAAACATCCTTGCGGAGCTTGCCACTGACATTGGAAACGATGTGGTGTACGTGGGCATAGGATTCAAGCACCATCAACTCGTCCACCAGCACGCTGCCTGATTCACAGATCCTGCCCAGGTCATTGCGTTCCAGGTCAATCAGCATGATGTGCTCGGCGCGCTCTTTCGGGTGCGCCATCAACGCCTGCCGCTCGGGATCGTCCGCCTGTTCCTGCCGACTCCTGGGTCTTGTACCGGCAATGGGTCGGGTCTGAACCTGTCGGCCACGGACTTCCACCAGGCGTTCGGGTGAAGAGCTTAGAACAGTGCTTCCGGCCCAATGCATGAGACCGGCGAAGGGTGCCGGATTAGCGCGCCTGAGGTCGGCGTAGAGTTGTGGGGTGGATATTTCGCCTTCGATGACGCCCTGCCAGCTGCGGGACAGATTCACCTGAAAAACATCACCTGCCAGGATGTATTCCTTTATGCGTTCAACGGCCTGCGTATAGGCTTCCGGTGCATCCTCTACCAACCTGACCCGGCCGCTGGCCTGCCGTTCTGCCTCATCGCGAGGCAGGTGGGTTTCCGCATCGCTGCGCAGCTGATGCAGGACTTCGGCGTTTTCCGCGATCAGCCAGCTTTGCGCATTGCGCTTATCGCGGATGATGGCTGCCGGACAGCGCACGGCAAGTGCATTAGGCAATTCACTCTGGGCGGATGGCAGAACAAGCCTGGGCTCAATTTCTGCGGCGAGTTCATAGCCCAGGTAAAGAAACCAGCCACCGATGAATGGCAAATGGCTGTCAGTGACGGGTACGGATTCCCGGGATTGCCAGTTGTTCAGCGCATCGAGGAACCCCGGACTTTCCGTCAAGCCATGTACATTGCTGTGCAGTTCCTGCCGGGGTGAAAGGCTCAGAAACTCGTCTGACGCCATCAACAACAGATCATAACGGGCAATACGGCCGCAGCCGTCGGCAGACTCGAGCAAAAAGGGGTAGCGTTCAGGCCATGCGCTATGCAGAGCCAGCAAGTCTGTATCCCGCTCCAGGGGCGCAGAAAGATATCCGTCGGAGGGCGCGTTCATCACTGACGAACGCCCCACCCGCAGACCGCGGGTTTAAACGCGGCGAAACATGATGGTGCCGTTTGTGCCGCCAAAGCCGAAGGAGTTGGATAACGCGATGTCGATATCCATCTTGCGGGCTTCATTGGGCACATAATCGAGATCGCATCCCTCATCGGGGTTATCCAGATTGATGGTTGGCGGCGCCACCTGGTCGCGCATGGCCAGTACCGTCAATACGGCTTCACAGGCCCCTGCCGCGCCCAGCATATGTCCGGTCATGGATTTGGTGGAGCTGACAGCCACCTTGTCGGCTGCCGCGCCAAATGCGGCGCGAATGGCCTGGCTTTCGGCAATATCACCCGCCTGGGTAGAAGTGCCATGGGCATTGATATATTGCACGTCTTCAGGATTCACGCCGGCATCCTTGAGTGCATGCAGCATACAGCGGCGTGCGCCGTCGCCGCCTTCGGCAGGCAGGGTAATGTGATAGGCATCACCACTCATGCCGAAGCCGATAACTTCAGCATATATCTGCGCTCCGCGTGCCTTGGCATGTTCGTATTCCTCGAGCACCAGCACACCGGCGCCATCACTGAGCACAAAACCATCGCGATCACGATCCCAGGGACGGCTGGCGCCTGTGGGATCGTCGTTATTGGTGGACAGGGCACGGGCCGCACAGAAACCGGCCAGCCCGAGCGGATTAATGGCCATTTCGGCACCACCGGCGAACATCACCTCGGCATCACCGTAGGCAATGCTGCGAGCCGCCAGGCCAATGCTGTGCGTGCCAGTGGTGCAGGCCGTGACTACCGCAATATTCGGTCCCTTGAGCCCCAGCAGGATGGACATATAGCCGGACACCATGTTGATGATGCTGCTGGGCACAAAGAATGGAGAAACGCGCTTGGGATTACCCTTTTCGTGCAGGATGCCATCCTGCTGATGAATGGTACCGATACCGCCTATGCCCGAACCGATCGACACACCGATACGCTCGGCATTGCCTTCATTGATCTCCAGGCCCGAGTCTTTCAGTGCTTCATAAGTGGCGGCTGCGCCATAGTGAATAAAGGGGTCGGTCTTTTTGATCTCTTTGGGGCCGAGCACGCTGGCAGGGTCAAAGTTGCGGATTTCTCCGCCAAAACGGGTCGGGAAGTTACTGCAGTCGAAACTTTCAATGGGGGCGATTCCGCTGCGGCCGGCAATAATGCCTTCCCAGCTGTCAGCGACGTTCAGGCCCATCGGTGACACCAGGCCAAGGCCGGTCACCACCACGCGTCTACCATTCACGGGCGTCTCCGAGAAGCAAGCAATAGAAATACAATGGCCCCCGATACGGGGGCCACGTAAAGGCGGTTATTCGGCGCCGGCGTGCGCCTTGATGTAGTCAACCGCATCCTGCACGGTGACGATCTTCTCGGCTTCTTCGTCAGGAATGTCGGCTTCGAATTCCTCTTCGAGCGCCATCACCAGTTCAACGGTGTCCAGAGAATCGGCCCCCAGATCATCCACAAACGAGGCGTCGTTGGTGACCTGCTCATCGCTGACACTCAGTTGTTCAGCGACGATCTTCTTTACACGTTCTTCGATACTGCTCATTGGGTTTTACTCCCTCAAATTCCGAGGCGCTGTAGAAACTAGCGCGCCATTGTAGTGAAGCTTGCCGATAGTCTACAAGTTAAACCAAAGGCAATCCTGTGAACCAAACTCAATCTCTGTCAAATACTTCCATTGTGGCGCTAGGCCATATACATGCCGCCATTGACATGCAGCGTCTCGCCCGTGATGTAGGCAGCTGCATCTGAAGCCAGGAAAAGTACTGCAGCCGCAATGTCTTCCGGACTGCCCAGACGTCCCAGGGCAATCTGGGACAGCAGGGTCTCACGCGAGTTCTCGGGCAAGTCCCTGGTCATGTCGGTTTCAATGAAACCGGGTGCAACAGCATTGATCGTGATGCCGCGTGATCCCACTTCCCGGGCCAGTGATTTGGTGAAGCCCAGCAGGCCGGCCTTGGCGGCCGCATAGTTCGCCTGGCCCGGGTTGCCACTGCTGCCGACGACAGAGCCGATATTGATGATACGGCCGCTACGGGCCTTCATCATGCCACGCAGCACCGCCTTGCTCATGCGATAAACGCCCTTGAGATTCGTGTCCAGCACGGCATCCCATTCTTCGTCTTTCATGCGCAACATGAGATTGTCGCGGGTGATGCCGGCGTTGTTGACCAGTATGTCGATGCCCCCGAATTCACCGCTGATCGACTTGATGGCGGCATCCACGGCGGCATCATCACAGACATCCAGCGTAATGCCCTTGCCCTGCAGGCCAGCCGCAGACAGAGCCTGGCTGATTGAATCCGCACCGTTTTCACTGGTTGCTGTGCCTATGACTGTCGCTCCGGCCTTGCCCAGCGCCAGTGCAATTGCCTGGCCGATGCCACGTGACGCGCCAGTAACCAGCGCCGTCTTTCCATCCAGACTCATTGTGATTCCTCTACTCTGACCGGTTGCTCAGGACTTGCCCTGGGCAAGCTCCAGCGCCTGCTGCAGACTGGCGCTGTCATGCACGGAGGCGCCGCTGAGACTACGGTCTATGCGTCTTGCCAGACCCGTCAGCACGCGGCCGGGGCCACATTCGATGACCGCGGCGATGCCGCTCTGCATCAGATACTGAATACTGGCCACCCACAGTACCGGACTATGTAACTGCGCGACCAATGCCTTGCGTATTTCTTCGGGATTTTCGCGTGGTTTGGCATCCAGATTGTGAATCACCGGCACCTTGGGTGCGCGAAATTCAATCTCCTGCATGTCTTCGGAGAGTGTCTGGGCCGCATCGGACATCAGGGCGCAGTGGGAAGGCACGCTGACGGGCAATACCTTGGTCATCTTGGCGCCCTTTTCTGCCGCCAGACTCACGCCCTTTTCCACCAGAGCCGCTTCACCGGCAATCACGACCTGACCCGGCGCATTGAAATTAACAGCTTCCAGCACACCTGTGGGCGCCGCCTCCGCGCATACCTTGCGTACATCTTCATCGCTGAGTCCGATAACCGCGGCCATGGCGCCCTGCCCGGCCGGTACGGCGCTTTGCATCAGCTGACCGCGACGGCGCACCAGGCGCAAGGCATCAGTGAAGTCGAGGGATTCTGCGCAGACCAGTGCAGTGTATTCGCCCAGGCTATGGCCTGCCATGAAAGCCGGTTGCGGACCGCCAGCCTCGAGCCAGACGCGCCAACAGGCCACGCCAGCGGCCAGCAAGGCGGGTTGGGTGCGCTCGGTCTGGTTCAGATCATCTTCCGGGCCATTGCTGACCAGCGACCAGAGATCATAGCCAAGCGCGGCCTTGGCTTCGGCAAACGTTTCTTCGACCAGCGAATATTGACTGGCCAGCTCATCCAGCATTCCCACGGATTGTGATCCCTGCCCGGGGAATTGCATCGCATAGGACATGGGTATACCCCTTGTAGTGTCCGGTTCGTATCGAGCCAGCCCTGAGGCAGGCTCTTAGTGCGGCGGGAATAATAGCCATGTGCATCGAGAAAGACCACCCCCGAAACGGCGGGATGGAAACCAGCGTTATCCCGCCGCTGTCTGTTATGATCCACGCATTTCCCGAACAAGGTGCAAGGATTCCGCGATGCAGACGTTGCGCAAGACCAGAAAAATTCCCAGACGCCAGAGCGGCTTTACGCTGATTGAAATCATGGTAGTGGTCGTTATTCTGGGTATTCTCGCGGCCATCGCCGTACCCAGAATCATGGATCGTCCCGACACTGCCCGCATCACCAAGGCCAAGCAGGATATCCGGGTCATAGAAAGTGCCCTCAAGCTATACCGGCTGGACAACTTCAACTATCCGAGTACAGATCAGGGGTTGCAGGCACTGGTGGAGAAGCCCGCCGGCGATCCGCCTGCCAAGAACTGGAAGGATGGCGGTTATCTGGATCGTCTGCCCAAGGACCCTTGGGGTAACCAATATCAGTATCTGAGCCCCGGTGTGAAGGGCGATGTGGATATCTTCACCCTGGGTGCTGACAACCGACCTGACGGCGAGGGTCCGAATGCGGACATCGGCAACTGGAATCTGAATGACTGACCGGGTCCAGGGTTTTCTTGTCAGGTAACACAGCTACGCGCAGTAACGTCCGGGGATTCACCCTGCTCGAACTGCTGGTGGTGTTGTTCATCATCGGCATCACCATCACGTTTGCGGGTCTGTCATTCACCAACCGTGCGGTGGATGACCGCCTGAAAACCGAAGCACGCCGTCTGCAGGAAATTATGCGCCTGGCTTCGGAAGAAGCTGTTATACAGGGTATTGAAC
Organism: uncultured Salinisphaerales bacterium; assembly: GCA_913055805.1. Taxonomy (GTDB): domain Bacteria; phylum Pseudomonadota; class Gammaproteobacteria; order Nevskiales; family CAJXLF01; genus CAJXLF01. The sequence continues at coordinate 23,200 of CAJXLF010000011.1, forward strand.
TCGGCATGCGCAGCGATGGCCGTAAATACGGATTTCTGGTCATAGCTGAAGAAGGCTGGGGCGAATATGAAGGTGACACCCCCCTCAAGGAGCATGTATTGCCAGAGGGCATAAGCCTGGAAGTTACGGTCGAGGATTTTGCCCTGCCGGTGCCCGAAGAAGAGGAAATACTCCCGCAAATTGTTTTTCTCTCCAGTGGCGAACTCACCCCCTTCGATATAGAAATGCGGGCAGAAACGGCCAAATCCTATTACCGCTTTGAAGGCCAGCTCACCGGCGAAGTGAAAGTCGAATCACTGGATATCGAGCCATGAATCGAACCATGAGCCAGCGCAGCCGCGGCTTTACCCTTATAGAAGTGCTGGTGGCCGTAGCCGTCCTTGCGCTGGCCATGGGCGCCATACTGGCCAGCAGCGCCCGCTTTGCGGACAACGCCATTTACCTGCGCGACAAGACGTTTGCCTCGTGGGTGGCGCATAACCTGCTGAATGAATGGATGCTGGAGCAGGAATGGCCCAAAACCGGGACGCGAGAAGGCAGTTCCGACATGGCCGGTCGCGAATGGTACTGGGTTGCCGAAATCAGCAAGACACCAGACCCCACCCTGCGCCGCGTAGACCTCTCGATTTCCATGGAAAAAGGTGATGATGCGCCGTCCCTGCTGGCGGTGTCCGCCTTTCTTTCGGAGCCTCAGGAATGAGAGGCCGCTCATCTCAGCGCGCCTTCACCCTGCTGGAGTTGCTGGTGGCGCTCGGCATCTTCGGCATCATGTCCGTGCTCGCTTATGGCGGGCTGAATTCGGTAATTGAAACCCGCGAGCACGCCACCCAGGCGCTGGACGACCTGGCTCGCTTGCAGCGCATGGTGCATCGCATTCAGTTCGACCTCGAGTCGACCCAGCATCGGGCAATCCGGGATGAATTCGGCGACCTGCGTCCTGCGCTGCTCTGGGATGACACCCGCAATGGCCTGGAACTGACCCGGGGTGGCTGGCGTAACCCTCTGTCGTTGCCCAGAAGCAGCATGGAGCGTGTGGCTTATTTTCTGGAGGAAGACCGGCTTGTCCGTCGCAGCTGGCGCGTACTGGATCGCGCCCAGGACAGCGCCTATGTGGATACCGAACTGCTGGATGGTGTCGAGGCCTTGCGCATGCGGTTTCTGAAGGACGGTGACGAATGGGTGACGGAGTGGCCGGGCGCCAATGTCGTTGACCAGAATCCAGCGCCGCCCAGAGCGGTTGAAGTCATCGTGGAAACCAGGCAGTGGGATGAGATTCGTCTGTTGCTGAGACTGCCTCCGGGCGCCGGAGCGGCGAGCTGATGTTTTCTGGCAGACATAAACAACAGGGAGTAGCGCTGATTACTGCCATTCTGATCGTTGCCTTGGCCGCTCTGATTGCTTCCGGCATGCTCAGCACCCAGAACATCAACATTCATCGCAGCAGCAATCTGCTGCAGGCTGATCAGGCCTGGTGGTACGCCATTGGCGCTGAAAACTGGGCGGGCACGGTGCTCAAAAGGGACGCAGAAGATAATGAATATGATGACCTCAGCGAACCCTGGTCCCAGGCCATGGATTACCTGCCGGTTGAAGGTGGCTTTCTCAGCGGCGGTCTGTACGACCTTCAGGGACGTTTCAATCTGAATAACCTGGCCAACGGTGAACCGGAGGACGGGGCGGTTCAGCTTGAGTTATTGCTGGCCACGATCGAAGGTGTGGATGCTGCTGATGCTCCCGCCCTGGCGCAGGCCATTCGGGACTGGGTAGACCAGGATATCGAGGTCAGCTTTCCCAGCGGGGCCGAGGATGACTATTACCTGGGCCTGACACCACCTTACCGGACGGCGAATCAGCCGATGCAAAGTCCGACTGAATTGCTGCTGATCAACGGCATTACCGCGGAGACATACCGGGCTATCCTGCCCTATATAACGACGTTGCCGCCCGGCACCGCCATGAACGTCAATACGGCCAGTGCCCAGGTACTGGCGACACTTTCAACGGAACTGACGCCGGACAATATCAACGCCATTATCGAGGCCCGTGAACAAGCGCCTTTCGAAACCCTGGATGATTTCATGACGCTGGATGCGCTGGCTGGCATACCCCTGGATCCTGATGCGGTCACGGTTTCCACCCATTTCTTCCTGCTGGAGGCAGTGGCACAGATTGGCAATACCCGAAGCACGCTGTACAGTGTGCTGCAGCGCGATTCCAGCGGAAAAGTCACTGTGCTTCGGCGCAGCAAGGATATTCTGTAGAGCGCATTCATATTCAAACCTGATAAGCAGATAGAACAACCTTGGTCCAGACGATTTACATCCGCCTACCCACTCAGCAGTCTGCGCATGGTGATGCCGGCGACATGCTGGTTGAGTGGTGCGTCAGCGATGGCCTTGGCCGCCCTGCGGTACAGCGGGATACGCTGAGCGCCGTGCTGGAAACGTCCGGCAATCGCAGCATCGTTCTGCTGGTGCCGTCTGAAGACGTGGTGCTGACCGAAACCGATCTGCCCATACGGCAACGCGCCAAACTTTTGCAGGCCGTGCCCTACTCCCTGGAAGAACAGTTCGCGGAAGATGTAGATCAATTGCATTTCGCCGTAGGCGAACGTCAGGCCAATGGCCGTATACCGGTTTATGGAGTAGCGCATCAACGTATGCAGCAATGGTTGGCGCCCTTCGAAGAACGGGGCCTGACCCCCAAGGCCATGGTGCCTGACGTGGCCTGCCTGCCCGGCCCGGTCGATGAAACTCACTGGACCGCCCTTTGCGAGCGGCAACATGCCACCGTCCGTACCGGGCCATATCAGGGTTTTGTCTGTGAAACCGAGGCACTACCGGATTTCGTCAGTCTTGCCGAAGGTGGTGAAAACCTCAAACTGCAGGTATGGCGCTGCAAGGATGCTGACGCAAGCGTACTGAAACAGTTGTCGGTTCAGTATGACGAACAGCAGGAGCCGGTAGATTTTGGCCTGGCTGCCATGCGCCTGCCTGGCGCAAGTGCGAGTCTGAATCTGCTGCAGGGCAATTACGCCACCAAGACAGGTTACCAACAATGGTGGCGTCCGTTGCGTCTGACGACCGTCTTGCTGCTGGCCTGGATTCTGCTGGCCACAGCCGAGCAGGCATTCAATAACTATCGTCTGGGCAGCGAGGTTGCAGCACTTGAAACCCAGAACAGTGAGCTGATAGCCCGCCTCTTTCCCGAAATCAAGACGCTGGTGCCCGGCAATGAGCGTATTCAGCTGCAAAGGCGCATGGAAGAGCTGCGTGGTCAGGGCGGTAGCGCCGGCCTGTTCCATGCGCTGAGCGCCCTGGCGCAGGGACTGCAATCGGTAGGCAAGCTTGAGTTGCAGGAATTGCAGATGCGCGAAAGCACTCTCTACCTGAACATGACTGCCAGGGATATCTCGACGCTGGAGCAGCTCAAGGCGCATTTTGCCAGGCAAAGCGACTGGGAGCTGGATGTGCACTCCGCGAATGCCAGTAGTGATGGCGTGCAAATCCGCGCCAGCCTGCGGAGGGCTGCATGATGAAGCAATGGTGGCAGGCCCGTGCGCCGCGTGAGCGCGTTATTCTGGTGTTGGCCGCACTCGCCATGACCGCCATGCTCTATTTTCTCCTCATCTGGGAGCCGTTACAGCAAGGTAATTCCCGCTTGCAAGCCGATCGGCAAGAGGCTCATGAACTGAATGCCTGGCTCCGTGGCATCGAGCCCGAACTGGCCAAACTCAGAAGTGTCCAGGGTAACCAGCGACAGGCCGGCAAGGGTTCTGTGCTGGCAGTGGCCGACAGCCGAGCCAAAAGTGGCGGACTGGGCAGCGCTCTCAAGCGCATGCAGCCGGATGGCGATAATTCGGTGCGCGCGTGGTTGGAAAACGCACCTTTTAATACTCTGCTGGCCTGGCTGCATCAACTGGAAAAACAGGATGGCATTCAGGCCGTGGATCTCAACATAAGCCGCGATGACGAATCCGGGCAGGTCAAGGCCCGCCTGACCCTCTCACGTTAATTTTTCTGAATACTTACGGCCCATGAGAAAGCTTTATATAGCAACCGCCGTTATTACCCTGTTGCTGGGGCTGATCGTACAGATGCCCGCACGCCTGGCCTGGCAATGGTGGGGATCACCCGGTGTTGTTCTGACCTCGCCGCAGGGTACGGTCTTCGACGGTCAGGCGCGCTACCTGGGGATGCAGTCCCTCTTATTGGAGAACCTCCATTGGGATGCGCATTTCTGGCCAATGCTCACCCTGCGCATGCGTTACGCATTGACTGCTGAAATCGATAAATACCCCGTTAAAACGCAGCTGACCCTGGCGCCGACGGGCAGCATTCATCTGGCCGATTTGCAAGGCGGGTTGCCCCTGGCGGCTGTTGCACCATTGATGCGGTTGCCAGTCATGCCCCTGGATGGCTTGCTGGCCGTGGACATGAGCTCGGCAAAAGCCAGGGGACAGACCCTGCGCGAAGCCACTGGCATGATCGAAATCCGCAATGCCGAATGGCTGTTGATGAAGCCCAATCTCCCGTTGGGAAATCTGCGTGCGGAAGTGTCCACGCAGGATGATGTCATTACGGCCGAGTTGAGTTCCACTGGCGACCTGCAGATACAGGGCCAGGCGCGGCTGCACGAGGACGGCAGCTATGAAGCGGATATACGTCTGCGTGGCCGGCCGGAAGCCGGACAACGCCTGGACAATCTGCTGAAGACGCTGGGACGTCCCGTGGACGGCTGGTATCGTATTCAGACCAAAGGCAATCTCCCTGGTTAAATCAGGCTGTTACGAGCTCATGTCTGACAATACCCCTACAACAGTCAACCACGACTGGCCGGAGGCCGCTGAAAGCGGACGCTCTGACTGGCGCACGGAAATTACCGTCGCTGCGGTTATCGAGGATGGCGGCCGCTTCCTGGTAGTTGAGGAAGAAGTGAGTGACCGCCTGGTTTTCAATCAGCCGGCAGGTCATCTGGAGGAGCACGAGACGCTGGTAGAGGCGGTTATTCGTGAAGCTTTTGAAGAAACCGGCTGGCATTTTCAGCCGCAGGCCATTTCAGGCATTTATGTCTGGAAAAGCCCCCGACGTGGCACCACCATCATGCGTACTGCCTTCTGTGGCACGGCGGCTGACCATGACCCTCAGGCCCAGCTCGACGAGGGTATCCGGCAAGCCGTATGGATGACACGCCAGGAACTGGAAGCGAGCCAGCGTCTGCGTTCTCCGTTCGTGCTGCAATGCATTGATGACTACCTGCGCGGTACCCGGCACCCGCTCGAACTTGTCCAGCATCTGGGCGTCTGATTCATCATGGAAAAGGTGATTGCCGGCATTTCCGGCGGTGTTGATTCGGCCGTGAGCGCCTGGCGTTTGCTGCAACAGGGTTACGCAGTCGAAGGGCTGTTCATGTTCAATTGGGCAGAAGACGAGGACGGCTACTGCAACGCGGCCGATGATTTCCAGCAGGCCCGGGCGGTTTGCGCGGAGCTGGGCATTCCCCTGCATCAGGCTGATTTCTCCAGGCAGTATCGCGAACGTGTATTCCAGTATTTTCTGGATGAATACGCCGCCGGTCGCACGCCGAATCCCGATGTGCTCTGCAATCGTGAAATCAAGTTCAAGGAATTCCTCAATTACGCATTGCGTCTTGGCGCGGACAGGATTGCAACGGGGCATTACGCTGCGGTAGGCGAGCGCAACGGACATAGCTGTCTGCTCAAGTCGGCGGACGAAAACAAGGACCAGACCTATTTTCTGGCTGCGGTGACCGAGAATGCGCTCAAGCACAGTCTTTTCCCGCTGGCAGATATCGACAAGCCCGAGGTCAGGCGCATTGCCAGAGAAATCGGGTTGCCGAATTATGCGCGCAAGGACAGTACCGGGATCTGTTTTATCGGTGAACGCCCCTTTCAGGCCTTTCTCTCGCAGTACCTGCCTGCCCAGCCGGGGGCGATTCGCAGCATGGATCATGCCGGCGAAGAAATAGGCCGTCACCAGGGGCTCATGTATTACACCCCGGGGCAACGTAAAGGCCTGGGTATCGGGGGTGTGCAGGCGGCGGACGATGCGCCCTGGTACGTCATCCGCAAGGATCTGGCGGAGAACGTACTGTGGGTGAGCCAGGATGCCCGGCACCCCGCCCTGTTGAGCCGGCATATTCTGGCGGCAGACTTTCACTGGATTAACGGCGCACCGGAATTGCCCATGTCATGCACGGCCCGTATCCGCCATCGTCAAACGGAACAGCCTTGCCAGGTCAGTCTGGTCGGTGATCGGGTGGAAGTGCTGTTTGAAGAACCGCAACGAGCAGCCGCGCCGGGCCAGTACGTAGTGCTTTACAAGGATGAGATATGCCTGGGTGGCGGAGCAATTGATCAGGTGCATAACCTCATGGAGGCTGCGGCATGAGTCTGCGCGACCGCAGTATTGCCATGGCGGGTTGTGTGCAGCATGCCTGGTGGGCACACCGTCTGGCGCAACATGGGGAATACCGCGTTGATCGTCTGCGCGAGGCTGCCGACAGTATTTTCTGTACGGATCCTGATAATGCGCAGTCGGTTTTTGGTGGTCTGGATCATCTCAAGCCAGGTCTGGAAACTGCTGCGTTTCTGCTGTCTGGACAGCGGGACGGCCCGATTCCGCCTCAGGAATCGGCGCTGATAACAGGCTATACGGGACAGTTGCTGCGGTTGGGGGTTGCTGTATGGAAACAACCTCGGATACAGAAGAAACTCGGTGAGGGAATTGCCGGCATCAAGCGGGATTGTCCCTCCGGGCGAGCCTCCGATCGAACTGCAGAGTCCACGGATATGGATGCCCTGACCACGGCCCTGGCCCGGCTTTATGCCGAGAATATCAGTCCATTGACACCCAGAATCATGGTCCAGGGCAACGGTATCTATCTGCGCAATGAGTTGTTTGCCGCCGGCATTCGCACGCATTTGCTGGCTGCAGTGCGGGCTGCCGTACTCTGGCGGCAATGCGGCGGGAGCCTGTGGATGCTGATGTTCCAGCGCGGCAGTTATCTGCGCCAGATTCGCGAGCTGGCGGCCGGCAAGTCGATTTAACCCTGCTCCATCCTATATAATACGGGACCGTTTTTAGTCCCGACAGCCGCTATGCTGCGTTGCCGGGACCCATTCCAATCCTATTACTTCCGGAGAGTAAGCGATGACGGACAGCTTCAACGCCCGCACAAGCCTGTCAGTGGGCGACCGCAGCTACGATTACTACGATCTGAAGGCGCTCGAAGACAAATACAAGGTTTCACGACTGCCCTACTCCCTCAAGATTCTGCTGGAAAATCTGCTGCGCACCGAAGACGGTGTAAATATCACGCAGTCGGACATCGAAGCGCTCTGTAACTGGGACCCCAAGGCGGAGCCCAGCAAGGAAATCGCCTTCTCACCGGCCCGGGTCATTCTGCAGGATTTCACGGGTGTGCCCTGTGTGGTTGATCTGGCCGCCATGCGCGACGCCATGAATCGCCTGGGTGGTGATCCTGACAAGATCAACCCGCTGGTGCCGGTGGAACTGGTTATTGACCACTCCGTACAGGTAGATAACTACGGCAGCAATGATGCGCTGGACCTGAACGCAAAGATTGAATTCAATCGTAACCAGGAACGCTACGCGTTCATGCGCTGGGGTCAGACGGCTTTTGATAACTTCAAGGTTGTTCCGCCGGACACGGGCATCGTGCACCAGGTCAATATCGAATATCTGGCGCGCACCGTATTTGACAACAATGGTCTGGCTTACCCCGACACCGTCGTGGGTACCGATTCGCACACCACCATGGTGAACGGTATCGGTGTACTGGGCTGGGGTGTGGGCGGTATCGAAGCCGAAGCCGCCATGCTGGGCCAGCCAATCACCATGCTGATTCCGCAGGTCGTGGGCTTCAAGCTCACCGGCAAGCTCAACGAAGGCGTTACCGCTACCGACCTCGTGCTTACCGTGGTCGAAATGCTGCGCAAGCTGGGTGTGGTCGGCAAGTTCGTGGAATTCTTCGGTGACGGCCTGGCCGATCTGCCGCTGGCTGATCGCGCCACCATTGCCAACATGGCGCCGGAATACGGTGCTACCTGCGGTATTTTCCCGATTGATGGTGAAACCACCCGCTATCTGGAACTGACCGGTCGTCCTGCAGAGCAGCTGGCGCTGGTCGAGGCCTATGCCAGGGCCCAGGGCATGTGGCGTGAAGACGGCGAACCCGATGCCGATTACAGCCACGTACTCGAACTCGATCTTTCCACCGTACAACCTTCGCTGGCGGGTCCCAAGCGTCCGCAGGACCGTATCCTGCTGACTGACATGAAGACCAGCTATCAGAAACATCTGGAACCGATGGTTGCCGAGCGCAACAAGAAATCCTGTGCCGAGGCCAACTTCGAAAATGAAGGCGGCGACACGGCCGTGGGTCACGCCCCGGCCGATACCGCCGGTACCGCTGCCGTGCATATGGACGGTCAGGAGTTCGATCTCTCTGATGGCGACGTGGTTATTGCCGCGATTACCTCCTGCACCAATACATCCAACCCGGCCGTGCTGGTAGGTGCCGGACTGGTGGCCCGTAATGCCGCTGCCAGGGGTATGAAGGTCAAGCCCTGGGTTAAAACCTCCCTGGCACCCGGCTCGCAGGTCGTTACCGACTACCTGATCAAGGCCGGTCTCATGGACGATCTGGAAGCCCTGGGCTTCCACGTGGTTGGTTACGGTTGCACCACCTGTATCGGTAACTCCGGTCCGTTGCGTGAGGAAATATCCAGGGCCATTCAGGATAATGATCTGGTGGCTACTTCGGTGCTCTCGGGCAACCGTAACTTCGAAGGCCGTGTGCATGCTGACGTGCGCATGAACTTCCTGGCCAGTCCTCCGCTGGTGGTAGCCTATGCCCTGGCCGGCACTGTGAACAGGGATCTGATCAACGAACCCCTGGGCACCGATGCCGACGGTAATGATGTCTTCCTGAAAGACATCTGGCCGAGCAATGCCGAGATCGCCGATACCGTACAGAAATGCCTGAACGCGGAGATGTTCAACTCCCGCTACGGTGATGTGTACAAGGGCGACGAGCGCTGGCAGGGTCTGGATATCCCCAAGGGCAGCATCTACGAGTGGAACGACGATTCCACCTATGTGCAGAATCCGCCCTACTTCGAAGGCATGACCATGGAAGTCGGGGACATCGGAGCCATCAAGGGTGCACGCTGCCTGGCCAAGCTGGGTGATTCCATCACCACCGACCACATCTCTCCTGCCGGTGCGATCAAACCGGATTCCGATGCGGGCAAGTATCTGAGCAGCAAGAGTGTGGCCCAGACTGACTACAACTCCCTGGGTTCCCGCCGTGGTAACCACGAGGTGATGATGCGTGGCACCTTCGCCAACATCCGCCTGCGCAACCAGATTGCTCCGGGCACCGAGGGCGGCTGGACTCAGCACCAGCCCGATGGTAAGCAGATGTCCATCTATGAAGCTGCCATGCAGTACAAGGCTGAAGGTACGCCGCTGGTGGTGCTGGGTGGCAAGGAATATGGTACGGGCTCTTCGCGTGACTGGGCCGCCAAGGGCACCATCCTGCTGGGCGTCAAGGCGGTGATTACCGAGAGCTTCGAGCGTATTCACCGCTCCAACCTGGTGGGCATGGGGGTACTGCCGCTGCAGTTCCCACAAGGCGAAAGCCACGAAAGCCTGGGTCTGGATGGCACCGAGACCTTTGATATCGAAGGCCTGGAAATCGGCGCCAAGTCGGTGACCGTCAAGGCCACAGCCGAGGACGGTAATGTCAAGAGCTTCGAGGCCAAGGTCCGTATCGATACCCCCAAGGAATGGGAATACTATCAACACGGTGGCATTCTCCAGTACGTGATTCGCGAGCTGGCGAAGGGCGGTGACGATACGCGCGCAGCTGCCTGAACGACTCGCTGAGGCATCAAAAGGCCTGCCGGTTTTCCGGTGGGCCTTTTTTATTGGCGCTTCAATTAAGTTGCTGTTTTTTGAATTACGCTAGAAGATATGGCTAACTACAGGAAATTACGGTGGTTTTCAGCCCATCAGCGGCGGTGAATCCCGTTTTCAGATACAAGGAAGGATGATGGAACAAATCTGGTTGCTGCTCGTCGCTATTGGCGTTGCCGTGCTGCTGCTGTTCCTGTTTTTCGGCAGGAAGCGTGGCGCCACGCCTGTTCGTACGGCGGCCAAAGTCCAGCGCGCCGAGCCTGTGGTGACTGCGTCGCGGCCAGCGGTTGTATCGCCGGAAAAGCCTGCCCCGAAGACTTTCTATCGAGAGGAGCCTGTGGAACAGGCTAATTATCTGGACATCACTGAAGATTCCACAATCGGCGGGGATTTTTATACCGAAGTGGCCAGCCTGCTGAAACAGGTATTGACTGAAAACCCCGAGCGTCAGGATTTGCGGTTGAAGCTGCTGGATGTCTACTTCGACTCCGGCAATCGGGATGCATTCGTGCAGGAAGCAGCTCTATACCGGGACAAGCTTGGCAATAAAAACGATCCCAGCTGGAAAACCGTACTGGAAAAGGGGGTCAGCCTGGCGCCGGAACACGAGCTCTTTGCAAGCTCCGGCCGAGAGGCGGCCAAACCAGCCAGTTCTGCAGAAAAAGCTGTGGATGATGCCGAGAAGAAGGCGTTCCGGAGGTTTGGCGATGTGCCGGAGGCGCGTGCGCCACTGAAAGCGCTGGCCGAGGCCTATCAGAAACTGCGCAGCCAGGGTCAGTTCTATATGCAACTTGACCGTGAGCTGATCCGCACCGCAGGCCGCCCTGCCCAGCTGATGCAGTTGCAGAGGTTATCCAGGGAAACCGGTGGCGCGCAGATATTCGTCAAGCGCGAGGATCTTGCCGGGCGTTATCCGCGCATGCGCGTCCACCTCATGGGGCAGGCCTGGATTGCCAAACGTCTGGGTATGCAGGAAGTCATCTATGCCGCCAATGGCGGTGAAGAAGCCGTGCTGGCAGCCCAGGCGGCAGCCAGGGCTGGTCTCAAGAGTACTATCTTCATTTCCATGCAGCGTGGCCAGTACCGCGAAATTCACCGCCAACACTGCGAATTGATGGGGGCCGAGATCAAGGAAACCATGGCCGGTCATGAAAGTGGCGATATTCGTTACGCCGCTCTGGAAGCCTGGCTGGCCGAGCCTGGTGGCCGCTTCATGATGCTGAATCTTGCGGCCGGACCTCACCCCTACCCGACACTGACCAGCGACTTGCAGGCGGTCATCGGGCGCGAATGCTTGCGCCAGGTGAGTGGCCGTACCGGGCATGCGCCAAAGGCGATATTTGCCCGGGCAGGCAGTAATACCGACGCCATAGGTTTTGTGGAGCCTTTTCTGTCCCAGAAGGATACCGAAATTCATCTCGTCAGCACCCTGGATTCGGCTGACGGCGCAGATGATGCCTTGGCCGAGGACAGCAACGTCTACCAGACGCTCTATTCCACGAGCCAGGTCCGCTCGGCCATGAGTGTGCTTGAGGGTATGGAGTTTCCGCGCGTCGAGCGGGAGCATGCGCTGCTCAAATCCACCGGCCGTATTACCTATGGCGCCTCACGGCTCGGCGAGGCACGCAAGATCATTGCACAGGCGGCAAAACTGGAGGGTCTGATTGTGCCCATTGAAACGGCCCATGTGCTTGCCAGCGCCTGCATACAGGCCCGCAAGCTCAGCAATAATGATGCTGTGGTGGTCATGCTGGCCGAACATATCGGCAAGGAAATGGTCACCATCGCCGTTGAGTAAGCCTCATTCCCCACCCTCGGCAATGAGGGACAAAGAGCGCTGTTTATCTCCCCGGCTTTGAGATAACATCATCCGCGAAAAAAGCGGTTTCATACCGGGTCATATCGTGACGACATTAAAAGGCAAGACGATTTTTATTTCCGGCGGCTCCAGGGGGATCGGACTCGCCATTGCCCTGCGTGCTGCACAGGATGGCGCCAACGTGGTTATCGCCTCCAAAACGGCTGAACCCCATCCCTCCCTGCCCGGCACCATTCATACGGCTGCCAAGGCGGTGGAGAAAGCCGGGGGCCATGCCCTGGCGGTGCAGATGGATATTCGTGACGAGGCGCAGATACAGGCCGCGGTTGAGGAAGCTGTTAATCATTTCGGCGGTATTGACTGCCTGGTCAACAATGCCAGCGCCCTGAGCCTGAGCAAGATCATGAAAACCAGCGTGAAGCAGTTCGATCTGATGATGGAATGCAATCTGCGCGGCAGTTTTGTAGCTTCACAGGCTTGTGTGGCGCACCTGAAGAACGCCAGGAATCCACATATCCTGACCATTTCACCCCCCCTGAACATGAACCCCCGGTGGTTTGGCCGACATGCCGCCTATACCATTTCAAAATATGGCATGAGCATGATGGTGCTGGGTCTTTCCCAGGAACTGAAACGCAGCGGTATAGCCGTGAACGCCCTGTGGCCAAGAACCGTGGTTCTGACGTCGTCACTGATGCATGCGCCCAATGCCGAGGAGAAGCATGCGCGCAAGCCTGAAATCATGGCGGACGCTGCTCATGTCATACTCACCGGGAAAAGCCGGGAAAATACCGGTCATTTCTATATTGACGAGGATGTATTGCGCCATGCCGGCGTAACCGACTTCAATCAGTACGCGGTCAGCAGCGGCCAGGCCCTGCTTTCGGACCTGTTCCTGGATTGATCTTTAACGAGGAGATAGTACCCATAATGCGTCGTGTTGTTTTTAACCAGAAAGGCGGTGTCGGCAAGACCACCATCGTTTGCAATCTTGCCGCCATTGCTGCTTCCCAGGGCAGAAAAACCCTGGTCATTGACCTGGATCCGCAGTGCAACTCCAGTCAATACCTGCTCAGCTCGGCAGACTTGCAGGCGCAATCCGGTACCGCTGATTTCTTCGAAAACTCCCTGAAGATGCGGCTGAATGCCAATGATATCTCGCCGTTTATTACGCAAACGCCTTTTGAGAACCTGGATATCATGGCCGCGCATCCCGACCTTGAGGATCTGCGGGTCAAGCTCGAGACCCGGCACAAGATCTACAAGCTGAAACAGGCGCTGGACAAGCTCAATAACTATGATGAAATCTACATCGACACACCACCTTCCCTGAATTTCTACAGCCGTTCCGCACTGATTGCCGCCGATCGTTGCCTGATTCCCTTTGATTGCGATGATTTTGCCCGTCAGGCGCTATATACCTTGTTCGACAATATTATCGAGATCCAGAACGATCATAATGACGAACTGCAGCTGGATGGGGTCGTCGTGAATCAGTTCCAGGCCCGCGCCAACCTGCCGCAGCGTCTGATCGCCGAGCTGAAGGAAGAAGGCCATCCGATTCTCAAAAACCATCTGTCGTCTTCAGTGAAGGTCAAGGAGTCGCATGATCGCTCCCTGCCCCTTGTGCATATGGCGCCAAGACACAAGGTAACGGATGAATTTGTCTCTTTATACAAAGAGTTAAAGAAAAATAGTTAAGTAGTTTAGAGGCAAAGCCGTGGAGCAATATGATCTTCTCGTCATCGGCACTGGCCCGGGTGGCGAGGGGGCGGCCATGATGGCGGCGAAGAACGGTTTGAGTGTGGCGGCCGTCGAATCCTTCAGCGATGTGGGTGGCGGCTGTACGCATTGGGGCACCATCCCCAGCAAGGCGCTGCGACATGCAGTGCAACGCTACAAGGAATTCACCTCCAGTGCCCTGTTCAACGAACTGGGCAGTATTCGGCGTGTCACCTACCCCGAGTTGCTTCGTACTGCAGACACGGTAATCGCGCAGCAAGTGCGCATGCGGCGTCATTATTATGATCGTAATCGCGTGCGCCTTTTCCATGGTCTTGCCCGATTCATAAGTGCCCATGAAGTGGAAGTGGCCCTGACCAGCGGCGGCAAGGAGCGGATACGTGCCGACAAGATTGTTATCGCCACCGGTTCGCGCCCCTATCACCCGCAGGATGTCGATTTTTCCCACCCTCGGGTGCATGACAGCGACAGCATCCTGCAGATCGATGAAACACCACACTCGGTCACTATTTACGGTGCCGGAGTGATCGGCTGCGAGTATGCCTCCATATTCGCGAACCTGGGCGTCAAGGTGAATCTGGTCAACACACAGAGCCGACTGCTGTCATTTCTGGATGATGAAATCACGGATGCCCTGAGTTATCACATGCGCGATCAGGGTGTCATCGTGCGGCATAACGAGACCTACAAGGCGGTGGAATGCCGTGACAGCGATGTACTGCTGCACCTGCAGTCGGGCAAGAAGCTGAAGTCCGACATGCTTCTATGGGCCAATGGGCGTACCGGCAATTCCGATAACCTGGGTCTGAAAGCGCTGGATATCGAGGCCAACAGTCGGGGGCAACTGGAGATCAACGAAAATTACCAGACTGCCCTGCCTCATATTTATGCGGTCGGAGACGTCTGCGGGCCGCCGGCACTGGCCAGTGCGGCCTATGACCAGGGGCGTTTCGCCGCTACCCATATGGTGTTTGGTCAATGTAATCACAGCCTGTTCGAGTTTATCCCGACCGGTATCTACACTATTCCGGAAATCAGTTCCGTAGGTAAAACCGAGCAGGAACTGACCGAAACTTCTGTGCCCTATGAGGTGGGTCACGCCCTGTTCAAGCATCTGGCCCGTGCGCAAATGACGGACCAGACCGTAGGCATGCTCAAGCTGCTGTTTCACCGCAAGACACTGGAAATTCTGGGGATTCACTGCTTTGGTGACCGTGCTTCCGAAATCGTGCACATCGGTCAGGCCGTGATGGCGGACAAAGGCAGTGGTAACAGCCTGCACTACTTTATCAATACCACGTTTAATTATCCGACCATGGCGGAAGCCTACCGTGTCGCTGCACTCAATGGTCTGAACCGCCTGGCCTGAATTCAGTCGCTGGTCGGATAACTGCACTAGTTTCGGCCGTCCTGGCCTCAAGCAAGTGCATCCGGCCTCGGCTTCCATGCCTCGGCGCTCGCGCCGGTCGAACCTGTGGTTCGCCCTTGCAGGCTCGTCCAACCATGGCGGAAGCCTACCGTGTAGCTGCGCTCAACGGTCTGAACCGCCTGGCCTGAGTTTTCCTAGAATTCCGGTGTGCGCAGTTTCCAGAACTGCGCCCAGGCGCCGAGCAGTTCGGTGGCAATGAACAGGGCCATGATGGCGGGTACGCCCGGCTGCGTCAGGAAGTAGATCAGCAGCCCGGTAACCCACAAACGCGCCCAGGCGTCTATCATGCCCAGCATGGGAATGGGTCTGAGGACCCTGCCCAGGGCCCAGACTACACCCAGCGTGCCCATGAGATTGATAAACAGCATGTGGAACGGTAGTAACTCGGGTACGGGCATTTCATGGCTGATGAGATTGTTCAGCCAGAACAGCAGTTCGACAACCGGCCCTGCCAGAAAAGGCAGGGCGAATAGCGCTGTGATAAGCAGGTCGCCCAGGGCGCAGAGGCGGATGACACCTGCTGGACGCATGGCTAGGCCTCGAATGCCTGGGTCTGGCTGATAACGCCCACCGTCAGGGTGCCCGGTCCCAGGTTCACGCCACCCGTTACCCCCATGATGCTCTTCATGATGACCACATCATGGGCCTGTGCTGCCTGTGTCAATTCCTCAAAGCCCGGCAGCGTATCGATTATGGAAGGTTCGCCGGCATAGCTGATACAGACATGGGGTGAAATGAGGGCGTTTTTGCGGATCAGCCGGGTGACATGCCGGAAAATGGCATGCACGCCGTTTTCCCAGCCACGCAGCTTGGCCACAGGCTTGGTGTCGTCGTTATGCGCACAGATGACGGGCTTGATGTCGAGCGCACTGCCCAGGGTGGCGCTGAGCCAGCCGACGCTCTTGTCTCCCTTTTTCTTGGCGCGTGAATGAATGTAGTAAAGGTCCGGGGGTACGCCATAGGCGTAAGTCATGCCGGTCAGTTTCTCGATCTGTTGCCGGATATCGTTGGGCGGCATGCCGGATTGAATAAGGCGCAGTGTTTCGGCGGCCAGCACGCCCTGGCCGGTGAAGAGGTTCTTGCTGTCGATGACACGCATGGAAAATGGTCCGTCCACGCCGGCAGCCTTGCGTACCTGCTTATAGCCACTGAGGATGCCAAAGGAGGCCTTGGTCGCATTCTCGTATATGGGGCTGCGGGTGCGCATAACGGTTTCGCAGAAGACGAAGTCAAAATCGATGACCAGTTCATTCAGGAACAATTCCTTGATCTGTTCCGTTGAAAAAGGCACCGACTCGGCATCATGGCCCTTGTCGCCAATGTGGTAGCGATAGAAATCCAGAGCAGGTTCGGATTCACGGTTGTCGACCAGAATGTCGTCGTCCACGCGAATACTGATGGGCAGAAGCTTGATGTTGTGCTCAGTGATGTATGACTTGGGCAAGTCGCAAGTTGAATCAACTACCAAGCCTATTCGCATGCTGTTACTCCTGCCTTGGTTTCAGTCAAAAAGTATATGACTGCTGCGTCATTTTGCGCCTAACATTACTTGCCTCGCCACGGCTATGCAAACGGCTGTTTGCTCTGCTGTTTTTCATGACGCAACAAATGCAGGCAAAGCTGGTAAAGCATACCCGCCGTAGCTCCCCAGACATGGTGATTGCGGTGGTGTAAATGGAAAACCGGCACGTTCAGGCCATTGCGTTCAATCATCTTTCTGTCATAGGCATCGCGGTCAAGCGCGTGGGGCAAGGGAAGATATATGAGTTCCGTGGCTTCCAGGCCATCGGGCTGCATCAGCAACCGCGCTTTGGGGTCCACCACACCGACCACCGGGGTCACCCGGTAACCTGTAATGGTCGGATAATCCGGCAAGTAGCCGATGACGTCGACCATTTTCACCGGCAGCGCAATTTCTTCCTCGGACTCGCGCAGGGCGGTAGCCATCAGGTCGGCATCACCCTCTTCCCGCCGTCCACCCGGAAAGCTGATCTGGCCCGGATGATTCTTCAGCGCTTCCGAGCGGCGAGTCAGAACAATGGCGGGCTGCTCCTGTGACGGCACAATGCCTACCAGCACCGCTGCCGGCTTCAGTGGGCGGCGTGACAGTTCACGGTCAAGCGCAATGCGTGTGTCAGCCGGAATTTCCAGATCCGCCATGGGCCTGGGCGTAGCCAGCGTGGTATGCGCCAGGCTGCTGACCAGGCGTTCAATCATGTCGCTCATGCAGGTTATTCAGGGTCTTCGTTTTTCAGTCGTTCGGCATGCGTTCTGGAAAGCTGGTGAAACCTGGGCGTCAGTCCCTCGTCCTCAAAGATGGGGTCGCCCTGATCATCATAGGAGACGATTTCCGTACCGGCCTTGTAGGCGAAGGATGCACTGAGTTCAGCCAGTGCGGCATCCAGCAATTCGGTCAGCAACTGCTCCTGCGTGCGGCCGGGATACATTTCCTGCAACGCTGAAAGCTTCGCGGCTGTATACAGCGGCAGATTTACACGGTATTCCTGCTGCGTTCTGGGCGTGGCTGCGTTGCGTTCCCAATGATCAATCAGATCCTTGATCTTCACTTTTACTCCTGACAAAGGTCTTTATCTGAATATATCGCCTTAGACCCTGCTCGTCACGGAGGTTCTCGGAGAGGAGCAGACAATCCCCTTTACCGCCGCGCTTGAGCGCGGGAAGGCCGGGTGCTACCTTGCCGCCCTGTCTAACAGCAGTACAGCTCAATGTCCTTGATACCCAGTCACGAACGCCCGGATGGTGACCCTCTGCGCCCGATACAGCGCTTCTGTGAAGTCGTGACCTACTGTGCGACCCTGGGGATCTATGCCTATGGGGTGGATGGCCCGAAGGTCTGTCTGGCATTGCCTTACTGCGAAGATATTCTCGGTGATGCCGACAGGCAATGGATCAATACCGGCGCCATCACTACGCTGATCGACAGCGCCTGCGGATCAGCCATTCTGCATGCCTTGCCACAATACGAGGCCATCGCCACCCTCGATTTGCGTGTGGATTACCTGCGGCCCGCGCCTGCGGGAGGGGAAATGCGTTGCTGGGCCTGGTGCCATCGCATCACCAGCAACGTGGCTTTTGCCCAGTCTGAAGTCTATGTGGAGGGGATCGATGAGCCCGTGGCCACCTCCTCGGCCAGCTTCATGCGTCTGAAACCTCAAAAACGGGAAGCCGGGTAATGATCGAACCAGGCCATCTGAAGGCAGAAGCAGCTTTGCCGCCGCCGGAGCAATTCTGTCGCCGTATACCTCATTTGCAGCATCTGGGAATGCGCTACCTGCCCGCCTGTGTTGAAAACCATTCCGCCCCTGTTTTCATTCTGGGTTTTCAGGATCGTCTGGTCGGTAATACCCATCTGCCTGCCCTGCACGGGGGCGCTGTGGCCAGTTTCATGGAAAACTCGGCTTTACTGCATCTGCTCATGGAACAGAACGGCACGTCAAGGCTGCCCAAGCTGATTGATTTCAATATTGATTATCTGCGCTCGGCCGGCCCGCGTGACAGCTTCGCCTGTTGTGAGGTTGCCAAACTTGGCAGCCGTGTAGTGCTGGTGCACATCCGTTGCTGGCAACGCCACTTTGACCGTCCCGCCGCTCTGGCGAGGGCGCATTATCTGTGGGAGCCGGTGTCCGGTAACACCGAGCTTGCCGAAGATATCCGGCCGTGACCATAAAGCCGGGATACAGTCTCAAGGAACTGGATGAATCGCTTGGGCGGCGTAAAGGTTATGCTTTCAGGCTATTCAAGACCCGGCTGGGCGAATTGCAGGAAGGTCGCGATTTTCGTGTGCTGGAACATGGTCGTGATCAATCCGAGATACAGGCATTGAAAACTGCGGCGCGTATTTACCCGCAAAGCATAAATGTGGTGTTGCTGTCCGCCGAGTGTTTTGAACAATTACGGAAATTCGGACAGGAACAATCAGAATAGTCCAGCCCTGTTGCCCCGGCCTATAGAGTTCCTATAATGCGGGTTCCCATAAATCTTAACCTTAGGAAAACACAATGAGTGCACTTGAATTGATCAAGAAGATGCCGGAAGCGCTGAATGCTGATGCGGCTACCGGCCTGGACGCAACGATTCAGTACCAGATTTCTTCTCCTGCCTACACCACCATCAAGGATGGCGCCTGCACGGTAACGGAAGGTACTGCTGATTCACCGGACGTCACCCTGATCATGGAAGACGATGATCTGGTGGCCATGCTCAAAGGTGAACTGAACGGCATGACCGCGTTCATGACAGGCAAGCTGCAGGTCGAAGGTGATCTGATGCTGGCTCAGCGCATTGCTACGCTGTTTGATGCCAGCAAGGTTGCCTAAGCACCTTTCAGGGTGTCATCACCGTTAACAGCGGTTATCTGTTCCAGTCCTGACCGGCTAGTACAAGCCAGGGAACTGGCACAGTCTCTCAAGCTGCCCCTGTTCGATAGCGAGCAGGGGCAGTCTCTTTCTGGGGCTGTCCTGTTGCTGGGCGAACGCGTCAGCCTCTCGAATCCCGAACTGGGCGCCCCGCTTCAGGCCGATTTCTGCAGTCCGGATATCCTGCGCAGACTGCACGCGGGCCGCAAGCAACCGCTCGGCAGGGCCTGTGGTCTGCATAAACAGAGCGGGCTGCGTATTCTTGATTGCACTGCCGGACTGGGTCAGGACATGCTGATCCTGGCCGCCATGGGCGCTCGCGTAACGCCGCTGGAACGCAATGATGTGATTTACCTGCTGCTGGAGGATGCTTTCCACCATGCGGACGGCGATCCGGTTGTATTGCAGGCGCTGTCGCGCTGCGAAAGGCCGCGGCGGGAAAACGCCCTGGAATTCCTCGGCAGCACAGGGGAGTACTGGGATGTAATCTACCTGGATCCCATGTTTTCAGGTTACAAACGCCGCGCACTGCCCAAAAAGAATATGCAGTTGCTTGCGGCTGTCTGTGGCGGGGATGAGGATGCGGATCAGCTACTGGCATTGGCGCTGCGTCACGCCAACCGCCGCGTGGTGGTCAAGCGCAGTCCGCAGGCGCCCTTGCTGGATAATCGCGAACCCGACCTCCAGATCAAGGGTAGCCGGATGCGTTTCGATATCTATCTGGTTTCAGCCTGAGGCTTCCAGAGCAGACAGCTCATTGCGAAAACGTACGGAGTTCTGCACATAGACCTCGGCCGAAACTTTCAGGCTTTCGATCTCATGCGGTTCCAGACTGCGTATCACGCGGCCGGGCGACCCCATGACCAGCGAACCTTCAGGAATCACCTTGCCCTCGGGGATCAGGCTGTTGGCGCCGATCAGGCAGTTTTCGCCAATGACTGCACCGTTCATCACCACGGCCTTGATGCCGATCAGGCTGTTATTGCCGATCTCACAGCCATGCAGCATGGCCAGATGGCCGACTGTAACGCCCTCGCCTACCCTGAGCGGAAAGCCGGGATCGGTATGCAGGATTGCGCCATCCTGGATATTGCTGCGTTTGCCGATGTGAATCAGATCATTGTCGCCGCGTATGACCACGTTGAACCAGACGCTGCTCTCTGCTTCCATAACCACCGAGCCTATGACCATGGCATTGTGCGCCACATAGCAGCTCTGTGTGTCGATTCGGGGCCGGCGCTCCTGCAATTGATATAGCATTGGCGAACCTTGTAACGATATTCTGGGAAAGGACGGACGGAAATGAAGTGGGCCACTATGCCTAAACGGTTGACTGTAATGCAAGCATCCATAGCGCCACTGACAGCTGCTCTGATGATCATGCTGGCGTTGCTGCTGAATGCCTGCGAACGCGAGCGCCCTGTAGCCCTGCCCTATGTGTCTGAGCAGGAGGTCATTCTGGCTTTTGGTGACAGCATTACTTTCGGCACGGGCGCGAAAAGCGAGGAAAGCTATCCGGCCGTACTTGCCGGTCTGATCGAACGGCAGGTCGTGAATGCCGGCATCCCCGGAGATATCACTGCAGGGGGCCTTGAGCGCCTGCCCACAGTACTCGAAAAGTACTCGCCCAGGCTGGTCCTGCTTTGCCTTGGGGGTAATGATTTCCTGAGAAAGAAGTCGCCCGCTGAAACCGAGAAAAATCTCGACGCCATGCTGAATATGTTGCGTGAGGCCCGGGTGTCCGTGGTCTTGCTCGGCGTGCCTCGGCCCGGGCTGTCACTGAAGACTGATCCGGTGTATGAAAAGCTGGCTGATCAGCATAAAGTGCTACTGATCGAAGATCTGGTAAGGGATGTGCTCAGCGAAAAGTCGCTGAAGTCGGATACTGTCCATCCCAACGCGCGCGGCTATCGCGTAATGGCGGAAGAACTGGCGGAGGCGCTGGACAAGCACGGCGCGGTCTAGCCGTGTTGCACCACCCGGTGGCGTAAATAGACCGGCTGCACCTGCTCTGCTGTACAGGGCTTTGCGCCCAGCGCGATTTTCTGATCTGCGAGTTCAGCGATGTGTAATGCCCGTGGAGTGATATCGGGCAGCCAGTCAATCTTTGTATTCGCGGCCGACAGGCGCGCCTCAAGCGGCCCGGCATAGCTTGTGATGGCGTTGCCCGCCGCCAGCCAGTGTCCGGTACGTGGCAAGTACACATCATCTGCCTGGCCAAGGGCATCCTCCGTCATGCAAGTCAGCATCCCTGCGTCATTGCACTGGTAGCAGGCCCAGTACAGTTCACCCATACGCGCATCCAGAGCGGCCAGTACCGGTCTGTCCTTGTCCTTATCTGCATGATCATGCAGGGCCGCCCAGGCGATTGCGGCCAGGGTGGAGATACCGAGCACAGGCAGACCCTGCCCCAGGGCCAGGCCCTGGATCAGACCGGTGGCCACTCTTACGCCGGTGAAGGAGCCCGGACCATGACCGAAGGCCAGGAGCTGTATGTCATCCCACTGATAGCCTGCCTGCTGCATAAGGTCGTCAATCATGGCGAGTATGATCCGGCTTGCCTGCGGCGCGCTGTCTTCAAAGCGTTCCATTTGCAGGCCGTCACCGGTCAGTGCGACGGAACAGACTTCAGTTGCCGTATCGATTGCGAGGATATTCATGCGCGGGTCAGCCTGTCCTGCAAGAAGTCGCGCACCTCATGGAAGCTACGCGTATGGGGCATGGGCGGCAGGCTATCGAGGAAGCGCTTGCCATAGCCGCGCGACTTCAGGCGCGGATCGCACAGCATCACCACGCCCCGGTCACTTGTGTCACGTATGAGTCGCCCCACGCCCTGCTTGAGCGTAATCACAGCCTGGGGGACCTGATAGTCTCCGAAAGGGTTGCCCCCCTGACGGCGGATGGTTTCCAGTCGCGCCTTGAGAATGGGTTCGTCCGGGTGGGCGAAAGGCAGGCGGTCGATAATCACCAGCCTGAGCGCCGGCCCGCGCACGTCGACACCCTCCCAGAAACTGCTCGTGCCCACCAGAATGGCGTGTCCATCATCCCGGAAGCGTTCAAGCAGAGTATGCCGGCTGGTATCACCCTGTGTCAGAACCTGCTGGGGCAGGCGCCCGCGCAAGTAGGAGGCAAAGAAACTGACTGCGTTCAGGCTGGTGCAGAGCACGAAGGCGCCGCCTTCTGCACTGGCGATGACAGGCAGCATGCTTTCAGCCACTGCCTGCAGGTAGGCGGGGTGATTGGGCTCCCTTCCCACCTCCGGCAGATACAGCAATGAATTATTACGGTAATCGAAGGGGCTCTCGAGTATCAGTTCCCGGGCCGAATCGGCCCCGATCTGGGCGGCAAAGTGTGCAAATCTGTTATCGACACTCAAGGTGGCCGAGGTCAGTATCCAGGCCGCTGGTGTGGCTTTCATGATCTGTCGGAAATTGTCCGCAATATCCAGCGGCGTCAGATGCAGAATGAAATTGCGGTCGCCGCGTTCCACCCAGCGTATGAGCGACTCGGCCTTATCTGGGTCCGTCTCTTTATCCGCTTCGAGCAGCTCGAGAAAGAAGTTTTGCACCGCCTTCATGCGCAGGGTTGCCTGTTCCAGTCCCTTGCTGCGCACCCTGGCGGGCTCCAGGGCCTGTAATACTTCGCCTGTCGTGTGCCGAAAGTCTTCGACACTGTCTCTGACCGCAGTGTTTCTGACCGCGTCCAGCCAGGGTTGCCGTATGTTTCCGGCCGCGAGTTGTTGCAGCAGCCGGGCGCAGGCTTCTTCATAATCCGCCAGACAGTCGCGCAGCTCAGGCATGTCAGCAGCATGCTCGCGCAGTTCCGCCCGCAGATCACGGGCAAGATCCGCCAACTGGTAATAACTGTAGCGCTTGCCGAAAAACTGGTTCGCGACCTGGGGCAACTGGTGTGCCTCATCCAGGATCACGGCATCGGCATCCGGCAACAGTTCGGCGAATCCCTCCTCTCTCAGCGCCAGATCCGCCAGCAGCAGGTGGTGGTTTACAACCACGATATCGGCCTCCTGGGCACGGCGCCGGGCCTTGACCACGAAGCAACCGTGGTATTCAGGGCATTCCGCGCCCAGGCAATTTTCAGTGCTGGAAGTCACTCTGGCCAACGGAATGGCGCCAAGATTGGGCGCATCGCCGGCATTCAGGTCACCATCCGGACTGCGCAAGCCCCATTCCCGCAGATTTCGCAACGTCGGGTATACCTGGCTGGCCAGGCGATGCAGACGGGTATCCGCTTGCGCCAGCTTGAGGCGATGCACGCAAAGGTAATTGGCGCGTCCCTTCAACAGACTCAGGCTGACCGGGTGCCTTGCCAGTCCGAGCAGCATGGGCAGGTCTTTTCTGAAAAGCTGATCCTGAAGATTCTTGGTACCGGTGGAAACAATCACCTTGCCCCCACTCAGCAGAGCCGGCACCAGATAGGCCAGGGATTTACCGGTACCGGTACCAGCCTCAACGATGAGAGTTTCGCGGCTCTCCAGTGCGCTGGCGACAGCACTCGCCATCTGCAACTGCTCGTTGCGGATGCTGTAATGCTCCAGTGTTTGTTGAAGCGGACCGTCAGGGCCAAACCAGGCCTGTGTGCGATCAACCAGACCGGCCTCAAGCTCCGTGTTCAAGGATATGCCGGACTACTCGCCGGAAATAGACTTGAGCTGCCTGGCGCGCAACTCGGCGGCATCAGCAGCGGCGTTTTCTCCCCTGGCCCGCAACGCCCTGGCAATCGTGTTCCAGTTTCTGGCCTGCAAACCGGTCTGGTCACCGGCCAGACTATTGGATTTGCGGGCAAGGTTCTCGGCTTCTTCGGTTGCGCCCTGCACCAGCATGACGCCGGCCAGCTGGGAGTAGATCACGGCATTCTTGGGTTCGATGCGCAGCGCCCGTTCCAGTGCGGCTGCAGCCTGGGAATACTCCTCGGCAGCCACATGGGTTCTGGCCTGTTCCATCAGGGCAATGACGGCCGGACCGCCGGCAGGTGCAGAACCGGATGTTGCAGGTGCAGCCTCTTCTTCGCGGGCGCCTTCGGTTGCTGCGGGTGATGGTGTGCCGGCGGGTTCGGACACCGCGCCTTTATAGACGGCACAACCACCCAGGGCCATCACAAGACAGGCAGCCGCCGCGTAACCGAGTGTATCCCCGAACATTCAGTCAATCCTTAGCGGAAAAGGTCCAGCAACCAATTGCCGGTGCTTTCTTTCTTGCGTTTCACGCCTTCCTCGCAAGGCTCGATATCCGGATCCACAGTACCGCGAATAAAGGGGAAATTCATTACCTGATTACAATCCTCGTCATCATGCTCCACTTCTTCGGGGTCCAGCGGAATGTTGACGACGCTGTCCGGACTGTTAGGGGCAAAACTCTCCAGCTCCAGGTCGGCCATAATGCGCGACCAGATCTGCAATGCGCCAGTAGCGCCGCTTAAGTGGGCGGGTGAGTTGTCGTCCCGGCCAACCCAGACCACGCTCAGCCGATTGCCGCTGTAACCGGCGAACCAGCTGTCACGCAGATCATCGGTTGTTCCGGTTTTGCCTGCCAGATTGATGTCCCTGGAAATCATGTTGTAGGCGGATTTGGCCGTTCCGGCGCGCATCACCTGCTCCATGGCCCAGTTCAGCAAATATACCGGACCTTCATCGTAAGCCTGGCGCAGCCGTAACGGATAACGGGTCAGTGGTTCACTGTCCTTGCTCAGCACCTCACGAATGGACAACAGAGGTGTGTAATAACCGCCGGTGGCAAGGGTGTTATAGACCTGGGCCACTTCCATCGGCGCCATCTCGAACGCGCCCAGGGCAACTGAGGGCACGGCCATGGGACGACCCTTGTAACCCAGCTTGTCCAAAGTGTCGACAATAGAAGGAATACCCACATCCAGCGCCAGACGCACCGTGGCCACGTTGTAACTCTTGGCCAGCGCCAGATAAAGCGGAACTTCGTCACCGTGGAAACGCTTGTCGTAGTTCTGCGGCGCCCAGGTTTCGCCATTGGGCTGAATCAGCTCCAGTTCTTCATCGTTCAGCAGACTGACCAGGCTGTAGCGATGCGGGCGTGACAGGGCTGTCAGATATACCACGGGCTTGACCAGTGAACCGATGGGCCGCCGGGCGTCCAGTGCACGGTTAAAGCCGGCATATCCGGTATCCCGGCCTCCCACCAGCGCCAGTACTTCGCCCCCATCCACAGAGGTCACCACGGCGGCTGACTGCAGCTTGCCTGCCGGCAGGCCGCGGCTGCGCTCCAGTTCGCGCAGATGCGTCTTGAGACGATTCTCCGCGGCTTCCTGGGTGCGCGGATCAAGCGTGGTGAAAATCTGCAGACCTTCTGAAGACAGATCTGCCTCGCGGTAATGGCCACGCAACTGGCGTCTGACCAGATCAACAAAAGCAGGATACTGGGTTGTGCCCTGAGGTGGTTTTTGCACTACGCCCAGCGAGCGCTTGTAGTAACTTTCCAGCGAGTCCGGTTCGATCAGTTTGGCATTGGCGAACATGTCCAGAACCAGGTTGCGCCTTTCCAGGGCGCGTTCAGGGCGTCGCCGCGGGTCAAAATAGGAGGGTCCCTTCACCACGCCGACCAGCAGGGCGATTTCTTCCATACGCAGCTCGGCGAGCGGCTTCTTGAAATAGAAATAGCTGGCCAGGCCGAAACCGTGGATAGCGCGTGCGCCGTCCTGCCCCAGGTAAACCTCGTTCAGGTAAGCCTCGAGGATTTCATCCTTGCCATAGTGCAGTTCAAGAAGCACCGCCATGATGGCTTCCTTGGCCTTGCGGATCAGGGTCTGATCACGGGTCAGGAAGAAATTCTTCACCAATTGCTGGGTAATGGTGCTGCCACCCTGCACTACCCGTCCGGCTTTGAGGTTGGCCACCATGGCGCGCATGATCGCCTTGGGGTCCACGCCGAAATGTTCGTAGTAGTTGCGGTCTTCTACAGCCAGCAGACCATTCGTCAGCTTTTCGGGTACTTCACTGATGCGCAGCAAAATGCGGTCTTCTCCCTGAACGGGATAGATGCTGCCAATCAGCAAGGGATCGAGCCGGGTAATGTGACTGACCTTGCCGCTGTCCAGTTCCTTGAGATTGCTGATGCGACCGTCAGCAAAACTGATTTCCAGTCGCTTGGCCGTCTGCAGCCCGTCCCAGAAACGGAATGGACGCGACATCAGATTAATGCGCGCGCCGTTGATACCGTAGGTACCCGGACCGGAAAGCTTGGCATCGTTGCGATAACCCAGGCGGTCGAGTTCCTGGCCCAGGGTTTCCGGTTGCATGCGCAGCCCCGGATACAGTTCCAGTGGCCGGGCGTAAACCTTGGCGGGCAATGACCAGCGTGCCCCTTCAAACTGGCTACGCACCCGATGGTCAAGATAGACCGTATACAGGGCGGCCAGCAGGATGAAGATGCTGCTGATTACGACAAAAGGCGGCCATAACGCGCTCAGCCAGGGATGCGTTACGGGTGGTGTTTTCTTGCGGGTATTCTTTCGAGCCATGTGGTGCGCAATGATAGCAAAGCTTTTTTGAGCGGCGTGGATTTTTTACCTAAAGACATAAAGTTATCTGATCGGGACTTGTAATATTTCCGTAACAATAGATAAAGTGCCTCCCTTACGAAGAGGAACTGCGTATGCCAGCAGGTAGTTATATATCCCGCATTTTTGCCCAGTCACCTGTGGCCGGCATTGAAAAACACATGAGTACGGCTTACGTCGCGGCCTCACATCTGGTGCCCTTTTTCCGCGCCATTACGGCGGGTGATCAGGCAGAAGTCAGACGCCTGTTCGAAGAAATCGATACGGCCGAACGGGAAGCCGACGCCATCAAGAAAGAATTGCGCCTGCGCCTGCCCAAGACCATTTTCATGCCGGTTGCCCGAGCCGACGTTCTCGACCTGATCAACGCCCAGGACAAGGTTGCCAATCGCGCCAAGGACATTGCCGGCATTATGACCGGCCGCCGCCTGCGGCTGCCGGAGGCAACTTCCGCCATCTTCCAGGATTTTGTCCAGCGCGCGGTAGACGCTTCTGCGCAGGCCGAGAAAACTGTGGGCGAACTCAGCGAATTGTTCGAAAGCGGTTTTCGCGGCAAGGAAGTGGAAATCATGGAGGGCATGATTGAGGTTCTCGACGAAATCGAATCCGAAACAGACCGCATAGAAATCGACATCCGCGAGAAACTTTACGAGATTGAAGCAACGATGCCGCCCATTGATGCCATGTTTCTCTACAAGATCATCGACTGGATTGGCGAACTGGCCAATGACGCACAGTCAGTCGGGCACAAGGTTCAGTTGATACTTGCGCGCTAGCGCAGGCACTCACATCACTATTCACATCGTCACAGCGTAGAAACAGTATGGAAGACATGATCCTGTACATGGTCCTGGCAGGGACGTTTGGCCTGTTCATGGCCTGGGGCATTGGCGCTAACGACGTTGCCAACGCCATGGCAACTTCCATCGGGTCACGGGCCATTACGCTTAAACAGGCCCTGATTGTCGCTGCAATTTTCGAATTCGCCGGGGCGGTTCTGGCTGGTGGACAGGTCACCTCCACCATTCGCAAGGGTATATTCGATGCCGGTCTGGTCAGTGGCCAGCCTGAACTGCTGGTGTTCGGCATGCTCGCTGCCCTGCTCGCCGCGGGTACCTGGTTGCTGATTGCCTCCAACATGGGTTGGCCGGTGTCCACCACGCATTCGATTGTTGGCGCCATCGTGGGTTTCGCCATAGCTGCGCTGGGCATGGAAGCCGTCAAGTGGAGCAAGATCGGCACCATTGCCATGAGCTGGGTGGTATCCCCGCTCTGCGCCGGCGTGATTGCCTATCTGCTGTTCACCAGTGTGCAACGCCTCGTGCTGGATAAGGACAGGCCGTTAGTCCAGGCACGCAGATACGTACCCTTCTACATGTTTTTGGCCGGTTTTTTCATGACTCTGGTCACCCTGTTCAAGGGGCTCAAGCATGTCGGCGTTGAGTTGAGCGTAGTTCAGAGTTATGGCATTGCCATTGGCATCGGTCTGCTCATTGCTGTAGTTGGCGCCTACTTCGTGCGCAAGATACATGTTGACGAAAAAGCCAGTCGAGCGCAGGAGTTTGCCAGCGTGGAACGCGTTTTCGGCGTACTGATGATAGTCACCGCCTGTTGCATGGCCTTTGCACATGGTTCAAACGATGTGGCCAATGCGGTCGGCCCCGTAGCTGCCGTACTCAGTGTCGCCCAGACCGGCCAGGTCGGCCAAAGCTCGGCCATGCCGCTATGGGTACTGGTCCTCGGCGGTGGCGGCATTGTGCTGGGTCTGGGGACCTATGGGCGCTACGTGATTCAGACCGTGGGCCGCAATATCACACACCTCACACCCAGCCGCGGCTTTGCGGCCGAACTGGCCGCCGCCGGTACGGTTGTGGTGGCTTCCGGCACCGGCATGCCCATTTCCACTACGCATACCCTGGTAGGCGCGGTCATGGGTGTGGGCATGGCGCGAGGCATCGCTGCGCTCAATCTCGGCGTCGTGCGCTCGATCTTCCTGTCCTGGATCGTGACGCTGCCGGCCGGAGCCGGCCTGTCAATCTGCTTCTTCTATCTGTTGCGCAGCTTGCTGAGCTAGACGCGCAAGCCTTATCTGCTCTTTTCCAGCTCGCGCGCCATCTGCTCGACGCTGATATGACGCACGTCCTTGCCTTCCACAAAGTAGATGACGTATTCGGCAATATTGCGTGAGTGATCGCCGATCCGCTCAAGCGCACGCACGGCCCACATGATGTCGAGTACGCGTTTGACCGTGCGTGGATCTTCCATCATGAAGGTCATGCACTGACGCATGATGGATTCATATTCCCGGTCGACCTTGGCGTCTTCCTCAGCCACAGCCAGGGCGGCCCGGCTGTCCATGCGGGCGAACGCATCCAGCGCTTCACCGACCATACGGCGTACATGATGACCCAGATTTTCAATTTCATGGAAAGCGGCGCGCGGCGGTTCTTCCTTGGCCAGGCTTGAAGCCATGCGCGCAATGCGTTCGGCCTCGTCGCCAATGCGCTCGAGGTCGGTAATGGTCTTGATCACGGCAACCACCAGGCGCAGATCGCTGGCAGTAGGTTGACGGCGCGCCAGAATACGGCTGCATTCCTCGTCAATATGCACTTCGAATGTGTTGACCTTGACGTCGCCCTGTTCCACTTCAGCCGCCAGGTCACTGCGGCCATCGATCAATGCGGTGACGGCATCGGCGATCTGTTGCTCTACCAGCCCGCCCATGGCCATCACGCGCTGGCGCACATCCTCGAGTTCGGCATTGAACTGCTGGGAAATATGTTGACCGAACGTATTCATCTTTGTCTCCATGGCAACAGGGATCAGCCGTAACGGCCGGTAATGTAGTCTTCGGTCTGCTTCTTCTTCGGGTTGGTGAAGATGCTGTCGGTATCGTCGAACTCGATCAGATCACCCATGTACAGGAAAGCGGTGTAATCAGAGACACGCGCGGCCTGCTGCATGTTATGCGTCACAATCACGATGGTGTAATCCGATTTGAGCTCGTAGATCAGTTCCTCGATCTTCAGCGTGGAAATCGGATCCAGGGCCGAGGCCGGTTCGTCCAGCAACAGCACTTCAGGCTGAATGGCGATCGAGCGCGCAATCACCAGACGTTGCTGCTGACCGCCGGACAGGCCCAGGGCATTGTCGTGCAGACGATCCTTGACCTCGTCCCACAGTGCAGCGCCTTTGAGCGCCCACTCAACCGTTTCATCCAGTACCCGGCGCTTGTTGATGCCCGCCAGACGCAGGCCATAGGCCACGTTTTCATAAATGCTTTTCGGGAATGGATTCGGCTTCTGGAACACCATGCCGATCTTGCGGCGCAACTGGGCAGCGTCCACGTCCTTGTCGAAGATATTCTTGCCATCCAGGCTGATGCCGCCTTCGATGCGTACCCCGTCGACCAGATCATTCATGCGGTTAAAGCAGCGCAACAAGGTGGACTTGCCGCAGCCACTGGGGCCGATAAATGCCGTGACCTTCTTGCGTGGTATCTGCAAATCAATACCGTGCAGGGCCTGCTTCTCGCCGTAATAAAGATTGAGATGATCGACCTTCAGGGCGATATCCTCGTCCGCCAGACTCGCCTTGCTGCGCGGTCGCGAAATGCCCTGCATGTCTATACGGGTCTGGGGCTGTTCTTGGATAGTCAATGTCATATCCTCGTCTCTTTCAGTGTCTTACCGTAACTCAGTGTTCCAGAGAGCGGTATTTTTCACGTAAATGGTTGCGAATACGGACCGCGGCCAGATTAAGCGCCACGATCACCAGTACCAGCAGGAAGGCCGTGGCATATACCAGCGGCCGGGCCGCCTCTACGTTCGGGCTCTGGAAGCCGACATCGTAGATATGGAAGCCAAGGTGCATGAATTTACGGTCCAGATGCAGGAACGGCGCATTGGCGTCCAGCGCCAGAGAGGGCGCCAGCTTGACCACGCCTACCAGCATGAGAGGTGCAACCTCGCCGGCTGCGCGGGCAATCGCCAGGATAAGACCGGTCATCATGGCCGGGCTGGCCATGGGCAGCACCACGCGCCACAGGGTCTCGGCCTTGGTTGCACCCAGCGCCAGGCTGGCTTCGCGCAGGGCGCGCGGAATACGCGCCAGACCTTCTTCAGTAGCTACGATCACCACCGGCAAGGTAAGCAGCGCCAGGGTCAGCGAAGCCCAGAGCATGCCTGGCGTGCCGAAGGTCGGTGACGGCAGGGCCTCCGGGAAAAACAGCTGGTCGATATTGCCGCCGAGGAAATAGACGAAAAAGCCCAGACCAAAGACGCCGTAAACAATCGACGGCACCCCTGCCAGGTTATTAACGGCAACGCGGATGGTTCGGGTCAGCCAGCCCTGGTGAGCATATTCCCGCAGATAAAGCGCGGCGACCACGCCGAAGGGCGTTACGAAGATGGACATGAGAATGACCATCATGACCGTGCCGAAAATAGCCGGGAATATGCCGCCTTCGGTATTGGCTTCGCGTGGTTCGTCAGAGACGAACTCCCATACCTTGAGCAGATAGAAACCCGATTTGTCGAGCAATGACATCTCGTTAGGCCGGAAGCCGCGCACCGCCTTGGAAAACGGGAACTCCCGGGTGACGCCCTGCGCGGTCTCCACGACATAACTGTCACGGCCAATGTCGGAATAAAGCTTGTTCAGCCGTGTCTGCAGTTCGCCGTACTGTTTGTCGAGTTCGGCCCGCTTGGCCTGGATTGCGGCGAATTCCTCGGTATTGCGAATCAGTGCGGGATCCTTGCCGTCACGCTCGAAATCAAGCTCCAGGCGACGCGTGTCCAGGCGCAGCTGCTCCATTTTGTAGTTAATCGCACCGATATCGTGTTTTTCGATATCGCGTATTTCATCGAACAGGCGGTTGCTGCGATCAAGAGATTCCTGAAAGGCCTGCCAGGCGTTCTCACCTTCCGCCACGGTGTTGCCGGCACGTTTCACGTTTAGCAGGTAGCCGTAGAGATTGCCCCATTCACGGCGCTCAATAACCAGCGCATGATCCGGGTAGGCAGGCACGCCCAGCCACTCATCAATGACGTATACGAAGTCGGCGCTGCCGATATCCCGGTTGCCGACCTTGATCAGCGAGCGGCCGTAGGTTTCCTTGTCCTGATCGACCGGCAGGCCGGCAGAGTGCAGACGCGCCGAAGTGACGTCTTCGCGGCTGGTCATCTGTCCGAGCACCACCATGCGCTCCTTGCCCGGTGGCTGATATACCGTTTCCATGACCGATGCGGGCCAGAAGTGTCCCAGGCCACGCACGGCGATAAGCATGAGCAGTCCTGCCACCAGCAGAATACTGATGGCCACGGCGCCTGCGTTAAGCCAAACCCAGGGCGCACCACTGGCCCACCAGGCGCTGAAGGCGCCCTGCTGCCTGGCCGTAATGTCCTTGGCGGAGACTTGATCCGGTGTTGCGGCTGAATCGTTCATGGATATCGCTACAGGTTGCTGTATTTCTCACGCAGACGTTGCCGTACCAGCTCCGCCATGGTGTTGAAGAAGAACGTGAAGAGGAAAAGGACCAGGCCGGCAAGGAACAGAATCCGGAAATGGGAACTGCCCACTTCGGATTCGGGCATTTCCACGGCGATATTGGCCGACAGTGTGCGCATGCCCTGAAAGGGACTGGCATCCATCACCGGAGTATTGCCGGTGGCCATCAGCACAATCATGGTTTCACCGACGGCACGGCCCATACCGATCATGACACTGGAAAAAATACCCGGACTGGCTGTAGGCAGCACGACGCGCACCAGTGTCTGCCATGGCGTGGCGCCCAGCGCCAGTGAGCCATTGGACAGGTGTTTAGGTACGCTGAAGATTGCATCCTCGGCAATGGAGAAAATGGTCGGAATCACCGCAAAGCCCATGGCCAGCCCCACGACCAGTGCATTGCGTTGGTCGTAGCTGATACCCAGCTCCTTATCCAGCCACAGCGGCATATTGCCGTTGAACAGCAGCAGTTCTATCGGGCGGCTGAGCTGGAAGCAAAGCAGAGTGAAGAGAACCAGCACCGGCACGAGCAAGGCGGCGTGCCAACCATCAGGAACCCGGTGGCGCAGACTGCGCGGCATCTTGGTCCAGCCGAAGCCGAAGCTCAGCATCGCCAATGGCAGGAATATGAGCAACGTGAAGATGCCGGGCAGATTGTTTTCCACCATTGGCGCAAGCCACAGGCCAGCGAGAAAACCCAGGATTACGGTGGGCAGTGCTTCCATGACCTCAATGGTGGGCTTGACCGTGCGGCGCATCTCCGGCGCCATGAAATAGGCGGTATAGATGGCGCCCATGATAGCCAGCGGCATGGCAAACAGCATGGCGTAAAAGGCGGCCTTGAGGGTGCCGAAAGACAGCGGCACCAGGCTGAATTTGGGTTCGAAATCATTGCTGGCCGCAGAGGATTGCCAGATAAATTCCGGTTTGGCATAGCTCTCGTACCAGACCTTGCCCCAGAGCGCGCTCCAGGAAATCTCCGGGTGCTCGTTGTGCAACTCTACGGGCAGCACCGAACCTCCTGCGGTTTCGGTCAGTAGCATATCGGCACGGGGTGAGACCGCCAGTACGTTAATGGCGGAGGCGCCAGTGTCAATCGTCAGTACCTGACTACCGGAAGTACTGTAATAAACGCCCACCTTGCCCTGGTCGTCGGCCACGATGAAGCCACGGCGGCCACTTTCCGCCTCGATCAGGGTAATCGGCGCCTGCCCCATCGGCGCGAAATCGCGTACCTGTCTGAGGTGATAGTTGTTGTTGTCATCCCTGACCGGGAACCATTGATTAATGCCACCGCGCGCATCGCCGGCAATCAGCGAGATGCCGCCGGACAACATGTTCAATGCCGTAAGATCCGCGTTTTCGGTGATTTCCAGTACATCCAGCAGTCTTGCGCCGGTATTCAGGTTGCGGATGTCGTAATAGGCCAGTCGGCCATCGCCAGAGGCGGCGTACAGCCAGTCCATCAGGGGTGACATGACCAGGAAATCAGGGGTCAGCGGTGCATTGAGGTTTACTGCCAGGCTCGGCGTCAATGTGACTTCGTCGCCAAACAGGTTTCCTGCCTTGTCCACGGGCATCATGACCAGGCGCCCGTCGTCCAGGCCCGCGGCTATCAACAAACGGTCACTATTCTCTCTGACAGCCAGCCGTTGGATGCTGCTGCCCTCTTCAGCCAGCTTTATCCATTCGCTGCCATAGGGATAGGTCAGCTGCGGCGTAATCAGCCTGACGTCGTCGGGAAACGTGATCTTGTAACTGTGCTGGATCACCAGCACATCGCCCTGGTCGGTACCCAGGGCCAGGATGCCTTTAACCTCATTGACCGGGGTAACTGTCGTCAGCTTGGCATCCAGTGGCAAGCTGACCTGATGCGTGTCGCGTATGCGACCGTCGGCCAGCTCGTAGAACACGATGCTGCCTTCTGAGGTAATGCGGAAAGCCACTTCGGCCTGTTCTTCCACTGCGGTATAGAGGCTGGGTGTCTGTGTGCCCGGGCGTTCAATCGCTTTCAGGGTGTTGCTCTGCGCGGGCAGGAACAACGGTACAACCACGTAGAAAAGGTAGAAGAAAATCAGCAGAACGGCAGCAATCACGCTCAGGCCGCCAATCGCCACACCATAGCGGGCAATGCTGTCCTTGAGATGACGCCATTTCAAACGTAATTCGGATACTTCTACGGCAGCACCAGACATCGTTCTTCCTTTCCCCTGCCCAGATCAAGGCGCAGATTCATGAGCGCACAGTGTAGGCCGGCTTTGTGACTGTTTTGTGACATCGGAATGACTGTTTGAAGATAAGTCTAACTGACTAAAGACAAAGAAAAAGCCCCGCCGAAGCGGGGCTTTCTGTGCCAGCAGGTTTGTTTTAGAAGTCGAGCTGGAAGCGAGCCAGGAAAGCAGTCGGCTCGTCGGTCGGGCCACCGGCCGGGGTCAGCTCGCCTTTCACGACGTTGAACATCCAGCGAACATAGGGGTTCGCGTAGTAGTTCAGGCCAACGGTCCAGGCTTCGGCTTCGGCGTCGGTGTCGTCATTTTCGGCACCCTCGAAGCGCAGGCCGATTTCCCAGGCGCCGGATTCGTTGATCGGCTTCACACGGTCAAAAGCACCCGAGGAGGTCTTGTAGGGACGTGCTTCGCCGGTCAGGAAGTACGAACCGTAGACGTAGTAGGCACTGGTGGTTTCGTCCTGATTACCACTGCTGCTGTCGGCATTGGCCTGCATGTATTCAGCCTGAGCGGAGAAAGGACCACGTACCAGCGCGGCTTCCAGACCGAGCTTGGTGACGTCAACATCATTCAGGCCCTGCACGTCCATCAGTACGGTGCGGCTGGCCAGGTGGCCGATGCGCGGACGTACACGATAGCGGTCCATATCGGATTCACTGGCGACAGCAATACCGAAGTGAGTGACGTTACCGGCGTCGATATGCGGCGCATAGGTAGCACGTCCGCCAAAGCCGATACCGTCATCGGTATTGCCGTTTTCGTCACCCGAGCTGTCAGGATCGTAACCGCTGACCGTGAAGGTGTAATTGTCGGCACTGGTGGTGTAGGCAAAACCCAGCGAATGCGCCAGCGGAATGCCACTGAAGGAGCGCTCCATGAAGGTGATGTACTTGGAGCTGGTCAGTTCTTCCAGACCGAAAGGCTGTTTGTAGTGACCTGCGATGATCTTGCCGCCCAGCGCCTTCTTGTAGATATAGGCATCCTTCAGCGCAACATCATCACCACCTTCGGCATCCGCGAAGTCGAACTGCAGGGCGATACCGTAATCCAGGTAGGAGGCCTTGGCTTCCATACGCAGACGGCGGAATTCGAGGCCGTTTTCATGGGTGTCTACAACATCTTCGTCGTAGTAGTTGGCGTCCAGCATCAGGCGCCCGCCAAACTGGCCGGATGCCTTGCCATCATCGGTTTCCCATTTCAGGCCGCCGCTGCTCTTGAATTTGACCTCAGCTGCAGTTGCCGGGCCGGCTACCATAAGACCGCCCATCAGCAAAGCTGCTGTCCCCTTTGCGAAAAGCCCCTGAAGAGCTTGCTCGAACTTTGCACTCATGACTCGTGTTCTCCCATTGGGTGCGTAAAAGTAAACAGTGATCGCGCGTAGATTAGATATGGCGGGTGACGCCCAGATGACGCTTTTATGACGTTTCCGTGACAACCTGCAACCTCCCCCTCAGCCATAAACGAAGGCGGCCCGCAGGCCGCCTTCCAGTGGTTCTCAGCGAACGCTTACTGCAGTTTCGCCAGTTCCTTGGCCGCCAGCGAGGCCGGCAGCGGAATGTAGCCATCCTTCACAACCACTTCCTGACCCTGCTTGGCGAGTACCATCTTCAGGAACTCACGCTCCAGCGGCGGCAGCGGCTTGTTGGGATGCTTGTTTACGTACACGTAGAGCACACGGGCCAGCGGATAGCTGCCGTCTACAGCAGTTTCTTCGGTCGGCTCCACATATGCGCCGCCGTCACCCTTGGCCAGCGGCAGGATGCGTACGCCGGAGGTTTTATAACCCACGCCGGAGTAGCCGATGGCGTTAAGCGAAGCGGAAACCGACTGCACCACCGAGGCGGAGCCGGGTTGCTCGTTCACGTTGCTTTTGTAATCACCCTTGCACAGGGCTTTTTCCTTGAAGTAGCCGTAGGTGCCGGACACCGAGTTACGACCGTAAAGCTGGATCGGACGATCCGCCCAGGCGCCGGTCAGACCCAGATCGCCCCAGCGGGCAATATCAGCGGGGCCACCGCAGGTGCGGTTCGATGAAAACACTGCGTCTACCTGCTTCAGCGACATGCCCTTGATGGGATTATCCTTGTTCACGAAGACCGCCAGGGTATCGATAGCCACGCCCACTGCGGTCGGCTTGTAGCCATGCTTGCTTTCGAAGGCTTCGATTTCATTGTCCTTCATCTGACGGCTCATGGGGCCGAGATTGGAGGTGCCTTCGGTCAGTGCGGGCGGCGCTGTGGAGGAGCCGGCCGCCTGCACCTGAATGTTGACATTCGGGTACAGGCGCTTGAATTCCTCGGTCCACAGGGTCATGAGGTTGGCCAGCGTGTCGGAACCGACGCTGGAAATATTGCCTGACACGCCACTGGCCTTGGTGTAAACCTCAAGGTTGGCGTCTACTTTGGAGGCCATCGCCGAACTGGCTGCCATACCGGCGGCCAGTCCCAGCGCTATAGAAACTCGCTTGATCATCGCGTTGTAACTCCTGGGTTGGATGTTTCAGACGCTAGTCTGGACAGTGGGCATGACGGCTTTATGAACGAAATATGACAGTTTGATTACAGATGGCCAGTTAGGGGGCCAGTTAGGTGGCCATTGATGCCTAGGCCGCTGCTTCGCGGGCTCTGATACGGCTGACGGGGAAAATGCAACTGAAAGTGCTGCCTACGTTGACTTCACTGGCAATGTTCAACACGGCCTCATGATGCTCAAGGGCATGCTTGACGATAGCCAGTCCGAGCCCGGTACCGCCGGTTGCCCGCGAACGGCCGGGGTCGGCGCGGTAAAAACGCTCGGTCAGCCGGGGTATATGTCGGGGCTCAATACCAATACCGCTGTCGGCGACCGAAAAATGGGCGCCCTTCTTGTCACTCCACCAGCGCACGCGGATTTCTCCGCCATCAGGTGTGTATTGCACGGCATTGAAAATGAGGTTTGCAACCACGCTCTGAAGTTCCGCAGACAGGCCGTACAGCAGCAAGCCGTCCTCGCAGTCCAGGGTAAAGCGATGGCGGCCTTCAGACAGCGCCTTTGCCTCGTCGATGGTCATTTTCAACATCTGCGGAATATCCACGATTTCGTGGTTGCTCTTGCCGATGGCGCTTTCAATGCGGGCCAGCTTGAGCAGGTCCTCGATGATGCGCCCCATTCGTGTTGCCTGCTGACGCATTTCCGACAAGGGCGCTTGCCAGGGTTGCAGTGGCCTGGCATCCAGACTTTCCTCGTCCATCATGTCCAGGTAGCCGCGAATCACGGTAAGCGGAGTTCTCAGCTCATGTGAGGCATTCGCCACAAAATCACGCCGGATACGCTCCATCTGGTGAAGCCGGGAGATATCTCTGGCCAGTAATAACCGTTGCCCTTCGCCATAGGGCACGATGCGCACGGACAGAATCAGATCTGCATTCTCCGGTGAGTTGATGACGACTTCATCGGTGTAACGGCCGCTGATGAAGTAATCAACGAAGGCGGGGTTGCGCAGCAGATTGACAATGCGCTGGCCCAGATCCTTGGGCACATGCAGGCCAAGCAGCATTTTGGCGGCTTCGTTGCACCAGGAAATACGGCCGGTGGGATCAATGACCACGACACCGTCGGGCAGCGCTGCCGTCGAGGCCTGGAACTCATCAATCATCGCAGCCAATTCACGCTTGTCGCGATAATTGCGCTGCTGGTGGTGGTAAAGGTTACCGAATACCTCTCCCCAGATACCGGTGGCCTCCGGTACGTCATCTTCACCCTGAGACTGGAACCATGCCACCAATCTGAAGGCCTGGCGCAGATGCCAGATGGCATAGATGCTGATGGCTATGCCGACACAAAGCAGGGGAAAGTTGGTAAACAGTCCGATAATCAGGCTGAGACTGAGTAGCGCCGTCAGGCGCAGGATTTCTTCACGCCAGATGGCAAAAGTCGCGCGCTCGCGGCGCTCGTTGGTCATGCAGCCGCCTTGTCCGAGAAGCGGTAGCCTGTGCCGCGCACGGTTTGCACGAAACGGTCGTAACCATAAGGCGCCAGCGCCTTGCGCAAGCGCCGGATATGCACGTCCACTGTACGTTCCTCGACATATACCCCCTGCCCCCAGACCCGATCCAGCACCTGTTCGCGGGTATAGACCCGTTCCGGATGACTCATGAAGAAATAAAGCAGGCGGTATTCGGTGGGGCCGAGTCGTATTTCGCGATCGTTCGCGGAAACACGCTGGCTGGCGGCATCAATGCGCAGAGCTTCGAATTGCAACACCTCCTCTTCACCCCCCGGCAGGCTGCGACGCAGAACGGCACGTACCCGGGCAACCAGTTCAGAGGAGGAGAAAGGTTTGGTTACATAGTCATCTGCGCCGAGATTGAGGCCGCGGACGCGATCGTCTTCCTCAACTCTTGCGGTGACCATGATAATGGGCAGTTCCCGTGTGAGCGGATCACCACGCAGTTCACGGGCGAGTTCAATGCCGCTGACGCCGGGCAGCATCCAGTCCAGCAACAGCAGATCCGGCCGTTCATCGGCTATTTGCAGGCGTGCTTCCTGCACATTGGCCGCCTCGCTGACCCGGAACTCGGCGCGTTCAAGCGCCATGCGCAGCATATCCCGGATCGGGGCTTCGTCCTCTACGATCAATACGTGCTTGTCTTGCATGTCACACATCCTCTGGGTGTATGACGCTAGCCGGTCTTGCGGCTAACGAGTGTCTGAAGGTTTCCTAGAATCAGTGTGTTAGACGCAGATTACAACATCATGACAAGTAAATTACAGTTTCAGGACGGGGTTTCCAGGGCTTTTGTAACAATTTCGTAAACGTCCCGGGAGAGCGACTTTTTGTCTGCAATATTACGCAGTGCGGACTGCATAAGCCCGGCCCGCCCGTTTTGCTGGCGGCGCCAGTGACACAGAGGTGTGACCAGCCTGGCCGCTACCTGTGGGTTGACATTGTCCAGCCGTAATATTTCTTCCGCCAGCCACCGATAGGCCTCGCCATCGGGGGCATGGAAGGCACGTAGGTTGGCACTGCAGAACGCGCCAAGCAGTGAACGGATGCGATTCGGATTATTGGCATCAAAGCCTTCAGCGTCACGCAAGGCCCGGATTCTTCCCAGGGCATCCGGCAGACGGGAAACCGCCTGCAGCGAGCGCCATTTGTCCATGACCAGGACCTGCTGCGACCATCGCGAGGCGAAGTCCTGCATTATCGTCCTGCGCTGCTCGCAGTCGATGTGATTGAGGGCCTCCAGGGCGCCCAGACGATCAGTCATGTTATCGGCGTTTGTGTACTGCTCCACCGCTGCCTGCCGCCCCGCTTCTTCAGCCAGCGCCCAGTAATACAGACAGAGGTTCTTGAGCCGCCGCCGGCCAACTGCCAGACCGTCAAAAATATAAGGCTGATTCGTCGCGAGTTGCTGATATTGGTCGCAGATGTCCGCAGACAACGCAGCGGCGAGGCTGGATTCAAGGTGATCACGTACTTGTATGAGGGCATCTACGGGTACAGGGTCGTAGGCTTCGGCCAGCAGACTCTCGCTGGGCAGGCGCAGCAATTCCGCAGTCAACGCAGGATCTGCCACTGCATCCGATAGCAGATCCCTGAAGAGTTTAACCACCGGCATGATGTCAGGTTGATCGCCGCCGATGCCGGTATCAATCAGATCCTGATACAGCCGTTGCATGGCGTCCCAGCGGCTGAAACCGTCTTCTTCGTAACGCGCAATCAGCGCCAGCTGGTCGCGCCTGTAGAGGTACTCGAGTTTTACCGGAGCACTGAAGCTGCGCAGGAGTACCGGTACGGGCCTGGCAGGGATACCGCTGAATTCGAACGTCTGACTTTCCTGTTCAAGTAGCAGCGTGGTTTCCTGGCCGCCGTTCGCCAGTGTCAGTCTGCCACCTCTTGCATCGATGAGGGCCATGCGCACAGGCACGGGCACGGCTTGCTTGACCGGCTGATCCGGCGTGGGCGGTGTCTGTTGTGTCAGGGTCAGACTGTAGATGCCCTGTTCTTCATCATGCGTTTCCACCGCCTTGAGTCTGGGTGTCCCGGCCTGGCTGTACCAGTGCTGAAAACTGGAGAGATCACGCCTGCTGGCTGACGCCATAGCTGCCAGAAAATCATCAATGGTGGCGGCTGTGCCGTCATGCCTTTGCAGGTACAGCCGAAGCCCTTCTCGGAAGACATCCTGGCCCAGCAGGTTATTCAGCATGCGGATGATTTCCGCACCTTTTTCATACACGGTCAGCGTATAGAAGTTATTGACCTCGATATAGGATTCGGGTCGTACGGGATGCGCCATGGGGCCGGCATCTTCCGCGAATTGCTGACTGCGCAGCAGGCGCACCTGCTCCAGGCGCTGCGTACTGGAGGCCAGACTGTCGGCCATGAACTGTTGCTCACGAAAAACCGTGAGTCCTTCCTTGAGACTCAGCTGAAACCAGTCCCTGCAAGTGACGCGGTTGCCGGTCCAGTTGTGGAAGTATTCGTGGCCGATGACAGCCTGGATCAGCTCGTAATCCGTGTCTGTGGCGGTATCGCTGTCCGCCAGTACGTATTTGCTGTTGAAGATATTAAGGCCCTTGTTCTCCATGGCTCCCATATTGAAGCTGCCAACGGCAACCACCATGTAGAGATCAAGGTCATATTCAAGACCATAAGTCCGTTCATCCCAGGCCATGGCGGCCTTGAGCGAATGAATAGCCTGATCACAGCGTTTTTCATCGCCATGTTCCACATAGAAATGGATGGCGACATCGCGTCCGGATGCCGTCTGATAGCTATCGGTCACGCAGGCCAGATCGCCCGCCACCATGGCGAACAGGTAGCAGGGCTTGGGGTGTGGGTCTTCCCAGATGACACGATGCCGGCCATTGGGTAACTGCTCGGCCGCCACGCGATTGCCGTTGGCCAGCAATACGGGATAGCGTTGCCGGTCGGCTTCAATGCTGACCCGATAGCTGGCCAGTACATCCGGCCGGTCGGGGAAATAGCTTATGCGGCTGAAGCCATGCGCCTCACACTGGGTGCAGAGTATGTCACCCGAGCGGTAGAAGCCGTCCAGGCTGGTATTGGCGTATGGATCGTGACGGCTGGCAATCTCAAGGCGAAAACGCTCCGGTACTTTCTCCAGTCGCAGCTCTTGTTCGCTGACCAGGTACTCGCCGGCCTGCAACTGACGGCCATCAATGGAGACAGACAGCAGTTCCTGTGCCCGCCCCTGCAGTAGTAGTGGGCTTTCGACATCGACCCCGGACTGTCGCTGTATTTCAAGCGTTGAACTGACCTGGCAATGGTCATCCTGTATATCGACATGGAGTTCGACGTGCACGACGCTGTAGGCAGGTGGGCGGTAATCCTGCCGATAGATGATGTTGTTGGTGGTAGCGCCGTTGTCCGACATGGCCGGGTCGCTCAGAGCCGGCGCAGAACCACGCTGCCGGCCGAATAGCCAGCGCCGAAGGCGGACAATACACCCACGTCGCCTGCCTGCAAGTCGTCGTGATACTTGTGGAACGCGATGACGGAACCGGCAGAACTGGTATTGGCGTACTCGTTCAGAATCACGGGCGCCTCATTTTCGTCGGGTTCACGACCGAGCACACGCTTGCTGATGAGCTGGTTCATGCCCAGATTCGCCTGATGCAGCCAGAAACGCCTGACGCTGGCCGGTTCTATACCCAAATCACCGAGATGTGTGGTCAACAGATCGGCCACCATGGGCACGACTTCCTTGAATACCTTGCGTCCTTCCTGCACGAACAGAATATCGTTTTCCGGGCGCGGATCGGTCTCGGCCCGGTTCAGGAAGCCGAAGTTATTGCGGATATTGTTCGAAAATTTGGTTTTCAGGCGGGTGCCCACGACCTCGAACTGATCATCGGAGGTGGCTGTGTCGGCCAGTTCGACAATTGCAGCCGTTGCCGCATCGCCAAATATGAAATGACTGTCGCGGTCACGGAAGTTCAGGTGGCCACTGCATATCTCGGGATTCACCATCAACACACAGCCGGCACTGCCATTACGCACGGAATCCACCGCCGCCTGCAGGGCAAAGGCCGCCGAGGCGCAGGCCACGTTGAGGTCATAGGCCCAGCCATCTATGCCCAGATATTCCTGAACTTCCACTGCCAATGCCGGATAGGGGCGCGGCATATTGGAGCAACCTACGAGCACGGCATCTACATCCGCAGGCGACTTGCCAGCACGCTGCATGGCCTCGCGGGCTGCATCGATGGCCATTTCCGCCAGCAGAGAGGGCTCGTCGTTGCTGCGCGTGCGAATCTGCGGCTTCATCAGATCCGGATCGATGATGCCCTGTTTGTCCACTACATGACGGCTCTGGATGCCCGAAGCCTTGAAAATGAATTCGCTGCTGGACGGCGCTAGGGGCTGCAGTTCTCCGGCCTCGATTTCAGCCGCATGCTCCCGGTTGTAGCGCTCCACATATTCGTTGAAGCAATCCACCAGTTCGTCATTGGAAATGGAGTCTGCAGGGGTAAATAAGCCAGTGCCGCTGATGACGACTCGTGTCATTGGAAAATCCTGTTGTGCTATGGGAGCAAGACCCGACATTTTCGGTAGCCTGACCTTCAGAGGCAAGTATTCGGGTCGGAAGGAACAAGTTAAATTACTGAACTGCCATGTTTTCATACCCTTCGGCGTCAATCATGCCATGCGCTTTCCAGGTGCTGCGCAGCCATGCGCGGACATCGCGCTCCCGGCGCACACTCAGATGCGTGCCTGCGTACCAATGCAGCGGGCAATC
Organism: uncultured Salinisphaerales bacterium; assembly: GCA_913055805.1. Lineage (GTDB taxonomy): Bacteria > Pseudomonadota > Gammaproteobacteria > Nevskiales > CAJXLF01 > CAJXLF01. Next base: position 66,557 of record CAJXLF010000011.1, read on the forward strand.
GTTCCAATGCGCCTGCAGCGCCAATATCGGTTCCAGCGACACGATCTTGTCATGCATGCCGGCAACAATGGCGCGTCCGGCCAAGGGTACGCGACACTCCATGCTCAAGGGCGAAATCGGCGCCAGCAGCGCCCTCACCTGCTCTATACCGACACCTGCCTGCTGCAAGCCCCGCATCAGGCGGGTCGGTGCGTTCAGTTCGAATACGCGCAGCGGGTCCACCAGGGGGATGCCTGCGATCAATGAATCAATTTCGGCGTCCAGACAGCTCAGCAGACTGGCATTCAGTCCACCCAGGCTAATGCCATAAATACCCATGCGCGGAACCTGGCGTTGTTCCCGCAGCCACAGCAAACAGCTGCGCAGATCGGTCAGGGCCTGTGCCTCGGCATGCAACAGGTCGAGCAGTTCGCCGTCGAAGTAACCATCGCCACTGCGCATGCCTATCTTGCGCAGCCCGTGCAGGGGCAGCAGCGGCATGATCAGGTTAAAGCCCAGTTTGTGATGCAGCCATCCCGGCGAGAACAACTGAAAATCGATATAAGGCCAGCCCATGCGGTAACCGTGCACGCACATCAGCCAGGGTCTGGGCCCACCCTCGTGTTCAAAAATGCGGGCATGCACTGTATGTGTGGCGCCATAGGTCTCCCAGCGTTCTGCGCCGGGTAATTCGCTATGTGACACATAGCTGCTGGGGAAGCTCAGGCTTTTAAAGGGATGACCTATGGCCAGCCGGTCTTCGAGTTCAAACACTTGAGGAGAGTGAACCGTCTGATGGAAGGCAGCAGGATTGTCGAGCCAGCCCTGTCGGCCGAAGGCGTCGATGGCGCGAAGGACTTCATTCGCAATCTCGGGCACCCTGCGCCGTGCCGGTGTTCTGGTCGTACTGACGAAATATCCCAACATGGCTTCATCCAGCGCTATCTTCAGCGCCAGTGACCATTTTAATTCGCGCACCGGCAATCCGGCTATATCCGTTTCGCGCTGATATGAAACCCAACCCGACAACAGGAACAGGAGCGGGCTGGAGGCCAACAATGCCAGCGATACCAGGCCGGGATCGGCGACCAGGACGGCAATGGCCAACGGCAGACCCAGCAGCGGCAACCATGCGCATAGCTGGGGCAGACGGCGGCGGGAGAACTGCAGCAGCCAACCCGTGGCCGCCAGCAGGTGACCGGCGGCGAGCACATACTGAAGAGCAGCCAGCCAGTGAGTTGCGGTCACCGGCCGTAGCCAGGCAGCCGCCATCGCAAGATATACGAAAGCAGTCATGAGCCGCGCCGGCCAGGACATTGAGTAGATGACTTGCCTGGCCTCAGGCATCGGGCAGATAGAAGTTGACGATTCCCCCGAGGGCGGCGATCAGCAGCAGCTGCCATAACCAGAAGCCCGGCCAGCGGCGGCGCAGGGACTGTGCGGCCAGCGCAGACAGCAGGCACATGCCGACAAACATACTGGTCTGCAATCTGAGCGAGTCGAAACTGGCCTGGATGACGGGTTCATCGCGATAAACCCAGTACATCAGCAAGACCACGGACAGTACCAGCGCCATGGTGGTTGAGGCTGCCAGCATCAACCAGTTAAAGCCAAGCAGGTAGCGCATCAGCGGGAATCTTCGTTTTTCAGGAGCAGCTTCAGGCCAGGCACCACCTGTCGGAAGACTTTGCGGTTGGTGGCCGCCACCTTGACCAGACTCATGGCCAGAAAGCGTGCGGCCTGATCGCGGTACTGGAATACGCTACCCACCATCTTGAGTTCGCGTTCATCCATGATGGTAACCACATCCTCGGGTTCTTCACCGGTGCGCACGACAAAGCTCATACGGATATCTACAGGCTGCGGTTTGCGCCGGCGTCTTCTGCGTTGCTCTGTCTTGCTCTTGATGTCTGACATGTAAACTAGTTTAGAGAGAGCCCGGGCACAGGTCTACGTCTGTTGCCGTTCACCCGAAGAATATGAGTCCGGATATGACAGAGAACAAGCTGGTCTGTTTTACGCATGGCAAGGAAAGCGGCCCCTGGGGAACGAAAATCAGGTATCTGGCGGAGATTGCCCGTGGCTGCGACTGGGCGGTGATGAGCCCTGACTATGGTCATACGCATGATCCACATGCGCGCGTGCAACAACTTCTGCAACTCAACCCCCGGGCCGAACGCCTGATTCTGGTTGGATCAAGTATGGGCGCCTATGTGGCGGCCATGGCCTGTGAAAAACTCAAGCCCGATGCGCTATTCCTGATGGCGCCGGCTTTCTATTTTGACGGCTGGAACGAGGAACCCGCCGGATGCCCCGGGGACAGCGTAGTCGTGCACGGCTGGAACGACGACATCGTGCCGGTGGATGTGGCGATTCGCTTTTCACAGCCGCGCAACGCAGCCCTGCATATTCTGGACAGCGGGCATACCCTGACCGATCAGCTGGAGATACTGGGAAAGCTTTTTCAGATGATGCTGATCAGAAACGGGTGAAGACAGTTCAGATCGCTTCGACGGCCTCTACCGCTTCACGAATCAATCGCGGGCCGCGATAGATAAAACCGGTGTAGACCTGCAGCAGTTCCGCTCCTGCCTCGAATTTGCTGCGTGCATCCGCACCGCCGAAGATGCCGCCCACGCCGATGATAGGCAATTCGCCGCCCAGCATGGAATGCAGTTTGGCGACCACGCTGGTGGATAGTGAAAACAGCGGCGCACCGCTGAGCCCACCCTGCTCTGCCGCATCTTCGCTTTTACCCAGGCCCGGCCGTGTAATGGTGGTATTGGTGGCGATTACGCCGTCCACGGCATTTCGGCGCAATGCATCGGCCACCTGCTGCAGGTCGGCATCTTCCATGTCCGGTGCGATCTTTACGACCAGCGGTACATAACGGCCATGCTGCTGCGCAAGCCGGTTCTGCGCCTGCTTGAGTGAAGCCAGCAAGGGATCCAGCGCCTCGCCTTTCTGCAGATCCCGCAGGCCCTGGGTGTTTGGCGAGGAAATATTGACCGTGACATAACTTGCCACCGGATAGGCTTTTTCCAGGCAATGCAGATAATCGTCCTGCGCCTGGTCCAGCGGCGTATCGAAATTCTTGCCGATGTTGATGCCCAGCACACCCTGGAAATGGCTGCGGGCTACCCGCTCAAGCAGATAATCAATGCCCTTGTTGTTGAAACCCAATCGGTTGATGATGGCCTGATGCTTGGGTAAACGGAACATGCGCGGTTTTGGATTGCCCGGCTGCGGGCGCGGCGTCACGGTGCCGACCTCGATAAAACCGAAGCCCATGGCGGCCCAGGCATCGATGCATTCGCCGTTCTTGTCCAGCCCCGCGGCCAGCCCGACCGGGTTGGGGAATGTCAGCCCCATGACCTCGCGTGGATGCGCATCCAGTTTCTGGCCGAACACTCTGCCCGCAATGCGCGGCATACGGCTAAGACCTGCGATGGTCAACTCGTGTGCCCGCTCCGCGTCCAGGCAGAACAGGGACTCCTTGGCCAGTGAATAGAGCATCGGGAATTCGATTACTGAGGGTTGATCGGAACCGGGAGGGCTTCCGGTTTACGGCCTGCAGGCGGCAGATAAGCAGACCAGGTTGCCCGGAATTCGCGAGAGCGCACACCTACCTTGTCCTGTACCAGCAACCAGGGCATACGGATCAGGCTTCTGACCATGTCCCGAAGCATCAGCAAGCGCGAACTGTCCTCGTAGATTGAGGCGAATGAGCCGGCAGCCGCGAACAGGGAGCGTGACAGATGCATGTAGTCGCTGCGCAGGACGATGCCAAGCTGCTGCGAGTTGGCCACCAGGTGCATTACCGTCTGGGCGCGTTGATGCAGCCCTTGCAGGCCTTCACGGGTCAGCACGAACATGAAATTGGCGGGTTTGAGTGCTTTGATGCCGCGTTTATCCATGGTCTCGCCCAGCAGATCATGGATTTCCTCCCAGCGTTCCCGATTGCCCTCGGGATCGGTGCTCATGCGGATGAGGGCTTCCGTCAGCAGAATTCGATCGCCGATGGCGGCGCCGACAAGGTAATCCCATACCGCGGACCATTTGCCTTCCATGTTGACGGCGTTGCCCCAGTCAATAAGGTGCAACTCACCGTCCGCTCCAACCATGATGTTGCCCGGATGCAGGTCACCATGACATTCCTGATAGACAACCAGCTGATACAGCACGCTATACAGAAAACGCTCTGCCAGCTTTCTCTGCATACGGCGGCGCTTGCGTGGTGACAGCCGGTGCAAGGCATGCGTGAGGCTGTTGGCGTCCTGGATGTATTCCATTTCCAGGATTCTGCTCGAGGAAGTAAACAGTACCGGCACGCTCCACATGACGCTGTCACGGCTGCGTTCATAGAAGAGACGGTGCAGGCGCGCCTCTTCCTCGAAGTCGAGTTCGCGCTGGAACCCCTTGACGAATTCGTCCACCTGGTCCTGCAGGGCCTGCAGGAAGGGCGCCAGCTTCGAATGTGGCGCCCAGTACTGGGTGCTCATAATGGCCAGGTTCAGCACCAGCTTGCCAATAATGAATTCCCGGTCCAGGTTATGTCGCCCGACTTTAACGACTACTGAACGAAGTATCTCTTCCCCATTGGATAAAAAGGGTTTTTTGGCAATATAGACGGACCCGATCGAGCCCGAGCGAATGGGCTTTTCCGGATCAAACCCCATATACATTTCGCTTGGATGCCGGCCAAAGGTGTCATAGAAGGCATCTACCACCTCCTCGCCGCTCATGGGGCTGACGTCTTCCTGGAACACCGCCAGTTCGCGTGCAATCTCCCTTGGCAGGAAGTCGCTGTTGGCCGCCGCCACCTGGGCCATTTTCACGAAGAACGGGCCGAATTCACGCACCATCTGGGCGACAATCTGCGCCTGCAGTTTGAAATCCTTGGGATCGGCCTGGAAAAACGGACGAATATAGCGTAATGCCTTGATTTGTCTTCGGATTATGCGGACATCGTTGCGCACGATACCGGCCCGGCGCATCAATTCCTTGAGCTGCCATTCGTTAAAACGTTTACCTGCCTTCAGCAGATTGATGACTTCAACAATGAGGGGTTCGTAGGTGCGCAGCACCAGGCGAATCATATCCAGTGACATTTCACCCAGCCCCTTGATTTCAGGGCTGCTGAACAATTCATCGAAGAAGTTCCAGAATTCATTCAGCACCGGCTCAGGTATGTCGACCGGACTGCGCGCCACAATCTGATCGACCACGAAACGGATCAGGTTTTCGGTGGACTGCTCATTCGGGATGAGATGCCGCTGACGCATGAATTCCGTCAGTTTCTGCGTGGTTTGTGTGAGCGGGTGTCCGTACAGCGCCTCGAAAAGCTCGTCGATCGCAGTGCTTAATTCATCGCGATGAATGTCGCGGTCATGAGAAAGCAGGCTGACCAGTGGCAGAGCGCCCCTGGATATCTGAATGGTATGCCCCGTCAGCTGGGATATTTCGCTCAACACGGCCTTGCCGCGCCCAAGCCCCAGGCCGTTGATCAGACTGGAGCGTATACGCGCACGAGCAGGTGCGCGCCTGTTGCGCTCAACAGCACTCGAATTCAAGTTAATGGAATCTGATAAACCATCAGATTCCATTGAGTTAGAATTCTTTTTTCGTGTGTTACTTTGGGCCACAAATCACCTGGTCAATAAAAAACGGCTCCGCACCTGGCGGAGCCGTTCTCCGGCACTGCCTAGGCACCAAGCATATTCTGCCCGCAAACGCGCAGCACATTGCCTGTGGCTCCAACCGCACCCGGGCTGGAGAAGAAGGTAATGGCCTCTGCCACATCAACCGGCAAACCGCCCTGCGACAGCGAGTTAAAGCGCCGCCCCACTTCGCGAATGGCGAAGGGAATGGCCGCCGTCATTTGCGTTTCGATAAATCCGGGGGCCACAGCATTCACGGTTATGCCCTGCTCTGCAACCTGTTGGCTCAATGCGGCAACGTAACCAATCAAGCCGGCCTTGGATGCTGAGTAGTTGGTCTGGCCCATGTTGCCGGCGATACCACTGATGGAAGATACACAGACAATGCGGCCCCCCTTGTTGATAATCTTGTCCGCCAGCAGTTTTTCATTCACACGGGCAATGGCGGCCAGGTTGATTTCCAGCACCATGTTCCACCATTCAGCGCTCATGCGCGCCATGGTCTTGTCACGGGTGACGCCGGCGTTGTGCACGATAACATCCAGGCCCTTGTGCTGTTTCTTGCAATAGTCCGCGATGGTGTCGCCTGCCTTGGGGTCGGTAATATCGACTGCTAGCACTTCACCCTGAATGGCATCGGCCACTTTCTGCAGGCTCTCTTCTTCACCCGGCCGGTCCAGACAGATCACCTTGGCGCCTTCGCGTGCCATCACCTCGGCAATGCCTGCGCCAATGCCGCGCGCCGCACCGGTCACCACCACCACTTTGCCCTTGAGAGCGGCCTCCCACGGGCCGTTGGCTTCACCCGTCGCCAGCCCGGTAATGCGCAGCGCCTGGCCGGTGATGAAAGCCGAACTCCTGGAAAGGAAGAAGCGTATGGCAGCTTCGGCGCGGGTCTCGGCGCCCGGCTCTACATAAAAGTGCTGGGCGGTAATGCCCTTCTTGCCCAGTTCCTTGGCCAGACTGCGCACCACACCTTCCAGGCCCCGCATGGCGGCTGCGTCTTCAGGGTTGGCGGCGCTTTCGGGAGTACGGCCCAGAATGATAATGCGGCCGTTCTTTTTCAGGCGGCGCACATTGGGATTAAAGAAGGCGTGGATTTCACTCATGCCCTGCGCCGTGCTGATTCCGCTGGCATCGAATACCAGCGCGCTGAATTTGCTTTCGTCTTCTTCGGTTGTAGCGCGCACCGGGATGGTGTTTGAGGAGGCGGCAGACTTGATGTCTTCAAGGCCGGCGGATTTGGTCGGCACAAAAACATCGGCGCCACTGCTATTGAGTGTTTTCAGGCAGGTTTCCAGCAATTTTCCGCCTGCGGCGGCGCCGAAAAGAACACTCGTACCCTTGAGGGCTTCGTTTTGCCAGGGGCCTTCCGCACGCTCCAGACTCGGCGGCACAGGCAGTCCGAGACTGGCGATCACTTTTTGCCCCATCGGGGACTGCATGATCTGCATATAACGATCGCTCATTGAATTATCCTCTTTAAAAATGCTTTTGATGTTGCCCGCTGCAGCTGTGACATGAGACAGCGGGTTTAGGTGGCGCTATTATGCCATTGTCCCACCCAACGTTGACTATCCCTGCCTGCTGGTGGATAGTTTCACGGGTGACGAAATACGGTTAACAAGGCTAAGCTTGTCACCGGAACTTACGCTGGTTTTTATTGGGGGAAGCGATTCAATGCGTAAAGACACGCTGATAATGACACTCACCATGGTTATTGTGACAGTGGGTGTGTACTACGGACTTGAGATTTTCCTGCGAGGCGATACCGATAACAAAGGCGATAACCTTGCCGTATCCGCGCCGCCAAGCAAAGTCATTAACACGGATGCTGCCCAGACTGGCGATGCGCCTGAGGAGTTTGCTCCCGCAGAAGAAGAAGTCGCAGACAGCGATGACCTCGAAGAGGAAATTGTTGCGGTAGAGGAAGCGCCCGCTGAAGACGGGATGGCCGAGGAAACGGCAGATGTCGATGACGCTGTTGTGGAAGAAGCACCGGCTGAAGAGGTAATGGAGGACAGCAGCAGCGACGACGCGTCAATGGCCATGGCTGATGATGAAGCGTCCGACGATATGATGGCTGATGAATCCGCCGATGAAATGGCTGATGAAATGGCTGAAGCTGAGCCGGAACCTGCCGAAGAGCCCGAAACGGCCATGCAGTCGGATTCTGCCGCCACGTCCGATACTGCTGTTTCTGAAGACGAATTGACCGAAATCGCTGTGCAAGCTGCCATTGACGAAGCCGTCAAGGCCGCAGCCGAGGCGGCTGAAAAAGCCGTTCGCGAGGCGATGGAAGCACGTCGCGCCGCACAATAAAAGCAATGCGGTCGCAAATATAACGTAGCAACCATAGCGTACAGGGAGAATTCCTTATGGCTTCCGCCAGTAGCAGCCTGATAAAAGGCGTACTCGTTCTTTTATTCATCGGCGCCGTATTCCTGGGACTGAACTTCATGCTTGAAGAAGTGCCGGAAACCGCCCCTGAATCCGTCGTCCAGACGCCTGGCGCAACAAGTCCGGGTGATGATGATCCGGCCGTCGCTGAAGCCCGCGAGTTGGGCCAGGACATTGGCCGCAAAGTGGGTGAAGAAATCGGCCGCCGCGTCGGTGAAACCCTGGTCGCCAACCTGGAGGCCGGCGGCTTCCCTGAAACTGCAGCTGAAGAGACTCTGGTGGCAAGCGCAGACGGCGTGCAGACTCCTGAAACAGATGAACAAGAACCGAGTGTCGCTGCAGAGCCGGTCCCCGAGCCGGCCCCCGTCTCTCAGACTACCTCTGTTGACGAAGTCGATGAAGAAGAGGTTTCCACAGCCGAAGAAACGGTGATGGCGGATGCCGGAGATGAGACATCTTCTACCGCCATGGATGAGACCGAGGGAGCCGGATCTTTAGACGACGAATTTGTCGCCGATGCCTCGGATGACCAGTCAGCGCCCGACACTTCTGTTTCAAGTGCAGACAGTGAACCGGCAATGCCCGCCCCCGATCCTGATCCGGTTTATCCGATTGTCGAACAAACCTCACCGGGTATACCCATAGAGACCGTTCACACGCAACCGGGCACGGCCGAAGACGATCCCAAGGGCATGATTCCCAACCCGCCGCCCAAAAAGCAGACGGTTGCCACTCAGCCGCCCTCACCTGCGCCAAAGCCCAAACCTACGGCCAAGTCGCGTGGGTACGCGAACTGGTGGAGCGACTCGGTGAATGGCAACGGACTGCGCATTGTGCACGTTGGACAATCCATGAATGCTGAAGGTCAGAAAGGCATTTCAATCATTACATCGCATGCTCTTGCACAGGGCCAGAACATCGACTCGTTGGTACAGGTACACGACGGGGACCAGTCAGTTGCCGGTAGCTGGTTTATTGCTCCGCATCGCAAATCCCTGTTCCTGCATACCGATCCCGGTAGCTATCAACTGAGTTTTGATCCGGCGCTGAAGGCAGCAGGTGGCCAAAGCCTGGGCATGGAGTTGTCGGGTCCGGTGACTATCCGCTGACTGATCAAGGCAGCCGGAGTTCGGTGAATGCCGCTCCGGCTGCTAAAATATGCGGCCACAATTCTTCCGTGGCGGCCATGAGCTCAGAAAGCAGCACAACACAAGCAACCTCCCGGCTGGACAGGCGCCTGTCGGTTGCACCGATGATGGACTGGACCGACCGGCACGAACGCTATTTTCTGCGCCGCATTTCCCGCCATACCCTGCTCTATACCGAGATGATTACCACCGGCGCCATTCTGTACGGCGACCGTGATCGTTTCCTGCGTTTTAACCAGGCAGAACATCCGGTTGCCCTGCAACTGGGTGGTTGTGATCCCGTTGCATTGGCCGAGTGTGCCGCCATTGGCGAACAGTTCGGCTACGACGAAATCAATCTCAATGTCGGCTGCCCCAGTGACCGTGTCCAGGCAGCGCGTTTTGGCGCCTGTCTGATGGCCGAAGCCCCGCTCGTCGCTGATTGCGTGTCGGCCATGCAGAAAGCCTGCGCCCTGCCCGTAACGGTAAAGTGCAGAATCGGCATCGATGAGCAGGACAGTTACGGTTTTTTTGCAGATTTCATTGAGCGCGTGGCTGAGGCAGGTTGTCGGGTTTTTACCGTGCACGCACGCAAGGCCTGGCTGCAGGGACTGAGCCCGAAACAGAATCGCGAGATCCCTCCCCTGCACTACGATTTTGTGTATCGATTAAAAGAGAATCGTCCTGACCTGCAGATCATTATCAATGGCGGCATAGAAACGCTGGAGCAGGCAGAAAAGCATCTTCAGTACGTGGACGGGGTCATGCTGGGCCGCGCCGCTTACAAGAATCCCTATCTGCTGGCCGAGGCGGACAGGCGGATATTCGGCGATAAACGCCCCGCTCCCGGACGCGAGGCCATTGCACTGAGCATGCGGGAATACATCGAACAGGAAATGAGCAAGGGCGTTCCCTTCAAGCGTATCAGCCGGCACATGCTGGGCCTTTTCCAGGGGCAGTACGGTGGCCGCCTGTGGCGACGTATTCTGAGCGAACAGGGGCATAAGCCTGAAGCCGGCATCAACAGCTTGCTGATGGCACTGGAAGCCACGCATAAACCTGCTGAAGAGGCTGCCTGATCCGAACAGGTTTTACTCTTCTGCGACCGGCACCTCAATTGAAACCAGATGCGGTTCATCAACCATGACGGTATCCATGATGACCGTGGCCTGCCCTGACTCGACGCCCAGCAGATGCAGCAGCGGATCCAGAATGGCGTCAACGATGCCGCCAACGCCCGTCAATATGGGACCCAGCAGGTCACTGATTGCTGTGATCAGGGTATTCAGGATTCCACTCAGCAATCCACTGACAAGCGCCAGCACGCCCGAAGAGCCGCTCGGACTGAGTTCCAGATTGAGATCACCCAGCAGTGTTCCCAGCGTCGAAGACAATAACTCGCCGCTGGACAGGGTCTGCGGGTTGGCGGCTACAGGCGCCTCAGGCGGTATGCCGTCTGCCTGGAATACCCAGGGTGAGTCGCTGCCGATATCTACCTGGGTAAATTCCGTCACCGTCAGTGGCAAAGGCTGAATCGAGTCATCACCAACGGATACATCCACGGGCTCGGTGACGTTCACCGCCAATTGCGCTGTCCCCAGTAACAATACGCTCAGTCTGACGGTGGTAATCGGCGCAGGTGCTGATTCCAGATCGCTGGCATCTGACGCATTGCCACTGAAGGTACCCAGTGCCACAGTTGCTACGGTCGCACGCGCACTGAGATCAGCCTGTGGATAGCCATCATTAATACCGGCGCGCGGGCAATCGATACGATCCAGATAACCTGTTGCGGGGGAAACCTCCACATCAATACCCACCTTTAAGGGGTCAAGTGTGAAGTTAACCAGGCCAAGCAGCAGCACATTCAGTGCATTGGTGATGCTGCTTATCGTGTTGACCTGCAAACGCACCATCAGGCGAACCTGGGCTGTGCTGGCACTGGTCTCACCCGGGCGACCCATAGGGCTGATCTGCGGGGGCTCAAGTACCTGCAGGAAGCTGTTCACGTTAATGCCCAGCAGACCAAGCGATATGGGCAATTCGATAGGGGCAACCCCGCCCTCCGAGTCAGCATGAGTCGCCATGGCCAGAGCCATGATCAGTTCACCGAGATTGACGAAAGGCACATTCGATGCAATTTCTCCGACCGGTTGTAATACAGCATCCAGAGGTATGGGTGTGTTGTTATTGGTCTGGCCCGCCAGATCCTGCAGCGAATTGATTACCTGCATACTGACTGCGCCACTTAACTGGGTTGCCAGATTGCTGATAACGTCACTCAGGATCGGTGTTTCGGTGCCTAGCGCCAGAGGGTCGGAGAGATCCTGCACACTCAGGTCCAGCGCAAGTGCGAGTTGCTCCAGAGTGAGATTGGCGCCCAGCAAGCCCTGGTAACCCACGGCACCTATGCTGACGCTGCCCTCGAGCAGGGCTGACAACAGGGCATTGACCGCCCCGTCTTCCAGGCTTGCCAGGCTGCTGCCGACACGCAGATTACCCAGCGCCGATTGGCTGGCCGTGGCCGAAGCGGTAAGCAGGCGGCCATCGCCCGCTCTCAGAAATGGCATAACCGGCGTGGGTACGGCACGCTGCAAGGTCACCCGTACTGCATCCGCCTCACTCAGACTGCCTGGAAGCAGCTGGCGAAACTGTGTGCCCTCATCAGTCTCCACGGTGCCGTGCTCTACCGTCCAGGTTGCAAGGTCCACATCCGGATCGTCGATACCGTTGCGTAACAAGCTGGCCTGAACACTGGCAACAATGTCGTTGTATTGGGGCACGGTTGAACTGTTGCAGCGTGAAACGATGCGTGCGGAGTCCAGGGCGGCCAGATCAGCCTGCTGCTGCAAGGTACGCTGGGCGAGATACAACCTGCCGATATCCAGGACAATGGCAATGGCGGCCAGCAGCGTCAGCAGAAACGCAGCAAACGGGACAGCATAACCGTCCTGGTGCCGTCTGAAGGCATTAGTCCTGTACAAAGCTCTGCTTCTCCTCGGTGAAGGACCTCGGGATGCGGTAACTATGTGTTTCAACGTAACGCTGATAACTGCGATTGGCGGCATCTGCTGACAGCGGACGCTCGGTTTCAGAAGCCGCACTGCCACTCCTTTGTAATTCGAGCCACTGTCGAGTCTCCTTGCCAACATCCAGGTGGCTGTCATCGTCAGCAGTCCATCCGGCGCCTGCGAGCAGCATGAGGCTTGCGCCAAGTAAGCTTGCCTGTGAAATCCGTTTCATCTTCATCTCCTTGGTATCGATCAGGCTGCCTGATCAGCTTTGGCCTGGGTGACAGCAGGCCTGCGTGGCTGGTTTGCGGGTCCGTCAGTCTTGATTTGCCACTCATGTGCCTGTTGGCGAATCCTTGTCACCAGTTCCTGAGACATGCCCGTTTTCTCAATCAGCCGACTGGCCGAACCCTCGTCCTTTTCGATCAACATGATCAACAAGGCATTGTTTCGATAGCGCGTGTCGCCAGGTGCGAGTTCATGGGCGGTAGTGAGATGCAGACGAGCCTGGGTGTATTCCCCGATACGCAGCAGTGCGTAGCCAAAGTCATTACGCATTCCGGCATCCGTCGGCTTGCCGCGAGCAGCCTTGCCCAGATAGTCCAGCGAAAGACGTGGATCGTTGATTGCATGCATCAGTCCGATACCGTGCATCGCCTCGGCGTCATAAGGACCACCCATGAGTTTTACGTAATCGGCATGCGCTTCCTGGATACGGCCCAGCTTGAACAGGACTTCAGCATGCAGCAATAACAGCTGGTCAGCCTGCTGTGCGCGCTGCAATTCCTCGATGTGCGCCAATGCGGCGTGGTAATTCTCCTGGCGAATCATTTCGCGGATGAGGTCGGTGTGTACCGCCCGCATTTGTTCGACGCGTTCAGGCTCGTCTTCGATTACCTGCAGCGGTGATTTGTTCTGTGTGGCACAGCCTTGTGCCAGCAACAGCAGTAATGCGAATGGGATATAAAACTTCATGATGATGCACTCCCCAAGGCGAACACGATCGCTGTAAAGGCAGGACCGGCAACACATAACAACAGGGCCGGGAAGAAAAACGCGACCATGACAACTGTCATGCGGCCGGCCATGTGATTCACCCGTTCACGCAGGGTGAGCACACGGCGTTCTTCAATCAGGGCCAGGACCGAAAGCAGGGATTCACGGATTTCACCACCGTAGCGCTCAATCTGGCGCAGCAGGCCCAGCACATTCGACAGCTCGGCCACGTCCAGGTCACATTCAATGTCACCCAGGACCTGGACCAGGTCTGCACCGGCATCGAGTTGGCGAAGTGCCGAGCGGAATTCGATGTTCAGTTCCGGCAGTACGTGCTCACCGTCGCGCACCAGACTGTTCAAGGCCTGGCGTGTAGACAGGCCCGAGTCGTAGAGCATGACGAGCATATGTATGAATATGGGCACTTCCGAACGCACGCGTGCCTGACGTTTGCGCGCCACTGAACGTAGAAAGTAACGGGGAGCGAGAATGCCGATAGCGCCCGCACCCACGCAGTAAACCAGAGTTTCTACCAGTGTGGACGTGGCAATACTGGCCACGACGACCAGAGCCACAGCCAGCAATGGCACGGCCACCTGCAGAATGTAGAACAGTGAGCGCACATGCGCCTCACGCCAGCCTGCGCGCGTCAGCAACAGGGAGGTGCTTACATCATCATCCTGCAGCCAGCGCTCCATACCCCGGCCGGTACTTGACAGCAGCGACACCAGTGGATTGCTGTTGTCTGTCTCGAAATCAGGGACTTCCCCGGCTGTGGATAGCCGCGAAGTTACATGATCCGCGGGCCGCCTGCGGTAGATATACAACAGCGCCATGCCGATACTCAGCACCAGCAGGCTGACAGCCAGGGCAAATAGTAATGCTGTGATATTCATGCGCCCTCCTGTGCGGTATTGCGCATCATCCGCCAGATGACGAAGGCGCCTGCAAGCTGGAGAACAAATCCGAAGATAAGCACGCCTCGACCGACGGAGGTGCTCCACATGGTTGTGTAGTAGTCCGGGTTGCGCAGCAGAATGAAAGTGGTAATGCCAACAGGAATGGCCACCAGCACCCATGCTGACATGCGTGTTTCGGCCGTCAGGGCACGAAGCTCCTGAGCAGATGTTTCGCGGCTGCGGGCAAGATGAATAAGACTTTTCACCATCTTGCGGATGCTGCCACCATAACGACGGTGCACCTGGGTCGCCATTGCCAGAGCATGCAGGTCTGCCAGCTCATGTAAGACCGCGATACGTGAAATCGCTTCTTCCAGAGGCGCACCCAGTCGTACCTGGCGAGCTACGCCCAGAAACAAACTGCGAATCGGCTCCGGACTTTCGCGCGTAGCAATGGCGAACGACTCCTCAATGGTATTACCCGCGATCAGCGGTCTCAGCAGCCGGTCGAGAAAGTCAGGGAGCTGCAGCATGAGTTGCTTATGGCGCCGTGCGGCGCGTTGCATCAGGAATATCTGCGCAATCAGCAGCAGGCTTATTACGGTCAGACTTGCCAGAACCGGGCCGAAAGCCAGGAAGAGCAGCGAAGCGAAAACAGCCAGTGATCCCGAGCTGATGAGAATGCCACTTTCATTGGGTTCATAACCGGCCTGGACAAGACGGCGAGCAATCCAGCGTACAACCGGATTATTACTTTCACTACCCGCACCCTGCCGGGAAACTTCTTCAACATCCTGCAGCTTCAGTCGACTGAATACAGCATCTTCTTTCTGGCGATTCTGCCCCTTCAGGAACAGGCCTATGGCGAGAATGACCATGAAGACAGCCACCAGACAAAGCGCAAACCATATGACGAACATCATGCGGCCACCTCTTCTTTAACTGCATGGTGTTTGTCGCTTGTCTCGTCGTAGCGATAAACGTCCCGTAGACTCAGATGCCCGTCTTTCACGCCTTCCACGGCGGTGATGGACATGACGCGTCGGCGACCATCTCCCAGACGCGCTACATGCACCATCAGGTCCAGAGCACTGGCGATCTGCTGGGTCAGCATTTGCTCGCTGCCGGAAAATCCAGCAAAACCGGCCAGTAGTTGCAGTCGATGAACTGCATCATGGGGATTATTCGCATGCAGGGTCGTCATGGAGCCGTCGTGACCAGTGTTCATGGCCTGCATCATGTCCAGCACCTCGTCACCACGGATCTCACCGACGATGATGCGGTCCGGGCGCATACGCAGCGCGTTTCTCACCAGATCCCGGGCAGTAACCTGATTGGTCCCCTCCAGATTCGGCGGACGCGTTTCCAGACGGACTACATGGCTGTTTTCCAGCCTCAGTTCGGCTGCGTCCTCAATGGTAATCACGCGCTCATGTGAGGGGATCCACTGGCTGATCAGGTTCAGCATGGTGGTTTTACCCGAACCGGTACCGCCCAGCACCAGGACATTGGCGCGTTTCAGCACGGCCTGTTGCAGGTATTCCAGCATGGCGTGATTAACACTGCCAAGACGCTCCAGCTCGTCGGCCTGCAAGGCCTCTTTACGGAATTTCCGAATCGACAGACACGGGCCATTCAGCGCCAGTGGCGGAATAATGGCATTGACGCGGGAGCCATCGGGCAAGCGGGCATCGACCATGGGACTGGATTCGTCTACACGACGGCCCAGCGGCGCCAGGATACGTTGGATAACCCGGATTACGTGAGCATCATCGACGAATCTGAAAGGCGCAGTCTGCAACTTGCCCTGTCTTTCAACAAAAACGTTTTCCGCACCGTTGACAATAATGTCATCAACTTCCGGGTCATCAACCAGCGCCTGAATCGGGCCATAACCCACCAGTTCGTCAAGGGCATCTTCAGCCAGTGATTCAATCTCATTGCGATTCACAGCCAGCTTCTGATCAAAGACAAAGCGTTTGACTTCGTCTTCCACAAGCCTGGCAAGACGGCTTCGACTCCAGTCTTCAACACCAAGATTACGGTCGTCGATCACCTTGAGCAGATGTCGATGCACCATCAGCTTCCAGGCCTGATATTGCTCAGACATGCGCATTTTCTGTACGGCCAGTTCAGGACTCATCGTTATTCCTTCCCAGTCTTCACTTCCCTGTGCACTAGCTCAGGAGCTTTTCCAGAAAGCCGCGCTTCTCGATGGCGCTGCTCGCCCTGCCAAGCAACACTTCCACCAGCTGACGCAGCCCGCGCAGGTAATCGTCACCCGGCGCGGTCTCAAATAAACTTTCTCCGGCATTCATGGCCTTGATTCGGCTGGCCGGGTCCCCCGCCAGCACACTGTGTAGCGGTAATTGCAGCAATCCGGCCAGCTTGTCCGGCTCAAGACCAATCTTCTTCTGATATCGGTCAACCACCAGCCCGGCGTGGTCCAGGTTAATGCCGGCGCTGCGCATGGCGCGCAGCATCTGCTGGTTATGCCGGCTGGACAGAATTGACTGATCACAGATCACCAGACTGTGGTGTGCGTAATCTGCCAGAGCATGCAACGGGGCCTCGCCCAGACTACGGTCAGCGCAGATAACAATCTGGCTGAACAACGTAGAGGCAACATCCAGAAAGCCGCGCAGTGCATTGGCATCGACTTCCGGTGCACCGTCCAGTGTTTCCGGCAAACTCAATACATACGGTCCCTTGCTGTGATGGCCGAATGCGGTATCTACCAGTGTGGTGTCACAGCGGTAGGCATCGGCAATTGCATCCAGTGCGCTGTAGCCGGTTTGAATGTTCATGAAAACAGCAGCTGCACCGGGGGGCGCACCCAGATCCAGCAACAAGGCTGCCTCATTCTTGCGCTGGGTTTCCGCCATGGCCAGTACCAGATGCTGCCCCAGGAAGGCCATACCGCTGTCCGCGTGTCCGGACAGAATGGCTACAACGTTAGAGTTCTGGACCTTGCGCTCGCCGCCGTGCTGAACTGCTTTGGCAAGCAATTCCTGTATGCGGTCATCGTCCTGCCCCATCAGCAGAAAATCCTGTGCGCCTGAGCGCATGGCGGTCAGGATTGTCGAAGAATCTGCCTGTCCGGCCACAGCTACCAGTGTTATGTTGCCGTGTGCGGCTTTCAATTCACGAATCAGCTGCAAACGCTCTTCTCGCTGCAAGCCTTCTACCTGTACGAAAACAAGCTGGGCTTCACCGTCTTTAAGCTGCTGGCGTAGCGCTTCTGCGGAGGCGACCTCCTGCAGAGCATCTTCACCCAGGCAGTTTTCCAGCCAGCGGTAGATGGCAGATTCGGTGAGTGCAAACGCGCGCAGTCTCATGATCAGTCTCAGTTTCCGATGCCCATGCTGAAGCCGGTGGCTTCAGGATCGAAATCCCCACGCTCATTCAGAATCACATGGGCATTACCGGGGTTGTAATTGTCATACCGGGCACCTGGCATGGCCGGCAGCTCTGCACCACGACGTAGCGGATCGACCAGATGTGGCGTGACCACCATGACCAGTTCTTTCTCTTCACGGTCGAACTGCGTCGAGCGGAAGAATGCGCCGAGGATCGGGATATCGCCCAACAGTGGCACCTTGTCGACGTTGCCGATCGTGTTCTGGCTTACAAGTCCACTGATCAGGAAGCTTTCGCCATTGCCCAGTTCAACGGTTGTTTCAGTGCGCCGCACGGTTAATGCAGGTACCTGGACGCCACCGCTGACCACAGCAGCGGTGAAGTCCAGTTCACTGACTTCGGGCGCCACGCGCAGTACGATGCGTTCATTGTCCAGTACCGTGGGCGTGAGATTCAGGCGCACACCAAATTCCTTGAATTCAATCGTCACGGTGTTGTTACCGCCGCTGCCACTCTGCTGAACCGGAATGGGGAATTCGCCGCCGGCCAGGAAGCTGGCCGTCTGGCCGCTCATGGCCACCAGGCTGGGTTCAGCCAGCACACGCACCAGTCCGCGCTGTTCAAGCACACTCAGCACGCCTGCCGTATTACGATTGCCGTTGCCGAACACCAGATTGAAGGCATTACTCAGTGGTACGAAACCATTGGCGCCCAGCACGTTGATACCACCGCCACCACTCTCGATGCCGCCAAGACTGCCGGGCGTCAGCGACGTAATGGTTTCCGAAGCCTGATTCTTCAGATAGTTGAAGCCAAACTGGCGCAGCGTCTTGCGTGACATTTCGGCTACCTTGATATCCGTCTGCACCTGCGTTTTGACTGAAGCAGGATTTGTGACTGCAGCCGGCGCCCCATGGTCGGCAACTACGAGATCATAGGTTTTCAGGGTTTTCCGGCTGCCCGTCCATACGGACAGTGTCGTACGGCCCGCAGCCTTGGCGCTGAGCATGATCTGGTAGCGGTCCAGCATGCTGACATCAGCTACTTTGGGATCGCCTACAGCGACTCTGGCGACGCCGGCTTCCTCACGCATCACCTGCTGTGAGCCGGTTTCAAGTTGCAGGATCTCAGCTGCTTGCGCCGTCAGGATCAGCGTAGAAAAACATACCAGCAGTCCGTAGCCAACACGCTTGAATGGCTTGCTTAAATTAGTCGACTTCATGATTAGCGCCTCACAGTCTCAACGTCACTGCCGCGGTAGACCACAATGGGTGGCGGCACGTAACCTGCTTTTGAACGTTTCTTCTTGATTTCGCCGAGTTCACGCAAGGTGATTGGCTTGACGGCGTCTTCTTCGTTCTCTTCCTTGTCCTTGCTCTCGCCACCGTCCGTGGAAACAACCTGGGTGGCATCCATCGCATCTGCGGCATTTTCTTCGTCAATCTGACCATGCAGAGCCAGGCGTATCTCACCGATACTGGCGCCGAGCATGACCTTCACAGTGTCTTTCTCGGGTACGGCAAGTACCACGGTACGTTGACGGCGTTGACGCTGGCCCTGTTCCTTTTCCTCATCCTTGTCGCCTTCGGTTTCAGGCAACAGGCGTTCTTCGTAAGCCAGCACCATGGCTTCTCCGAGCAGCAGGCGAGCCTGGCTGTCGTCGACTTCCTTGCCTTTGGACTGGATATACAACAAGGCATCGACGACATCGCCGGGCTGAACGAATCCGCCGACTGCGATGACATCATCTATTTGCAGGGACATGGCTCGATGCCCTTCAGGAATGGACTTGCTCAGCACATTGGATTGCTTGAAAACGCGCTCGGTAAGCGTCGTGCCCACATCCAGGTCCACCAGCGGAGTCTTGCCGATTACTTCGTCTTTGGAAGTGAAGTAATTGGGTGGTAATACGCTGACGGGAACCAGTTCCACATCGTCCTTTTCTATAGCCTGATGCGCCAGTACGGGTTTGATCAGAACAGCAGCCATGGTATAGGCGAGTTCTTTTTGCTCCCGTGTTTCCTGTACTTCAGGTTGTGACGGCGCGGCGGTGAGCCGCTGGCTCATCTTGTAGGCTACGAAGCCCAGCCCTAACGCCAGCACCAGAGTAACGAGTGCCATCAATTTGAGGGCATTGCTGCTCATTGCGTGACTCCTTTGTTATTCATATCCCGGCCACTGCGCTGGCCGTGAGTGTTGCCGGCATGGGGGGCACGTCGCCCACCAGTGGCAATGACAACACCGGGAATAAACCTGCGAAATCAAATGTCAGCTGTACCTGAACCGTGCCATTCACGGTATCCGGCGTAACCGTAACCTTTTCGGCGCTCTCTCCGAGGACACGGTTTTGCTGGTCCAGAGGGAGATAACCAAGTACCTGGGTTGCGGTCGACTTGGCAACGCTGACCAGGGCGGCTTCGTAATCGGCCTGTACCGGACTGACCTTTACTGTGGCTTCGGCAGATGCCTGGGCTGCAAAGGTCATGCTTTCCTGCAGGATGAAGATGTAGGCGTAAACCACCATGCTATACATCATCATCAGGAAAACCGGCAGGATCAGGGCGAATTCAACCGCTGCCGCCCCGGCTATACGTCGGCGAACTGACATTTGAATGTTCGGTTGTTGCTAATTAGCTGGTCGGCAACTGGCCGGCAACATAGTTGAAGAATGCAATCAGCTGATCATCCAACGTGGTGCCGGCAATAAAGACAGCAACCGCGATCAGGGCAATGATCAATGCATATTCAACGGCACTGGCGCCACGTTCCTTACGACCCTTGGCAACCTTACCGAGTTTGGTTTGTGTCAAAATAGACATCTCTTCCTCCTAAAGCCCCCGTTGTGGGGAAAATTGCTGAACACTCGGGAGGAAGATTACCCAGTCACCATGAGTGCCGGTATCCTACAATAGCGCTTTGTATTATCAGGATTTTCCTACAAGCTGTAAGGGTCTGCGCATGCAAGGGGACGTTCCTGGAAGTCAATGGAGTAAGAATCGTGTCGACTGTTTTGCTTGAAACCAGCAAGGGAAATATCACTATCCGCCTGGATCAGGAGAATGCGCCGAAAACAACGGCGAATTTTCTGCAATACGTGGAAGAAAACTTTTTTGCGGGAACGCTTTTTCACCGCGTCATTCCCGGATTCATGATCCAGGGCGGCGGCATGACCAGCGGCATGGGCAGAAAAGACACGCATGCCCCGATTGAGAATGAAGCTGATAATGGTCTTAAGAACCGTCGTGGCACGATTTCCATGGCGCGCACCTCCGATCCCCACTCCGCCAGTTCCCAGTTCTTTATCAACCTCAAGGACAATGATTTCCTTGACTACCGTGCCTCCACGCCCGATGGCTGGGGTTATTGCGTATTCGGCGAAGTCATCGAGGGCATGGACGTGGTGGACGTCATTGCCGGCGTTGAAACCGGACGCAGCGGCATGCACCAGGATGTTCCTGTTGAAGAAGTGCTGATCACCGGTGCCAGCCTCAGCTGAAGCCGGGCCGGCATGACTGCACATTTCATATCCGATCTTCACCTGGATGAGCGCAAGCCCGGCATCAACCGCATACTGCTGAAGTATCTGAAGCAGGATGCCGCCAGGGCGGATGAAATCTATCTGCTGGGTGATATCTTCGAGTACTGGCTGGGAGACGATGTCTCCCTGTCGCGCTATACGGAGGTTTGTGACGCTTTGCGCAGTCTCTGCGACCGGGGCATCAGGCTTTACTTCATGCGCGGCAACCGAGACTTCCTGGTCGATGCAGAATTCTCCCGTACAACCGGATGCAAGCTGCTGAATGACCCCCAGGTTATCGAACTGAACGGCGAGAAGGCTCTTCTTTCGCATGGCGATATGTTTTGTACCGATGATGTCGAGCACCAGAAATTCCGTGAACTGGTCTCTCAGGAAGCTGTACGCAACCGTTTGCTGAGCCTGCCGGCCGCACAGCGTGAGCAAATGGCCCTGCAGATCAGGGGCATGAGTCCCGCCCAGCAGGGAGCGGGCGCCAAAAGCATGGAGATCATGGACGTCAATCAGCAGAGCGTGGAACGCAGCATGCGTGAATATGACGTGCATTTACTGATTCACGGTCATACACATCGTTGCGCGATGCACGAATTTCAGCTGGATGGACAGATGGCGCGACGTATCGTGCTGTCTGACTGGCATGAAGACCGGGGCAATCTGTTGATCGCGGATGCAGATGGCCTGCGCTTCCAGCACCTGAACTGATACTGACTACAGCGCGGAATACATTTCGTGACTGTGGTGACTCTCCGGCTCCCAGAGTTTCATGCTCCGCTGAATCACATCGCCCTGAATCAGGTTGTCGAGACCGGCACTTGCCGTATCCACAAAGGCTGCCTCCATGACTCTGATCACCGCACGTGCGTTGCCATGCCAACGACTGCCGCGCATCTGCTCCCATGCATATGCGCTTAGCCCGATCGGCGGGGTCCAGGTCTGACAGGGAGCCGCCAGCCTGGCCAGTGACGAAGCAATCACCGCTATCATGTCTTCTTCGCGCTTGTGCAGTTCCGGCACCTCCAGTGTGGCCGCACCGATACGCGTAAATTCATCAAGATTGACCGATTCCTGCAGATGTTCCCAACTGCGATTGGTGGCAAACATAATCGCGCAACGCAGTGGTTGCTTGGCCGCTGCTCCCAGTGGCAGGTACTGGTTGTTATCCAGCGCCTCCATCAGAACTTCCATGACGGGGCCAATGACACCATGGCTTTCATCAATAAAGCAGGTGCCGTCGTCAGCCAGAAGAAAGGCTCCCGAACGGGCGCCAGCGCCCGGAAAAGCACCGGTAACGTGGCCACAGAGCAATGACTTTACAGCCGCCTTGTCGCCGGTATTCTCGGCAGCGAGGTTGACGGAAATGAAGCGCCCCTTGTTGCGGGCTAGAAAATAGTAATAAGCCAGAGAAGTCTTGCCACTGCCCGGCCCTCCGAGCAGATATGCCCGCGTTACTCCATTTAGGGCAAAGCCGCGTATACGGGCGACCAACTGGTGTAGTTCCGGGCTGAAAATATAGAAATTACGGAAGTTGGTGTTTTCCACTTCCGTCGACATGGGCATGCGAATGACGTTGTCTTCGAGCACAGGCTGCAGACGCGAAGGCAGATTTTCGATCACGGCCTCGACATCATTTTCCAGCATCAGTCGAATACCGGCAAGACTGCCTGCTTTGGCGCGTTTGTCCAGCCAGCGCCCCAGAGCCAGTAATTGCCGGCCCTGCACTGCAATAATCAGTGTGACCCCGGGTGAAGACTCGCGCGCAGCAAGTACGGCGTCAGCCATGTCATCAAGATCTTCGGGGTCAACAAAAAGACTGAGCAGAAACTGACAATTCAGTTGTTTGCGGGCTTTGAAACCGCTGAGGCTCTGTACATGACTGTGACGGCCTTCCGGCAAGGTCATGGACAACTTCTCCTGCTGCTCAACGCTGAGCTCCAGCCCCTGCTTCCTGAGTACCAGCAACCAGGCGCTGGAATCATCTGAGGAGGGGTTTTCTTTGGCTTGTCTGGCAAACACCTGCTTGTCCTGTGATGAAGCATTTCACAGCGCAAGCTTATAAGGCCACGCCCTTGCGCTGCCATCCAGAAAAAGCGCTTCCTGCTATAGGAAATTCATGACCGGCTGTGTAGGAAATGACATATGCCGCTTAATCAGACTGCCGCAGCCAGTCCAGTTCGGCGGGTGTGAAACCCGCAGCCCGGCGGGCCGGAAAATTAAACGGGCCGCGCGGCCTGACCTGCATGTATTCGTCCAGCAACCGGGGGAAAAGCGCATCCGCATCGAGTTCGCGCTGCGCGCAGAGATAGTGATACCAGCGGCTGCCAATCTCCACGTGACAGACTTCTTCTTCAAGAATGCGCTCGAGAATTGCCACGGTCTCATGATCACCACTGCGCGCCAAGCGATTGATCATGCCGGGTGTGACATCCAGGCCGCGTGCTTCAAGCACACGGGGAACCAGCGCCATCCTCACCAGAGGGTCTGCCGCCGTCTTTACCGCCGCTTCCCACAGGCCGTTGTGCGCCTCAAGCTCGCCATAATCAGAACCCATATCGAGCAAACGCTGCCGCAACCAGCCGAAATGCCTGGCCTCGTCTCGCGCAACACGCAACCAGTCGTCATAGTAGCCTGGCGGCATGCCCCTGAAACGCCAGGCGGCATCCAGTGCGAGGTTGATGGCATTGAACTCGATATGGGCGACCGCATGCACCAGCGCCACCCTGCCCTGCACAGAATTCAGACGCCGCCTGGCGACTCTTGAAGGGTGTACAAGCACGGGCCTGGGTGGCCTGCCGGGCGTGAGATTGCCCGCTCTGACCTCGGGCGGATCATCCGCAGAAACAGCCGGCGTCGATAACGCTGCAACCCGCTGGCACTTCAGTTCGGCACAGCCGGTCTGCAACGCTTCTTCGATAGCGGCGAAAGCCGGGTCGCTACTGCCCGAGTCCACGTGAGAAATCAGCAATGATGTCTTCCACGTTTTCGAGTCCTACGGACACGCGTAACAGCCCCTCGCCTATGCCTGCCCGCTGCCGGGCTTCGGCACTGATACGGCCATGGGTCGTGGTAGCCGGATGGGTAACGGTGGTTCTGGCATCTCCCAGATTGGCCGTGATGGAAACCATGCGGGTGGCATCCACCACTTTCCAGGCCGCTTCACGTCCGCCCTCCACCTCGAAGGCCACGATGCCGCCGAAGCCCTTCTGCTGCGCTGACGCCAATGCATGCTGGGGATGATCGCTGAGGCCCGGATAATAGACACGGCCGATTCCGGGTTGCCCATGCAGCCATTCCGCAAACGTCTGCGCGCTGCGGCAATGGGCGTGCATACGCAATTCCAGTGTTTCCAGGGCCTTGAGCAACACCCAGGCGTTGAACGGGCTCATGCAGGGACCGGCAGTGCGGATGAAGCCAAAGACCTTTTCACCGACCCTTTCAGCATCACCGACCACGGCCCCGCCAATGCAGCGACCCTGGCCATCCAGGTACTTGGTGGCCGAGTGAATGACAATATCAGCGCCCAGCGCCAAAGGCTTCTGCAATGCCGGGGTCAGGAAACAGTTGTCAACAACAAACAACACATCGTTTTCGCGGGCCAGACTGGCCAACTCGGCGATATCGGCAATTTCAGTCAGCGGATTGGAAGGCGTTTCCAGGAAAAACATGCGTGTATTTTCCTGTCGCGCCTTGCGCCATTCATCCACATCAGTCGGATTGACGTAACTGACCTCCACGCCAAAAGGTTTCATGTAGTTTTCAAACAGACTGATGGTCGAACCGAACAAGGTGCGTGACGCCACAATATGGTCGCCGCTTTTCAGTAATGCCATGCAGGTCGACAAGATGGCCGCCATGCCCGAGGCAGTGGCCACGCAGGCTTCCCCACCCTCCAGCGCTGCCAGGCGGGCTTCGAAAGCCTGTACCGTGGGATTGGTAAAGCGGGAATAAATATTGCCTGGTTGCTCACCACTGAAACGAGCAGCGGCTTCGGCGGCGCTCTTGAATACGAAACTCGATGTCGCGTATATCGGGCAGGTATGTTCGCCCTCGCTGCCGGACTGCCAGCCCGCACGTATACCCAGTGTTGCAGCACCCCATTCCTGATCTATATCTGTCACAAGCCTGTCCTCTTAACAATCTTCCGGTTTGCTGCGGGCACAAAAAAACCCGCAAGCACTGCTTAACGGGTCGCTGACCGGTTTAGCAGTATTTGTTGAGCGCCCGCAAGCGGAGCAAATCGGCGCTTGTTGAAAAGGCTAAGGGGCCTTGCCCTGCTTGTCAATGTGCAAGCTCGCGTATGTGCAGCCCTTCCTCACGGATACTGGCGCGATAACCTGCGTTCTGCGTCATGGCTTGAGGAGCTGACTGCATCACTTCCGCGCGAACGCAACTTTCTATTTCATCGATCAGATCGGGCCGCTTGCGGGCCAGCCGCCGCAGCCCCCGCCAGAGATCCCAACCCTGTTCGGCCTGCTGCAATTGCACGCTGTGTATGACAGGTTTTTCGTCTTCTGCCCCGGTTTCCTGTGTCTGTAGACGTAATAACCGGTAATGCGCCGGCCAGTCGAGCCACGCACAGAGGCCGGTCAGGCTCAAGGTTCTCAACTCCAGTTGCCATTGCTCGCCCTTGGGTTGCCAGCGGTAGCTGCGTGATTTAACCAGGTCGCGCACCAGAAATTCGCGTGACTGTGCAGGCGTATCTATTTTCAGGTCAGCGATTTCCCGCTCAAGGAGTATCGGACTGTAACTTTGCAGATTCAGTACAATCTGGCGACTGGCATAGGCCGATGTGGCCAACAACATGCCGCAGAGCAACACGAACAGTCCCGACAAGATGCGGCGTTTCCAGAAGGCGCGAACCGCCAAAACAAGCAGGAGTAACGCCGCACCGAGCAGCCACAGGCTGAGTGGCATTGATCGGACTCCTCCGTTAGCTGGCGTTATGCAACTCGAGCACCTCGTTTTGCAAACGATTGCGCTCTTCCTTGGCGGCATCCGAGCGAAACAGCTCCAGTTGCTGAAGGTAGTCCTCGCTCACATCCCGGGTAATGTATTCGCCTGTAAACACCGAGCATTCAAATTCCTTGATACCCGGATTACCCGCATTGACAGCGGCTATGAGGTCTTCCAGATCCTGGTAGATCAGGCGGTCGGCGCCAATCAGGTTCTGGATTTCCTCTTCGGTGCGGCCATGGGCGATCAGCTCCCTTGCGGTCGGCATGTCGATTCCATATACATTCGGATAACGCACAGGTGGCGCCGCAGAAGCGAAATACACTTTCCGGGCGCCCGCATCACGAGCCATCTGAATGATTTCCTCAGAAGTGGTGCCCCTGACAATGGAATCATCCACCAGCAGGACATTCTTGCCATGGAATTCCAGATCAATGGGATTCAGCTTCTGGCGCACCGATTTTTTCCGCTGGGTCTGGCCCGGCATGATGAAGGTGCGGCCGATATAGCGGTTCTTGATGAAGCCCTCGCGGTACTTCACATCCAGGCGGGCGGCCAGTTCCACGGCAGCCGTGCGGCTGGTCGAGGGAATGGGTATGACCACATCGATATCGTGATCGGGCCATTCACGTAAAATCTTGTCCGCGAGATGCTCGCCCATGCGCAGGCGCGATTTATAGACGTAGACATCGTCCATGACCGAGTCCGGCCGGGCCATATAAACGTATTCAAAAATACAGGGCGACAAAGCCGGCTTCTCGGCGCACTGGCGTACCTGAATATGGCCATCGAGGCCAATGAATACCGCTTCGCCCGGTTGAATATCGCCAATCAGTTCGAATCCCAGAGCATCCAGTGCGACGCTTTCCGACGCCATCATGTAATCAACGCCTTCCGGCGTTTCGCGGCGTCCGTAGACAGCGGGACGTATGCCATAGGGATCCCGGAATCCGACAATGCCGTAGCCACTGATCAGGGCTACGGCGGCATAGGCGCCATGACAACGCTTGTGAACGCTGGATACAGCTTCGAATATATCGTCCGTGCTGAGGCGCAGCTTGCCCTGCTGGAGTAATTCGTGCGCAAAAACGTTGAGCAGGATTTCCGAGTCGGAATCCGTGTTCAGATGCCGCCTGTCGGTCAGAAACAGTTCTTCTTTCAGTTCGGCGGCATTGGTGAGATTGCCGTTGTGAGCCAGACAGATGCCATAGGGCGTGTTCACATACAGGGGCTGCGCCTCGGCCGAGCTGCTGCATCCGGCTGTGGGGTAACGTACATGACCAATGCCGATATTGCCCTGCAGCCGCAACATGTGATGACTCTGGAATACGTCTCGCACCAGGCCATTGTCCTTGCGCAGATACAGTTTCTGGCCGTCCGAGGTAACAATCCCGGCTGCATCCTGACCGCGATGCTGAAGCACCGTCAGCGCATCGTAAATTTCCTGGTTAACAGGCTGTTGGGAAACGATACCAACAATTCCACACATTCGCGGGGACTCCTACGAGCTGCTGTCTGATGTTTCGGGTTTCTGGCCACCATCGGCGGGGACGGCCGGGTCCAGATATTCATCCATGTCCGCCGGTAGCAGTCCACGCAACTGCTCGGCCCAGGGCGTCATTTGCCGGAGAACCACTGAGTTCTGGTACCAGGGGTCCTTGCTGATGACAGTGACCCCGGCCAGCAGAATGAACAGCAGTACCAGGATTACCCCGCGTATTCCGCCAAAAAACAGGCCGAGTACCTTGTCAGTACCCGCCAGGCCGCTGCCCTTGACCAGCTTGCTGACAAAATAATTGATCAGTCCGCCTACAATCAGAGTGCCGATGAACAGTGCGACGTATGCGCCGGCCAGGCGTACAGACGGCGTTTCAATCTGGGAACTCAATTGCTCGGCCAGCAATGGTCCGAACTGGAACGCGACAAAGAATGCGATGATCCAGGTTGCCAGAGACAGGGCTTCGCGAAAAAAACCGCGGAACAGGCCGATAATGGCAGACAGTGCAATGACGCTGAGTATGACGTAATCGGCTATCGCCATCTGGAGTTCGTCCAACAGGATGGAATCAGGGCGCTATTCTATCAGCTTGCCCCCATCACATCAGCCATCGGTTTCAGCCACTGCATAACTAGTGGCTCATGACAGCAACGTTCTGACCCAGTTCCTTTTTCAGCCCGGCGGCAGCCTTGTCGGCATCGCCTCTCGCTGCGTAGGGGCCGACGCGTACCCGATAATATGTGGTGCCGTTTACCACCCCCTCTTCCACAAAGCTCACCCAGCCACTCTTCTTCAACCTGGACGCCAGTTCATTTGCATTGCTTTTCTGGGTCACGCTGGCCACCTGCACGATCCAGCCGCCATTGGCGCTGGTCGCAGGTTTGTCGCTTTGCGCCTTGCCTGGCGCAGGCTCGGATTGAGCCGGTTTGGCGATCTGGGGAGCGGGTTCCGGTTTTTGCGCGGGTTGGCTGGCTTCGGGCCTGGGTGCAGGTTCAGGTTCTGGTTCAGGCTCGGGTGCAGGCTCCGCCGCTGCCTCTACAGAATCGGAAGTGTCGTCCTCTACAGCTTCAGCATCACTCTGCATTTCGCTTGTTTCGTTCTGTGCGGATGCGACTTCTTCAACCGGCTCCGCCACGGCCTGCTGGGTCTGCTGTGCGGCCGCAATACGGTCGAGTTCACGCACATCGTAATTACGTACGTCTGCGTCCGCAGAGGGGATATCCTGCCCCTGCTGGTCGCGTGCACCGATCCACCAGGCAATCAGGCTGAACACCGCCAACAATACAGCGACTCCTACCAGGCGGCGCTTCAATTCCTCAGTCATTACCTGTTCTCCCTTCGGCTTCAAGTTCAATATGTTCGAGCACCGCCTGAACGGTGTGGAAAGATCCGAATACTATAACCCGGTCCGATGGACTGGCTCTGCCGCAAGCGGCATTCCAGGCGTCATCAGGACTGGCATACTGCTCAACACGGTTACCGGCGACCGGCATTCTCTGTACTGTTTGTGCGGCACTGCAGCCTCTGGAGCACGTTAACCCCGCCACCAGCCATTCATCAACCAGAGGCGCCAGAATGCCCGTCATTTCGGCAACGGGTTTGTCCACAAGCGCGGCGAATACAGCCAATGTGCGCCCCTGACAACTCTGCCGCCGTAATTCTCCGGCCAGCGCTTGCACAGCTTCCAGGTTGTGGGCCACATCCAGCAGTAACTCTACGCTCTTGCCCCGGTACGTTACGCGACGCCAGTCGCTGCGTCCTGCGACCCTCCTGTCCAGCAGATTTTTTCCGGCTGCGGCAACATCCAGGTTGATGCACCGGGACACCAGTTGCAGACACATGAGTACGCCGGCGGCATTCTCTATCTGGTGCAAAGGTTTGTCATTGTCCGCACAAAGACGCACTGCCCTGTTTTCCCGACGCCAGAGCCAGTGACCATCCTCTTGTTCAAGTCGATAATCGCGCTGCAGGCAGTAAAGCTCAGCACCGCAATTGGCTGCTGATTCAAGGACCGAGGCGACAGGTACAGGATCGTTGTACACCGCAGATCTGCCTTTACGGAAAATCCCGGCTTTTTCACGGCCAATGGCTTCGCGGTCGTTACCCAGCCAGTCCTGGTGGTCCAGCCCGACATTGGTGACCAGGGCTATATCGGCATCGACAATGTTGACGGCATCCAGGCGTCCACCGAGTCCGACTTCAAGTATCGCCACATCAACTGCGCTGTGCCTGATCAGCCATAGGGCCGCCAGTGTGCCGAATTCAAAATAGGTCAGGCCGGTATCGCCCCTGGCCTGCTCTACAGCGGCAAAGGCCTCGCACAGCGCATGATCCGTGACCCTGTGCCGCTCGATCACGACCCTTTCGTTGTAGGTCAATAAATGAGGTGAGGTATAGGTGGCGGTGCGCAGGCCGGCATCGGACAATGCCGCTGCCAGCATGGCCACTGACGAGCCCTTGCCATTGGTGCCTGCGACTGTGATAACAAAGGGCGCCGGCTGCAAAACCTGCAACCGTTCGGCGACAGTCGTGACCCGCTCCAGGCCAAGCTCTATCTCTCTGGGATGCAGACGCTCCTGCCAGGCGAGCCACTCGCCGAGGCTATCAAAAGGTGGCTGGCTCAACTGTGGGCGGCTTGACTGGTACTCAGAGCGGGTTGCTGGGTAAGAATGCTGAGAATGCGATGCACTTGCTCGCGCAAGTCGCGGCGATCCACGATCATGTCGACAGCGCCGTGGTGCAGCAGAAACTCGCTGGTCTGAAAGCCCTCAGGCAGCTTTTGACGCACGGTCTGCTCGATCACGCGTGGTCCGGCGAAACCGATCAGGGCCTTGGGTTCGGCTATATTGACGTCGCCCAGCATGGCCAGGCTTGCAGCCACACCGCCCATGGTCGGGTTGGTGAGTACTGAAATGTAGGGGATACCGCGTTCAGCCAGACGCGCCAGGGCGGCACTGGTCTTGGACATCTGCATCAATGACAGCAGACCTTCCTGCATGCGTGCGCCACCACTGGCGGCAAAACAGATCACGGGCGCGCCATTGCTCAATGCGGCATTCACGCCGCGAACGAATTTTTCGCCGACAACGCTGCCCATGGAGCCACCCATGAAATTGAAATTGAAGGCGCAGACCACTACCGGCATATCGAACAGGCGGCCTTGCATGACTACCAAAGCGTCATTTTCGCCACTGTCCTTCTGCGCCTGCGCAAGCCGGTCCTTGTAGCGTTTGCTGTCCTTGAATTTCAGTGGGTCCAGCGGCGCAACATCAGCGCCGATCTCCACTCTCTGTTGCTCATCCAGAAAACAGTCAATGCGCTGCCGCGCGTCCAGTCGCCGGTGTTCGCCGCATTTGGGACAGACATGCTGATTGCGCTCGAGTTCGGCGCTATACAGCACCGCGTTGCAGTTCGTACATTTGCTCCACACGCCTTCGGGTACGGAGCGGCGATTGCCTCCTTCCGTACGTATCTTGGAAGGCATGATCTGGCTGATCCAACTCATTTTGTCTGTCCCCATCGTGACTCCTGTTTGTAGTCACCTTGTCAGTGTAATCCCTTTTCTGCTTTCAGGGCGAAGCGTCCATGGCCTGGCGCATATCTGAAAGAATCGCAGGCAGCTGTTCCAGAATGGCCTGTTCGTCGTGACCCAGTTCTTCGATTTTCGAGACCAGCGCACTGCCTACGACCACGGCATCCGCCAGGCGGCCTACCTTGGCCGCGGATGCCGCATCACGGATACCAAAGCCTACCGCAACGGGCAGGCGGGTCTGGGCGCGTATGGCGCTCAGCTTTTCGCTGACGGCATTCACATCCAGACTCGCAGCACCGGTCACGCCCTTGAGCGAAACGTAGTACAGATAACCCCGCCCTACCTCCCCTATCCGGGCCACCCGTGCATCCGGACTGGTGGGCGCGATCAGGAAAATCGGATCAAGGTCATGCGCGTTGAGTACCGGTACGGCAAAGTCGGCCTCCTCGACAGTCAGGTCAACCAGCAGCACGCCGTCGACTCCGGCTGCCTGGGCGCGGGCGGCGAAGACCTCATAACCCATGTTCTCGACCGGATTGAGATAGCCCATGATCACGACCGGGGTTTGACCGTCTTCCTGGCGAAACTTGCTGACGCAATCGATTACGTCCGCCAGGCACACCTTACGCGCCAGTGCGCGTTCGCAGGCCGCCTGGATCACCGGTCCGTCGGCCATAGGGTCCGAGAAAGGTACGCCGAGTTCGATTATGTCCGCCCCCGCCTTTACCATGGCGTGCATCAGGGATAACGTCATCTCGAGGCTCGGATCACCCGCCGTAATATAGGGCACGAGGGCGCTGCGGCCCTGTGATTTGAGCGACTGCAGGCAGTCTTCAATACGACTCACAGTTCCACCCCGTCGAGTTCGGCCACGGTGTTGATATCCTTGTCTCCACGCCCGGAAAGATTCACGAGAATAACCTGGTCCTTCCGCATGCCTGCGGCCAGTTTCATGGCATAGGCAATGGCATGGGATGATTCCAGCGCCGGGATAATACCTTCAATGCGCGTCAGTGCATGAAAGCCTTTCAAGGCATCTTCATCGTTGATGCTGACGTAATGCGCGCGTTCGTTATCCTTGAGCCAGGCATGTTCCGGCCCGACAGCGGGATAATCCAGTCCGGCCGAGATGGAATGCGTCTCCCTCACCTGACCATTTTCGTCCTGGATGACGTAGGTTCGATTGCCGTGCAGCACACCCGGGCGTGCGGCGTTCTCGGAAAGACGCGTGGCGTGCCGGCCGGTGGCAACACCTTCGCCGCCAGCTTCCACGCCGTACATATCGACATCGTCGTCCAGGAATGGATAGAAGAGTCCGATGGAATTGGAACCGCCGCCCACACAGGCTACCAACGCATCCGGTAACCGCCCGGCCTGGATCTGTATCTGCTCGCGCGCCTCGCGGCCAATGACCGACTGAAAATCACGCACCATGGCCGGATAGGGATGTGGGCCGGCAACCGTACCGATAATGTAAAAGGTATCGTCGACGTTGGTGACCCAGTCACGCAGTGCCTCGTTAAGGGCATCCTTCAGTGTTTTCGAGCCGGAATGCACAGGCACGACTTCGGCGCCGAGCAAACGCATGCGGTAGACGTTAGGGGACTGGCGCTTGATGTCTTCGGCGCCCATATAAACCACGCACTCCAGCCCCAGACGGGCCGCCACCGTGGCGCTGGCCACGCCATGCTGTCCGGCACCGGTTTCGGCAATAATGCGGGTCTTGCCCATGCGGCTGGCCAGAAGCGCCTGGCCGATGGTGTTGTTGATCTTGTGAGCGCCGGTGTGATTCAGATCCTCGCGTTTGAGGTAGATCTGCGCACCGCCCACCTCGCGGCTGAGGCGCTCGGCATGATAAATCGGCGTCGGACGTCCGACATAATGCTTCAGATCCTGTTCAAACTCCGACAGGAAAACCGGATCCTGACTGTAGCGTTCGTAGGCCTGACGCAGTTCCTCAAGGGGTTGCATGAGCGTTTCAGCGACAAAACGGCCGCCATAGGGGCCGAAGTGTCCGCGCTCATCCGGTTGGGTTCCAATTATTTCAAATGACATATCACTCTCTGTCGGCCTGCCTTACCCGGGCAGAAAAATCCTGCATCAGCTGTCTGTCCTTACGTCCCGGAGCACTTTCGATTCCGCTGCTGACGTCCACAGCATAGGGTCTGAGCTGCCTGATCGCCGCCGCCACATTCGATACATTCAGCCCGCCTGCCAGCACCAGCGGACGCTCCAGTTGCCGCGGCACTGTGGACCAGTCAAAAACCTCGCCGGTGCCTCCCGCCTCGCCCAGCTTGTGGCTGTCAATCAACAGGGCAGCCGCGGCTGCATGGGCGCTGGCCTGTGACAGCAGACTTTCGTCTTCCGCCATGCCGAGTGCCTTCATGTATGGCAGGCCGTAGCGAGTACATTCATCTGCTGTTTCGGTGCCATGAAATTGCAGCAGGTCGAGCGACACGGCATCTACCGTAGCCTGCACAGCCGCAGGGTCTGCATTCAGGAATAATCCCACCCGTGCTACAAACGGTGGCAGTCCCTGGCAGATTTCATTGACCTGCTTGAGCGTCACCGCGCGCGGACTCTTTGCATAGAACACAAAACCGAGCGCATCCGCCCCCGCAGCCACGGCCGCTTGTGCGTCCTGTGGGCGGGTAATGCCGCAAAACTTGATGCGGGTGCGGGCATATGGGCGTAAATCGGCCATCGGCGAACAAGCAGCCTCGTGCATAAACGATGATAAAAGCGCGCTAGTTTAACAAGCCCACTGCCCGCTTCCTATCCTGATCAGGGGTGTAGAAAAATGTCCCTTGTTGCCTCAGGTGGTAACTGCCAGTGCGGGGGGTAAGTCACATGCAGGAAATACAGGCCTTGCGCAGGCGCTGTCACGCCGCCGGCACGGCGGTCGCGGCTGTCCAGTACTGCCCGCACCCAGGAGGGTTCATGTTGACCGCTGCCAACGGCCATCAAAACCCCGGCTATGTTACGCACCATATGGTGCAGAAAGGCGTTGGCCTCGACCTCCATGAGCACCAGTTCCGAAACGCGGCGAACCTGCAGGTTTGAAACAAAGCGCATGGGGGTGCTGGACTGGCATTCTGCGGCACGGAAGGCCGAAAAATCCTGCTCACCGAGCAGGCACTGCGCAGCGTCGTGCATGCGATCCGCATCCAGTGGTTGACGGCTCCAGGCCACACGCTCATGCATCAGGCCACTACGTGCCCGATGATCGTGGATGACGTAACGGTAACAACGGCTGGTAGCAGAAAAACGTGCGTGGAAATCATCGGAAACCGGCTGTACCCAGCGCAGGCTTATGTCATGTGGCAGAAGTGCGTTGGCGCCAAACAGCCAATCCTTGGGCGCGCGTTCATTCACCGAGTCGAAATGGATAACCTGTCCCAGCGCATGAACACCGGCATCCGTACGTCCTGCACATACCGTTTCAACCTGAGTATCCGCGATCTGCGAGAGCGCTTGCTCAATGCAGCCTTGCACGCTGGGTGCATGATGCTGGCGCTGCCAACCCGAGTATTGGCTGCCTGCATATTCCACGGCTGCGGCATAGCGCATTACGAAATGAGCAAACGGCGGTCAGCCAGCGCGGGACAGCAGGTCCTTGGCCTCCTGACGCTGCTGATCGTTACCCATATCTACAACTTCATCCAGCAGGGTCTTTGCCATCTCGGGCTCCCCCATGTCCAGATAGGCGCGCGCAAGATCCAGCTTGACGGAGATTTCCTCATCACCGGCCTGATCAATTGCCGGTTCGTCGGCAATCATCTCGTCGGCATCAGCGCCCAGCTCGGGTTCCGGCGCTGAAGATTCCTCAGCTTCAAGTTCACCCAGATCGAGATCGTCGGAGAAATCCTCGTCCAGAGCGGATTGGCGTGAATCCGCCGGGCGCAGGCCTTCTATTTCTTCCTCATCGTCGCTGGCCGTTTCTGCTTCCAGAGCCGGTTCTTCCAGGGGTGTTTCAAGAGCGTCTTCATCGCTATCGCTGCTTTCGTCCAGGGAAAGATCGCCAATATCGAAATCCAGATCACCGGCCGGATCTTCAGAGTCGGCAGTTTCAGACCCTGTTTCGTCGGGCGCCTCGTCCGCAGTGTCCATGCCCAGATCCGCCAGATCCAGGTCTGTGAGCGCATCTGAATCTTCCTCAGGCTCCTCGGCCACTGTGGCCGGGGCTTCTTCCTCATTGTCGGCCAGATCAAAGCCACTCAGATCGAAATCGAGTGCTTCCTCCTTGTCCGGCCTCTCCTCTTCGGCAGATTCAGCCGCTTCATTCCCGGGGCTATCAAAAGCGCTGCTCAGATCGATATCGTCTTTTTCAGCAACAGGCGGAGCTTCGGGCTCGGGTTTTGCAGCTGCCGGCGCAGGCTGCGTTTGCGCAACCGGAGCCGCCTGTCCCTGGAACAACGCCGCTTCCGGCGCCACACTGGCGCCCATCTGCAGCGCCCTTTGCCAGGCTTGCTCGTCCTGAACCCCGGAACGCTGCCATTCTTCGGCGGCGGAAACATATTCGTCTGCGAGGTTGGCGGAGTGATATACCTCGAGCAATTTGAGACGCAGGTCGTCGCGGCCCGGGTTTTCATTAATGCCGCGCTGAAGAACGGAAGCCGCTTCGTCGTAGAGACCATAGGCAAGGTGGACATCGGCCTCACCGAGGTAGTCAATCTCCTCACTGCTCATTTCGCGGATGGGAGAGCTTTCCTCCGCTTCCAGTTCTACCGTTTCTGTGCCTGTACCGAGTTCTTCAATATCACTATCGGCAGCTGCGTCGGGGCCGGCAGTGTATTCGTCGATAGAAGCCGGCATGTCGTCATAGTCCTGCCAGACCTGGGTAGGCCTGGATTTGGCGCTTTCAGACTCCGGGGCATGGGAACCCTCCTTTGCCTCGGAGCCGGCCTCGGTGTCAGCTTCATCGTCTGCAGCATAGGCAAACTGCGAACCCACGTTGACCACGCGCTTGCGTCTGTACCACCAGTAAGTGGCGAGAATTACAACAATCAAAACCAGGGCTAACAGCAGAATCCTGGGGTTTATCACCTGCAGCACATCCATGGCGGAACCGGCGCTCGGCGCCTCGTCCACTACAGGCTCGGCCTCTACTTCCGCCTCGGCTTCTGCGGGTGGTGCTGCCGTCTCGGCATCACCCTGCGCATATTCGGCTGTCGCTTCTTCTTCGCCTGCCCACATGCTGGGCATTTCAATATCCTCGTCGACAGCCTCCTCAACATCGCCCTCAGCCATCATTTCGTCCTGGGTGAGGGCCTCGCCATCCGCTGTTGCCGGAGATGCGGCACGATCCGGCGGCAGCTCGCTTCCTTGCGTGGCCGGCGCCTGTTCGGCACTGCTTGACGGAGCTTCTGCAGGGGTTTCCTCTACCGCGGATTCTTCTTCGGCCGCCATGTCCTCATCCGGGACTGCACTGATTTCGGGTTCAGCTATCTCCTCAACAGGTTCAGGCTCGGGTTCGGGCGGACTTTGCACCGGCTTGGCCGCAGGTGCTGGTGTGTAAGTAGGTGCTGCCGGTTGATAACGGCTTTTCTGGCGAGAAATTTCGCGTTTGGCGTAAGCCGGGTCAATGCTGCGAATTTCACTGTTCGACGGGATGCTTAATGTTGAGCCAGTAAGCATCTGGTTCATATTGCCATCGAAGGCCTGCGGATTGGCCTGATAAATGGCCAGCTGCATCTGATCCATATTGATGCCAGGATCCGTACGCTGGCTATAGGCAATGCTCCAGAGCGTCTCGTGCCTCTTTACCGGGCCATAGCTGCGCTCGCCGCTGCTGTAGTCCGAACTGCTGCTGCTTGCCGGAGATGAAGGCGAATAGGTAGGCGGCTCATCATCCTCCGGCGCCAGGCCCTGCTCTGCGCCCGATAGTGGACGCGTCGTGACATCCTGACTGCCGTCCCTGCTTTCCGCGACAGATGCGGGATCAAGCAACAGGGTGTATTCCCGAATGACGCTACCGCCCAGCCAGCGTACTTCGACCAGGAAATTCAGAAAGGGCTCCTGAATACGGTCATCCGTGCGCAAGTGAATGAGCAATTCGTCCTCGGCAGCGCCATCGGTAATGTCGATCTGGATATTCTCGACAATGTCATCCCGGCGCACACCGGCACGCTGGAATTTCTTGGCATCCGGAATGATGGCGCGGATGGTGTCGCGCTCGTCATATTTGACGGCACTGACCTTGATCGTGGCCTTGAGTGGCTGATTCAAATATGACTGAGCCTGGGCTTCCCCCAGGCTCAACGCCAGAGACGCAGGGCTGAAGAAAATAATCGCAAGCGCGGCAACAATGGCATTCAAGCGCATGGTTTCCCCTTTAACCTGCCGCGAAATTGCAGCAACTAATCTATCTAAGCCCTTTATACCACTAGAGATAATCCCTTACCAAGCACTCTGCAATCTGAATGCTGTTAAGGGCTGCGCCTTTACGGACGTTATCCGCCACGACCCACAGGTTCAAACCGCGTTCATGCGAGATATCTTCACGGATTCTGCCGACGTAAACCGGGTCCCTGTTTGCGCCTTCCGTCACTGCGGTCGGATAGCCGCCGTCCTTGCGTTCATCCAGCACAACAATACCGGGCGCGGAGGCCAGCAGCTCGCGCGCAGCCTCGGCAGTCAGCTTCTCGCGGGTCTCGATATGTACTGCTTCGGAGTGACCGTAAAACACCGGCACGCGCACCGTGGTCGGGTTCACACGAATGCTGTCGTCGCCCATGATTTTCCGGGTTTCCCACACCATTTTCATTTCTTCCTTGGTGTAGCCGTTGTCCTGGAACACATCGATATGCGGCAGGCAGTTGAAGGCGATCTGCTTGGGATAGACCTCACATTGCACTTCACGACCATTGAGGATTGCCGCAGTCTGCGCGGCCAGTTCCTCGATGGCTTCCTTGCCGGTGCCCGACACCGCCTGGTAGGTGCAGACGTTGATGCGTTCGATGCCCACCGCATCCTGGATAGGCTTGAGCGCCACCAGCATCTGGATGGTCGAGCAATTGGGATTGGCGATAATGCCGCGGTTCTTGTAACCGGCGATATCCTGCGGATTCACCTCCGGCACCACCAGCGGAATGTCCTCGTCGTAACGAAACTGCGAAGTGTTATCGACCACGATGCAGCCCGCCTCGGCGGCCTTGGGCGCATACACGGCGCTCACCGATGCGCCCGGCGAGAACAGGCCGATCTGTACCTTGGAGAAATCAAATTCGTCAAGATTTTCCACCACCAGCATCTTGTCGCCATAGGCCACACGCTTGCCGACAGAACGTTCACTGGCCAGTGCATAGACCTTGCCGACCGGGAAACTGCCGGCCTTGGCATGCTCGGCGAGTATTTCCAGCATCACTTCGCCGACGGCGCCCGTTGCACCGACGACCGCCACATCAAATTGCTTGCTCATAAATACCTCTATTCGGTTATTGGAGGGCGGCCACAACCGCGGCGCCCATCTCGGAAGTGTTAACCGTGGATTCGCCGGCAGCAGCGATATCGGCAGTGCGCAGCCCGTTGGCCAGCACCTGCCCCACGGCAGCCTCGATTTTCCCGGCCAGGTCACCACGCTCCAGGCTATGGCGCAGCAGCATCGCCAGCGACAGGATGGTCGCCAGCGGATTGGCCTTGCCGCTGCCGGCGATATCCGGCGCCGAGCCGTGTACCGGCTCGTACATGCCCTTGCCCTGCTCGTTCAGGGATGCCGATGGCAGCATGCCGATGGAGCCGGTCAGCATGGCGGCGATGTCCGACAGGATGTCGCCGAACAGGTTACCGGTGACGATCACATCAAACTGCTTGGGCGAACGCACCAGCTGCATGGCGGCATTGTCCACGTACATATGCGACAGCTCGACCTCGGGGTACTCGCCGCCAATGCGGGTCACTGTTTCACGCCACAGTTCGGAGACTTCCAGCACATTGGCCTTGTCCACCGAACACAGCTTCTTGCCACGGCGCATGGCAGTTTCAAAACCGGCACGCGCAATGCGCTCGATTTCATCCACGCGATAACGCATGGTGTTGTAGCCCAGGCGCGCATCGCCCTCACCCTCGATGCCGCGCGGCTGACCGAAGTAAATACCGCCGGTGAGTTCGCGCACGATGACGATATCCAGCCCTGCCACCAGTTCCGGCTTGAGGCTGGAGGCCGCCGCCAGTTCCGGATAAAGCATGGCCGGTCGCAGGTTGGCGAACAGGTTCAGATCGGCACGGATACGCAGCAGACCCTTTTCCGGTCGCATCTCGCGTTCAATGGCCTCCCACTTGGGCCCACCGACAGCGCCCAGCAGAATGGCATCAGCCGCCGCGGCTTTTTGCTGTGTGCTTTGCGGGTAGGGGTCGCCTTCGGCATCGTAGGCGCAGCCGCCCAGCAGGCCATGTTCGATTTCCACATCCAGGCCATGGCTGTTCTGCAAGGCCTCAATGACCTTGACCGCTTCGCCGACAATCTCCGGGCCGATGCCATCGCCTGGCAGAATCAGAATCTTCTTACTCACGTACTATCCTTTCTTGTTTCCTCACGCAAAGGCGCCAAGGCGCAAAGAGTTTTTTTGCTGTTTTCTTTGCGCTCTTTGCGAGCTTTGCGTGATGTATTAACCAAACAGCCAGGGCTGCGCCTGCCGATGCTTTGCCTCAAAGGCACGAATTTCTTCCGCATGCTGCAAGGTCAGGCCGATGTCATCCAGCCCCTCGATCAGGCATTCCTTGCGGAAAGCATCCACTTCAAAACTGAACACGCTGCCGCCCGGCGTGGTCACCGTCTGCGCCGGCAAATCCACCTGCAGTCGATAGCCTTCAGCGGCCTGTGCTTCCTCGAACAGCTGATCCACCTCGCCTTCGGTCAGAATGATGGGCAGCACGCCATTCTTGAAGCTGTTGTTGTAGAAAATATCCGCGTAGCTGGGCGCGATCACGCAACGGAATCCGGCATCTTCCAGCGCCCACACGGCATGCTCACGCGAGGAACCGCAGCCGAAGTTCTTGCGCGCCAGCAGAATCTCGGCACCGGCATAACGCGGCTGATTCAGCACGAAGTCCGGATTGGGCCGACGGCTGGCGATCGGCGTATCCAGATCGCCCGGATCAAGGTAACGCCAGTCATCAAAGGCATGCGGCCCGAAGCCGGTGCGCTTGATGGATTTCAGATACTGCTTGGGAATGATGGCGTCGGTATCGACATTGGCGCGATCCAGCGGCGCCACCAGTCCGTTCAAGGTTGTAAAGGCTTTCATACTAAATACTCCCTCACGCAAAGCACGCAAAGGACGCGAAGGGAAAATCCAGAGTTTGTATTCTCTGCGCCTTGGCGCCTTTGCGTGAGATTTTCATAAATTCCTTATATCCACAAAGTGCCCGTATATGGCAGCCGCAGCTGCCATTGCTGGCGCAACCAGATGCGTGCGTCCGCCCTGCCCCTGCCGGCCCTCGAAGTTACGGTTCGAGGTCGAGGCACAGCGCTCACCCGGCTCCAGGCGGTCAGCATTCATGGCCAGGCACATGGAGCAGCCCGGTTCACGCCATTCAAAGCCGGCTTCGGTGAAGACCTTGTCCAGGCCTTCCTGCTCGGCCTGCTGCTTCACCAGCCCGGAACCCGGCACCACCAGCGCCAGCTTCACGTTGCCGGCCACCTGCCTGCCCTTGACCAGTTCGGCTGCGGCGCGCAGGTCTTCGATGCGCGAATTGGTGCAGGAACCGATAAAGACCTTGTCCACGGCAATCTCGCTGATCGGCGTACCTGCTTTCAGGCCCATGTACTCCAGCGCACGCTGCATACCGCCACGGCGCACCTCGTCGGCTTCGGCGGCCGGATCGGGCACGGTGGCATCCACCGCCACCACCATCTCCGGTGATGTGCCCCAGGTCACCTGCGGACGGATGCTGGCGGCATCAATCACCACTTCGCGATCGAAGACGGCATCTTCGTCCGAGACCAGCCCGCGCCAACAGGCGACCGCCTTGTCCCAGTCCTCGCTCTTCGGGGAAAACGGGCGACCCTTGACGTATTCAATGGTCGTGTCGTCTACCGCGATCATCCCGGCACGCGCCCCCGCCTCAATCGTCATGTTGCAGACCG
>CAJXLF010000012.1 GCA_913055805.1 uncultured Salinisphaerales bacterium
AGACAAACAGAACCAAGAACTAATAACAATTAGTTTTATGAGCGTATAAGGCAATTCCATTACTGCTACCTAACGCCCGCCGTGAGGGGCGCATGTGTAGCAGCCGCAGGCTGCGGAACATGCGTCCCACTCCACGGCGTTGTTAGAGTTCATGGCTGATACTTGGCCTCTGGCCATATCTCGTTGATCTCATCAGCTTGATGTTGTGCCGCGAACCTTTCCCACACAATACCGTTCACATCCGAATCTTGTGAAAATTCTGTAGCCGAAGGATCCTCCCACCCCAAATGCCGCAGGGAGCCCGGAGCACAAGCGGAGTCTTGGCGCACAGAGACATTGAGCGACTCGGTTCTCCAAAGTGCGTATTCGCCTGGAATTAGAGAGCACGGGCGCGCTCCCAAGCGCAATGAGTAGTCCTCGATGGTTTCATCGATTCTGTCAGTTGAGATTGCAATGTGCAGTTTTCGCATTTTTTTACCTTTGAACTCTAACGCCTGAATTAAGGGGCGGCCAGCGAAGCTGGACGTCCCGCCTTGAATGAATTGTTATATGGCCTGTGCATACCAAGCACCCGCGCTTAGAAATGCAATAAACATAACAGCTTGCCAGAAGGTGAAACGAAGCTGGCCAACGTAAGCCTTAATTGCTATGTGATGCCCGGCTTGCCTACCACCTTTGTTTTTTGAAACCTGCCTTTTAATTAGCCAC
Organism: uncultured Salinisphaerales bacterium; assembly: GCA_913055805.1. Taxonomy (GTDB): domain Bacteria; phylum Pseudomonadota; class Gammaproteobacteria; order Nevskiales; family CAJXLF01; genus CAJXLF01. Next base: position 709 of record CAJXLF010000012.1, read on the forward strand.
TTTACCCACCTGGGAAATGGTTTAGAAAATTCTTCTACTACCTTTCCGAAACTCAATTCAGTATCGAGCTCCATACCTCGTTGCTCTGCATATTGTTGGATTTGCTCCTCAGCTTGCTCGTGCTCAGCGAATATTGGAGCGAGCAGCTCAAGTAACTTTGACTGCATTTCAACCTGGATTTGGCAACGTAGCGCCTTGTATTTGGCTAGAAAGCCCAGAATTGCAGAGACGATTAAGAAAAACATACAGACCTTAAAGCCCTTGGCCGTTAGGTATGGCAGCACATTTTCGATTTGAGCGATAAGCAAAGCACCTGAGGCGCCTGACCCAGCTAATAACCATAAGGAGAAGCGGTCGATAATCGGGCTGGTATGGGTAAGGCTGCTATATAGAGCTGAGGCGAACCCTTGCTCCGCATTTTCTTTATTAATGCGGTTCCATTCTTCTAAAGGGTCGGTATCGGGAGTATCACTCATGATTACTTGGTGGACATATAACGCCTGAGTTAAGGGGCGGCGTGCGAAGCACGACGTCCCAGCCCGTAGGGCGACTTGAACGAATTGTTAGGTTGCTTTTGCATAGACCTTTCTTCCTACCAAACCACCCATGGCGCCAAAGAAGGCTTGCGGAGCAACAGAAAACATTAATGTTGCGAGAATAAAACCAAAAAATGCCGTAAAGCCAGCTGAGATAATGAGATAACTAATAACAACAACCAAAATGGTTGCTGCTGAAATTGAAATACCACCTAAGATAGAAAGGCCAATGCCGCCACCGTAGCTCACAATAAAGAACCCAGCGATAAAAGGTAACAATACGGAAGATATAACCATTGAGATAGTGCTTAGTGTTGTTACTTCTTCTGGCCCAAAAGCATGATACAGACCGCTTAATACAAGCTCTGTCGCCCAAAGCGGCCATAGTGCTTTTATAAATGCCACTGCATTCATTCTTTATGCAACCTAACGCTAATTCGACCCCAGTATTGGGGTAATTAAAAAGGACAAATATGGGGTATAACACCCCGCCTTTCGGCGTAACTCATTGATTTTCACGGAAGTCATCCCGACAAAAGGGACACTAATAGAAATGGCAAATGCGACATGGGCTTTCCTCTGTTATTTGTTTTCAGTCGGCCCACTATAACGCTCCGGGACCGAATTTCCACCTCCACCACGGATCTCCAAACCCCCTCCCGCCGGGGAGAGGGCACAGGATCATCAGCGATGCTTAGTGGGTAGGCGAATGCTCGGCGGAGAGCTGGCCCTTGTTGAGTGCGAAGCCGGCCGCTCCCAGTCCGATGCCAGCGACACCCAGGATCTGGTAAACGACGGGGATTACGCCCTCCGGGGTAATCAGCAGAACGCCGCCGACGAGGATGGCGTACGCCCAGGTGAGAGGTCCTATGAGTCTTTTCATGATGATTCTCCTTGCTGTGCCGCACCCATGTTCGTTAACCACAGCGGGTGTGGCAGTGGGCTGTGGTTGTGACTTTAAGTGCCGGTTATTCGTATAGCTGTATGCAATGGGGATTATCTGAAATATAGCGGGTGATGCCGGGATTTCCAGACATGATTTGTAAAAGAAAAGGCGGACCGGAGTCCGCCTTTATTATTATTCAACGTGGATTTCCGCCTTCGCGGGGATGACGCTCACACGCTAACGCGAGAACAGTCCCTTGAGTTTCACGATGCCGTCCAGGGTCTTGATGACGCCGTTCGGAATGTTGACGGGTTTGCTCAGCATGTCATCGACCATCTTGCGGTATTTTTCACCGTAAGGCGGCATGAACATTCTGGGATCCATCAGAGCCGGGCCTTCTTCCACCACTGAACGGGCGTTGGAGCATTCGGCAAAGGTGGAGAAGCCGCCGATGCGTCCTACGCCGCTGGCGTTCACGCCACCGAAGTTGAGGTGCGGGTTGGTGCCGGACTGGATCACGTTGTGGTTGACCACCATGTTGCCCGAGGTGGTATGGGCAATGAAGTAGTCAATGGCCTCGCGGTCCTTGGCGAAGATATAGGAAGACAGCGGCTTGGGATGCCGGCGAATTTCGGCGATGGCCTCTTCACGGGTCTGGTACGGCATGATGACCATGATGGGGCCGAAGATTTCCTCGCCGCAGATCTTCATGTCATGGGTCACACCACGAATGATGGTCGGTGCGATGTAGCAGTCGGCCTCATTGGTCTGGCCGCCATAAACCAGCTCGGCGCCCTTCTCCAGGGCATCGTCCAGCAGGCCCTTGATGCGGGCCCAGTGGCGCGGGTTCACTATACGGCCGAATTCATCCGCGTTTTCCGGACCCTTGCCATCCGCGTTGTACATTTCGTCCAGCGCGGTTTTCATTTTCTCGGTGAACTCATCCACAATGGCGGCATCCACCAGCACGTAGTCGGGGCAGACACAGGCCTGTCCACCGTTACACATGCGGCCCCAGGCCGTCTTGATAACGGCATCGTCCAGGTCAGCACTCTTGTCGATGATGGTCGGGTTCTTGCCGCCCATTTCCAGGGTAATGGAGGCGAAATGCTCGGCCGCGGCCTTGGCCACCAGCTTGCCGACCGCGTGACCGCCGATATAGAAGATATGGTTGAAGGGCTGCGCCAGTAACCCCTGGGCCACATCCGCGGCGCCTTCCACCACAGCCACTTCGTTATCGGCGCAGGCTTCATCCACGATCTTCTTGAGCAGTGCGGATGATTTCGGGGCCAGTTCAGACGGCTTGATCACCACGGCACAGCCGGCGGCAATGGCGCCGATGGCCGGCACCAGGCCAATAGCGATCGGGGCATTCCAGGTGCCCAGCACCAGCACCATGCCCTTGGCTTCGTAGTGGATGTAGCACTTCTTGCCCAGGGTCATGATGCTGTTGGGCACCGGCTTGTCTTTTACCCAGTGCTTGAGGTTCTTGAGGGCAAACTCGGCTTCCGCCTTCACCATCAGCAGCTGACCATCGACGTCCACGTCCGAGGGACTGAGTTCGGCGCGAATAGCCTCGCGGATTTCCTGGCGGTACTTCAGCGTCACATCCAGCAGTTTCTGGATGCGGACGCAGCGGTCTTCAACCGAGGACACGGCCAGATTCGGCACATTGGCCTGCAGACGCTGGAAAACGGTTTCTACTTCGCTCATGTTGCCTCCGGAGGCTTCCCTGGCCAGTGCACTCATGATGCGGCCGGGATGTTGTAGCTCTTGCGAATAATGGCCTCAAAGACGGAATTTGGCAGCCATTTGGCCATGGGGCCCAGCGGCGCGGCGTCTTTCTTGCCGATGAGATAGAAGGGCTTGAGTCTGGCCTTGTCCAGCAGCTTGATCACTTCGTCGGTGACATAGTCCGGCGTGTTACCCAGCTTTTCGATGGTGTCCGGCAGGCGTTCGCAGATGCCTTCCTTCAGGTACGGCGCATAGGCATCCTGCACCGCCTGCGGCTGCTTGACCCAGTTCTTTTCGGTGGCTTCGCGGGCACCCTCGGTCATGCCGGTGAATACGGCTCCCGGCCAGATGGAGGTGACCTGGGTGCCCCAGGGCGCCAGTTCCAGGCGCAGGGTCATGGTCAGGCCATGCACGGCGTGCTTGCTCATGTTGTAACTGCCGGCCACCGGCGGATTGGCCACCACGGCACCGGAGCCGAAGTTGAGAATCTTGCCGCGCTTGCCGGCCGCGCGAACCATGGGCAGAAAGGCCTGGCAGACCGCTGCCTGGCCAAAGGTATTGATGCGGAACAGCAGGTCCAGCTCTTCGAGATTCATGCCCTCGATGGTGCCAGTCGCAATATTGGCCACACCCGCCACATTCATCACCACATCCAGAGGCGTATCGCCCAGGGCTTGCTTCACCACCCGCGCACTCTCGCGCACCGAGTCGAACTCCGCCACGTTCTGCTCCACCACGGTGATGTTGTCACTGGATTTCAGGTCGGTCTCCGCGCCTGGAAGGACGCCGGCGAACACTTTATAGCCCTTGTTGGCCAGTTTCTTTGCGAGCATATTGCCCTGGCCGACGGCAGCGCCGGTGATAAATGCGGTTGGCATTCTTGTCTCCCGAGATTGTTCAGTAATGACTGAATACTACGGATATTGCAGCTGGCGAGATTCAACCATTTGGACTAGCAGACGAAACCCGAAAAAGGCATAAAAAAAGCCGGCCCCGAAGGGCCGGCCTGCATTGGAGCGGGCAGCAGTTACTGCCCGGCGCGGGCAGCCGCCTGCGGGCTGAATTCCTGTTTCTTCATCGGGGTGTTGATGCGCCACCAGTCTTCGCCGGCCTGATTGACCAGATAGGTGGCCTCATAGGCACCGGACGTCAGGTTGTGATACAGCGACACGCCACGGTGATAGGTGCCGGACTCCTGGGAGTAGAAGTAGGCCGCCCAGTTTACACGCCACAGGGCGTCCTGCTGGTCGTAGCTTTCAGCGATCAGCGCCAGCCAGTTGTCTTCGTCAGCATAGATGCGACGCTTCTTGTAGATGTGGCGCACGCCGTCCTTCAGATAACCTTCTACCACCCAGACACGATGCAGCTCGTAACGCATGTATTCGGGGTTGATGGTGTTGGGCTTGATCAGGTCATCGTAGGAGATGGCCGGATCATTGATCTTGAAGTTGTTGTAGGGAACGTAGATTTCCTTCTTGCCCACCAGCTTCCAGGTGTAGCGTTCCGGTGAACCGTTGAAGATGTAGTCATCGTCCACAGTACGCAGACCGGCCGGCGGCACCGGATAGTCGAAGCCCACTTCCGGCGCCTTGCGCACACGGCGGATGCCGGGGTTATACTGCCAGGCCTGGGTGGTTTCCTTGGCGAAGTTGTTGGGCTGGAAACCCACCGACACTTCACCGTTGGAACGGGCCGGCAGCAGGGTCTTCACGAAGAAGTAGGCGTTGACCGGGTCGGTATAGGAACCGCGGTTGTTCGGGTCCGGGTGGTTGCCGTCGTTCATAGTCTTGAACTCGGACTTGCCCCAGGCGATGGTGCCGTTCTCGTACACGTCGGCGGTGTCGTAGGTCACACGCTCGGTCCAGGCACGGTGCGGGTTGATCACGTTCCAGATGGCTTCGGCGCCGGTCTTGGGCATCGGGAAAGGATGCGCGCCGGAAGTGCCGGTAATGCCCAGGCCCTCATCGACGATCTCGGCTTCCAGGGCATTCTTCTTGACGATACCGCAGACCCAGTCGGCAAACTTGAAGTCGCGATGGCTGGGATAGACATTCATCCTGAAAGTATCGGGGTATTTCTTGAACATACCCTTCTGGCCTTCGGTGAGCTTGTCGGCATACTCGGCCATATTGGCGGCGGTGATGGTGAATAGCGGCTTTTCGTCGGCATAGGGGCCGGGCTCGTAGCCATGCTCGGAACTCACACCGGGCCATTTCTTGTACCACTTGCCGGTGTACTCGGCGACACCACTCTCGGTGCCGGCACGCTCCGCACCCATGCAGGTCAGTTTGTCGCCACCCAGTTTGGCAGCTTCATCCGCTGGCACCTTCGCTATGGTCGGCGCCGTGGAAAGACACAAGCCGAATAACCCTGCCGCAGTCATCACACGTATTTTCATCATCTCCTCCAAAAACCCGTTTTTAATCGCGTAAGCCTTTTGGACAACGCTCTGCCTAAAAATGCGCCAGTCCTTGGGCTTATCAGATTAATCCTCGTATTCCTCAAAAGCATCTTTGGGTGACCCGCATTCGGGACATACCCAGTCTGCATCCAGATCTTCAAAGCGGGTACCGGGCGCAATACCATGCTCCGGCAACCCTTCGGCTTCATCGTAAATGAAGCCGCATATCACACAAATCCACTTTTTCATGCGGTGGTCAGGGCGCTAGGCCACCTTGCGGACCGGTTCCAGGTTGGTCTTGACCCGCAGGCGGGTAATCCGTCTCGCATTATGGTGGGCGTAGTCATACTCAAGATCACCATCTTGCCCTGAAAGTTCCGCATCGGGGAACCGGCGCATGAACTCCTCCAGCATGATACGAGCCTGCGCACGAACCAGATAGGTGCCGATGCAGAAATGCGGCCCTGCGCCAAACACGAGATTACCGTTCAGGTCGCGGGTGATATCCAGTGTCTGTGGATTCTCCCATTTGGCCGGGTCATGCCAGGCGGCGCTCAGATTCACCAGCACGGACTGCCCCTTTCTGATCTGCTGCCCGCCAAACTCGGTGTCATCGACCGCAAAACGGAAAAACGGAAACTTGCCCATGGAACCGTGACGCAGCAGTTCCACGATGGCGTTTTCCATCAGCTCCGGCTGCTGCTTGAGCAGACTGTACTGATCCGGGTGACTGAGCAGCCCGTTAATCAGGTAAGTGTGCAGATCGATAGCCGTATCGCTGCCCGCGGTAATCAGCGAGGAAATCAGGGCAATAATGTCCCAGTCGCTGAGGCTGTCGTTGTCTTCCTCGGCTGCGATCAGCGCGCCCAGAAAGTCCTCGCCCGGATGCGCCAGTGCCCGGCGAAGGGCAATCTGCTCACGGAAGTAATCAATACCTTCCTGACCCTCGCGCATGGCGGTTTCGCGCTGCTCCGGGGTCAGGTTGATACGGGCGGCCAGTACCACACAGTTGGCAAACTTCTGGAACATGGCCTCGTGTTCCGCCGACACGCCAATCATGCGGGCGATAGAGCGCACCGGCAGTTTGGAAGCAATTTCGGTGTAGACGTCGAATGCTTCCGGCGAACCGATTTCGTCGAAACGCTCGACGATGAGATCACGAATGGTGGCGTCGATCTGCGACATGACCGGCTTGGAAAAGGCCGGCATGGTCAGCTTGCGCAGCCGCAGATGCTCCTTCTGCGTCACCATGAACAGCGAATGATCAGTCATGCGGTCGAAATCCAGCTTTTCGGCCTCGAGCTTCTCGGGCAGCGCATGCTCCCAGAGCCGGTAATTGGGCGAGAAATCATGGCTCTTGAGCAGATCACCGCATAACTCATGGCTGCTCACGACCCACATGTTGAGTTCGCGATGCCAGGCAATCGGGTATTCGCTGACCAGTTTCAGCCAGGTTGCATGCGGCTCACGCACGAAATCCGGCGAAAACGGATTGAACACCGTCCCGTCGATCTCGCAGCGTTTTTGCTCAGAAATACCTGCCATTCCGCACCCGATGAAGCCGTGCGGATACAGGCACATGCTTCGCTCTTTGATTTGTAGGGCTCTAGCTTCACAAAACGCCATCCAGGCGGCTTCACCCACATGGACTAAAGGCGGAATACGGGGATATTCAGGGGAATACCACCTGTCCGCGCATGAGGGTCAATTGCACCTCCACCGTCGCCAGTTTACGCCTCGCCTCGGCCCAGCCGCAGCCAAGCAGGCAAAGATCAGCGCTCATGCCCTCGACCAGGGCAGTTACCGGTTGCCCAGGTGCAGACAGGGGGCCGGTATATAGCGCCAGCGCCTGCTCGGGGCCAAGGGCTTCTTCAACGCCCAATGCCTGACCTGAAGCCGTACTACGCTCAACCGCCGCCTGCATTGCCTTCCAGGGATTGGAATCGCCAAACGGCGCATCCGAACTGCCGGCCAGGGCCACGCCGGCTTCCAGAAAGCCCTGCAGGCGATACAGCCAGGGCTGATCTTCCGCTGCCACATCCTGCAGATACTGGTCACCGCGCTGTTGCACAAAAACTGGCTGGGTCACCACCGTGAGGCCCAGCGTAGCAATATCCTGCATCAGTTCCGGCGGCGTTACCGAGGCATGCTCAATACGATCGCCCGGCCGTGAGCCTGCCTCACGGATAGCCGCCAGGGCAAACACCAGCTCAGCCCGGGTGACGCAATGAAAGGCCACGTTACGACTCACCGCGTGGCTTTGACGTATGGACTCGGCCACGGCGTCCAGATCGGGCAGGTCGGATTCCAGCAGGTGGAATTTATGCTCGCCCACCGTCACACCCGGCAGCATGGAACGCACCCCATCCAGGCTTGCATTGCCCATGAGACGTATGTCCTGCAACAACGCGCCCTGCTCCTTTTCAGCCTGGAACCATTGCAAATCCTCAAGGCCGTTCTGCGGCGTGGTGTCGGTCAGTGCGGTGATGCCAAAACCCGCCAGCATCCTGCTGACCGCGGCCAGTTCAGGCCGCCTGGATTCGCGCAGCGAGGACATGCGTTTACGCAGCCAGGCATCACCCTCATACAGACGGCCGGTGTGTTGGCCATCCACTTTCTCCAGCGGGTCAGCGGCAGCAATTTCGAGACGCTCCATGGCGGCCGAGTTGAACACCCAGAGGCGGCCACCGCGGTGCTGTATGCGCACTGGCGTGTCGGGCAGCTGGCGATCCAGCCAGGCGGCGTCGATATTGCCGGCTACGGATTCGTGATAACCGATGCCGCGAATCCAGGCGCCGGGCCGGGTCTGGGCCTGGCGCTTGAGGGCCCGGGCCAGTGCCGGCCCGTCCGCACAGGCTTCCGGACCGCAGGCCAGCGATTCCCGCGACACCGCCAGTGACGCCAGATGCAGATGATGATCGTGCAGACCTGGCAGCAATACGCCACCGTTGGCCTCTATGACTTCCGTGCCCTGCATAACCGGTTGCGCAGCACCTATGGACGCGATACGACCCAGCCGGATCACGACATCCGTAACAACACCATTGACCTCGGCATTGCGAATCAGCAGCTGCTGTGGGGGTACTGAATTCAGAAGTAGAACCTGACGCGTGATACCTGCCGCTTATTATTGAATATAAACAGTGCCAGGCCACGCTTTTCACCCTGAAAGACCGCAGCGGTTACCGTGCGGCCGGCCGCAATCATCTTCTGCCATTTCAGGCCCTTGAGTTCCTCGGCAAACAGGCTCGCGTCCATGGTACTGAAACCGGGGATTTCCAGGCTGGCATCGTCGGCCAATAACGTAGCGGCATGGCGTGCATTACCGGCGCTCAGCGCACCCAGGAATTCCTCAGCGATGGCCTTGCCGGCCTTGCCCACCCCGCCAAAGCCGCGCATGAACCCGAACACGCCCCCCATGCCCTGGCAGCGAATCATGTGAATGCTGAGCTTGTTATAGGCGACCAGCCCCTTCATGCCCGTCTTCATGGTTTGCATCACCATGGGCAGCAGTTCCCAGTGCGCATAGAGCCGATGCACCTTGAGTGCACCGCCCTCCTCGATCAACTCGTAACGGATGAAGGTCGGCACATCCACGCGCAAGCCATTGGACATGGTGGTTTCAATCACCAGATCCCGCACGACCGTGTTACCGCAGACCACATCGTGCTCGACATCGAAATGAATATCGTTGGGTGCGATGAAGGTGTCGTAGAAACGGTCAATGGCGCCACGCCCGATATGCGGTTTTGAACCTACCGGATCGTTCACCAGCCCGTCGCTGGCAAACAGGTTCAGCCAGCGGTTCTTGTCGTGCGCGGCCACGGCCGCGGGAGACTTTTTCACACAGTCCAGCTTGTCCTGATCGGTATATTGTTCCATCGACATAAGTTAAATAATAAAAGGAATCAATGCTTTGCGGTTTTTTGGATAGTCAGGAAATTTTTCCTGATACCACTTGTGGGTGGCGAAGGCGCGCGGCACCAGATTGCCGGCCGAGATGAGGAAAATCATCACACCAGGCAGTCCCCAGGTAAAGATGCTGAAACCCAGCCAGGCGGTCAGCTCGCCCAGGTACTGCGGACTGGAGACGAAGCGGTAGGCGTAGCCGTAGGGAATCTTGTACTGCGAATCACCGGGCTTGGGGTTCGGGTCACGCAAGTTCCTCACCACCGATTCGGAGGTGACGATAATGAAGAAACCCAGAGCATAAACGGCGATGCCAAGAATGAAGCGCGGATCACTCAACCAATCCGAGGTGAGATGCGTACCCAGTTGGGTGAACCAGGTGGCGTTCAGGTAGGCATGGATGGCGGTCACGAACATGCCCAGCGACATGACCAGCACACTGAAACTGCTCTTGGTGCCCTTGGCCACGCGGATAGACAGCGGGAAGAACCAGCCGCGGTTGCCATAGTGCAGCATCCAGATACCGGCCAGTAGCAGCGTGGTGACTGTCCAGGCCTCGGAATTGCTGTTAAGGAAAAACCAGAGGAAGACCGCCGTGGCCGGTATCTCCATCAACCACCAACCCAGTTTGGGATTCAGGTTGATGCCGTACTGGTCCGAAGCAAAGCGCCCATAGGGACTCTGGGCGAAGGCGCCGGCAATGATCGTGAAGGCGGCAAAGGCCAGGCCGATCGTCAGCACGGTGTCGAAAGTGGTATCTCCTGTGTACCAGTTCATGCTTTTTCCTTATGCGTCAAGCAGACCGAATTCGGTCAGAATGTTTTGGGTATCTGCCCCAAAGGGCTCTGCCTGCGCCGTTGCGACGCGGCGTACAGGCGGCTGTATATCATCGGGCTGAATGCATTGAGTCCAGTCCGCATGCCGCTGCTTCAAGGCCTGCCGCGAATCGGGCAAGTCGAAACTGGCGCAATGCATAGCCACGTCACGCAGGGGGACCGATATCAGGCGACCGCCGCCGTGGGTAAAGCTGTGCCAGGCGGCCAGCGCGGCGTGCAGGCCGGTCAGAGGATCGGCGATGGCATCGCCCACGAACATCGCTTCGCCGGTGACTTCCAACATTAACGCCGACAGCCCGGCCGCCACGCCCGCATCGTCGCCAAAGGCGACCTGCAGGCCGGCATCTTCATCCCGGCCATAGCCGGTTATGCTGATCCAGGTCAGTCCGGCACACTCACGCACCAGGTCCTCGGCCACGATGCCCATCTGCTGCAACCCGCGTGGCCGCGCAGATTCGATGACGATATCGGCCTGCCTGATCAGTTGTAGCAACTGGGCTCGGCCGGTTTCAGTTTCCAGATCCAGGCTGACAGCGGTCTTGCCGGCGTTAAGCAGATCAAAAAAATCTTCATTGCCACGCCGCGCAGCATCCGGCCGGCTGGCGGATTCGACCTTGATCACCCTGGCGCCCAGCATCTGCAGCAGATGCCCGCACAACGGCCCGGCCCAGAGTGTTGAAAGGTCCAGTACTAACGGGACCGCACGGCGAATGCGCGGTATGCCCCGCATTGTGATGCTGAACCATTGCCCACCAGACTGCGGCCATTGCGAAGCCGCTACCGGCAAACCCAGTTGCCGGGCGCGTTCCACTGTCTCCTGTGTCTGCCGTGTGGCCAGCACTTTGGCCAGAGCCTCCCACTCACCGGCCTCGCCACTCAGGGTTTCGCTTTCCAGCCAGGCAGGCAGCATGGCCCAATCCTCATCGCGCGCCAGATTGACAGCGACTTGCCCATCGGCCGTATCCAGCAGGCGGCAACTGCCGCCGGCTGCAATCCGTCCCTGACGGCTCAGGCGCATGAAGGCGGCTCGCTCGCTGAGCAACCGCGAGCCATGCAGACACGCAAGTTCAGGGTTATGCGGCGCCAGTGACTGCAGCGCCAGCAGGGCACCGTCGGCGCAGGCAGCTATCGGTGCCGGGCACATTTCCGCCCGGCTGCGGCCGGTGAGGGACATCAGGCCGCTGCGTGCCCAGGTAACTGCCGGGTGCAGAAATTCAGCCTCGGGCAATGGAGTTTGAGCGTCGCCAAGCGAATCAAGAAGCTGCCGTGCGTAATCGGCGGTCATCCCGAGCGGGCGAACGGAATGAGCGCCCGGAGAGATCTCAGAATGCGGGATCGCCCCACTCATGCAGTCTGCCCTGAGCTTGCCGAATGGGTTCGCACGAGATGGCATCCAGGACTCGCTCAGTCGAAATGACGTTTCAAAGTCAGGCGGCTCGCTTGGAACGGGCCAGGGATTCAGCCCGCGTCTTGATGCCCTTTGACATACCGTCGAAGCCGGCCTGCAGCTTGGAACCCATGAGGGCGGCGACCAGCGGTGACAGCCAGCCCGTCAATTCGAAGTGGGAACGATACACACAGCGGCGCAGGTCGGTGGGCTCGATGTCATGCGAGCGGTAACTGCGTAAGGCGCCCAGGGGCGGGGGTTTCATACGGTAGGAAAAACCCCGGCCCGGCGTCACTTCATCCAGGATTTCATTGGCCGTCTGGGTGCCCTTGCCCAGCCTGACCTTCATATTGATAGGCGCGCCAGGCTTGAGCGAGGTCTGACAGCTCAGCACAAAGGGGTTCCATTCCGGGTAGGTCGCCACATCCGAAATGACCTCCCAGACCGTTTCGGCCGCGGCATCAATCTCGATTTCATGATCTATCGTTATACCCATCACATCCTCCTGCTTCAGGCCTGGACCAAGGCGGCAAATTCCTGCCGAATCACACGCCGCAGAACCTTGCCCATGTCGTTGTAAGGCAATTCGTCCTTGAACAGGATGGTCTGCGGCACACGGGAAGAACGCAGCCGTTCGCGTACCAGGGCCTGCAGCTCGGCTTCGTCTGCGGTCGCACCGTCTTTCAATACCACGGCCGCGGCAACTGCTTCGCCCCATTCTTCGTCGGGCATGGCGGCCACGGCCACATCGGCCACGGCCGGATGCTCGCGCAGCACATCTTCCACTTCGCCGGGCGAAATGTTTTCGGCGCCGCGCACAATCACATCGTCGGCACGGCCATCAATGAACAGGTAACCGCCGTCATCAAAAAAGCCCAGATCCTTGGTGCAGAACCAGCCGTCGGCATCGAGCTGACTGCCCTGCTCCTTGTACTCGCCGGCCACCTGGCCACCACGCACATAGATCATGCCGACTTCATTCGCGCCAACCGCCTGGCCGTTGTCGTCACGGATTTCGATTTCCACTGCACCGGTGGGCTGCCCGGCCGAACCCAGACGCCGTTGCACCGCGGGGTCATCGCTGTTGGCGGCGGTACGATGATCGTCCGGCGTCAGCACCACAATAGTGGAACTGGTTTCGGTCAGGCCATAGGCGTTGGTGAAATCCACATTCGGGAACAGCTGCATGGCGCGCTGAATGGTCGCCAGCGGCATCTTGCCGCCACCGTAGGCAATGGCCTTCAGGCTGGGTGCATTTAGCTCTTCGCACTGGGCATCCAGATATTCCACGATGCGGCCGATCATGGTCGGCACCAGGAAGCCGCTGGTCGTTTGCTCGTTGCGGCAGGTGTCCAGCCACAGTTTGGGATCAAAACTCTCGATCTGCACCATGCGCCGGCAGGCGTAAGTGGAACTGAGCACGGCCGCAATGCCGGCCACATGATACGGCGGCACCGTGACCAGCACCCCGTCAGTTTCCTCGGCCGAACCGAACTCCACCGTGCCGATAATGTAGGACACCAGATTCTCGTGCCGAAGCAGCGCCGCCTTGGGCTTACCGGTGGTACCGCTGGTGAACAACTGCACGGCCACCGATTCCGGATCGACCATGGCGCCGTCGATTTCCTCGACCTCGCCGCTCAGACCCAGCACGTCTTGGGTAGCGATCATGTTGACCTGCTCGTCGTCATCCACCTGCGCACGGAACTGATCACCGACGATCAGCTGGCAGGGCTTTACGCGCTGCACCAGCTCGTTGATCTCACCACGGGTCAGGCGATAGTTCAGCGGGACATAGGGCACACCGGCATAGGCCGCACCGAAAATGGCCACCGGCAGCACCGGACCATTGGTATCCAGCAGCGCCACATATTCGGCGCCGCCGTCCTGGAACAACTTGGCCGCGCGTTGTGCTTTTTCACGCAGCTCGGCAAACGTCAGGCGCTGGTCGCCACATACCACGGCGGTGCGGTCGCCGAAGGCTTCCGCCGCCATATCGAGGAGCATTGCTATGTTCACGTATCAGATCTCTTTATCTATCCACAGATTACACAGATGGACACAGATTCAGTCACAACGACGCGTACGTCTCACGTCTACCGATTCACATCTCACGCCACTGACAATTCAGTCAGAAGAAGGCAGCTGCTTGGCCTGCTTCACGTCGAGGGGCTTGCCATCCAGCGCCAGTGAGCCGGCGCCGGCCTTGGTGCAGAGGAATTCGACCGTTTCGCCCTCGTCGACATAGCGCTTACCCATCAGGGTTTCGCCGCTGTCGCCGGCATCCATGCTGGCGCCTGCAGGCGCTTCGTCGCTGGCGCCGACCATCGGTACGCCACCACAGGTGATTTCGTATTCACCGGCAGGAATCTTGATCGCCATGACCTGAACGTCTGACACGGCACTCTTCAAACGGGCGCCAGCTTTCAATGCGACTTTGCTCATCTCTCAAACTCCATACTTCAGTTCAATTGCCCGACCCACTCGGCCAGGGCATCAAATAATTGCTCGCGGGCGGGAAAAAGAAAATGGCTGTGGCCGGTTTTTTCCAGCACCTGCAGACGCACATCGGGACTGCTGCTGAAAGCCGGCGGTACCTTTTCCGGTTTGCCCACCATGTCCTTTTCACCTATGGCCAGATACACCGGCACGTCCAGCGCCGCGCACTCCGGCGCCACATTGCCCGGCAGCATCGCCATGGTGGCCGGCACGGCCAGCAATACGTCATTGGCCGCTTTCAAGGCCTTCACTGCCACCGGGTCGGCATGGGTGCTGCCGAATAGCCCCACCTCACCGCCGTCCGAAGGTAATACCGGATAGGAGGAGGCAAAGGCCTGCCTGGCTATATCCGGCAGCGCGGCCCGCAAGGCGGCCTGGTCATCCAGTAGCGCCTGCGCCTTCTTCGGCAGGAACTGCGGCAGGCCACGGGTACCAAAACCCATCAACACCAGCGCCACATGCTGATGATGCCGGTGTTGCTGCATGACCGTGAGCAATGAGCCCATGGAATGCCCCAACCCGATAGTGACCAGCCCCGGCATGGCCGCCAGGTTCTCGTCTACCAGGCCTTGCTGCAAATCTTCAACCACGCGGCGACATGCCTGCCCCAGGATGTCGGCAATACGCTCCGCCGTGAGTGCAAAACCATCCTCGGGCCGGTCGCTGCCGCCGATGGCCGGCGGGTCCACCAGCACGGACACATAACCACGGGCCGCCATCTGGCGGGCAAAGCTGAACTGCGGATGTTGTTCACCACCCAGGTCGAAGAACTTGCGGTTCATACCACCGCCGGGCACGCAGAAGAATACCTGCGGATGAACCCGGCCCTGCTGCCAGAATACATCCAGCGCTATGCCGGCAGCCGCATCGCCTTCGATACCGAAGTTCACCGCATAGCGCCGCTCACTCTGCGACACCATGGCGGCTTCCAAAAAGGGGTCGGAGTCATTTTCTTCAGCGAAAAATGACTCCGACCCCTTTTTGTCGGACCCCTTTTTGATTTCGGTGCTCGACATGAAAACTCATCAGCCGCGGGCGAGTACGGCGCCGGCCATGCCGGAGGAGATCAGCGCGTGTTGCACGTCGGCAACCTGATTGGCCGCCGTGCCCCGTACCTGGCGCACCATCTCGGTGACGCTGTTCATGCCGTGGATGTAGGCCTCGGCAATCAAGCCGCCGTTGGTGTTCACCGGTATCTGGCCGTCTATATCGATCTGGCCGTCCTTGACGAAATCGCTGGCCTCACCGGGCTTCACGAAGCCAAAGGCTTCAAGCTGCTTAAAGATCTGCGGGGTAAATGCGTCATAAAGCATGGCCACATCCATATCCGCCGGCTTCATGCCAGTCTGCGCCCACAGGCGCTTGGCAGTGGCATAGGCCTCGGGCATATCAGCCAGGTCACCACCATGGTAGTAATTCGAGATCACTTCCACTTCGTTCGGAATCGACTGGCAGGCGCCGACGATATGCACGGGCGGCTGCTTCAGATCACGGGCCCGTTCCAGGCTGGTGATCAGCAATGCCACACCACCATCAGATTCCTGGCAGCAGTCGAACATGCGCAATACAGGTTCGATGATCCACTTCGAGTTCTGGTGATCTTCCAGCGTAATCGGTTTTTCGTAGAACCAGGCATTCGGGTTGGTCGATGCATACTTGCGTTGCTGCACCGACACATAGCCGAAGTCTTCGTTGGTTACGCCGTACTTCTGCATATAGCGTTGCGCATTGAGCGACTCCCAACTCGCGGGCGTCTGCGCGCCGAACGGCATGCACCATGACAATGAACCGGTACCGCTACCCGGCGCGAAGGCGCTTTCCATGCTGATCGGCTGGCCGAAACGATACTGCGAGCGTTCGTTCATGGCGCGCCAGATCAGCACGTTCTCGCAGAGTCCGGCATTGACCATGGCCATGGCCTGGTAAATGGTCGCCACCGCGGCGGCGCCGCCACCCGGAATACGCGTGGTATAGGCCAGGTTTTCCACACCCAGACAACGCGCCAGATGAATGTCATCAGTGTTGTCCAGCGTGAAGGTGATCATGCCGTCGATGTCTTTGGGATCAACCCCGGCATCCTGACAGGCGGCCAGCGAACACTCGGCCGCCAGCTGTTGCTCGCTGCGTCCGGAGGACTTGGAGAACTCGGTCTGGCCGATACCGGCGATGGCGGCTTCTTTAAATTGTCTGCTCATACTTACACTCTAAATGCTGCAGTCCCCCTCTCCCCGTTGGGGAGAGGGTCGGGGTGAGGGGCCAACCTGAGGCACCCCCTCACCCTAGCCCTCTCCCCCAACAGGGGAGAGGGAATCGTTTTCGTTGGAGAGCGGCCGGAATACCGGCACTTTCTTGTTCTTGACGGTCGGCGCAAACGCCACTTCTACCGGCATTTCGAAAGTAATGTCCTCATAGGCAATGTCGATGATGTTCGACACGATGCGGAAGCCCTCGTCGGTTTCAATCACGCCTACAGTCGGCGGTTCATCGAAACCGATCGGCTTGGGGTGCACCGGCTTGATCCAGCTCAACACCTTGCCCTTGCCGCTCAGCTCAACGATGTCGCGCTTCACACTGTGGCAATGCGGGCACATCGGCCGCGGCGGGAAACGGAACTGGCCACAGTCACTGCATTTCTCGCAGACAAACTGTTCCTTGGTAGCGGCATCCCAGAAGAACTTGGACTCCAGCGTAAGGATAGGCGCCAGCTGCGTAGGTTCTTTAGCTGTTTCGTTCATGATTCGAAGCTGTCCAGATAATCGATGGGGTATCTCGACAGGCAAATGCGGCCCGCCAAAACAAGAAAGGTTGAGATATTCACTTCTGTTACGCCTAATTCCTCTTTGGACCAGACCGGAGACTGGCCGCATTTCCGACCTCATTAATTATTCAGGCTATTGCTGCGGCATGTTGGGGAAGCGCGGCATGCCGGGATAACCGATAGCGAACTGCTCTTCCATTTCGTCCATCTGCTCTTCGCTGTAGCCCATTGAGGCCAGGATTTCCTTGGTATGCTCGCCCACAATCAGTGGCCGCTCACCCGGCGCACCCGGTGTTTCCGACAAGTCGAAGTTCATACCGACCTGATCCAGCTTGCCCACATGCGGATGCTGGTAGGACACCACCCAGCCACGTTCCTGGAACAGCTTGTTGTCATGTATCTGGCGACCAAACTCGGAAGTCACGATTTCCACCGGCACACCGGCGGCATCCAGCGCAGCGAACCAGTCATCAGCCGACTTGCTCTTGAAAGCTTCGGTCAGAGCGGCCGCCAGTGCGGCATCGTCGGTCAGGTCCACATCCACACCCGCGGTGGAGGCCAGCGCACGCACATGGTCATCCGACGCGCAGACCACACAGATCCAGCCTTCGGCGGTTTCATAGAGGCGATGCCCGGCGTCGAAACCGAGCTGCTCACCGTCCAGTTTGGGACGGTCGAAACCGCTGCCGTCCGGTCTAGCCACGGCGTAGGAGGTGTTGAGCAGGCCGGCATTCACAATGGAGGTATCCACGAACTGGCCTTCACCGGTCTTGTCGCGGTGATACAGCGCCTGCATCACGGCCACTGCTGACAAAAAGCCGTTGCCGGTGTCGCCCATGGAGGTCAGGCTCCACATTGGCTTGCCACCGCGGTACATGCCGCCATCTTCCCACTGCACGCCGGTCAGGCAGGCGCCGGTCTGGTCGTTGCCCGGCAGCGATTCGCGCTCGCCGGTTTCGAAACCGCGGGTGTGGCAGTAGATCAGTGTCGGGTTGATTGCCTTGAGGCTCTCGTAATCGATCTTCAGGCGCCTGGCTGCGTCGTAACGCATGTTGTGATGCACGACATCGGCGTCCTTGACCAGATCCAGCAGGATCTTCATCGAGCGCGGATCCTTGACGTTCAGGGTCAGGGATTTCTTGCCGCGGTTCGACATATAGGCGATATGCACCTGATGCCAGAACATGTCGTAAAGACCGTTGATCTTGATGACTTCGGCGCCCAGGTCGGACAGGATCTGGCAGCCGAACGGACCGGCAATGGCCATGCCCAGATCCAGCACCTTCACACCTTCAAGCGGCTTCTTCATCTGACCCGTGCCCGCCTCGGGCGCTGCGGCTGATTTGGCCGCCTGCGCCTCGGCACGAATCTCTTCGGTGTTTTCACCCGGGGCTACCGGCGGCGCGCCGATTTCACTCGGGCAGGCGCTCATCTTGTACACCTGACCCAGCTGGCGAATCGTACCCAGCTCGGGGTCTTGAACCTCGGCGACGCAGCCGTCCTTGAGGAACAGCGGGTCAGCCAGCGACTCTTCCGTCGAGCGAATGGCCTGCATGGTCATGCCCGTCTTGGCCGCTGCGTCCACCCATTGCTGGGCCGGGAATTTCCGTACGCACTCCATCAGCTGCGGCTGATATTCAGTCAGCACGAACAGCTCTTCGGGACCGGTGCCAAAACGGTCGGGGTCATCCTTGGACTTGAGGTCCGGCGTGGCATTCAGGTTTGCATCCTTCGATGCCTGAATGATGAAACGCGGGTTCGGCACCCAGTTATGAATCCACTTGCCGTCGGAGCACTGGTAATGACCCTTGGGCGACTTGCTGGTCAGAATCCAGGAATCGAAGCCGGGAACGTCGACCTTTTCGGCGCGCATCCAGGCCCAGCCACCACCTTGCATGGCGCCCTGCATCAAGGAGGTTTCCACCCACTGACCACGGCCCGTGGTCTGGCGTGCCACCAGCGCCGCATTGATGCCCACCGAAGCGGAATAGAATGCGCCGAGGCTCGGCCAGTAAGAGGCCGTAAACAACGGTCCTTCGCGCTCTGCACCCTGCTTCCAGCTCGGGTCAACTTCAAAATCGGCAAAGGGATCGGAGTTGCCCGCCATATGATTCAGGGCACCTTCGGGCCAGCCGCGCTGTTCCCAGTACAGGCCGGTACGGGCGGAGACCAGGGCGTCGTAGGCAGGCCGCTTTTCATAAGGCGTGCCGCGGCCATAGCCGGTAATCGAGCAATAGATCAGACGTGGATTGATAGCCTTGCAGGTCTCGAAATCGATGCCCAGGCGTTCGGTCACGCCGGGCGTAAAGGATTCAACCAGCACATCGGCCGTCTTCACCAGCGCCAGGAAGTCCTCCTTGTCGCCGGCATCCTTCAGGTCGAGGATGGCGCTGCGTTTGCCACGCTGCCAGACCTTGTAACCCAGCTGACCCCGGTAAGGGTCGCCACCGGGCGGTTCGATCTTGATCACGTCTGCGCCGTGATCGGCCATCATCATTGTCGTCATTGGGCCCGCAATGCCCCATGACAGGTCGAGTACGCGAATACCTTCTAGAACCTTCGCCATGTCGCCTCTGCTCACTTCTTGATGTATTGAATGTGTTAACGGCCGCAGGCCATCAATAAATATCACCGGTCAGGCCGGTGTGATGGCATAACCTTACAGGCGCCGCCGGAAGCGGCGCCTGCCTCATTTGGATGAGTCCGGAAGGACTAGGTTTTTGCCTTTAAATTCAATGTATTGAATGAGTTATCACTTTTTTCAGCGCTCGCCGCCGAACATATCCTTTTCCGTGCCCTTGCGGTTGCGATAGAACCAGGAACCCAGTGCCGGCAACAGGCAGATGGCGCCGAACATGTTCACCAGGAACATGAAGGCCAGCAGCAGACCCATATCCGCCTGATATTTCAGCGCCGACAGGGTCCAGGTCGCCACACCCACCGACATGGTCGCTGCGGTAAAGACGATCGGGCTGCCGGTATCATGCATGGAGCGGCGGAAGGCCTCGCGGAACTCCACCGCCGGATCATGCATGTAGTGCTGGATACGCTCGAACAGGTAAATACCGTAGTCCACACCCACGCCCACACCCAGGGCAATCACCGGCAGGGTCGCCACCTTCAGGCCGATATTCAGCGTGGCCATCAGGGCGTTACACATCACGGTGACGCCGATCAGCGGCACCATCACGCACAGCAATGCGGTCCAGGAGCGGAAGGAAATCAGGCAGAACAGGATCAGGGCGCCAAACAGGCACAGCAGCATCTTCACCTCGGCCGCGCCCACCGCTTCGTTGGTGGCGCCCATCACGCCGACGTTGCCACTGGCCAGACGGATGTTCACGCCATCCACGGGGTTTTCGGCAATGAAGTCCTTGGCCTCGTTCAGCACATGGGCAATCGTCGGGCCTTCATGGTCCTTGGTGAAGACCAGCACCTGAATGGCGCGGCAGTTCTCGGTGTTCAGCCCCAGCGCAGGTGCGAAAGCCGGTGAGGCGGTGGTCAATGCCACCTCGGATTTGGGCAGCGCGCGCCAGCGCGGATGCCCTTCGTTGAAGGCTGCAATCACGCGTCGGCCGACACCGGCCACACTCACCACTGACTGCACACCGTCCACACCCCGCATATGCATTTCGAAACGGTCTACCAGATTGATGACCGGATACTGCAGGCAGGAATCGCCCGGGAAATCGGGCGCTTCGACAATCACGCTGAGCACGTCCACGCCGATGTCGTACATACCCGCTATCGTGCGGCTGTCGATGTTGTAGCGCGAATCCGGATGCAGTTCCGGCGCACCCACGTCGGAATCCCCGATGACCAGATAACGCGACTGCCAGGTAGCGAACACCATCAGCAGCGCAACCACGCCGAATACCCACAGCGCATTGCGTGGCTCGGCGAAACGGGCCGGGAATTCCCACAGCTTGTACATGGGGCTGTTCTCGTCCGTGGCATGCTCCAGGCTGCTGCCCTTGAGCTCCATGTGACTGAGAATGATGGGCAGGATCATCTTGTTGGTGATGATCATCATCAGCACGCCCAGACAGGCGGTGATGCCCAGTTCCTGCACAATCGGAATCTGGATGAACATGATCACGCCGAAGCCCAATGCCTCGGTCAGCAACGCCACCGTGCCCGGAATGAACTGGCGAATGAAGGCGTTCCTGGCAGCGGCTTTCGAATCAAGCCCATGCGCTTTTTCCATGCGCCAGGCGTTGGTCATCTGCACTGCATGCGAAACGCCGATGGCGAAGATCAGGAAGGGCACCAGGATCGACATCGGGTCGATGCCGTAGCCGATCATGGGCAGCACGCCGATCAGCCACAGGACCGGCAACGACGCCACAAACAGGGCGGTCAGCGTAATCTTCAGCGAGCGTGTGTACAGGTACAGCAGTACCACGGTAATCACGAAAGCCAGGGCGAAGAAGGCGAACACGCCCAGCAATCCGTAGATCACATCACCGAGCAACTTGGCGAAGCCGATGATGTTGACCTCGATGTTCTCGTTTTCGTACTTCTCGCGGATTTCTTCCAGCTTCTGGTTTACATGCCAGTAGTCCACCCGCTGTTTCTGGCGCGCCTTGCTGCGGTCAAAGTACTGCAGGTCGGCGCGAATCAGCGCCGCCTTGTGGTTATTGGCCACCAGGATGCCGAGCTGGCCGGAGTTCTCGACGTTACTGCGTATCTGTTTCAGTTCCTCGGGGGTGCCTGAATACTTCTTGGGCACCACCGGCTCGCCACGGAAACCGTCCTCCGTGACTTCAATAAAGATGGTATCCGGCGTGAACAGCGAGGAGACCTTGGTGCGATCAATACCCTCGATGAAGAACACGTCCTGACTGGCCTGTTCAAAGGCCTTGAAGAACTCGGGGTTATAGATGTCGCCCTCGCCTTTCCAGCGCAGGCTCACCAGGATACGGTTGGCGCCCGAGAAGTCATCCATGTACTCCATCATGGTGACCATGTATTCATGCTTGATCGGAATCAGCTTGAGAAAACCCGGGTCAAGATGAATACGGCTGGCGCTCCAGCTGAACACGATTGTCACGATGGCAAAGAACACCGCAAGCACCTTGCGGTGACTGATAAGGCGATGCGCTATGACGGCTACGATACGATCTGTCAGTGTCATTTCCCTTCCCCCTACTCGTCAGCCGCTTTGAGCGCACTTTCCCGGCCGACGCCGCCCTCACCAGCCATCAGCCAGCGCCCATCACCCAGATACATCACCGATGCCAGGGCATCCGGACCCCGCCTGGAAACCTGTTTGAAACTCTTGCCCTGGTCGTGCGAGACCAGCACCGTATTGCTGGCGCCCACCATCAGAATGCTGCCTTGCCCACTCATATCGGCCGAGTACAGCCCCTGCACGACCGGAATATTGCTTGGCGCCCAGGTCTGCCCCATGTCGTCGGTCAGGTAGGCATGCCCCCGCATGCCATAGACCAACATGCCGGACTCGCCTACGGCCAACAGGCCGTAGAAAGAACCGCTGTAGATGTCCTCGAATGCCTGCCAGGTTTTTCCACCATCCGTGGACCGCAGCAGCATGCCGCGCTCACCCGCCAAAAACAGAGAGCCGTCCGCCGCCTCGGCAATGTCGTAGATATGCTGGGTGCTGTAGTCCGTCATGACGTTGCCGGCTTCAAAGGAAGCGAAGGGATCGTAGTCCTCGGAATCAGTCTCGCTGGCCGTGCCTTCGGATTCGTCGCCAAAAATCGCACTGAGGTCGGTACCGGCATCACTGTTCTGCGCGGTTCCATCTTCCTGCACGGAAAGCGTCTCGGCCCGCCAGTTGCGGCCACCGTCGGTAGAAACCAGGTATTGACCAAAAGCACCGTAGACGAACAGCTTGCCGCTGGCCTTGCCCTTGAACGGGCCGGAAACACCCAGCAGCGGATCAGCGCTCTGCTCGTTGTAGCGCAACTCGCTCCAGGTCTTGCCGCCGTCTTCGCTGCGCAGCAGCCAGCCGCTGTGCCCCACTGCCAGCGCCACATCGTCACCGACGAACTTCACCTTGGTCAGGGTGGCGCCACGTTGCGGTTCCACTTTGGCATCACGCCAGGGACCGTTGGCATCCTCGGCATACTTGATCATGCCCAGTTCACCCACAGCGATATAGCGCGACCCCTGATGCGCCAGACCATTGGCCATCATCTCGCTGGCCTTGAGCTGGGTGGGTGAGAATGGGGGAAATGGCCGCGGTGCAAATGCATAGACCGCAGATGCCAGCATGGCCACGGTCAGCAAAATAGCGGGCCAGCCAGCCAGCAACGAGCCCTCGGCTTCATGCTGCCTGGTTTCGATATCTAGATTTTCTTCGTCCAAGCCCTGGTTCTCGACCATTTTTCTCTCCTCTCTCACCCACCATGGCAGCCATTGTCCCTGGCCTGATTCTGCGGGCGCCGTTATAGGGTCGGCGTTTCCTGCCCCCGATAACCGAGTATGTGCCTAGGCAGCAATCTCAAACAAGCTTGCTGCCCCCATACCGCCACCAATACACATGGTGACCACTGCATATTTTTCGCCACGGCGGCGACCTTCGATCAGCGCATGCCCGACCATGCGGGCGCCGCTCATGCCGAAGGGATGACCGATGGATATGGCGCCGCCGTTCACATTCAGCTTCTCGTTGGGAATGCCGAGCTGGTCGCGGCAGTACAGCACCTGCACCGCAAAAGCCTCGTTCAGTTCCCACAGGCCGATGTCGTCGACCTTGAGTCCGTGCTTGTCCAGCAGCTTCGGCACCGCGAATACCGGGCCGATGCCCATTTCATCCGGCTGGCAGCCAGCCACGGCCGTACCACGATAAATACCCAGAATCGGCAGGCCGCGTTTTTCGGCCTCGGCCCGGCTCATGACCATGACCACAGCAGCGCCGTCGGACAGCTGCGAAGCATTACCGGCGGTGACGTGCTTGCCTTCCTTCACGAACTGGCCGTCTTTCCAGACCGGCTTCAGGCTGGCCAGACTTTCCAGTGTCGTGTCCGGGCGGTTGCCCTCATCCTGGCTCAGGGTCACTTCCTTATGCCCGGCCGGCTCTTTCGTTTCCTTGTCGAACAACTGTTGCTGTACCGTGATCGGCACGATTTCGTCGTCGAACTTGCCGGCCTGCTGGGCCGCCGCCGTACGCTGCTGGCTCTGCAGGGAATATTCATCCTGCGCTTCACGGCTGATGCCGTAACGCTCGCCCACCAGTTCGGCGGTTTCGATCATCGGGATATAGGCCGTCGGCTCGGAAGCCACCACCGCCTTGGATACCGCCTTGTAAGTGTTCTTGTGCTTGGTCTGCACCAGCGAAATGGATTCCAGACCACCAGCCACGACGATGTTCTGCTCACCCACCATGATGTTCTTTGCACCAATGGCAATACTCATCAGGCCCGAGGAGCACTGACGGTCCAGGCTCATACCCGGCACGGTGTTCGGCAGGCCAGCCGTGTAGCCGCAAAGACGGGCGATGTTATAGGCCTGGGTACCCTGCTGGGCGGCGGCGCCCAGAATGACATCATCCACATCGGCCGGATCAATACCACTGCGCTCCACCACCGCCTTGATGACATGACCGCCCAGCACCGGTGCTTCGGTATCGTTGAAAGCGCCGCGATAGGCCTTGCCGATGGCGGTACGGGCGACTGCGACAATTACTGCTTCTTGCATGAAAACATCCTTGATCTATCCACAGATTTCACAGATTACACAGATTTATAAAGGCCCTTTCACTTAACCTCTTTTAATCTGTGCAATCTGTGTAATCTGTGGATCAACTAAAAATAAAACCGCGAAATCGTGTCGGCGATGCAGGCGGGCCGTTCTTCACCCTTGATCTCGATGGTCACACGCACCACCATTTGCACGCCGCCGTCCTTGGTCTGCTCGGCTTCCACCAGCGTGCCCTTGCCGCGGATGCGGGCGCCGACTTTCACGGCATTGGTGAAGCGTACCTTGTTGCAGCCGTAGTTCACGCCCATCTTCATGTTCTCGACCAGCACGATGCTGGGCAGGAAATACGAACACAAACTCAGGGTGAGATAACCGTGAGCAATGCAGGCGCCGAACGGACCCTTGGCAGCCTTGTCCTCGTCCACATGAATCCACTGGTGGTCACCGGTGGCATCCGCGAACTGATTGATGCGGCTCTGTTCCATCATCAGCCAGTCACTGGTGCCCAGTTCCTGGCCGACGGCGTCGAGGATGCCCTGTGCGTTGTTGAAGGTTGTCGTCATGGCGAACTCACAGAATGTAGGGAATGAGAATCTTGCGGTCTTTCGGGTAGTCGTCGAATTTCTCGTGGTACCAGCGATGGTTGGTAATCGCACGCGGCACCAGGTTGGCGGCGGTCAGCAGCACGAAAATCCAGCCGGCCACGGACCAGGTGGCAATCGACCAGCCGACCCAGGTGAGCAGCTCGCCGAAGTAATTCGGGCAGGTGATCTTCTCGTACAGCCAGCCACGCGGAATCTTGTAGCCCGACTCACCCGGCTTGCGCAGGGCCGCAAGCATGGCGTCCGCCTTCTTGTTCACGTAGTAGCCGCTCACGAACACCAGCACGCCAATGATGAAGCGCGGATCAGTCAGCCAGCTGATGTCATAGCCGCGGCTGATTGTTGCCCAGGTGAGGATGCTGGCGTTGAGGAAGGAGATCACCGTATTGGTGAAGAAGGCCATCAACGGAATACCGATCGGCGTGGTAGCGCCGGGCCGCACCTTGACCGTGAACGGGAAGATGAAGGTGCGGTGGAAATAGTGGAACTGCCACATCAGCAGGAAGATGAGCGGCACTATGTCGAAAGCGTAATCGCCCATGAAATAGATAACCGCGAACAGCACGCAGGAAGCAACCTCGGTCAGGAACCAGCCGAGCCGTGGATTGATGCCCGGCCCCCACAGCTTGTTGCCGGTGTTATAGCGCCCGTAGGCCGCCGGAAAATAGAACAGCGCCACAAACACAAAGGCGCACATGCCAATCGAGGCATAGACCAGGAAATCGAACCAGGCCTCAGGTGTTGTCGGCAGCCATTCCATCATCTATCCCCTCATGGATGCTGGGAAGATACCGATACTACTTCGCCAACCATATAAGAAGAATAGTCGGAGGCCAGAAACATCATCACGTTGGCCACTTCCCAGACTTCAGCTGCACGACCAAAGGCCTCGCGGCTGGCCAGCTTTTCCAGCAGTTCGGCCGGGGCGGTTTTCTTCAGGTGGTCGTGGAAGGCTATGGACGGCGACACGGCATTGATCCGCACGCCATGGTCGGCGGCTTCCAGGGCACTGCAACGGGTCAGCGCCATCACGCCGGCCTTGGCCGCGGCGTAGTGGGCCTGTTCCTTCTGCGCCCGCCAGCCCAGCACCGAGGCGTTGTTGACGATCACGCCGGCCTTGCGCGGCTGCATTTTCTTCAGCATGGCGCGGGTCATGCGGAAGGTGCCGGTGAGGGTCACGTCCAGCACGCGCGACCATTCCTCGTCGGTCATGTCCACCACCAGCTTGCTGCCACCCAGGCCGGCGTTGTTGATGAGCACGTCCACGCCGTTGCAAAAGGTCTCGGCATGCTCGATCAGCGCCTGCACGTCATCTTCACTGGTAACGTTGGCCAGCTTGCCATCGACCGACACCGTGGGATGCGCTTCCTGCAGCTTCTCCACCGCCTCGCCCAGGCGACGCTCGTGGATGTCCGCAATCACCAGCGCACGGGCGCCCTCTTCCAGGCTGCGCTGGGCCGCGGCAAAACCGATACCGCCGCCGGCAGCAGCCGTAATCAGCACCGACTTGCCCTGCAGCAGACCGTGGCCGGGAATGTATTCCGGATTGTTCTTGACGTCTTTCACTTAATACTTATCCACAGATTTCACAGATTACACAGATGAGAAATTCGTCATCCCGGAAACCCCGAAGTGACAAACCTCAACATCGTTATTCCGAAAACCGCGTAGCGGTTATCCGGAATCCACGTTCCCTTTAACGTCCTCTCGCCTTTTGGCGGAGAGCCTTCATCTTCTATCCACACTCCCCTGGCGGAAGAGACCTTGATCTCTTTACCCCCTTCCCTGGCGGGAGACTACGCTTTCTTTCCCCTCTCCCCGCACGGGAGAGACCTCGCTTTCTTTCCCCTCTCCCCTGGTGGGAGAGGTCTTGCCCTCTTTTCCCCTCTCCCCTGGAGGGAGAGGGTTAGGGTGAGGGGGACAAACCTAAACCCCACGCGGCTCCTTCGGCATACCCAGCCCCCGCTCCGCCATGATATTCAGCTGAATTTCATTGGTCCCAGCGTAGATAGTATCGGCGCGGGAGAAGAAGAAAACCTGCTGCAAACGCAGGATGTCGAAATCTTCGGCCGGCACGTCGCCCTGCGGGCCGAGTACGTCCATGGCCAGTTCGCCCAGGTCGCGGTGCCAGTTGGACCAGGCATACTTATATATAAGGGCCTCACGGCCGAGGCTCACATCCGCACCACCAGACAGCATGCGCAGGGCGTTGTAACGCAGCACCCGCAGGCCGCTCCAGGCCCTGGCAATACGGTCGCGAATCAGCGGATCACTGGCCGTGCCATTGGCCTTGGCGGCCTTGATCACCAGGTCCAGCTCATGGGCGAAATGCATCTGCTGACCCAGCGTGGACACCCCGCGCTCGGCAGCCAGCAGGCCCATGGCCACCTTCCAGCCCTCGCCAGGCTCACCCACGATATGCTCCGCCCTGGCGACCGCGGCGTCGAAAAACACCTCGTTGAACTCGGCGCCACCGGTGAGCTGGTGAATGGGCTTGATGGTCACGCCCGGCTGGTCCAGCGGCATGAGCAGGAAGGCCAGGCCCTTGTTGCCCTTGCTGCCCGGCTCGCAGCGGGCGATAACGAAGATCCAGTCCGAATCCATGGCCAGCGAGGTCCATACCTTCTGGCCGGACACGCGCCAGTCGCCGTCCTCGTCCATCCAGCACTTGGTCTGGATATTGGCCAGGTCGGAACCGGCGGAAGGCTCGGAATAACCCTGGCACCAGTAGGTTTCACCCTTCACAATCCCCGGCAGGAACTCGGCCTTCTGCGCTTCATTACCGAAGGCAATCAGCGCCGGACCAATCAGGCCTTCGCCAATATGCCCCATGCGGCCCGGCCCACCGACACGGGCATATTCCTCGTGAAAAATGACCTGGTGTTCAATCGACAGGCCGCGCCCGCCGTACTCCTTCGGCCAGCCCACACAGGTCCAGCCACCGCCGGCCAGCTCACGTTCCCATTGCTTGCGCAACTCAGGGTAAGCCTCTTCATCCCCCGGCCCGCCGCGGTGTTTGAGCACCTCGTACTCACCCACCAGGTGCTCAGCCATCCAGCTGGCAACTTCCTCGCGGAAGGCCTTGTCCTCGGCGCTTTCCAGCAGGTTCATGCCAACCCCCTAACGTCTACGCCCCTTCTCCCCCCTGGGGAGAAGGTTGGGATGAGGGGCAAACAGCAATTCACAACAACACCCCCGCAATCTCCGCCCGCAATTCCTCCGGCGTGCCCAACCAACCCTTCGAGGCCCGCGCCCGCTTGAAGTACAAACCCGGATCATATTCCTCGGTAAAGCCCACACCGCCATGCAGCTGAATGGCCTCACCGGCACAGTGAAACAGCACATCCGAAGCCAGCGCCTTGGCCATGGCGCATTCCATACTCAGCGCCTGCACATCCGATTCGTCAGCTGCCAGCGCAGCCGCGCCATACACGGCCGAACGCAGGCCTTCCACCTGCACCATCATCTGGGCACAGCGATGCTTGATGGCCTGGAAGGAAGCGATAGTGCGACCAAACTGCTTGCGCTCGGAGATATAGGCCACGGTCATGTCCAGGCAACGCTGGGCTGCGCCCAGCTGCTCGGCCGCCACGTACAGCCGGGACAGCGCATTGGCCTTTCGCCCGCCGCTGGCAAGCCGCGTGGCATCGTCACAGCGCATGGCCGCAACGGCATCATTCAGTTCCACCGTGGCGAAGCGGCGGCTGGCATCCCAACCCGTCTGCGACACGATACTCACACCTTCGGCATTGCCCGGTACCGCGAACAGACCTGCACCGTCATCGGTTTCGGCAAACAGCAGCAACAGGCTGTCTTCACCGGCATCACAGACCTGCGACACCACACCATTCAACAGCCACTGACCGGAACGTGATTCGGCTTTCGCCTCCACGCCACAGGCAATCGAGGACGCGAAACGCGAACTGCCCTCGGCAACCTTGGGTAGAAACTCCCCCTGAGCCTCGTCCGAACCCAGGGATTTCAGCAAGGTCGTACCCAGACAAACCGTGGAAAAGAAGGGCGAGCACAGCAGGTGATAACCCGCCTGCTCCTGGATCAGCATCAACTCCACCGGCCCCAGGCCCATACCGCCCAGCTCCTCGGGCACCGCCACCGCACACCAGCCCAGCTCAGCGCCGATGGCCTGCCACACGGCAGCATCAAACCCCGCCTCGCTGGCCATGGCCGCACGCACGGCTTCCGACCCGCTCTTGTCCGCCAGAAAATCCTGCGCAGCGTCGCGGATCATGACCTGATCGTCAGTCAAAGAAAAATCCATAAATAGGGATAGGCTTCTGATTTATTGAGGTTATTCTGCCTGTAAGCCCTTGAATGCTCATCACCCATAGGGGTGAGCGTACTTAGGTGGACCGAAAAACCACCTCTCTGTGGAAATCCATATAGCCCTTATGTGACTTTTCCAGTGATATACCCATTTTGGGGTCAATACCTAGGATTTCAGGATTTTCTAAGAGCGGTGAAAGTACTATTTCTCCAGAAGTCTCAAAGGTAATAAAACCTGAATCGAAAGCTTTATCGATAGTGGGTATAAGTAATAGCCCGTTAAAATGATCCAGCCTTTCGCTGTTAGATGCTGCTCTCCAAGGCTTAATGTGGGATGCGACTAACAAAGTTGGATCCTTATAGCCTGTTACTGCACAGCATCCCCAATAATTAATAAGTTTCTGCCTGAAGCCGCCCTGTCCTATGCGTGTTTTTAGAACGTTGCTTTTCTCTGTTTCTGACAACGCATCTTCAGAAATTATTGCGTCTATATCGTCTTCAATGTCTGTGTCGAATCCTTCTTCAAGATACTCCGCAAACTTATTTAAGGCGCTTCCATACATGCCGTGACCACGCCGATCATTATCACGAAATGTCGGTAATTTTCTTATCTTTTCTTCGAGTAACTTAAAGCGTCCATTACTTTGTATTGAGGTGAGCGGCCCCTCGATAAGACCACCATCCATCGCCCACCTCGAAAGAGAACTTGAGATAGCATGATCATAGTTATGCGCTGTCGTCTGGGCTAACCCCCGATGCTTTAGCCATTCCTTGAAAGTCATCGCAATTACCTCCCGACAGCAACTCTCTTATTTGGAATCAAATCAATGAAAATATTTCAATATTTTTTCATTATATTTAATTTGATGAAAATAACTTTCGCCAATAGCTAGAAGCAAAAAAGCCCTGGTTGATGCCGGGGCTTTGAGACTTCTCCATTCACGCGACCTTCGCCCTTCGACAGGCTCAGGGCGAACGGGTGTCAGGTGCCGTAGACCTTCTGTGGATCCGGGGCGTCGGCGATGAGTTGTTGCACCACCTCGGTCAGTTCGGCGGGTTCCCAGCGGCCGCCCTTGTCCTTGATCTTGCCGGTGCGCCAGCCGTCGGCGACGGAGATCTGGCCGCCCTGGGCTTCGAACACGCGGCCGGTGACGCCCCTGGACAGCGGGCTGCACAGCCACACCACCAATGGGGCGACATTTTCCGGGGCGAAGAAGTCGAAGCCTTCTTCCGGCTTCTTCATCACTTCGCCGAACACCGGCTCGGTCATACCGGTGCGGGCGGCCGGGGCCAGCGCGTTGGCGGTGATACCGTAGCGGCCCAGCTCGGCGGCCTGTACCAGGGTGAGGGTGGCGATGCCGCCCTTGGCGGCGGCGTAGTTGCTCTGCCCCACCGAGCCCTGCAGGCCGGCGCCGGAGGAAGTGTTGATGATGCGGGCATCGACTTCCTTGCCGTCCTTGGACTGGTCGCGCCAGCGGTTGGCGAGGATGTTGGCAAGGCAGAAGTGGCCACGCAGGTGTACGCGGATGACGTCGTCCCAGTCCTGCTCGGAAATTTTCAGGAACATGCGGTCACGCACGATGCCGGCGTTGTTGACCACGCCGTGCACTTCGCCGAATTTCTCCAGTGCGGCATCGACGATGCTCTGCGCGCCTTCCATGGTGGTGATGTCGCCGGTGTTGGCCAGGGCCTTGTCGCCAATCTCTTTGGCGACGGCTTCAGCGGCTTCACCGTTGATGTCGTTGATCACCACGTTGGCGCCTTCGGCGGCCAGGGCCAGGGCATAGGTGCGGCCCAGGCCGCTGCCGGAGCCGGTGACGATGATGGTGCGGTTGTTGCAGATTCCCATAGTGCTTCCTTTAATTCCCCCTCTCCCTGACCCTCTCCCGCGAGGGGAGAGGGGATGGTGTCGTAGCCCTCTCCTGCCAGGGAAGAAAACCGTTCCTTCTCCCTTGATGGGGGAAGGTCAGGATGGGGGTGTGTTAACCGAGTCGTTCAATAATGGTGACGTTCGCCACGCCGCCGCCTTCGCACATGGTCTGCAGGCCGTAGCGGCCGCCGGTGCGTTCCAGTTCGTGCAGCAGGGTGGTCATGAGCTTGGTGCCGGTGGCGCCCAGCGGATGGCCCAGGGCGATGGCGCCGCCGTTGACGTTGGTCTTTTCGTGCGGGTAGCCGGTTTCAATCAGCCAGGCCATGGGCACCGGGGCGAAGGCCTCGTTGATCTCGACCAGGTCGATGTCGTCCAGCTTCATGCCGCTGCGCTTCATGGCACGTTCGGTGGCAGGGATCGGCGCGGTGAGCATGTAGATGGGGTCGTCGCCCATCACTTCCATGTGCACGATGCGGGCACGCGGGGTGAGGTTGTATTTCTTCAGCGCGGCCTCGGACACCACCAGCACGGCGGAGGCGCCGTCGCAAGTCTGGCTGGCAACGGCCGCGGTCAGCGAGCCGCCTTCGGCCAGCACTTCCAGTTCGGCCATTTTTTCCAGCGAGGTCTCGCGGGTGGTTTCGTCCATGGACAGGCCGTTGAGCGGCACGATTTCCTTGTCGAAGCGACCTTCCTTGATCGCCTGAATGCCGCGGCGGTGGCTTTCCAGCGCGTACTTTTCCATGTCCTCGCGCTTCAGGTTCCACTTCTTGACCATCTTCTCGGCGCCGTAGAACTGATTGACCGGCTCGTTGCCGAAGCGTTCCACCCAGCCCTTGGAGCCGGAGAAGGGATCCTTGTGGCCGAGTTCACGCGCGGCCATCATCGAGGAACCGATCGGCACCTGGGTCATGGTCTGCACGCCGCCGGCGATGACGACATCCTGGGTGCCGCTCATCACGGCCTGGGCAGCGAAGTGCACGGCCTGCTGCGAGGAACCGCACTGGCGGTCGACAGTCACACCCGGTACGGACAACGGACCGCCCGCCACCATCCAGCATGTGCGACCGATGTTGCCGGCCAGCGGGCCGACGGTGTCCACACAACCGAAGATCACGTCGTCGTAGTCTTCCAGCGGGATGTTGTTGCGGCCGGTGATCGACTTGATGACATGTGCGCCCAGATCGGCGGCATGCACATCGGCCAGGCTGCCCTTGCGGCGGCCGGTAGGCGTGCGCAGGGCATCAACAATATAGGCTTCAGCCATTTGATTTCTCCTTAATACTTCGTCACTTCACCCTTCGACAGGCTCAGGGTGAACGGTTAAGTCATTTCTCTAGGCGGTGAAGGTTTCACCCGGCCCCAATGGTGCGTCGTCGGCGAAAATGAATTCCGCCACGCGCGCCTTGTGGAAAACCGAATCGCCCCAGTAGGCGTCCAGCGCCCAGGCGCGTTTCATGTACATCTGCAGGTCGGCTTCCCAGGTGTAGCCCATGGCACCATGCGACTGGATGCCGTTGCGGGCCGACAACCGGGCGGCGCGGCCGGTGGCCAGCTTGGCATGCGATACCAGGGCGGCGCGGCGCGGATGGTTGTTGGCCACCGCATCGGCGGCGCGATACACCACCGGCGCGGCGAATTCGATCTGCACGGCGACATTCGCCAGATGATGCTTGATCGCCTGGAAGGAACCGACCGGCTTGCCGAACTGCTTGCGCTGGGCGGCGTAGTCGATGCTCAGATCCAGCATGCACTGCGCCAATCCCACCAGCTGGGCGGCGGCGGCCAGGGCGGCGCGATCCACCGCTTCGGCCCAGATGGGCGCAGCCTGATCGGCTGTCAACACGCGGGTTTCATCCGACGGCGTCCATTCCACTTCGTACAGGCGGCGCGAGGCATCGATGCTGTCGCGCTGCGTGGTCTTCACCTTGTCCGGCGTGGTGGCATGCAGTTCATCGTTGTGCCACAGCAGGATCAGGTCGGCGATTTCGGCGTCATGCACCAGCGGATTGATGGGATGCCCGATCGCCAGGCGCGCCTGGCCCGCCACCATGCGCTCCAGCCATTTCTTCTTGATCGCTTCATGCTCATCGGGCAACGCATTGAGGATGGCGACGCCCAGGTAGGCCGCTTCGGCCAGGGAGTCCGGAATGCCGTGGTAACCCACCTGCTCCAGAATCTGCACCCAGTCCACATCGCCCATGCCCAGGCCGCCGTAGGCCTCGGGCACCGACAGGGAGGTAATGCCCTGGTCGGTGATTTTCTTGCGCATCTCGGCGGAGCGACCGGTGGGCGTTTCCCAGTATTCACGCAGGCGCTCTGGGGCGGCTTCCACCACCAGGAAGCTGCGCACCGCGTCGCGGAACTGGTTCTGTTGTGCGTCGAATGTGAAATCCATTAAAAACTCCTGAGACTCACGCAAAGGCGCAGAGGCGCAAAGCAACAAAAACGAAAACGGATTTCATATTCCCCCTCACCCTAACCCTCTCCCACCAGGGGAGAGGGAATGAAATTTTCTTCGCGCCTTTGCGCCTTTGCGTGATGAGTTTCATTTTCAAGCTCTGGGCAGGCCCAGCATGCGCTCGGCGATGATGTTGCGCTGTATTTCATTGGTACCAGCGTAGATCGGCCCGGCCTGGGCAAACAGGAACGCATCCAGCCACTGGTCCAGATCCTGGTCGAGAGGACTGGTGGCCGGCACATGCGGCAACAGTTCGGCGCGGGCACCGAGAATGCTCATGGCGGTTTCGTGCATGAGCAGGTCCAGCTCGGACCAGAAGATCTTGTTGGTGCTGGCTTCGGCGCCGATCTTGCCGCCCTTCATCAGGCTGGAGGCCGTCTTGTAGGTGGCCAGGGTGTAGGCCTCGGCATCCATCCAGCTGCGCATCACGGCATCACGGATGGCCGGGTCTGCCGCCACGCGGTCTTCATGCTTTTTGTACAGCTTGACCAGATCGGCCGCGGTGCGCTGGAAGCGGCCCGGCGAACGCAGCATCAGACCACGTTCAAAACCGGCGGTGGCCATGGCGATACTCCAGCCATCACCATCACCACCGATGCGATTGGCGATCGGTACGCGCACATCGTCAAAGAAGATTTCAGCAAAGCCCGGCAGACCATTGAGCTGCTGGATGGGACGAATGGTGATGCCCGGGGTATCCAGCGGCAGCAGGATAAAACACAGACCCTTGTGGCGTTGTGAACCCGCCTCGCAGCGGAACAGGCCGAACAGCCAGTCGGCATAGACAGCGCGGGTCGACCAGGTTTTCTGGCCGTTGATGACGTATTCGTCGCCGTCGACTTTCGCCGTACTACGGATCGCCGCCAT
The DNA here is from genome assembly GCA_913055805.1 of uncultured Salinisphaerales bacterium. Lineage (GTDB taxonomy): Bacteria > Pseudomonadota > Gammaproteobacteria > Nevskiales > CAJXLF01 > CAJXLF01. The sequence goes on from CAJXLF010000012.1 coordinate 35,404, forward strand.
ATCGGAACCTGCGCCCGGCTCGGACCAGCCCTGCGCCCAGATGTCCTCACCAGAGGCCATGCGCGGCAGAAACTTCTTCTTCTGCTCCTCGGTGCCATATTCCATGAGGGTCGGCGCCAGCAGGAACACACCGTTCTGGTTCACGCGCAGCGGTGCGCCGGCGCGCCAGTATTCTTCCTCGAAGATCAGCCATTCGATGAGGTCGGCGCCACGGCCGCCCAGTGCTTGCGGCCAGGTCACCGCACTCCAGCGGCCTTCGAACAGGGTCTTTTCCCACTGGCGGTGCTGCTCGAAACCTTCCTCGGTGTCGAAGCTCTTGAGCGGTTCTTTCGGTACGTTGGCGTCAAGCCAACCGCGGATTTCCGCGCGGAAGGCGTTTTGTTTATCTGTGTATTCCAGTTTCATCAATGATTTCCAATCAGACCCCTCACCCTCTCCCCAAAGTGGAGAGGGGATTCCTCCCTCTCCCTCCGGGAGAAGGGGAGCGCCATCCCTAACGGAGAAGCATCCCCTCTCCCCTGGCGGGAGAGGGCTAGGGTGAGGGGGAATAAGTCACGAGTTCTCATACTATTTCTTGAAATCCACGTCGCGCTTCTCGACAAAGGCGCGCCGCGTCTCGGCCGAATCCTTCTCCGTATAGGCCTGCAGCGTAAAGCCCTGCTCCCAGCGATACTTGTCTTCCAGGTTGCCGTCCTCGATGCCGTTCAGCGATTCCTTGGCCAGACGAATCATGGCGCCGGACTTGGCGGCAATCTTGCCGGCGATATCCATGGCCACTTCACGCAACATGGTCTTGGGCACAACGCGTTCCACGGCACCCAGGCGATGTGCCTCGGCGGCGTCGATGGGCTCGCCGGTGAAATACATCATGCGCACCTTCTGCACCGGGAACAGGCGCTGCAGATGGGCGCCGCCGCCCATGGCGCCGCGATCCACTTCCGGCACGCCGAAACTGGCGCACTCGGAAGCCACCACGATGTCGGCCGCGCCGGTGATGCCAATACCACCACCCAGTACGAAACCATGCACGGCCACAATCACCGGCACCGGATTGCGGTGGATGGCTTCAAAGCTGCGGTAGTTGCCGGCATTCACATCAACGATCAACTCCGGATGCGCATCCAGCTCCTTGATATCCACACCGGCGCAGAAACCGCGGCCCTCGGCGCGGATCACAATCACGTTCGCCTCTTCGGCTTCGCCGAGGCGCCAGATTTCATCGGCCAGCGCGTGCCAACCGGCGCTGTTCAGCGCATTGACCGGTGGCTTGTCGATGACCAGTTCGGCAATGCCGTTTTCTATAGAACTCGTAAACGGGTTATTCATGGATGAGGCCTTGTTATGGCATTCAAGCGCAATACTGCCCGGCACAGGGCAGGCCTGCTTTCATTGTCGGGAAACATTATCAAAAACATAGAGCGCAACAGCTTCACCCTTTAGGACGAGTGCGGCCAGGAACAGCAAAGCTGGCATCCGGAAGCAGGTGATTTCCTGCACCGGGATTATTTAGATAACTTATGTGATATCAGCCGGTTGAGGCTTACCCCGGACTCGGCAGCCAGCATGGCGAGCTGCCGGTGCAATTCAGGCGGCACGCGCACCATGAGGCGGCCACTGAACGACTTCGTGGACAGCGGCTCCGGTACGGGTTCACCCGACTTTTTCATGTCCCTGATACTCTGCACCACCACCTTGCGGATGCCGGCCAGGGCTTTTTCCGGAGTTGTATCCAGCCAGCTCAGGCTGGGCAACTCGGCGCAAGTTGCCACAAACTCCCTGTCCTCTTCGGACCAGGAAACACGATAGGTGTATTGATCAATCAGCTTCATTAACCGACTCCAGGCGTTTGATCGCCGCTAGCACTTGCCGTACCTGATAGGGTTTTGCCCTGCCCTTGTCATTCTGAATATTCACACGCGGATCACCCGGCCAGGGTGTCCTGTAAATGCGATGGCTGGTGCCAGCCTGCCTCGCCTTGCCAAAATACTGGTCACAAACCTTGCAGAGATCCCTGAAACGAACGCCCTTGGGGTTCCGCTTCATCAAGATCAGAATGTCGTCGATATCAGGCATATGGATAGTATCATTATTAGTGTCATTATATCGGAACGGCTTTCAAATGAAAAAGCCCCTAAAAGGGGCTGATTCCGCTGTCCGCGATCTAAGCGGAAAGTCGTGGATACAGACTATTTTTTGATCCGTGTACTGTCAAACAAGCTGGATAGCTGAGCCTCCGCCTGTTGCACGATGCTGCTGATCAGTTCTTCGCAGGTCGGCAGCGAATCGATCACCGCAGCCACCTGGCCCGATGGCAGTACGCCTTCGTCCGGCCGACCCTCCACCATGGCACGCTGAATGATGACAGGCGCATTCGCCGCCATCATGGTCTGAATGGCTGAGTCGCCCTCTTTCAGGGCCGTGATGGCGGTTTTGACCATATGCGCGGTGGACATGCCGGTATGCGCTTTCCACTGCCAGGCCGAGGACAACGCCACCAGCAACCGGTGCAGGAAACCTCCCGACTCAAGCCGGTGCAGGAAGGGGTTGTCGATCATGCGCTGCGGCAGGCCGTCCATGGCTTTCGATACGCGAATCAGGGCCGGGTCCTTGGTATCCAGATATTTCTGCAGGGTCGCTTTCGGCACCGGCGATTCGGCCGTGAGCAGAAAGCGTGTGCCCATGGCGATGCCGGCCGCGCCGTAACCCAGCGCGCCGGCCAGGCCACGGCCGTTGGAAAAACCGCCCGCCGCCACCACCGGCACGTTCACCGCATCCAGCACCTGCGGCAACAGCAGCGTGGTCGGCACCGAACCGGTGTGACCACCGCCCTCGCCACCCTGGATGGTGATGATGTCGGCGCCCAGTTCCACCGCCTTCACGGCATGCTTCACCGCACCCACCGTCGGCATGCACAGCACGCCGGCGTCCTTGAAGCGCTGGATGATGTCGGCACTGGGCCCGCGGCCGTAACTCACGGCCCGCACGCGGTCCTTGTTCTCGATGATGAGATCGATCACCTCGGCGGCGTTCGGCTGGAACATGTGGAAGTTCACGCCGAAGTTGGCATCGGTACCGGCCCGCACCTTGTCGATTGCCGCCTTCAGTTCCGGTGTGGACATGGTCGCCGCGGCCAGGAAGCCGAAGGCCCCGGCATTGCTGCTGCCGATGACCAGACCGGCATCCGCCACCCAACCCATCGCGGTCTGCACGATTGGATAACGGCAGCCGAGTTTTACTGTGAGTGGCGTGGACAGGTTCGGCATATCTAACTCTTTATTTATCCACAGATTACACAGATTCCACGGATTAATAACATCCTGGAAAAATCTGTGTACATCTGTGTAATCTGTGGATCATTCATTTCTTGATAATTACTGACGAGCCGTGCCCGAACAGGCCTTGGTTGGCCGTGATACCAACCTTGGCGCCTTGCACCTGACGCGCTCCGGCCTGGCCACGCAGCTGCCAGGTGAGTTCGCAGACCTGGGCCAGCGCCTGGGCGGGGACGGCTTCACCGAAGCAGGCCAGACCGCCGGAAGGGTTGACCGGAATACGGCCGCCGACAGTTGTTTCGCCGGCACGCAATAACTTCGCCGCCTCACCGCGTTCGCAGAGCTGCAGGTCTTCCATCCAGTCCAGTTCCAGCGCGGTGGACAGGTCGTAGACCTCGGCCACGCTGACGTCTTCCGGTCCGATGCCGGCTTCCTCGTAGGCCTTCTTCGGCAGGTTGGCGCGGAACGACTGCGCCGCCACCACGGCCGAAGAATCGGTGGCGATATCCGGCATTTCCACGGTTTCCGACGCATAGGTCGGGGTGACGGTAGAGATGGCGGCAATGCGCGGCGCATCGCCCTTGCCGATTTTCTTCGCGTACTCGACGCTGGAAATAATAAGCGCCGCGCCGCCGTCGGAGGTGGCGCAGACATCCATCAACCGCAGCGGGTCGGCCACCATGGCCGAGTCGGCCACGTCCTGGGCCGAGAACTTCTTGCGGTAGCGGGCATTGGGATTCTCGAAGCCGTGCGCCGAGTTCTTCACCTTGACCAGTGCAAAGTCTTCCTGCGTATCGCCGTACAGCGCCATGCGGCGGCGCGCGTAGAGCGCGAAATAGGTCGGATTGGTAATGCCGACGCGGAAACGCACCCAGTCCGGATCGTCCGGGCGTTCGCCGGGTTGCGGCTTGAGAAAGCCTTTCGGCGTGGTGTCGGCGCCGATCACCAGGGCCACGTCGCAGTGTCCGGCCAGGATCTTGGCGCGCGCCGCGGCCAGGGCCTGGGAACCCGAGGCGCAGGCGGCGTAGGAGGTGTTCACCTCGGCGCCCTGCCAGCCCAGCGCCTGGGCGAAGGTGGCGCCGGCCACGAAACCGGGATAGCCATTGCGAATGGTTGCGCCGCCGGATACGAACTGCACGTCGCGCCATTTCACGCCGGCGTCTTTCAGCGCCACGCGGGCGGCGTGCACGCCGTACTCCACGAAGTTGCGGCCCCATTTGCCCCAGGGGTGCATGCCGGCGCCCAACACAGCCACTTCGTTGCTCATACCCCCTCTCCCGGCGCTTCGCGCCACCCTCTCCCACAAGGGGAGAGGGAGCAAGAATCAGCGAATGACGCGTAACAAGCCCCTCTCCCCTTGTGGGAGAGGGGTTGGGGAGAGGGGTAATACCAATATGCACTCATTAAGCTGGCTTCCACTTCCAGGTGACTTTGCCGTCATTCAATGCTTCCAGCACCAGTTCCATGGCCATGCCGACTTCAAGCTGTTCGACACTGATGCCGTCCACCACTGAGCCGAGCACGATCATCTTTTCGGCATCCAGTTCAACGGCGGCAATCGCATAGGGTTCATGCGGATCCTTCGCCACGAAAGGTTCGGGCGGCTGGTACATGGCATTGGTGTAGGACCACAGCTTGCCGGTACGCGACAGCTTCACTTCGTCGAAGCTTTCGCCCTCGCAGTCCGGGTTGCGGCAGAACTTCGCTTCGCCGCGAATCTGCGGAAAGTAATAGGTGCCGCAGGACTGGCACTGCGAACCCAGCAGATGCGGCTGCTCGCCGTCGAGCGTAAACCAGCCTTCCAGAACCGGCGTGGCACTCATGCCGCTTGCCTTATGCCAGGGGGGTTGTCCTTGATCTGCTTGCTGCGCACGTCACGCGGGTCGAGCTTGCGGATAATTTCCAGCTGCTCCGCCGTGGGATGCGCAGTCTCGCCACAGTCCTCCGCCTGGATCAGCGGGAAACCGGTGTTTTGCTGCACTTCCTCGAAACTCACGCCCGGGTGCAGGCTGATCACACGGATGGCATGGTCTGGCCCACCGAAATCCATGACGCAGAGATTGGTCACGATGTGCTTGATGCTGGCGTAGTCACGCTTCACGCCGGCTTCCCAGCTCTCGTCGCGATAACCCACCGAGCAGACCACGTCCACCTGGTCTTCCACGAACACGCGCGTGCCGTGGTTGGGCACGAAGAAGGAATTGCCGTGGTTGATGCTGTTGCCGGGGAAGCCACGCATGCCCAGCATCTGGCGCTTGGGTTTGGCGAAGTCGCCAATGCAGGCAATGTTGGCCTGGCCCCAGCGGTCAATCTGCACCGGGCCGACCAGCGCATGGCGCTTGCCGTTCCACAGCAGGTCGAAAACCCGCGAGTACGGCATGTAACCGCCGTAGGTGCGGCCTTCATGGTTTTTGGCGCCAATCACGACCGGCTCTTCGGTCAGATAGGCTTCGCCATCAGTAATCATGATGCCGGGGCTGTGGCTCAGCTTGGCCAGCCCCTGGGCGATACGCGGGATGATGCCGATACCGGTGGCCAGCACTTCGCCTTCGTCTTTCCAGACATCGGCGCAGGCGCAGATCAGCAGTTCTGCGAGAGTGAAGTTGCTGCTCATTCCGACACCCCCTCTCCCCGGCCCTCTCCCACGTAGGGGAGAGGGGGTTTTTCCATTATCACTGTATGCATATTCATCAGAAGACTTGCCTTGGTAGCGAGGTGATGGCCTCCAGACCGCCCACGGCCTGCTGGTAAGCCGCTTCGTCACCGCCGAGAAATTCGTCCACGTACTTCTGCCAGCCGCCTTCTTCGTTGGCCGCTTCGCAGTAACGCTTGATGTGGCCGGCGTCCCAACCGTAACCGCCGCCGTTCACCGCGACATGCGACGTCGGGTGGGCGCCGCCACGAATCTGCACCACGCCGGTCACCAGACTACGCTCGAACAGGTTGTGTTTGGCGTCCTCTTCGCTGGAATCGATACGATCCACCAGTTCCTCGCAGCTCAGGTAGCAGCGGTCTGCGGCGCGGGCGAACCACTCATCGAAGAAAGGATCCGGGCTGTAGAGGCGACTGTTACCCAGGCGGTCGGCCTTGTGGGTGTGCAGCAGCGCCACGTCCAGCTTGATGGCCGGCATGGCCAGTAAAGTTTCGCCGTCAGCGTAGGGCGAGGTCACCGTCTTGACCTCCGGGCTCACCTTGAGAAAGTCAGTGCCCAGGCCGGAACGCGTCGGCAGAAACGGCAGGCGATACGCCGCGGCACGCAGGCCCCAGTGCAGCATGCCCTCGTCCAGTTCCATGGCCTCGATGCTGCCGGCCTCGCGGGCCTGGCGGAAGAACGGCTCCAGCGGAATGAAGTCCAGCGACACGAAACCGTAGATGAGTTTTCGTACCTTGCCGGCGGCACAGAGCATGCCCATGTCCGCCCCGCCGTAACCGACGATAGTCAGATCCTTCAGGCCGGAGCGCAGAATCTCGCGCACAAGGGCCATGGGCTTGCGCCGCGGACCCCAGCCGCCGATGCCGATGGTCATGCCATCTTCGAGCGTGGCGACGACTTCTGCCGTCGTCATTTCCTTATTCACTTATAAAATCCTTAATCGGTCAATCCTCCCACCCGCTGGTGAGAGATTTTCAACTATCCCCTCTCCCCCGGCGGGAGAGGGTTAGGGCGAGGGGGAATATTGAGACCACCCTCTCCCCAGCCCTCCCCCATCAAGGGGGAGGGAGTGTTCTTACTGGAAGCCTACCGAAAAATCATGCCCCCAGATGCTCACCTTCTCGCCCTGCGTCGTTTCCCAGGTCTCGTGATCAATCACCCGGCCACCGAAGCCGAATTCCAGGGCAAAGTTGCCCGGCGTCATCATGTAGAAGGAGGTCATCAGGTCGTTTTCATGCTGGCCCATGGTCGCCATCAGCTTCACATTGTTGGCCTCCATGCGCTCGTGGGCGGCATCGACCTCTTCCTTGCTGTTGACCTCGACCATGATGTGGATACAGCCGGCCGGATTCGGCATTTCACCCAGCGCCAGGCTGTGGTGACGGCCGTTGCAGTGCAGGAAGTGCATACGCATGACCGGCGCATCCGGAGCAAACTGCATGCTGAATTCATCCGAAACGCGGAAACCCAGCACATCAGTAAACAGCTTTTCGGTCTCGTCGAACGGCAGGGCCGGCAGCACAGTGTGACCCATGCCCATGTCACCGGTCTTGAAACCGCTGACGCCAATGGGCGAAACAAAATCGGACTGGCCACCGGTATAGCCGTAGCTGACTTCATGGCGGTTACCAGCTGCATCGGTGAACACGGCCAGGTCAGTCACCTTGCGGAAGGCCTTTTCTTCGTCACTGCCGGCCGCGACGTCCACACCGGCATTCTTCAGCGCCCCGACGGCGGCATCGAAACCAGCCTGGTCTGCCACCTGCCAGCCGGAAGCGTGGTAACGGTCTTCACTGCCGGGCAACACGGCGATGCGATAATCGCGCTCGTCCATCTTCAGGTAAAGGCCGCCACCCGGCGCCTCGGACGTCGACATGCCAAGCACCTGTTCTGCGTAGTGCTTCCATTTTGCGACGTCGGTACTCTGGGCCACGATATAGGCCAGTGCGTCAATCTTCGCCATGGTTAGTCCTGTTCTGCTTATGTATGGAGGGGTTTCTCTCGTACAGTATTGTCCCGACGGCAGCATGAGACATCATCACCCGTTGGGATTAGCCGTCCATAGTTCGTCTTTATGGACGAAGATGCCAGGCAGTTATGTCTCTAATTTCGTGGGACTAATCTGAGCATTAAAGCGACAAGAACAGGCCGTGAGACAAACCCCTATGGATTCTGCATTACCAATCGAAGCGCCGTTGGTCATAAAAGACCCGGAGGGCGCTCAATGGGATCTCGATTGCGGCCTGCTGGTGGTGGGCCTGGGCGCGGCCGGCGCCTCGGCGGCCATTCACGCGAAAGAGGCTGGCGCCGACGTGCTGGTGCTGGACCGCTTCGGCATGGGTGGCGCCACCGCCAAAAGCGGCGGCGTGGTCTATGCCGGCGGCGGTACCGCGGTGCAACGCAAGCTGGGTGTTGAAGATTCGCCCGAGGCGATGTTCAACTACCTGCGCCTGGAAACCGGCGATGCCGTGGGCGAGGACACCCTGCGCCGCTTCTGCAACGACAGCCGTGGCCTGATCGAGTGGCTGGAATCCATCGGCGCCTCCTTCGATTCGAACGACGAACCGCCCAAGACCTCTTATCCGAAGAACGGCATCTACCTCTATTACTCCGGCAACGAGGCGGTACTGCCCTTTGCCGAGGCCGCGCCGCCGGCGCCGCGCGGCCACCGCACCGCCGATGCCGGCCTGTCCGGCAAGCGCCTGTTTACTCACCTCAACAACCGCGTCGCGGCGCTGGGCATTCCGGTGCATAGCCAGTGCGCCGTGCGCCAGCTCATCACCGATAACAACGGCAATGTCATCGGCGTGCGCGCCTGGCGGCTAACGCCAGGATCGGAAGCCGCCCGCAAACACGAGAAACTGATCCGCCGGGCCGATACCATCCACAACGGCCTGCCCGGCATGGCCGACCGACTGCGGGCGAAGGCCTCCGCCATCGAGCAGGCTGAAGCCCAACCCCTGAACATTCGCGCCCGGCAGGGCGTGGTACTGACCACCGGCGGCTTCATCTTCAACCGCGAAATGGTGGCGCAGTACGCGCCCAACTACCGGCACAACATGCGCCTGGGCACCACCGGTTGCGAGGGCAGCGGCATCCGCCTGGGCCAGTCCGTGGGCGGCGCCATCGGCCGCATGCACAAGGCCTCGGCCTGGCGTTTCATCAATCCGCCGCAAGTCTGGGTCAAGGGCATGGTGGTGGATGGACAGGGCAAGCGCTTCTGCAATGAGGCTTCCTACGGCGCACGCCTGGGCGTGCAAATGTGCGACGAGCACGACGGCAAGGCCTGGCTGATCATGGATGCCGGCATTCGCCGCGCGGCGATCCGCGAGGCCCTGTTCGGCGGCCTGTGGATATTCCAGAAAGGGCCTGCGCTGCTACTGATGCTGTTTGCCAGGCGTGCCCGCTCCATTGTCAGTCTGGCGCACAAGCTGGGCCTGCCGGCCGAAACGCTGAACGCCGAACTGCATGCTTATAACCGCGTGGCCGAGGAAGGCGGCACCGACGCCCTGGGCAAGACCGCCGACAAGATGCAGGTGCTGAACAATCCACCCTACTACGCGCTGAACATCTCGGCGGTGGACAACCCCATGTTCCCCTGCCCGACCATCACCCTGGGCGGGTTGAAGATCGACGAGACCAGTGGCGCCGTCGTCAACGAGGCCGGCGAGTCGATCCCCGGCCTCTACGCCGCGGGCCGGGCCGCCATCGGTATTGCCTCCAATGGTTATGTCAGCGGCCTGTCGCTGGCTGACTGCCTGTGGTCCGGCAAGCGCGCCGGCCTGGCTGCCATCCAGCCTGCCACAGGCGCCACGGTTACCGAACTCCCCACCTCTGCCGCAGCCAATCAAGCCGTAAACTGAAAATTATGTCGAAGTCCTACGCCGCCACTGTTCCCGCCGCCTTTGCCGAATCCGTCGCCAACTACGGCGAGCGTCCTGCCCTGATTGGAGAGGACGGTCAGTCCTTAAGCTATCGTGAACTCGACGCCGCGCGCCTGCAGGCCGCGCGGGCATTGATGGCGCTGGGCGTGCAACATGGCGACCGCGTCTCTATCTGGGCGCAGAACTGTAACGAGTGGGTGATTGCCGGCCTGGCCATTCACAGCATCGGTGCTGTGCTGGTGCCCATCAATACCCGCATGAAGGGTCAGGAAGCGGGCTATGCCCTGGGCAAGAGCGGCGCCAAGGTGCTGTTCTGCCCCGGTGACTTCCTGAACCAGCATTACCCGACCCTGCTGGGCGAACACCGGCCCGCCAGTGTCGAACACATCATCGTGCTGCGTGATGCACAGCCGGGCGATCTGGACTGGCAGACATTTCTCGACAAGGGCGAGGCTGTCTCCGAAGATGCGGTTGCCACGCGTGGGGCTGCCGTCACTGCGGATGACCGCATGGACATCATGTTCACCTCCGGCACCACCGGCCTGCCCAAGGGCGTAATCACCCATCACGGCCAGAACCTGCGCGTGATTGCCGAATGGTGCGACCGCATGGCCATGACGCCGGAAGACCGCTACCTGGTCGCCAACCCCTTCTTCCATGCCTTTGGCTACAAGGTGGGCTGGCTGGGCGGCCTGCTGGAAGGCTGCGCCGTGATGCCACATGCCATTTTTGATGCCGCCGACGTCATGCGCCGCATCGATGATGACAAGGTCTCCGTGCTGCCCGGTCCGCCCACGCTGTTCATCAGCCTGCTAAATGACCCGGCGGCGCAGAAATATGACCTGTCCAGCCTGCGCGCCACTATCACCGGCGCGGCGGCTGTAGCCCCTTCGCTGGTCGACCGCATCCGCGAGGAACTGGGCTTCGACATCGTACTGACCGGTTATGGCCTGACCGAAACTTGCGGCATCGTGGCGCTCTGCGATCCCGATGACGATGCCGAAACCATTGTCAGCACCTGCGGCAAACCGATTCCGGATATCGAGGTAGCCATACATGATGTACGAGGGCACGACCCCGAAGGCAAGGCACTGCCTGCCGGCGAGGCCGGTGAAATCGTGGTGCGCGGTTACAACGTCATGCAGGGTTACTTTGATGACGACGCCGCGACCGCCGAAGCCATCGACAGCCAGGGCTGGCTGCACACCGGCGACATCGGCCTGATGGACGAACGCGGTTACCTGAAGATCACCGACCGCCTCAAAGACCTGTACATCTGCGGCGGCTTCAACTGCTACCCGGCCGAGATCGAGCGCATGATGGCGGCGCACCCGGACATTGCCCAGGTGGCGGTGATCGGCGTGCCGGACGAACGCATGGGCGAAGTCGGCAAGGCCTTCATTGTGCCGCGCGGTGGCGCCAGCATTGACAGCAAAGCCATGACCGCCTGGTGTCGGGAACAGATGGCCAACTACAAGGTGCCGCGTTACATCGAGACCATTGACGCCCTGCCCACGAACCCGTCGGGCAAGGTGATGAAGTTCCAATTGAAATAATGAACCACAGATGCACACAGATATGCACAGATGGTCATTTTTCTGATCCTGGGTATGTAAGAAGGAATAAAACTCTACCGCTCATCCTGAGCTTGTCGAAGGATGAATCTGTGTCCATCTGTGAAATCTGTGGATAAAGAATATGAACAATGAGAAACCTTTAAAAGGCAAAGTCGCCTGCGTCACCGGCGCCTCACGCGGCGCCGGCAAGGGCATTGCCGAAGCCCTGGGCGCCGAGGGCGCCACCGTCTATGTGACCGGTCGCAGCAAACAGGAAGGTGACGCACCTCTACCCGGCACCATCTATGCCACGGCTGACGCCATCACCGCCGCCGGCGGCAACGGCATTGCCGTGGCCTGCGATCATGCTGACGACGCCCAGGTTGCCGCGCTTTTTGAGCAAATCAAGCACGAACAGGGCCGCCTCGACATCCTGGTGAACAACGCCTGCTTCCTGCACGACGAACTTATCCAGACCGGCGGCTTCTGGGAAAAATCCCTCGGCCTGGTGGATATCCTCGATGTCGGCCTGCGCTCGTCCTATGTGGCCAGCTGGCATGCCGCAAAAATGATGGTGGAGCAGAAGAATGGCCTGATTGCCTTCACTTCGTCGTTTGGTGGCAACTGCTACATGCATGGCGCAGCCTATGGCGCACAGAAAGCCGGCGTGGACCGCTTTGCCTACGACATGGCGGTGGACCTGAAAGACTACAACGTCGCCGCGGTGTCCATCTGGATGGGCATGTTGCGCACGGAGCGTAGCCACCGGGCCATGGATCTGGAGCCGGAGAAATACCAGGGCTTCTGGGATATTTCCGAAACCCCGGAATTCACCGGCCATATTCTCTCGGCCATCTACCGCGACTCGGATCGGGCCGACAAATCCGGCAAGGTACTGATCGGCGCCGAAGTCGCCCTTGAGTACGGCATTACCGATGAAGACCGCCAGCCGCCCTCACATCGCGAAATGCTCGGCGGGCCGCCGGCGGTCCATCCCGCCATCGTGCAATAAATATGTCCGAAACGGATCGCATCAGCCCCACGGCCTTTGCCACGGGCCATATGTGGGTGCGCCTGGGGCTGTCGCATCCGGCCATGTCCACACCGCGCGGCGTGCGTCTGGACCGCGCCTTTTCGCTGGCCATCCAGCCACGTCGCCTGCTGGGCGGTACCGGCGCCTTCGACACCCTGATGCGCGCCCGACATACCGGCATCGACTGCCTGCTGGAACAGGCCATCGAATCGGGCAAGCTCAGTCAGGTAATTGAACTGGCGGCCGGCCTGTCGGGCCGCGGCTGGCGCATGACACAGAAATTTCCGGACCTGACTTACATCGAAACCGACCTGCCGGCCATGGCCGAACTCAAGCACGGCATGCTGGACGGCACCGGCCTGCTGTCGGACCGGCACCAGGTACGCGTGGTGGACGCCCTGACGGATGCAGGGCCCGAATCCCTGGCGGCGTTGATTGATACGCTGGATAGCAGCAAGGGTACGGCCATCATTACCGAAGGTCTGATGAGTTACATGGACCCGGACACAGCGGTAACGCTATGGCAGCGGATATCCGGTCAGCTGAAACGCTTCCCGCAAGGCCTGTATCTGTCCGACGGCTACGTGCAGAGCGAAGTGAAAAGCTTCTCCTCCACACTCATCAAGACCATCCTGCAACGCTTCGTGAAGGGTGGCCTGTATACGCATTACAGCTCTGCCGAAGATGCGACACAGAAACTGACCTCGAACGGCTTTGCCCGGGCCAGCCTGCATGCAGCCCGCGATCTGCCGGCCACCAGAGAACTGGGCACCAAGCCCGGCGGCAGCCGGGTGCGGGTACTGGAAGCCTGGGTTTGATGTTCAGCTCCCTCGCCCCTCGGGGGAGAGGGTCGGGGTGAGGGGCAAAGCAGAATCCATCGCTGTCTCACCTTGGAGAACCGCTCCGCGGTTACCCCTCATCCTGACCTTCTCCCCTTGAAGGGGAGAAGGAAATCATTCCTCCAATCGACCGATCGCAGGAATCTTTTAGCATCAGATTTCTCCGCTCCGGCGCCCAGCACCTCCGGTCGAAATGACGCCTAGTTGAGTTCCGTATTGGGCACCACCGGCAACACCACGCTCGAAGGATGCTCGGCGTCGGTGAGCAGGCTGTAGACACCCAGAATCTGATCCACCAGATCCGTCAGCGGCGGCAGGCCATGCGGGAAGTCACTGGCGCCGATCGCCAGGCGCAGCGAGTAGCCTGCGGGCACCACGAAGCTGGTCGGGAACACTTCCACGTTCAACAGGATCGGTTCACCAATACCCGGAGCCGGCGACAACGCCTCCTCGGTATAGGGATGCCAGGGCTGGATCATCTCGCCATCCAGGAACCGCGACTTCAGCGGATCGACCGCGCGATGACGGGCCGACAGAATGCCGTTGGTGATTTCCTTCGACGCCCCTTCCGGGCTGACCAGGGTGACTTTCACTGATATGCCCACATCCAGCGCCATGTCCGGCGACACCCAGATGTCCGCGCCAATGGGACCGTTGATGTAATAGTCCTCGGTCATCGGCTCGGTGGTGAAGGTGGTTTCCAACAGCGCTTCATTGAGCATGTTATCGGTGAAACAGGGCAACGGAATCATGCCCACCAGGCCGGCAGTCCACTGGCTGGAACTGCCTGAGCAGATACCGTTAACCGGCAACTGCAGCACCATGCTGCCGCCTTCATCGGCGGCCGGCTGCTCCTGTGTGAGACTGCCGTCGCCGCGCAGATACCAGCGCTCAGCCTGCGCCTTGGGATGCGGCCAGTCCTGGGCGGTGACGTACTTCTCGGCACCGTACAGATACTGGGTGACATTCGGCACTTCGTCGGCACGGGTATCGATACCACGCAGGTACTGGTCGAACCACTGCACGGCAATGCGGTCCAGGTTCGGCACATCGTCGCGCGGCAGGCCTTCGCCGGAAGAGCCGCCGAGATGGGTCCAGGGACCAATCAGCAACTTGCTGCGGGCGTTATGCTTGAGCGCCTCATACAGCATGGGTTCGCCACGCTGGAAGATGTCGTTCAGGCCACCCACGATGAAGGTCGGAATACGGATGCGGTCGGCATATTCAATCGGTGAACGGATACGCCAGAATTCACCGTCGTACTGCGTCGCGCCTGCACCCGTGGCGGCGTCAACAATAATCGGTACCTGGAAGCCGGTACCGGCATTGATGACATCGTTGAGCAGGTACTGGAAGGCGGTGGGCGGGTCGTCGAAGGTGTTGGCGGTCGGCACGATGGTGAGGCCGGTCACCAGGCCCATCCACAGCGGAATGAAACCGATGTTGGTCTGGCCGCCGGTCACCACGATGTCACGATAGGCATCGCCCATCGGCACGATGGCAAAGATGGCCTTGTGCGCCGGATGCTGATGCGCTGCGGTAAACAGCTGGGTGATGGCCATGAAGGAGGCGCCCCAGCTGCCGATGTTGCCGTCGCAGAAGTCCTGCGCGGCTACCCAGCTGATCACTTCGCCGTAATCCGCCTGCTCGTTCTCGCCAAAGGCATCCCAGCTACCGCCGGAACTGCCGGTGCCGCGCACATCCACGCTGACGTGGGCATAGCCACGCTTCACCAGGTACTCATTGGATGCCGGGATGAAGGGAATGCCGATGTTGTAACCGGTCTGGGTCAGCACCGTGGGAAAGGAACCTTCCACGGGGTTACCTGATTCGTCGGCCGGTACGGAGACGCTATACGCCAGCTGTACGCCGTCGCGCATTTCGATAGTGCCGTTGGTTGTTGCGACGCCAGGGTAATCCTCGACGCGCTCGTATTCGAACCAGCTTTCGCTGGACTGCGCCACGCCGCCGTTGCCCCCGCCATTGCTGTTGACCGGGCCATCGTTGCTGTCCGAACCACAGGCCGCCAGAAGCAGGCTCAAGCAGAGCGCTGCACAGAATTGCAGTAGGTATCTCATGCCGGAATTCTCTCCAGAATTAAAGCTCGCGAGCAAAACTCACTTATGTTCTATTTGTAGTTTATCACTAAAAGTCGTGAATTCACTGCATCCGTTCGGCACATTGCCACGTATATTGGATATCTATCAACACAGCGGCATTATCATGAGCACCAGAAACCAGTTCCTGATTCTCAACATTCTCGGCGGTATGGCCGTGCTGGGCAGCTACGCCTGGGGTATAGGTCTGTTCCCCGATCTGCGCGACGATTTCTGGGGCGGCGTCCCCGAGGGCCTGCGCGGGTTTTACACCCTCAACATGTTCCTGGCCGCCGGCGGTTATATCGCCATTTTCAGCTTTTTCATGTTGCGCGAAAGGCCGGAAAACTTCGCCCGTCTGTACCTGCCCTATGTGCTGATCCTGATTCCCTCGGCCCTGTGGCTGCCGCTTACCGTCTGGGTATTGCTGGAGCCGGGCATTGCGCTGTGGTGGCTGTTGCGCATCGACCTGCTGGCCGTCGGCCTCGGCGGCCTGATGCTGTACCCGGCCCTGTGGCGTACCGAAGCGGGTTCGCGTGATACCAAGAAACTGCTCAGCATCGCGCTGTTCTTTTTCTGCCTGCAGACCGCGGTGCTGGATGCGCTGGTGTGGCCGTACTATTTTGAGCTGCCGATGCACTAACCGTCGTCGACTAGCCGTAATGAAATGGCCGGTCAGGTAGAATGGCCGGCATGTCACCCAACGACACCACCCGATTCAATCGCCTGCGCTGGCTGATTTTCAGCCTGCTGAGCACAGCGTTCGTGCTGGCCTTCTTCCACCGGGTGGCGCCGACGGTGCTGGCCGAGCAACTGGCCGTTTCGCTCAATGCCTCCGCGGTAGCACTGGGCAGCATCGCGGCCATGTACTTTCATATCTATGCCGCCATGCAGATTCCTGCAGGCCTGGTGGCCGACCGCATCGGCACACGCCTGAGCGTAGGCCTGTCGGCCGCGATAGGCGGCGTGGGCTCGATCATTTTCGCCCTGGCGCCGGATGTCTTCACCGCCAGCGTGGGCCGCTTCGTCATCGGCTTCGGCGTGTCCTTTGCCTTTGTCGCCACCCTGCGGGCCGCCGGTTTCTGGTACCGGCCGGAGCAGTACGCCCAGGTCAGCGGCTGGATCATCCTGGTGGGCAACCTCGGCGCCATCCTGGCCGGCACACCGCTGGCCTTTGCACTGGAGTTCATGACCTGGCGCACCGCGTTTTTGTGGGTGGGCGGCTTCTCCCTGCTACTGTCTGCCGCCATTCTGCTGATTGTGCGTAATACCCCGGAACAGGCCGGCTTTGCCCCGGCCGGCGCGCCTGCTGCCCATGATGATGTCGGTTTCTGGCCCGGACTGGCAGCGGTGACCCGCATTCCCGGTATCTGGCTCTGTTTTCTGGCCGGCTTTGCGCTGGTCGGTCCCTTCTTCGGCTTCGCCGGAATCTGGGCGGTGCCCTTTCTCATGCACGAGATGCGGCTGACGGCGCGGGAAGCGGCCGACTGCATCACGCTGGCGCTGTTGCTGCTGGCCTTCAGCCCGGCCTTCATCGGCTGGTTCTCCGACCGCATCGGCAAACGCCGTGGCCTGATCATGGCCTCCTGCCTGCTGAGCACCATCAACTGGGCCATTTTCGGCTTTGTAGACGGTCTGGGCTTCTGGGGCGCCTGCATCCTGATGACCATAGGCGGCGCCTGCTGCAGCGGCATGGTTATCACCTACGCCACGGCCAAGGACCTGGCGCCGGCCTCGGCCGCAGGCTTCGCTGTTTCACTGGTGAACACCGGCCTGTTTACCGGCGCGGCCTTGCTGCAGATCTGGCTCGGCTGGCTGCTGTCGCTCAACGGCTATTCACCGGACGGGGATATTGCGCCGGACTTCAGCTGGGCCATGGCTTCCCTGGTGGCGGTATCCGCCATCGGTTTTCTCGCTACGCTGTGGATACCGGAAACGCACCCGCTGGCTGACAGCGATCAGGAAGAAGCCAAGCTCGATCCCATCTAGACGGCTCGGGCGCCGAGTGCCTTCATGGTCTCCAGCCAACGCGCCCGCCGGGCATCCGACATACCCTCAATCAGTCCGATCAGGGTGCTGCGCACAGGCCGGATACCCACAAACTGCAGGATATTGCGCTTGAGGCTCTTGAGGCTGTGCGCACAGAAAAACAGTCGGTATAGCAGGGCCGGCATACCCATGGTGATCACGATGCGGGCCTGTTTTCCCTTCAGCGGACGTGTGGACTTCCCCTGCTCTTTCGGCCCGGAGACGAAATCCGGGCGCAGTATCTGCTCGAGAAACCCCTTGAGCAGGGCCGGCATGCCGCCCAGCCACAGCGGATAGAAAATCACTACCAGATCGGCGGCGGCAATCGCGGTCTGGGCCTTCACCACGCCTGGCGGGGCCGGCGCTTTCCACTCCTGCGGGCTATGCAGCAGCGGAATATCCAGCTCAGCTACGTTCAGCGTAGTGACCTGATGACCTGCCCCGGTCGCACCCTGCGCATAGGCTTGCGCCAGGGCATGGCCGAAATGTTTTTGCGAGGCGTCGGGGTGCCCCTGAATAATTACCAGCCGTTTGGGCATGACAGTTACCTGCAGAACAGAAGGCCATCAGTCTCCCGCCCTGCATGGCTCACCGCGTTGACCTGCGTCAAGACAGGCCCGGAATTAGAAACCCTTGATCAGATAACCCGCTTCGATGAGCTTGCCCATGACTTCGCCGTCATGGCCGGGCACCTGCCGGATCTCCGGATGACGGGTGGCAAGCTCATGTAGCGCCTGGAACTGGTTGATCACCTGCTCGCGGTTTTCCTTGATCATCAGCGTCATGAACAACGGCCGCTCCTTCACGGCGTGGATATTGCGCGCCTGCCAGGACACGTCGCCCAGCAACAGCACTTCGCTGCCATCCGCCAGCTGCACATAAACCATCTGGCTGCCCGGTGTATGGCCGGGGGCTTTGAGTAATACCACGCCGGGGGCAATGGCGTGCATGCCTTCATAGGCCAGCGGTTCATAATCATCGAACACGCCTTCGGGCAGACTCAATGGCTGCATGCGATCCTCGTGCGCCAACTGCTCTGGCGTCAGTTTCAGGGCCGGCAGGAGTTGCTGCAGCTGCGGATGCGCGAGGATGCCGCCAATATGGTCGAAGTGCTCGTGCGTGATCACGATCTGCTCCGCCTCGCCCATCGCCGCATTCATGCGGGCGAGCGCATCCTCGTCGAAGTCGCGCACCACGAAGCCCGGAAGTGCCTCGACTGAGGCCATGGCGCTATCAACGACGATGGTCTGATCGGGAAATACCAGCTTGAAGCTGTAAATGGGAATCGGCGTTTCCCGCCAGGGCTCACCGGCCATGACCATGGCTTCAGCGAAGGCGAATTCGGCCACCTTCTCCACCCGGATTTCACTGACCCCGGGCCCGGCATGGGCGGTAGCCAGTTGACGCAGACGCTCCACATCCAGCGGGTAAGCTGCACCCTCGTCCGGCGCCGGACTGTGCAGCACCAGCACATAGTAGACGGGCGCCAGGATGATCAGAAAAATTGCCAGGCGGCGAAGCCATCTGCTCATTGCGTTTCCTCCCTACACGCAAGCTTGTCGCGTGGCGCGATGATTTCACAGGCCCCGGAACACCGCAAATCAATTTGTCCTTGATCCAGATCAATACGCACAGGAAATCTCAGGTGCAATCTCAACACATAGACTAATGATCAGGAGGAACCATGCCTGAAATTGCGTTACTGCCACAGGTGTTGATCGTCTCAGCCATGCTGTTATTGATGCTGCTCCTGCTGGCTGCAGCCATGCTGCCGGACACCGATGAAAACACCTGGCTGACCCGCCTTTACCAGGGCCTGATGTTCCGCCACACCCGGCTGGCCAGCATCATGCGTCAGCGGGGCGTGAACCTTTCCAGTTACCTGAGCAAGTTGAGCGCCAGTGAAATCAGGCAACAGCGCCTCGCCTGCTCGAACTGCAGAAACTTCTACTTCTGCGAGCAACAGAGAAAACGTGCCCATTTCCGTTATGCCGACCTGATCTTTTGCCCCAACCGGTCAAGACTCACCTTGATCCTCAATCAGTAGTCGGCAAACCAAAACGGCCGCAGGAAACTGCGGCCGTTTCTTTTTTTGACAGCCGGATCCTCGACGGCTTCCACCACCAGACCGTCACCCACCCGGATCAGCTTGTAGGCCGGGTCGTTATGTCATGGCCGCCGCCTGAACATCACCGCATGACCAGGCAGGCGGCATTCCAGATCATGGCGATCAGTACCAGTGAGGATAAAAAGAATACCCCGAACCGCACTTCGATCTTGTTGCCCAGTGTCTGCACCAGGCTATGCACCACACGCAGACCGACATAGGTCCAGGCCAGGGTGAGGTTGATGCCGGTACCGGCACCCAGCAGGGCCAGGGTCAGGGCGATGGCATAGAAGATGGTGGGCTGTTCCATCAGATGGTTGTAGTTGTCAGCCTTCCAGCGCACCTTTGCCGGCAGCGTGCTCATCTGCACGCCATTGATGGCCTCTGGGTCCAGCTTCATCCCGGCCTTCTGAATGGCCGGGATGCGGGTGACATACATCCACGCCCACATCAGCATGGTCCAGGCCACCAGGGCCACAACGGGTTGCAGTATGGCGGAATCGACGGTCACGGATATGTTCATGGGGCCTCCTTGTTTTTGGCCCCATGAACATTACACCGTTTACCGACCGGCGTAAGTACCGGCAGTAGTTCTGTGACCGCGTCAGCTCTCCAGGTCGTGATAGGCATGCCAGGTGGCATGACCCAGCAGCGGGAACACCAGCACCATGCCAACCAGGAAGGTCATGAAACCCACCCCGACCAGCCCGACAATGAGGGCGCTCCAGATCAGCATGGTGGGCAGATGCGAAAGCGTCTGACGCACACTGGCGCGCATGGCGAATCCGGCGGATACATCCCGGTCAATAATCATGGGTACGGCCACCACCGACAGGGCAAACACCACCACCGCCAGAGAACCCCCCACAATAAGATAGGACTGCAGTTGCTCAACCGACATCATCTCGGCCATCTCGTCCCACATGGACCACACGGTCATACCGTAGTCGGGTGCAATGCTGCCCATGATCTGGAACAGCATGAAGCTGGATAACGCAAACCAGATACCGCTGAGAATCAGCAGCGTCGTGGCAAAATTCACCAAGGCAGAACGATTGCGGGTAAGGGCTTCGAGCGAAGCGTCGAAGTCAGCGCCCTCACCCCGTTCGCGGCGCCGCGATATTTCGCAGAGTCCAGTCGTGAGAATGGGGCCTACCAGCATGAAACCGGAAACGGCAGCCGCCAGAAAATAGGGATGCCGCGCCATCATGATGAGCAGCACGCCCATACCGGCGACGATCACGCCGTAGCTGAGACTGGCCATAGGGTGTTGCCAGAGATCATCCCAGCCTCGTTGCAGCCAGGAAAAGGGCTGCAGCAGTGAAAGCGATTTACGCCGCCCACCCACGGCCTGCGTTTCCAGATTACTCGTCATACTCATGGCATTCTCCTTTGCGCCTTGCTGCGCGCCGATTATCCGAAGCCGGACAAGAAACCCTGGTAAATCCGTAATCTGTCTTGAGTATAGACCAGCCTGCGCCGTCCGCCAGTGAAGCTTTTAAGCTTATTTTTTCAGCGTCTGTGCCAGATATTCGCGTATATGATCGTAGGTGGCCTGATGCGCCCAGCGGCCCAGGATGGCCCGGCCATATTCACTGCGGTTGGCCCGCATGGTTTCCACTGCCGGCGCCCGCAGCATGCGTTTGGTGATCTGGAAACTCTCGACCGGTATGGCCGCCAACTCGCTGGCAACGGACTGCGCCCGCGCCAGTAAATCCTCCGGCGCCTGCAGTTCATCTACCAGTCCCCTGGCGAGAGCCTCTTCGGGCAGCACGGTCTCGGCCAGGTAATAAAGCGCCTGGGCCTGCGATTTGGGTACAGCGAAACGCACGATTTCAAAGGCCGAACAGGGGAAGGGCACGCCCACTTTCATTTCGGGAATACCCATGCGGCCACGACCGGTGGCCATCAGTTTGTAGTCGCAGGCCAGGGTCAGAATGCAGCCACCGGCGATGGAATGACCATTGGTGGCGCAGACCACAGGGTGTGGAAATACAAACAGTTGCTCGAATACTTCGTCCAGCAGCGGGATATAGCGTTGGGCGTATTCATCGCCGCCGTCGAGAATGCGTTTCAGATCCACGCCGGCGCAGAAAATGCCATCGGTCCCGGTCAGCACCAGCGCCCTGACCTGGGGGTCGTTCTCGGCATCCTCCAGCGTGCGTGAGATGGCCTGCAGCAGTTCCAGATCCAGGGCGCTGGCCTTGCCGTGGGCCAGGCGCATCGTCAAAACCCCGCCTTCCTGTGTCTGCTCAATCATGATTTTGTCCCCGACCTCGAAAATACGTTCACAATTACCTTAAAAATCAATGCGCTAACCCTTGGTCCGGCGCGGCACCCCAAAGCCTCCACTCCCTAGTCCTAATAGCTGAGTCGCAGGTCATTTTTTCTGTGTACGATCAAGACCATTTGGTGGTCCCTGAAGCGGGAAATCGCCACGTACACAGCGTGTACATTACAAAACAGGAATGAAGAGGTAGTTACGTGAGCACCATAACAGACACCGTAGACGCCAAACCGGTACCGCAGGTAAAGGAATGGCCCTTGATCGGCAGCCTGCCCGGCATGATGACCGACCCGGCACGTTATTTCTACGATTGTTATCGCAAGTATGGCCCGGCTTACAAGATGCACCTGCTGGGACAGGAATACACCGTGCTGGCCGGCGAACCCGCGGTGAGCTTCATGAGTTCCCGCGTCGGCAAGGACTGCCTGTCCTCGCATGATTTCTGGGCCGGACTGGAACGCGAATGGACCGCCACCCGCTCCCTGCCCGGCGCCGATGGCGAGGAACACCGCGAGCTGCGTGAAATCCTGCGCCGTGGTTATTCACGCGAATCCATCACCGGCCGTTACGAAGAATTGATCGATATTACCGACGGCTCGATCGAACGTGACTGGAAAGTCGGCGACAAGGTCCCGGTGGTCAATGCCTTCCAGTACATGGTGACCGACCAGCTCGGCATCATGATCACCGGCGAGGCGCCGCTGGAATACGTGCACGATATCCGCGTCACCATTCTTTATATATTGAACTGTCTGGTCACCCGTCAGCGTCCTCAGTTCCTGCTCATGAACCCGGCCTACAAGAAGGCCAAGAAACGGGTCTTCGAGCTGGCTGCAAAAATCCGCGCCGACTACGAAGCCGGCAAGCGTGCCGGTGGCGAAGCCCGCACCATCGTGGATGATGTCATGGAGGCCTTTGCCGAAGGCTCGCCCGCGATGCCGGAGCAGAACCTGCGCCTGCATCTGGTCGCCCCCTATGTGGCTGGCCTGGATACCGTGGCCAACACCTTGGCGGCCTGCGTGTATGCCGTGGTCAAGCACCCCGATGTGTATGAGCAGGTGAAGGCCGAAGTTGATAACTTCTTCGATACCCAGGAAGGTCCGATCGAGGAACAGGGCCTGCTCAAGCGCCTGCCGATCCTCAACGGCGCGATCATGGAAACCATGCGCATGTATCCGATTGCCGTGGCCCTGACGCGCACTGCGATCAAGGACTTCGAGTTCGAGGGTTACCACATCAACAAGGGTGATCTGCTGTACATGGGCATCTGCGTGCCGCACTTCATGGAAGAGTTCTATCCGAACCCCGAGAAGTTCGACATCCATCGTTTTGACCCGGACCGCAACGAGCACAAACAGTCCGGCGCCTATTCGCCCTATGGCCGTGGCCCGCACACCTGCCTGGGCAAGACCCTGGCGGAAGTACAGCTGCTGCTGAGCATGGCCCGCATCTTCTACAAACTGGATCTGGAACTGCCCTCGCCCAACTACACCCTTAAAACCAAGACCGCACCCACACCAGGGCCGTCGATGGGCTTCAAGATGAAGGTGAAGGGTTACCGCCACTAACAAGACTCTCCCTCTCCCGCCAAGGGGAGAGGGCCGGGGAGAGGGGGATCGTCTGAATCTCCACCACCCCCTCCCTAACCCTCCCCCCTCAAGGGGGAGGGAACCATAACTCAAAGGGAGAAAACGAGATGTCGCCGATCGAAACCTTCTACACCGTAGCCGGCCTGCTGGCCATTGCCGTGGTGTTCGTGGTCAACAGCCAGTTGTTCAAGCCGGGCGGCAAGGCCGCCGGCCTGTCCTGGATAGAAGGGCTCTGCTGGGTATTCGGCCTGGCGGCTCTGGGCCTGGGCTGGTACTACAACTATCTCTACTTCCAGGAATACGGCGACGCCGCCGGCTGGTGGCACTGGAGCGTGATGATGTTCGCCAACCCGGCCTCATCTTCGGGCGGCCAGGACCTGTTCATTGCCAATCTCATCTTCCTGCCGTTGTGGACCATCATCGATGGCCGGCGCAGCGGCATGAAAATCAGCTGGTACTACTTCCCCATGAGTCTGCTGACCAGCTATGCCTTCGCCATTGCGTTGTTCATGATCGTGCGTGAGCGGCAGTTACGCTGGAATCAGGCGGCCTAGGAGCATACGCCGCCGTTGACTGCCTGGTCCGTCTGTAACGGCAAGTCGCGTGACGACTCACCCAGCATGATGCGATAGCAGCCGGGCGCCACCACCCAGTCGCTGCTGCCCTCATCCCAGTAGCTCAGGGCGCGCTGATCCAGCTCGAACACGAACTGCTGGCTGCTGCCCGGATTCAGGTGAAGCTTGGCGAATCCCTTCAGCGCGGCGGGCGGCTGGGCCACTGCCTCATTCGGTGACGGCAGACCCACATACAACTGCGGCGCCGCCCAGCCGGCGCGTTGGCCGGTATTCTTCACACTGCCACGCACCGTCAGAGAACCATCCGCGTTGCTGCTCACGCTCAGGCCACTCAGCTCGAAGTCGGTGTAGCTCAGGCCATGACCAAAGGGATAGGCCGGCTCAACAGCATTTTCATCGAACCAGCGGTAACCGATGAATACACCTTCGGAATGCTCGGCCTGATTGGCCACACCGGGGTAACGGGTGGGATCACCGGCTACTGGCGTATCCAGTTCGTTGATCGGAAAACTGACCGGCAGACGGCCGCCGGGATCGCTGTCGCCAAAAAGTATGGCGGATAGCGCAGGGGCAACCTCCTGACCGGCGAACCAGATTTCCAGAATGGCATTCACTTCTTCACGCCAGGGGGTGAGTACCGGCCCGCCGGTCTGCAGCACCACGGCAGTATCGGGGTTGGCGGCTGCCACGGCGCTGATCAATGCATCCTGGTCGCGGTGTTGCACCGGCAAGGGCTGACCGCCAAGCAGAATTGGCGCGAATGCCTGTTCCAGCAGTTCGGAAACCGGCGACTGATTGAGCACCGGATCAAGCACCAGATCCAGCACTTCCGAACCCGGCCCCAGCAGGTTCAGCAACAGGGAGTCAGGTGTGTCCGCCAGCGTGCAGTCCAGCGACAGGCAGAACTTGTCCACGCCCTCGGTGGACAGGGCGTTGGCAAATACAATGGCCACATCCGCAGCCGCCGCCAGCGCCGCAGCCGCGGCCTGGTCCCGACCATCGGCATAGGTCACCTGAATCTGCTCACCGGCGCGCTCGATGATGCCTTCCAGCGGTGTCTTGAAACGAAAAGGAGTAACAAAGGATGAGCCACCGCCCGAGGGCCGCTCGGTGGCCGACAGGCCGATCACGGCAATGCTCTGGATGTCCTCAGCCAGCGGCAACATGCCCTGGTTACGCAGCAGCACCGAGCCCTGTTCGGCGATCTCCCGAGCGACCCCGGCATGCGCCTGCTGGTCGATACGGCTGGGGTCGGTCTCGTAGTCCGGCCGGTCGAAAAAGCCGAAGCGGAACAGCGTGCGGAAGATGGTGCGCAGATTCCGGTCCAGGGTTTCTTCAGTTACCAGACCGCTTTGCACCACCGCCTGAAATATCGCCGGCTGGAAGAAGATGCTGTAGGGCATTTCGATCACAGCCGCCGTGTTGGCGGTTTCCACCGTGTCCTTCTGCGCGAAGTAGTAGTCGGTCACCAGAAAGCCGTCAAAGCCCCACTCCTGATACAACTGCTGCAAAAGATACTTGCTGGAGCAGGCCGGTTCGCCGTTCAGGAAATTGTAGGCGCACATCATGGTGGCCACATCCGCTTCCTTTACCGCGGCCTCGTAAGGTGGCAGATAGGTCTCGCGCAGGGTGCGCTCGTCAATCACTACATTGACCAGATTGCGCCCGCCCACGGCGGCTACCAGCGGGGGCACACCCAGCAGGCCTTCCTGGGTATTCATGAGGTAATGCTTCACGTTGCCCATCACGCCTTCGGACTGCAGACCCCGCGTCCATTCGACGGTGAAGCGGGTGGCCAGCAGCACATCCTCGCCAAAGGTTTCGAACGTGCGTCCCGCCAACGGATTACGCACCAGGTCGGCTACCGGCGCATGCACCAGGTCGTTGCCCTTCAGGCGGGTTTCGTTGCCAACCGCCGCGCCCATTTGATAGGCCAGGTCGGGGTTGAAAGTAGCGGCCTGAGCCAACGGGATGGGAAAGGCTGTCGATTCGCCGCCGCGCATGCCTACCGGGCCATCATTCATGCGGATGGGCGGAATACCCAGTTCCGGGATGCCGTTCACGACCCCGCAATAAGGTTCACAGGTCGCCGCAGCAGCCGGATCATCACCGCCCAGATAGTCGATTTTCTGCTCCAGCGACATGGCCGCCACCAGCAGCCCGGCACGTTCATCGTCACCCAGCGCCGTATCGCACCAGGCACGTTCGCCGGCCATGCCGCAGCGGCTTTCGCCCGACACTTGGCCGCCATTGCCCGCATCATCGTCGCTGTCACCACCGCATGCCGTCAGGCCCAGGGCCAGCAGCAACAGGAATACTCTCCTACCCATCTCACGCACCTGTCTGTGTTTTTTGTATGACGCAGTCTGGCACAGGGAAAAATACCCCCGCCATGTCCAAAAGGATTAGACCGGCCAAGGGTGGTTAGAATAGCTTCAAAGGGAGACGCTTCATGAAAACCAGAATGTTCATCGGCCTGGCGCTGCTGCTCGCCGGCTGTTCCAATTCAGACAACGATCCTTCGCCGGATACTACGGTGATAGCCACTTCGCAGTGCGGCGCCCGGGTGGTTGCGCCGTACAGCCCGGACTGGACACCGTTGCCGGCCGCTTCAAAAGTGACGGTGTCTGCCGAAGCCCAGGCGGCACGTGACCGTCTGCTCGGGCCGAACGCCACCGACCCGTCTGTGGTGAAGGTCTGGTGGTACGGAGTCGCCAGCTTTGTTGCTTCGGTCGGCGGGCATCTGTTTCTGTTCGACGCCTGGGAGATTGTTGGCCTGCATCAGGACTACTCGCCCATGGGCCGCGACGACCTGGTGGCCATTGCACCGGAAGCGATTCTGATCGGCCACGGACATTTCGACCATGCCGGCGATGCCGGCTATGTGGCTGGCCGCACCGGCGCCCCTGTCATTGCCGGCGCAGCGACCTGTGAAACCGCCCGGGCACAGGCGGCCATTGATGGTCTGCAGGATGCTTTCGACTGCCTCATCCTGGGTAATGCCAGCACACCCGAACCCGGCACCACCCAACGCATTCGCATCTTTGAAGACCTCGATGAGTTCAGCGTGATGCGCCACACCCATTCCGCCCCCGACCCGACGGATATCGGCGCCGGCGGGCTGCCACTGCTTTTCGTGCCGGAACTGGTGCCCTACCTCACTCACCTGAACACGAACCCGATGGAGGCCATCAACTTTCTGCAAACGCTGGACGACGAGGCCGGCAATGATCCCGAAGGCGGCTCCTGGGCCTATCACTTGCGTGTCGGCGATTTCAGCCTGTTGTGGCATGACACCGCCGGACCGATTGCCGAAGGCAAACCCTATGCCGGGGAAATTCAATGCGCGCTGGACAGCTTCCCCGGCTGCGTGGACGTGCAGCTGGGCACTATTGTCGGCTTTGGCGCCATCACCAGCGGGCTGCGCGATGTTGGCCTGTATGTGCGGCATGCTCATCCGCGGGTATCCCTGCCCAATCATCACGACGCCTGGGCGCCCGTGATCGGCCCCGGTGCAGAGTCCTATGAGAACCAGTGGCGGGCCGAGATTGCCAGCATGGACAACCCGCCCGAGCTGGATTACCTCAATGATCCGGAGGACTATCTCGCGGTCCGCAGCTACGAGGTTAATGACGCGCGCTGGAAAACACCCATGCCAGGCTCTTCCTGCGCCGCGACCCCTTGAGCCACTGTCAGAAAAATTACGCTAACCGTACAAGTGTTACATGCCCTGCGCTTGTGGCAGGATGTTTGCCTGCTTTTCGGGAGAACTGCTCATGATTCCGTTCGCGCTCAAGGTTCTGTTGCTGCGCGCCTACATGCGCGTGCTGAAATTCGTCGTCTGGGTGCTGCCCTACAAGATTCCCCTGGTGTTTGCCGGCCCCGGCTCGCGGCTGCAGCTCTGCGCCACCATTGCCAGTTCGGGCATTAAGAAGATCCTTATCGTCACGGATGGCATGATCAACCAGCTGGGTCTGCTGGAACCCATGAAAGAAGAGCTGGGCAAACGCGGCGTGGATTACGTGGTCTACGACGGCATTCAGCCGGATCCGACCGCCGATCAGATTGAGGCCGGTTTCGAGGTGCTGAAGGCAAACCAGTGTGAAGCGGTGCTGGCCGTCGGCGGTGGTTCGTCCATCGACGGCGCCAAGGTTATCGCGGCCCGCGCCACCAACAACAAGCCGATCGAGAAGATGGTGGGCCTGTTCAAGGTACGTAAGCCACTGCTGCCGTTGTATGTGATTCCGACCACTGCAGGCACGGGTTCGGAAGTGACCGTCGGCGCCGTAGTCACTGACACTGTGCAACAACGCAAGCTGCCGATTGCCGACCTGACCCTGGTGCCGAAGATGGCCTGCCTGGACGGCGAGATCTCTCTCGGCGTGCCGCCGCCCATCACTGCCGCCACCGGCATGGACGCCCTGACGCATGCCGTGGAAGCCTATATCTCCCGCAACCACATCGAGAACAGCGATCAGATGGCCACGGCCGCAGTCCGCCTGATCATGGAATACCTGCCGCGCGCCTTCGAAAACGGCCAGGACCTGGAAGCCCGCCAGAACATGGCGCTGGCCGCCTTCTATGCCGGCATCGCCCTGTCCCAGGCCGGCCTCGGTTATGTGCATGGCATCGCGCATAACTTCGGCGCGCTGTATCACGTACCACATGGCTGGGCGAACGCCATCGTGCTGCCGCATGTGCTGGAATATTCCAAACCCGATTGCAGCGACCGTCTGGCCGAACTGGCCCGCATCAGCGGTCTGGGCAAGGCAGGAGACAGCGATGAACAACTGGCCGATCTGTTCATCGCACGGGTACGGGAAATGAAGGCGTCCTTCGGCATCCCCGAACAGCTCGACAAACTCAAGGCGGAAGACATCCCGCGCATTGCCAAGGCCGCCATGGAAGAAGCCCACTCTACCTATGCCGTACCGCGCTACATGGATCGCAAGACCTGCGAGGCGGTTGTGGGCCAGATGCTCTGCTGAAACTGACCCTGCCTCGGCGCTATACTCACAACAGCGCGAGAGGAGACAGGGATGAACACTTGGCAACAACGGGCTATGGCCCTGGTGCTGAGTTGCCTGCTGGGCCTGACCGCCTGTGGCAGCTCGGACGACGATGACTTTAATAATGGCAATAACGCGGGCGGTGGCGGCGGCGGTTCCACCAATCAGGAAGGCGACCGTCTCGAACCCGGCCTGCAGGGCCAGATACCGCTGGCCTCACAGCTAAGTGGCGATGCGGCAGATGGTTATCGCAAGGGTCTGCGTTTGGTGGGCCAGAACACAATCCTGGACCGCGGCGCCAATTTCAGCATGGCCTGGCTGGATGACTGTGCCTACATCACTACCACCTCGGCGGGCCAGATTTTCGGCCCGACCTCCTCACCTTACGTCGACCCGCAGTACAACCCGCTGAATGGAATGGCAGTGATTGATGCCAGCGACCCGCAAAATCCCGAGCTGGTGGATATTCTGCAAAGTCCGGCCATGATCGCGCCGCATGAATCCCTGCATGCCAGCCAGGCACGGCACATTATCGTTGCCGTCCGTGGTGGGGGTACAGCACTCGATGTCTATGAAGCCCAGGATTGCCGTAACCCGGTACTCAAGGCGTCAGTCAATATCGGGCTTGGTATTACCTTGAGCCTGCCGGAGATCCCTTTTGGCATTGGCCTCATTGATCAGGGGCTGGCCTTCTTCGGCCACGCCCTGTGCATTAGCGACGACGGCATGACTGCCTATGCCACCAGTTCGGCGCAGACCAACGCCGTTATTGATTTAAGCGACATCGAAAATCCGTCCCTGATCCAACTCTACGCCCCGGCCTCGCATGACTGCGGCCTGAATCCGGAGGGTACGCGGCTGTATCAAGCCAACTTCGGATTTGTGTCGCTGGGTCTGGGCCTGCCTAACGGCCCGGCGCTAGGCCAGAACGGACTCATGATTCTCGATGTCAGCGGTTTTCAGGATCGCAGCATTGCACCCTCGCCCCTATTCTTAGGTACCACACCTCCCCTAATCGGCTTCCTGGGCTGGACCAATCTTCTCGACGGCGAGGCACTCACCGCTGGTTCGCATACGGCGCGCTGGTTCAAACAGGGTGACCGCACTTATGTCTATTCCAGCGATGAGTGGCCGACCGCCGGCGTTTGCCCCTGGGCGCATAGCCGCATTATCGATATCACGGACGAAACCAACCCGGTAAAGGTTTCGGACATCGTGCTGGAAGTGAACAAGGTGGAGAACTGCCTGCAAACCGAAATCGACATCGCCAACTATTCGGCGCACTACGTCGGCTTCGATGACAAGTACAACGCCACCACCTTGTTCATGACCTATTACACCGGTGGCCTGCGTGTCTGGGATATCCGCGATCCGGCCAACCCTTTCGAGATTGCTTACTGGCATCCGGCCCCCAACACGAACACACCGACCGTCTTCCTGTCAGAAGCTTTTGGCAGCTCTGGCAACCGCTGGGATGCCGTGGCCACCTATGTGCGTTACCGGCCGGAAACCGGACATATCTGGATTGCCGGTTACAGCTCGGGCTTCCAGATTCTGGAGTTCACCGAGTCGGCCGGACCGACCGCACCCCGCCCCACCGGGCCGTAACACTACCCTCATGAGCCGGCTGGCTGTCGCCGGGCTGTTACTGTGCCCCGGCCTGGCACAGGCGCATTCCTTCGGCCGGCTGTACACCCTGCCGGTACCGCTGTGGATGTATGCCTGGGGAGCATCCGCGGCACTGGTGCTGTCCTTTCTCATGGTGGGCTGGTTTGTGGCGCACCAGGAGGGGTCCGGTGAAATCCGCCAGCGGGATCTGAGTCGCGGCTTCTGGGGCAAACTGTTGCTCAATCCACTACTGCTGGGCAGTCTGCAGATATTCAGTGTGGCAGGCTTGCTGCTGTGCATGGCCACCGGCCTGTTCGGCACCCGCAATGCCTATCTGAATTTCAACATGACGTTCTTCTGGATCGTCTTCCTGTTGGGCTTCAGTTATTTCACGGCCCTGTTCGGTGGCCTGTATACCGCCATCAGTCCCTGGCAAACACTGGCCCGCATGGCCGGGCGTCTGCCGGGTCTGCATATGCGCGGACAGCTGCGTTACCCCGCCGGACTCGGCTGCTGGCCGGCGCTGGCCATGTACATGCTGTTTATCTGGCTCGAACTGTTTGGCGCCGTCGGCCCTTACACCCTGGCCTGGCTGCTCATCGGCTATGCCGGGCTCAATCTGTTCGGGGCGTGGCTGGTGGGTTGGCGTGACTGGTTCACACAGGCCGAGTTTTTCAGCGTACTGTTCCGTCTGATCTCTAAAATGGCGCCCCTGCAATATCAGCCGCCTGAAGCCGATAACGCTCGTGGGAAACTCATCCTTCAGGCCCCTTTTGTCGGCCTGCTGCAATCACGCGCCAGCTCCATCAGTGAACTGCTGTTCGTGCTGTTCCTGCTGTCTTCAACCGCCTTCGATGGCCTGCACCAGACCAAACCCTGGGTAAAACTCTACTGGCAGGATATCGCCGGCTGGCTGCGGCCCTGGGCGGGCGAGAACATCGTGCACGCCTACCCCCTGTTGCGGGAACTGCATGCCGTATTCCAGTCCGGCGCCTTGCTGTTATCCCCCTTCACTTACCTCGCAACCTATCTGCTGTGCCTGATGATCATGCAACGCATTGCACACAGCGGACTCTCGACCCGGGAACTGGCGCTGCGCTTTGCTTACTCCCTCATGCCTATCGCACTGGTGTATCACATCACCCATTACTACACGCTGATACTCACGCAGGGCGCGATGATTGTGAGACTCGCTTCCGACCCCTTCGGCCTGGGCTGGAACTTGTTTGGTACCGCGCACCTGCTGCCCAAACCCGTCATCCCCGACATGGACTGGGTCTGGCACACCCAGGTCTGGCTGATCCTGCTGGGCCATATCGTCAGTGTTTATCTGGCGCACAGAGAGGCGCTGATGATCTATGCGAAGCGGCGCGATGCCGTACTCAGCCAGATTCCGATGCTCCTGCTGATGGTGGCCTTTACCTGCTTCGGCCTGTGGATTCTGGCCCAGCCGATTACATCAACGGTGGTGGAATAAACCGCCGGTTATTCATCGGTAAAATCGTGGACCCGATAGCGATCCATGATGGGCACGAAGACTTCCTTGACTGTCTTCACATGCTCGGGATGCACCAGGTAGGCGTTCATGTCCTCAATGCTGGCAAAGCGCATGTAAAGCGCCACGTCGAAGCCGTCGTCGACCACCTCGCGCTCACTTTCCACCACCTGACCCACCCGCAATTCGAGAATGCCGGGGATTTCCTCAAGACGTTTCGAGCCTTCGATGATCTGCTGCCGATGTTCGGCATTGCCGGGTTCCTTCAGCCAGACGAGCACGGTGTGAATTACACCGGGCGGGTTTTCGGGTTCTGCAGCCCCGGCTGGCAGACTGCCTGATAACCACAGCGGCAAGACGATAAGAAAGACAGGCAATAACGTTCTGACATTCATCGCTTCACCACCCAGGACCAGGATATCTGCCCATTTCACAGCTTTGTGAGCACAGATTCAATCGCGGCCTAACCTGATCCGGCCCCGAAGGCGCTGGTGTTGTGCCTCCTCCGGCCTATGGTGACGCGAGGTTTTCGGTGTATTCCCGGCAGGCCGCAAAAATATCGGCGGGCTTGGCCCCGGCCGCCTCAACGATCTCACGAGTGCAGTAAGCCGCCTGGGGTGCATATTCGCCCATTACGTCATCGACATTCTGACCGCGCTCAACGTCATGAATGCTCTCAACATAGTTTTCATTGGGCAGCATATGACGGTAAATAACGCCTGCATCCAGATAAGGTCCCCATGGCATCCAGTTGATGTCATTTCCATCCACAGCGTTGGCCGGCCGGTCGGCTTCATCCGAGATGATGACGGTGAAGTAACCCTGATCATCAAGCAGAGCCTCGTCATCACGGATACATGCGAAATACCGCTGGCTCGCAACTTCGTTCTGGCATACAGACCAGTAGCGTAGTTGTTCAGAAGCGAAAGGCACGCCCGCCTGCGTACGATAGGTTGGCGCCTTGGCTCTGAACAGGATTACGTTGCCTTTGGAGCGATAGTAGATCGAGTAGGTGTAGGCATTGTGAATATTGGAGAGAAATCCACCGCCGCCCGTTTCCGGCATGATCGAATTAATCTGCTCACCTATCGGCAGTCCCAGCAGCTCCGCCAGAAAGACAAAATAAAATTCAGGAAGGCCGTGAAACTTATGGGTTTGTACATCCGGCAAACCCAGCGGCGTTTGCCCGTTCGCAAGAAGAAAAGGATCATCCGGGAAATCCACTTCGCCCAGCACATCATTCAGACCCAGTTCGGGCAAGGTATTTCCCAGTGTTGGCAATAACGGCTCAACGCAGTCTGCGGTTGGTAACAGTTCGACTTCGCCGTCAGCCGTTTCCAGCGTCAGAATCGGCAGCCCCACACCACCATCAAAATCAAAACCTTCATTGGGCGCATAGCTGCGATAGAACAGCCCCGTCATGAGGGGTTGTGGCAAAGCCGCATCAGCGACGAAAAATTCGCCGGCGTAAACAGTATTCGGCGCCGGATTCTCCGGCTTGCCGGTGAACTCGACATATACCGTGTAAGTATCACCGTAACCCGCGCCCTCCTTCACAAAGGGGTTCTCGCCTCCTTCATCCGGCGTGATCTCGAAATCGGCAATCGCGTCGCTTGGACGCAGCATCGGATCATAGACATTAAAAGAGAAGTAACGCAGTGCCGCATAGCGGCCATTGATCCGAAGCCGCGTGCCGGGAATCATCGGCACCATAGATACCCAGTACTTCGCAGATTCATCCGGGTAGGCAATATTCATGAGATCGGTGTTGCTGGCGACCTCCCAGCCACAGGCGATACCAAAAGGATACTGATCCCTTTGCACCGATTGCTGAACATCATCTTCATTATCCGAAGGGGTCTGGCCACCACTATTGGCTGATGCGTCCTGCGATTGCGGTATTGAGGAATTGCCGTCAGAGCAGGCTACTAATAGCAGTGAACCGAGAAGCAGAAGAAAACCTGACAGGTTTCGAGTGGACGTTTTAAAAGTAGATATAGTCATTTTGGCTACCCCCTCCGGAACGGAATAGCCCAACAAGATACTCAATTAACCCAATTGGGTCAACCCAATTGGGTTAATAGGTAATTTTTGCCATAGCCTCGGGTGGGAGTTCGCTTATCCAGTCCCTGATGTCGTCCATAAAATCCAGGTTCCACTCCGCTGTTACGCCCGCGGTGACGTAGCGCATAAAACCGGCAAACATGGTGACATCGCCCATGGCCATGCGCTCTTCGGGATTCTCCGGATCCTGCAAACGAAAGATCAGCTCTTTATCGGACAAGCCATTGACCATGCTGTTAATGGCCAGAAAGTGCTGAAACCGCAGGGCTCTTGGGGGTTTGTCCGGCAGCAATTCAGCCAGCTTGTTCTCGCAGAGGAAAAGTTGCTTGCCCATGACACCGATCAACATGTCCTGACCGAGTTCGTGCTCTTCACGTACCAGACGTGCAACCACACGCATGGCGTCCACGCCGTCGTCTCCACTGAAGTACAGCAACAGGAGCGGCAGAAACTCGGCCCTCAGGACGTCGATAGGTTCCAATGCCCTCTCGCCTTCAAGCTGAATCAGCTTGTCCCATGCCTGTTTCTGCAGCGGTTCCAGACGGTCAGAAATGTATTCCACGATCGCGGCAATAAACCCTTCGCGATTCTTGAAGTAGTAGCGAATACTCGCCTCGTTCTTGTTACCCGAGGCACGAATCACTTCTCGCAGGGATTTTCCCTTGGTGCCGAATTCGGCAAACAGCCGGATACCGGTCAATATCAACTGAGTGCGAGTGTCTGTACCCGAATTTTTATCGACGGATTTAGTGGACATGAAAAGTCGTTATCAGATAGCGGCGAGTCGGGTAAGTGTACTCACTGAATACGCTTTTCGCAGAAATAGCTTCGGACTTACCCTGCCAGCTGCCTGACCCAGGCTGAAGCCGCTCCCGGCAAACTGCCAAGAATAGTTCCGGCGTGGTTGAGGTCCACGATGATGGGCCCTGCGTTACCTTTCCAGCGTCTGCACGCGGCCATACCCTGCCTGAACATGCTGCGCATCAGCAGGTTGTCCGGCAGCAGTTCCACATAATCGACCTTGTCGGCCGCCGCGGACTGCAGGTAGACATAACGCGCACCCATCATGCGGATATCACAGACCAGTTCGAAACCCTGCGCCAGCGCGCGTTCGGTATCCCGGTCAATATCGCGGCAGAGATGGGCGGTGTGATGCAGTCCGAAATCCCCTGCACGGGTGACTTCGAAATAAGGCGACGACGCATCGTTGACCTGCTGGATGAGTTCGATTTGCATGTCGCCATGGTAGGTCAGCGCCACATGGATAACGGGTTCGCTTTTCTCGCCCCGATAGCTGCAGGGCAGATGCACATTGCGCATCAACAGCCAGGGACCGAGCCTCTGCTCCCGGCTGAGCGTCGCCATGCAGGCTTCAATATCACTCACCACATGGCCCATCTGGCGCACGGGGCCGAAGCCTTCGATTGCCGGCTCTCCGACCAACACCACCTTCATGCTGCGGGAGTGTTGCGCAACTTCACATCGTTCGGTCCGTTCAGCACACAGTAAGTGCCGCCGGGCGCATAAATGGAAGGCACACATTCATTGCAGGAGGTGCAGCCGGATTCAGTGGCGCTGCCCTGCTCATACTTGTTGACCAGGTTCGGGTCCTGCAGCAGGGCACGGCCCATGGCGACACAGTCGAAACCGTCACTGATGGCCTGTTCGATATCGGCCAGTTGCTTGCTGCCGCCCAGATAGGTCAGTGGCATTTTCACTGCCTGCCGGACCTGGATGGAATGCTCCCGCAGGTACAGTGGCCGGAATTTCACTTTCGGCTCAAACAGACGTGTCAGCCGTGCGCCCCAGCGCATCACTGGATTCTCCACCGTATCCGCCACCGAGGCGGGCAGCTGGCTGCCGAAAATCTGCCAGGGTGATTCCACGTTCATGCCGCCGCTGAGCACCAGCAGATGGGCGCCTTCGGCTTCCAGCACCTTGGCCACTTCGACACTGTCCTCAGCGGTGGCGCCTTTTTTGACGCCTTCGATCACGCTGATCTTGCACAGCACCGCCAGCCGCTCACCCACCGCATCCAGCACCCGGCGCAATACCATGGCCGGGAAACGGGCACGGCCGGCCGCGTCGCCGCCGTACTGGTCGCGGCGTTTGTTGTACATGGGAGAAATAAACTGACTGAGCAGATAACCATGTCCCATGTGGATTTCGACGGCGTCGAAACCGGCCTTTTCCGCCAGCAGCGCCGCCTCAGCAAACTGGCCGGCAATCATGTCCATGTGCACTTCGGTCATGGCCTGCTTGAAGGGCCGCCAGGTCATGAGCCCGACAGGATTGAAGCCGCCGGAAGCGCTCAGGGGCCAACGCGTAGACAGTTGTGGCAGAAAATTGAAACAGCCGCCATGCGTAATCTGGGCGCAGGCCAGCGCGCCGGCGGCATGCACGCTGTCGGTCAGCACCTTCAGATGCGGCAGGCTGGTTTCGTCCAGGCAGACCTGATCGGGGAAAGTGCGGCCATCCGGACTCACGGCGCAATAAGCCACCGTGGTCAGGGCCGCACCCCCTGCCGCGACGCGGCGGTGATACTCCACCAGCATCTTCGAAGGCACGCCACCCGGCGCCATGCCTTCATTGGTGGCCGGTTTGATAATGCGGTTTTTAAGGGTCAGCGGCCCGATGCGTATCGGCGTAAAGGCAGCGCTCATGGGGTGTGTTAATCCAGACTGGCGGCTGACATGCGCGGCAGAAAACGGTTCACGCGCTGCTTGTACACCTCATAAGCCGGATACTTGCCCGAGGAAATGGTCTCGGCCAGTTCCGAGCTGTTGCGGAACAGCACAATCAGCAGCACACAGCCCACCACCGTCCAGTTGAGGCTGCCGGTGGCCAGCAGGCTGAAGCCGAACACCACGACCCAGATACTTTGCTCGGCGAAGTAGTTCGGATGCCGCGAGCGCGCCCATAACCCGGTATGGGTAAAGCCCTTGTCGTAAGGCGCCGTCAGCGTTTCACCGGCATTGATGCGGCGATGCTTCTCGGTCTGGAAGTTCCACTGCTGCTGGTCGGCAATGGTTTCCCAGATCACCAGCCCCAGGAACAGGGCGGCCAGCACTGCATCCCAGACGCCGGGCTCACCCGTGCCGTGCAGAGTCACGATGGGCAGTGCGATCAGCATTAGCAGACCGTGCTGGTAGAAGGAAATAAAGAACAGGTTGAACAGGGTCCACAGCAGCGGCTTTTTCAGCGCCGGGGTCATTTCGCGCACATGATCCCAGCGGTAGTCCTGATGCCCTTCCCAGAATTTCCAGCTGTAACCGCCCATGCGGCCGAAGTTGTAGGTGAGGCGTGCGCCCCAGATCGTGACCAGCACAGACACCAGCACCATGCGCGGCTCATAGCCACCCAGATGCGCCGCGGTCCAGCAGAACACAATCGGCGTGAGGCTCCAGAGCTTGTCGGTCTGGCTGTAGTTCCTGGTCACTTCACTGACGATAAAGCTAAGCAGCGAGAAGCCGACCATTTCCCAGGCCAGGATTTCAGCCATCGCCAGCTGTGCTTCCGTCAGGGGTGAACCGTAGTAGATCGCCAGCGCCGGAATGGCGATGACCGTAATCATCAGAAATAAAGCCGTCTTGCCCATTGTCTCCTCCTGCAATGGCTCCTTCCCCTTGAAGGACAGGATTGGGGACGGGGTGCGAAAATCATCCTGCCCCTCTCCCCGACCCTCTCCCACCGGTGGAGAGGGAACATTCATTTTCTTCGCGCCTTAGCGCCTTTGCGTGAGAAAAAATCTCAAGCCGCGTTGGAAATCGGTTCCCCGTTGCTCTGGTTTTTCTCAGCAATATCCTGCGCAGCCAGATAGGCGTAGACCATGGCCGGCCCCAGGGTGGAACCCGCGCCCGGATAACTGCGGCCCATGACGGCGGATGAACAGTTGCCCACGGCATAGAGGCCCGGGATCACGCTGCCGTCTTCGCGGCGTACGCGGGCACGTTCGTCGGCATCAAGACCGCCGTTGGTGCCGATTTCACCGGGAAACAGCTTCACTGCATAAAACGGCGCCTTTTCAATCGGCCCCAGGCAGGGATTGGGTTTGACGTTGGAATCGCCGTAATAGCGATCGAATTCGTTATCACCCTTGCCGAAGTCCTCGTCCACCCCGGTTTCGGCAAAGCGGTTGTTGCGCGCCACGGTCTCTTTCAAGCCTTCGGCGTCCACGCCGATCTGCTGCGCCAGCTCGTCCAGGGTGTCGGCCTTGTAATAGATAACATTGCGCCATTCGGGCGGTAGTTTGCTGTCCGGCTGCAGCATGCCGGGCAGCACCGGACCCATCGGGTAATTCTTGCGGTACACCGCGTCGGCAACGAACCAGCTCGGCACTGCCCCGCCGGTTTCCTGCTGATTCTTGAGCATGGCGTAGACGACCGCGGTATAGGCGCCGGCTTCGTTGCAGTAACGCTTGCCCTGGCTGTTCACCATCACGGCCCGGGGTAGAGCCCGTTCCACAAACAATGCCGTGGCCGGATTGCCTACCGGCGAGATGATGCTGGGCGCGCCCCACACACGGTCCATGCCCTTGACCGCGCCGCCGACCTTGATGCCCGCGTTGATGCCATCGCCATGGTTACAGCCCGGCGCAGCACTCCACTCGGCCTTGGTCGGTTTGGCCAGATACTTTTCACGCATTTCCTGGTTCGCTTCGAAGCCTCCCGAAGCGAGTATGACCGCCCGGCGGGCATGGATGCGTATGGTCTTGCCGCCACGATTGGCCACCACACCCACAATGCGTCCGTTTTCCTCGATCAGGTCTTCCAAACCAGTATTCAGCCACAAGGGAAGCTTGTTGTTGAGCATGGCCCAACGCAGCCAGCCAACCAGGCCCTGGCCCAGTTTCAGGCGCCGGTCGCGGGTGGTCTTTAAACGCCATGGCCAGTCGAACCAGTAACCCAGCATGAGTTTCAGGAACATCCACATCCAGCCTTTTTCCTTGGCCAGCAGGGTATGCGCTTCGGCCTGCCCCATGGTCAGTCGGTTCATGATCAGGGTGCCGGGATAGGGTTGGCGCTGGTTGGCCAGTTCGTCCCCCAGATTGGCGGCGTCGAATACTGCCGGCTCCAGCGAACGATGCGTCGCCTTGGCGCCCGGCGTATGCATGAAGTAGTCGGGATAACGCACCACCAGATCGAACTTCACCCCGAACTGATCTTCCATGTATTTGACCATGGCGGGACCGTTATCCAGGTAGGCGTCCAGACGCGCCGCTTCGGTCTCGTTGCCGACCAGCGCATGCACATAACGGCGGGCCTCTTCCAGATCGTCGCTACCCCCCTTGGGGCCGACCTGGTGATTGCAGGGAATCCAGATACCGCCACCCGATACCGCACTGGTACCACCGTAGACCTTGTCTTTTTCGATCACCAGCGCAGACAGCCCTTTGCCGTGACTGCACAGCGCAGCCGTCATGCCGCCTGCACCCGATCCTACGACGACAACGTCGTATTCGGCGTCCCAATTACTCATGTCTCTTCCCTGAGTGCCGCTTAAATAAAGTAGTCGGCGTTTTCAGCACCCAGTGAAACCGCACCGTAGTTACGGGCGAACTGGTCCGGATTATTGGCGTAGTGACCACGCGCCGCCTGGATATCGTTGAGGTAACGGTAATAAGGCAGGGTGGTGAAAATGCCCTGGCCGCCGGTGGAGGAGAACAACTTCCAGGCACTCTGGGCGCACCGCTCAACCACCTGGGACGCCTGGTTACGGAAATGCAGGCGCTGTTCGATGTCGTCCAGCGGCTGGCCAGCGCGAATCTTGCCCATCAGCACATCGAAGTTGCGGTTCAGAATGGTCATCAACTCGTCAACCGTATTACGCGCATCCGCCACCGCCAGCTGCGCCAGCGGGTTGTCCGAGGTCTTGGCGCCCATGCTGCCGACCTGCGCACGGCCGAAGCCGACGAACTCATTGAGCATGCCTTCCAGCGCGCCAATGGCGGCGGTGGACACGGCGCGCACGAATATCTGGCCGAACGGCAGCTTGTAGAGATCGGAGGTAAAGGTGTCACGGCCCGGGTTGGTACCCATGAAACCGTCGGAGGCCTTGTGCGTGCGGTATTCCGGCACGAAGGCGTCCTTGACGACCACATCATTACTGCCGGTGCCCTTCAGGCCCATGACATGCCAGGTGTCCACCACCTCGAAGTCTTCACGCGGCACCAGAAAGGTCCGGTATTCCGGTGGCTCGCCCTCGGCGCCGAAGATCAGCCCGCCCAGGAACACCCAGTCGCAGTGATCGATACCACTGGAGAACGCCCAGCGGCCGGAGAACTTGAAGCCACCCTCTACCGGGGTGACCTGGCCCTTGGGCATGTAGGTGGAGGCGATCAGCACGTCGTTGCGGTCTTTCCAGACATCGGCGGCAGCTTGCGGATCAAACAGGGCAATCTGCCAGTTATGCACGCCGATCACGCCATAAATCCAGGCGGTAGACATGCAGCCCTGAGCCAGCGTGGAGACAATGGCGTAGAACACCTGCGGGTCCATTTCATAGCCGCCGTACTGCCTGGGCTTGAGCACCTCAAAGAAGCCCGCTGCCTGCATATCGGCCACGGTTTCATCGGGCACCTTGCGGTCGGCTTCGCACTGCTTCGCGCGTTCTTTGAGCACAGGCACCATATCGCGGGCGCGCTGGATGAGAATTTCGGGGGTCACGGCTTCGGACACGGCTTCACTCCGGACTGACATTGGGTTTCCCTCTTATTTACGTGCACCGCGAATAGATGGATGCACTTATGAATTGGAACGCTGGTCAGTTTCCATGGGCTTGGAAAGGGTCGCTTCGTCCAAAATGACTAGCTAGTCATTTACCCCTCATGGCGCCACGCGAAGCACATTTCGCTTTCTACGCTGAATTGGTGAGTTTTGCGGCCGGCTTTTTCCGTAGTATCCGGTGAATTCATTCTGAAATAGCCGTATCAGCGGCATTCATAGTCATTGCAGGAGGGGGGAGATGATTCTGTTTCCCGAATTTCATGACCGCTATGGCCCCTGGGCCGTGGTGGCCGGCGCCTCGGAAGGTATCGGCCAGGCGTATACCCATATTCTGGCCGAACGTGGCATCAATGTGGTGACGCTGGCGCGCCGCATCGAGCCGCTGGAAAAAGACGCCGAACTCATTCGCCGCCGTCACCGCGTCGAGGTCAAACCGGTTTCCATGGATCTGGCCGCCCCTGACCTGGCAGAGCAGTTCAGTGCTGCCATCGACGGGCTCGACGTGGGCCTGTGCATATACAACGCCTGCTACTCCGCCATTGGCGAATTCAAGGACACCGCGCTGGATCAATACCAGAAAACCCTGGATGTAAACTGCCGCGGCCCGGTGACGCTGGCCAATGTCATGACACCCCGGCTGGTCGAGCGCGGCAAGGGCGGGTTGATCATCATGTCCAGCATGGCCGGTTTTCAGGGTTCGGCCATGGTCGGTGTCTATGCCGCCACCAAGGCCTTCGACACCATCCTGGCCGAAAGCCTGTGGGCCGAACTGCAGCCGCTGGGCATAGACGTTCTTGGCTGCATTGCCGGTGCCACCGAAACCCCCGACTTCCTGCGCAAGACACCGGCCGACAAGAAAGACAAGGCTTTCCCAATGCGGCCCGAAGCGGTCGCCCGCGAAGGCATCGAACACCTCGGCAAGGGCCCGCTGCATATCTGCGGCCGCATGAACCGCAGCGTGAATGCCGTCACCCGAATCATGAGTCACAAGCAGCGCACCAAATTCTTCAGTGGCGCCACCCGTGACATTTACGAATCTGCAACGGAGGCATGAGGCCCGGCATGAGCAAGGACATCAAACCCGCACCCGCATTCACGCCCGAACAAATCGGCCAACATTGCCTGGTGACCGGCGGCGCCGGTTACCTGGGATCGCATATCGTGCGCCGCCTGGTGGCTGCGGGCTGCAAGGTGCGCAGCCTGGACGTGATCAAGCACCAGCACGAAGGTGACGTGGAATGCGTGGTCGGCGACCTGCGCGATTACGACGCCGTACGCGCCGCCTGCGAAGGCATCGACACCGTGTTTCATTCCGCCGCCATCATCAACATCCAGGAAATCGTGCGGCCGTCGGTGCGTCGTTTCGTGCATGACGTGAACGTGGTCGGCACCCAGAACATCGTCCGCGCGGCGACTCAAGCCGGCGTGAAAGCGTTCGTGCAGACCAGCACCTTCAGCGTTGTTCTCGA
This sequence comes from uncultured Salinisphaerales bacterium, assembly GCA_913055805.1. Classification (GTDB taxonomy): domain Bacteria; phylum Pseudomonadota; class Gammaproteobacteria; order Nevskiales; family CAJXLF01; genus CAJXLF01. The sequence goes on from CAJXLF010000012.1 coordinate 77,693, forward strand.
CAGAGTTCTGGAAGACAAGGACGAGTCCCTGCCCTACGCCACGCGCACCAAGGATCTCTATGCCACCACCAAGATCCAGGCCGAAAAGGCGGTGCTGGCTGCCGACACCGAAGGCGGCATGCGCAGCTGCTCCATGCGGCCCGGCGGGCTGTGGGGCGGCGACACCAGTTGCATCATGATCCGCAGCATTCTCGAACAGATCGCCAAGGGCAACTTCAAGGTGCTCATCGGCGACGGCAAGGCCACCATGGACAACACCCATGTCGAAAACCTGGTGGATGCTCACCTGCTGGGCGCCAAGGCCCTGCGCGAAACGCCGGACACCGTCGGTGGTCAGGCCTATTTCATCTTCGACGACGAACACTACAACGCTCTGGAATGGTTCCGCCCGCTGGTCGAAGGCCTGGGCGAAAAATTCCCCACCTTCCGCCTGCCCGGCGGCATGATGCGGGAAGTCGCCCGTCTGCTGGAAATCATCAACTACCTGGGTGGTCCTGAACCCACACTGACCAAGCGCGGCATCCGCAACATGATCGAAAGCTCCAGCTTCCGTATCGACAAGGCGCGCCGCGACCTGGGTTATGAGCCGCGCTACAACCGCGAAAACGGCATTCCCGAACTGCTGCCGCTGGCACGCGCCTTCGTGGACCGGCTTCGCAATCAGCCGAACGGCAGTCAACAGCACGCCTGAACGGATAACGTCGCATGAACAAGGTCATTTATCTGCTCTGGGATCGCAAGGAAACCAACCCGTCGCAGCGGCGAAAAACCCTGCTGGACGAATGTGTTCCCCGGCTGCTGGATACCGGCGTTGCCGGTCTGCAGGTCAATATCTGCGATGAACTGGCCACCACGCCCTCGCCCGCACCCAAGCCCCTGTTCTCCGAGCCCTTCACCGCCCAGGTCAACCTGTGGCTGGAGGATGAGGCACCGCGGCAGGCCTGCGAGGATATCCTGCGCCAGGCCGGCTTCGAACTGGCCGGCTATCGCGTGGATGAATGGCTGTATTCCGACTACGGTGACAACCCGCATGCAGCGCCACGTGACTGGGCCGACGGCGAACGCAGCCCCGGCATCCTGGCGGTGACCCTGCTGCGCAAACCCAAACGCGTACCCAAACACAAGTGGATGCAGCGCTGGTTCGGACATCAATCGCCCATGAGCGAGTGGATGCAGCCGCGTACACGTTATGTACGGCATGTCGTTGAAGACAGCATCACCTCGGGCGCGGAACCGCTGGATGGCATCGTGGAGGAGGACTGGCCCTCGGGCGAGCATGTCACCAACGGCCTGCTGTTCTATGGCGCGAAAAACCGCTGGCAGCTGATCGTGAACATGGTCATCATGCTGCGGTCCGTGACAGGCATTCTGAATTTGTGGAACATCACGACAGTCATGATGAGCGAATACTTCATCAAGACTCCGAAAACCACATCCTAGGAATCCTTCCATGGCCGCCAAATGGACTGCTGCAGACATCCCTGACCTCGATGGCAAGATCGCCATTGTGACCGGGGCCAACAGCGGCATCGGTTTTGAAACCGCGGCCGAGCTGGCCGGCCACGGCGCTACCGTGATCATGGCCTGCCGCAATCCGGACAAGGCCAACCAGGCCGCCGACCGCATCCGCGAACGTCGACCCCGTGGCGATCTTCAGGTCATGCAACTGGACGTCTCCGACCTCGACTCGGTGCGCAGCTTCGCCCAGGCCTTCACTTCGCGCTTTGTGCAGCTGGACATCCTGTGCAACAACGCCGGCATCATGGGCGGTCCGCAGATCAGCCGCACGAAGCAGGGTTTCGAGTTGATGTTCGGCACCAACCACCTGGGCCATTTTGCACTTACCGGACAGTTGCTGGACGCGCTCAAGGTTTCGCCGGGCGCACGTGTCATCTCGGTGACCAGCATGGCTCATCGCAATATCAAGGGCCTGAATCTGGATGACCCGAATTTCGAGCATACGCCCTACAGGATTTTCGACGCCTATGCCAAGAGCAAGCTGGCCAATCTTACCTTCAATCTGGAGCTGAACAGGCGCCTGAAAGCTGCGGGCCTGGATATCTGTGCGGCTGCCGCGCACCCCGGCTATACGGCCACCAATATCACCACTGGCGCCAACCCCGAGGGCAACAAGCTGAAGGCCTTCGCCGTCTGGCTCGGCGACATACTGATTGCCATGCCGGCGCACAAGGGCGCCCTGCCCACGTTGTACGCCGCCACAGCACCGGACATCGAAGGGGGTGAATACATCGGCCCCAACGGCCCCTTCCAGTTCGCCGGCCCTCCGGCCAGGGTGAAATACAAGGAAACCGCCGCCGACCCGCAAGCAGGCCGGCGGCTATGGGAAATTTCAGAAAAACTGACAGGCGTGAAGTATCTGTCCTAAGTGCGGGAATACCGTCATTCGGAGTAGACAATGAAAACAAGGTTCGTCACCCAAGCCTTATTCGGACTCGGACTAGCCATGCCCATCACGGTCATGGCCGCCGGCGATGCTGCCCAGCTGGGCGGCGACAAACTCACCTGCATGGGCGCCGAACGCGCCGGCAGCGCCAGCGGCGTGGCCGAATACACCGGCCAGTGGTACAAGACCTGGCCCGGCCAGAGCAAACCGCATGGCTATGAGCCCGGCCCCTACGCGGATGAAAAGCCGTTGTTTGTCATTACGGCCAGCAATTACAAGGAATACGGCGACAAACTGACCGAAGGTCAGAAGGCCATGTTCATCAAGTTCCCGGACACCTTCAAGATGCCGGTCTACCCCAGTCATCGCGACTTCAAATTCGTCGACTGGACCTGCGACGTGGTGAAGAAGAACGTTGCCCAGGCCGAGATTGTAGACGATGGCCTGGGCCTGAAAGGCATCAGCGGCGCACATCCCTTCGCCTTCCCGGAGACTGGCCTGGAAGCCATCTGGAACGTGATCAAGCCACATCGCGCCTGGACCGAAAAAGTCACCTATGACACTGCTGACGTCTACGAAAACGGCACCATTGCCTGGGGCAAGGCCGACTTCAAGACCATGAACCCCGGCAACCACCCCGACCCGGACAACCGGCCCGGACTGGATTCGCTGGTGGACGGCTACTTCTTCGTCAAGACCCTGCTGCCGGCCCGCTCCAACGGCGAGGTCTCGGTGGGTTTCCAGCCCAACAACTACACCAGCAACGCCACCCAGGCCTGGCAGTACAACCCCGGCATCCGCCGCGTACGCAAGGCGCCCGAAGTCGGTTTCGACTACCCGGTCCCGCCCGGCGGCCTGCGTACCGTGGATGACGACTACATCTACAACGGTTCACCCGAGCGTTATACCTGGAAACTGGTGGGCAAGAAGGAAATCTACGTTCCCTACCACAACTTCAAGATCAACGATCCCTCGGTCAGCTACAAGGAACTGGTCACACCCAACACCATCAACCCTGATTACATGCGTTACGAGTTACATCGTGTATGGGTGATCGAGGGTTATCTGAAAGACGGCGTGCGTCATATCTACAAGAAACGCCGCATCTATGCCGATGAGGACACCTGGCTGGCGATTACCTCGGAAAGCTACGACAACCAGGACGTGCTCTGGCGTGTAAACTGGGTGGCCTATTTCTACTCCCAGGAATCCGGCACTTTCCACCGCGGTGTGTCGCTGTATCACAACCTGACCTCGGGCGCCTATGAAGCCACCTACCTGGTGAACGAGGCCGGCGAAAACTGGTGGCGCATCAACCAGCCCATGCAGAAAGCGGAGTTCAGTCCACAGGCCGCGGCACGGGCCGGTCAGTAGAGCGGCTTTCCAAAAAACAAAAAGCCCTTCGATTGAAGGGCTTTTTGCTTGCTTTGGCAGTATCTAACACTTGCACATTAAGCGCCGTTAAATACTAACCCACAGCTGCCCTATCGGCAGTAGCAGGTTTTCGTGCGAACGAAGCCTTCGCCTTCCTGAGCAAAAGTCTACCCGAGAACAACAGAACCGCTCTAAGATTCCCTAGTACGAAAAAATTACGTGCCGACATATCTTGGACCGCATATAAAACATCACAACCACGCCAACAGTACCTCGAACCCTACTTGTAACGAGCGATCACCACGTTGCTCACAGCCGAGCAGAGACTGTTGAAGGCCACCGCTTATGCGTATTGACGAAACCGTGATCCCTGGAAACGTGACATTGTAAGAGTAGAACGAAGTTCTACTCGGCAAATCATTATTATCGAGTATTTACTCGATTGTTTATTAGTTATCGAGTAAATATATTATAGTATGCAGTTATGAGAAATAGAGATACGGCCTACCTCAATCTATTGCGAGACTATTACGCCAAGCACGGCGTTTTCCCGTCGTTCTCGGGCATCGCCACGCTGGTTGGCTTGAACACAACTTCAGCGGTGTCGGCCATGGTGGGAAGACTCAAAGAAGCCGGGTTTGTGGCTTCTACATCTGACAAGCGCCTGCAGCCTGGCTCTCGCTTCTTCGAGCGCAATCAGGTGGATATGGCGGTGCGAGCTGGCATACCTGAGGGTGCACAGGACGTTTCAAGTGATCCAGTTGTAATCGATCGATTGTTGATTGACGAACCATCCAGGACAGTGCTTATACCGGTCAAGGGTGAATCTATGCGCGACGCCGGCCTATTGGACGGCGATACCGTCGTAGTCAAACGCGGCGCTCCCACAAAGACAGGCGACATCGTGGTGGCCATGGTTGATGGCGAATTCACCGTGAAGTATCTTGCAAACGACGGTACGAATTACTACCTGAAGCCTGGCAATGAATTGTTTGACGACATTCGCCCTAGCAAAGAGCTGGAACTTTTTGGGCGAGTAACCGGCTGTGTCAGGAAGTACTGAATGATAACTGTACCCCTTGCATTCGAGTGTCGCTTCGCGCCGAAGTTAGGCGAGGGCAACATCCGCACATTTACAGTGAACACCCGTAACCAAAGGGTCAAGGGGCTAGGAGACATGGGTTATTTTCGGGATAACATCCGCATCTGCAAAGCAGGACTGAGCACATGATCTGCTGTACAAAACCTTCGGTGCTAGAGCACGGTGTGCCAAGACGAGGATATGTGCTGTCAACTGCTGTTGAGAAGATAGCCAACGATGCACGGAAAATAGTTCGCCTCATCGCACTAGCAATTAGTGAATGCGAAGATATCGGAAGAACCTATTCCCAAAATTGTGAAGAAATCGGCGCTGAACGCGCGGCTTGGCATGCGCTTACGGCCTGGATACTCTGGTACAAGTTCACTCAATCGCAGTCTGCAATTCAGTTAGCGAATGCGCAGCAATGGTATATCGGCCGTCCACACACGGCTAAGGAAAAGCGCTTTTGGCGGAATTTGGCACACGAGGTGGAGCCGCTACTATCCTCCATCGCCAATCGAGACGGCATCCTCGAGCTTCTTCCCTACGTCCTCGAGAGCCACGGACCCGGCTCTCGCCTAAGTGTACTTCGCGATCCTTCGACACAAATCGCTCGAACAAGAAAAAAAGATTCAGGAATTTTCTACACACCGCCGGACGTAGCATCCTACATGGCTGGTGAAACTTTGCTAGGGCATGGCTCCCATCTAAAGATATTAGACCCAGCGGCAGGCACCGGCGTGTTTCTCAGAGCTGCCCTCGCCCAACTTCGAGTCAAGGATCAATCAAGGAACGCTTATTGCCTTGCGCTTGATACACTCTATGGCTGCGATATTGACGCGCAGTCGCTTGACGGCGCGGCACTAGTCATACTCGCCGATGTACTCCCAGATGCAATGGAAGTGGCCGCAACACCTTTAGCCGCTTGGAAGGCCCTCCGAACCAACCTTCGTCAATGCGACGCGACACTAATCGACCCAGCACTACCATCTACCTCCGAACGCTTGAGCCTGCAAGATATCTTCCCTGCTGTGAGCAAAGGCTTTGACGTAATAATCGGCAATCCGCCTTATGCAGATATCGGTATGCGGCACGACTTGGCAGCCATGGCAGAACGCTTCCAAAGCATAAAAGCCTGCCCGAAGCGTACAGCCGACCTCTATACAGTATTTGTGGAGCAAATGGTCCGTCTTTCGAGCGAAAAAGCTTCGGGCGCAATGGTGCTACCGTTATCGCTGGCCTGTAATTCCGGGCCTCAATTCAGAGCTTGTCGAGAAGCCATAGAAGCACAGCCCGGCCACTGGCGATTTGCCTTCTTTGATCGACAGCCACATGCACTTTTCGGCGAGGACGTCAAAACTAGAAATACAATTCTTTTTTGGAGCAGGCAAGATAGTGGCACGAAAATCAGCACCGGCCCACTCCGAAGATGGCGCGGCGATGACCGCCGTGAAATGTTCAAATGCATTGACTTCACATCAATCAAAAAAGGAATCGCAACCGGCATCCCAAAACTGCATGGCCCTGCCCAGGCTGCCGTGTGGAATAGTCTGCGAGACTTCCCCGATACACTTTCCGATCTGATCACTGATTCGAGCCGTACCGTACTTTGCGATCTTCCGGCAGGTTCAAGTTGTGAGGTATTCGTCGCACCCACCGCTTACAATTTTCTCGGCGTTGCTAGGCCTTGCTCACTTAATAAGAACCGAAATGAAGAGCTCTCATCAAACCCAATGATCCGATTGAAGTTCAGATCAGAAGAACTCGCTGCTGCCGCTTACGCTACTCTTTCTGGATATTTCGCCTTTTGGTGGTGGCACGTTACCGGCGACGGTTTTCATGTCAATCAGAAAACTCTTGGCAGCATTCCAATCGGACAAGTAGTTCGCTCCAAAGAAATCAGTTCTCAACTCGCTTCGCTTGGTCGCGACCTTTGGAAAATCACAAAAAAAGTGCCGGTTCGAAGCGTGAACCGAGGACGCGTTTCCTACGCATTCTCATCCAAATCGGCGCCTGATATCAGGCGACAGATTGACATCCTCTTGCTCCGCGCTCTGGAAATTCCCGAAGACTTCATTGTGGATTTGGAGGAATTTACAGAAACCATCACCGAAGCGCAGCTATTCACACGACTACGCGAATCGAACAAAGGAAACATAGGCATGAAACAGAAGAAAATCTCAACAGAAATTAAGGAAAGAAGTAAAGTAACCAAAGAGGAATGGCGGGAGTACACCAAAACAGTCTGGTCTATTGCGAACAAGGCCCGTCCAGATCATCCTGCCGCCTTTCCAGAGGAAATCCCGCATCGTTTAACTAAATTGTTTAGTTTTTACGGAGACACTGTGCTTGATCCATTTGCAGGCACTGGCAGCACGGCAAGAGCGTCAATTCCACTAGGTCGCAAGACAGTATGCGTTGAACAGAACTCCGACTATGCCGCGATCATTCGTTCTGAGTGCGCAAAATTGCGCAATGGGCACGCCGAAGACTTTGTACCACTCGAAGTAATCAACGGCGACAGCCGAAATATGGAGTTTCTTGAAAATGATAGTGTAGGACTGATTGTCACCAGTCCGCCGTACTGGGACAAAGCCGACTATGGAACGGGCGAAAACAATCTTGGAAACATTGCCAGCTACAAAGAATTTCTTGAAAGCATCCGACCTGTATTTGAAGAGTGCTACCGAGTTCTGGAACCTGGTCGCAAAATGTGTGTGGTCACAGCAAACGTAAATCAGCACACTGAAGAAGGGCTCCTAACATTTCCCCTAGCGACTGACTTCGGGGTGATACTGAGAAATATCGGCTTTGTGATGGTCAATGAAATTATCTGGTCGAAAGACCGCACTGGCGGGAAATGGGGCTCGTTTGGCGCACAACGACCAATTTTCGGCAGCTATCCTTACCCACCGAATTTCCTCTTCAAGAATATCCATGAGTACATCCTGATCTTCGCGAAACCTGCATTAACCAAGCGCAAGGGGCCAAAAGTTAAGAAATACAATGAGCTGATGGGGGGCATCCAAAACAGCCAACCGCTCATGTCGACGGAGATCGACGATGAGCATGCCTTGATGCACACCAACTGACATCGAGGCGGCCACCGTGTTCTACAATCAGCCTCTTTCTGTTCGCTTCGGCACCGAACTGCTACGACACGTCGACCACGCATCCAGCATTGAGCCGTACTGGGATCAACTGGACATAGCGGTTGCCTGGGTACGTGCATCAGGTGTCAATTACCTTGAAACCAGCCTGCGCAAGTTCCTTAGGCATGGTGGACGTCTATCTATTATCGTCGGGATCGACCTACAAAACACGACGCGGGATGGGCTTCAGGCATTGCTGAATCTAGAGGGGCACGGCACATGCGAAACGTTTGTGTACCATAACGAAGCCGGAAGTATTTTCCATCCAAAGCTATATTTATTCCGTAATGAAGAAGAAGCCCGACTGATTGTCGGCTCTAACAATCTTACCGCTGCGGGACTATATTCAAATGTCGAGGCAGGATTGCAGGTAGATACCGAATTAACAGCCGATTTAATTGCAGAAGCAAGTGATGCTCTGGCCGCTTGGAAAGACGCGGCGGAAGGCATGGCGGTCCGCCTAGACGCTGCGTTTCTGACTGATCTAGTGGCAGAGGGATACGTCTCAGACGAGAGGGCCACCCGCAATGCAGAGAAAAAGCGCCGCGCTTCGCGAAGTTCGCGCAGCGGTCGCCGCTTATTCGGCTCAAGATCATTCAACCCTCCGGCTAGGCCTTCGAGTGTGCACACCCCCTCTGCATCGCCCACAGCCACTATACCTGCCGCCACACCCGTTCCTACGGGTACTACAATCCTAATGAGGTTGCGCTCGGCCCGTGGCACGCAAGTTCAAATACCCTTCCGGGTAGCATCGACCTTCTTCACCGGAATCAACCAAGTTATCAGCGCCCAAAATGGCAACGTTCACGGGTTGAACATTGCTAAAGCAAGAGGTAAACCGAATACAACAAAGCTTGAGATTCCAGAGCTGCTCGGTTTTAGCGATGTCTTCGCCAGATTCGAGAAGACTCCTGCGGGTGTGGTCTACGAAGTTTACGATGCCGGTACGGCACAAGGAAACCAAATTGAAGCGAGCCTCAAGAATGGCATGGCTAACGGTGAAACCCAGCAAAGTATCAAGGATACTTCCAGAGCAACCTGGTGGCGAGAGATATAGAACGCCGCTTACCCGCACAATTGATACCCTTTGAAATCACCACGGTCTAGACTAGCGCATCTACCAAAGTGACAGCAGTGGAACAATTTTTATGACGGCACTAATGTGCAACTGCTTAATAATTTCATCTCAAAACAAAAAGCCCTTCGATTGAAGGGCTTTTTTATGGTCTCAAGATATTGTCAGGCGCTGGTACGCAACCGCGAACGGAAGCCACGAATGCGGTCCAGCAATCCCTCGGTTGCCTTGTTGGCCACCGGCTCCCTGGATTCCGCCACTTCGTAACGCTTGGTCAGCTGCGGCGCATGGGAAAGCCGCTGATGCTGACGCACGGCTGATTTGATGGCGATACGCGCCTGGCTGTCGTGCAGCGGCTTGCTGATCATGCGGAAGATCTGGCCCTGGTTGATCAGTTCGATGGCCGAATGGGCATCGGTGCGTTCGGTCAGAATCACACTCACCAGTTCAGGCTTGTGCAGCTTCAGCTTGCCGAGCAGGCTGGTCACAGGTGTGGACTGTACCCGGGTTTCGGAAATCACGACCGCGACATCGTCTGACTCCAGCTGATCCACAGCCGCAGCCAATGTGGTCGCGCCGCTGACCTGGAATTCCGGACCCAGGATATCCTGAATCTTGGCCGCCATGCCGGCATCGTCGTCCATCACCAGAATGCGGGTCGCATGCCCTGCCGGCTTAGCAGCCTCAAGGGTCTCTTCGGGCAGGGGTTCAATACTGGCGCTGATCTTGGCGGCATCCACCGCCAGCGCCACACACTGCAGCAGTTCCTCGTTGTCCCAGGGCTTGTTCACGAAGCGGAAAATTTCGCCGTCGTTGATAGACCCGACGATGGAAGTCAGGTCGGAGTAGCCGGTCAACAGGATACGCATGATGTTTTCGTTTACACCGCGCACGGCGCGCAACAGCTCCACGCCGGTCATGGCGGGCATGCGCTGGTCACTGACAATCACATCAACCGGTTGCTCACGCACGATTTGCAGGGCTTCGCTGCCACTGTTGGCAAAGTGGGTCTTGTAACGCCCGCGAAACAGCATGCGCATGGTGGCCAATATGCCCGGATCGTCATCGACGAACAGAACGCTGGCTTGGCTGGTATCGCTCATCTAATGTTTCCCCTTTGTCCTTTCGGGTCAGGCGGTAGCCGCTGCCAGTGCTTCGGTGGCTATCGGCTCCATGCCGTCCTCGGATTCCGGCTGCTTCGATGGCAGCCAGATTATGAATTCACTGCCGACCCCCGGCGTCGACTTGGCCGTAATGCGGCCATGATGGTCCTGAATGATCTTGTAACTGATCGACAGGCCCAGGCCGGTACCGCCGCCCACATCCTTGGTGGTAAAGAAGGGGTCGAAGATCTGCTCGAGCACTTCCGGCGTCATACCGCTGCCATTGTCGATGACGCGGATACCCACGCCGTTGTTCAGGGCATTGGTATGAATGGTGATACGCCCGTCCGGCTTGTCGCCAATGGCCTGGGCGGCGTTGGTCACCAGATTCAGCAGCACCTGGTTGATCTGCGAAGGTGAACACTCGATTTCCGGCAACCGGTCCAGCTTCTTGACCACCTCGATGCCCTTCTTGAGGTGGTTGGTGGCCAGCTTGAGCGTGGACTCCACACCCTGGTTGAGATCGAACAGGTCCGTACGCGTACGGTCGACGCGCGAGAAGTCCTTGAGACTCTGCACCAGCTCGCCGATATGCGTCAGACCGAACTCGGAGTGATTCAGCAGGTTATCCAGCTCGTCCGCCAGCTCCAGCGACTGGATCTGGTCTTCGACCCTGGCGGCGTTTTCCAGTGCCTCGGCAATTTGCTGGTCGGTAGCATCAGGCGAACCCAGCAGCTCTATGGCCTGCTTCTGCGCCTCGCAGACACCGCGGATATCGCGGATGGCGCCGCGAATAATGCTGGAATTACTGCGGGCATAGCCCAGTGGCGTATTAATTTCATGCGCCACACCCGCCACCATCTGGCCCAGCGAGGCCATTTTTTCCGACTGGATCAGCTGGGCCTGGGATTCCTTCAGGTTCTTCAAGGCCTGGCTCAAATCGGCCGTGCGTTCCTTCACCTGTTCTTCCAGGGTTTCGTTGGCGCGGTCCAGATCGCGGAAACTCTTGGCCAGGCGCAAACCCAGCAAGGCCAGCATCAGCAGCAGAATCGCGGTATAGGCCGCCAGCCAGATACGATACTGGTTGGCCACCGCCACACGGGATTCGTGGTAGTCGTTATAGGCCTCTTCCACACCCTGCAGGCTGGTGACCGTGGGAATGGTCAGGAAGTCATTCAGCAGATTGACCAGGTCGGTCTTGTCCACGATCACGTCGTTCACGGCACCGCGCAGGCGCTTGGACGCATCCTGGAATTCCGTACCGAAGTTACCCTCGATTTCCTCCAGCTCCTTGGAGCGCTGCTCCACCGCGCCGGTCACAATGTCCGACGGCCGTGGTGAAATCGCATAGGTGGTGATGGCGTACTGCAGACTGCGCAGAATCTGATGCAGCGCCTGATCATCGGAGAGTTTTTCCAGCTTGCCGATGTAGAATGGCACCGAGTCTACGCTTCGGATCATGCGCTCCATGCCGCGCGAGGTCTGTGACTCGAAGTCCCAGGCCAGACCGAACTTGTCACCGATCTTTTCCTGGAACTGGTCAAGCGCGGCGTCCACGCCCGGCGACAGGCCACGGAAGGCCAGGCGGCCTTCTTCCAGCGCGTCCAGCTTGTCACCCACTTCGGCGGTCAGCTCGGTACGGGTTTTCCGCGAGGCGACCAAAGCCGAGGTGGTTTCCAGCACCACTGCACGGTCGAGGCGGTCATCGAGGTTGCCGATCTGCTGTAGCAAACCCAGGCGCTCCATGTGCAGATCGATATCCACGGTCTGCGTACCGCGCACCAGGAATAGCAGTATCGCGATAGCCGTACCGGCGATCGCGCCTATGAATAGCATTCTCAGTCGCATCTCTCCCCCTGTCTCCCGCCCCCATGAATACGGGGTTCGCCCGCAGGCCCCCTTTATGAGCAGTAACGCAAGATAATGCGCGCGCCCCGGCATGCAAACATCATCCTTGCGGATTAGTTTTACTCGCTTGTCCGGCGGCTGTCAGCCAAACGGGTGATTCGCGGTTAACCGGATTACGCTGAACTGGGTTTATTGAAAGGAAAACGGGTGAATCCATGACCCTGTCCGAACTCGGCTCGATCCAGCAGGTCCTGCTGATTTTTATACTGGTGCTGGGTGCACTGACCTTTGTCGGCACCCTGATCAAGACCAACACCTATGGCCGGCATATGCAGGGCAATGAAAAACTCACCCTGCCCGCGCTGCCTGCCTGGCTAATATTTGAATGCCCGCAGTGGTGGGCCTTTGCGGTCACGTTCTGGGGCCTGGCGCTGGTACATGACCTCTCGCCTTCGTTGCCGGCCATCCTGCTGTTCGCACTGTGGCAATCACACTACCTATATCGCTCGCTCGTCTACCCGCTACGCATGCAGGACCGCGCCAAGCGTTTTCCACTCGCCGGTGTTGTTTTCGGATTCGGCTTTAACGCCATCAATGGTTTTGTAAACGGCTTTGCGGTACTGACTGCCAGCCACCTGATGGACAGCGCCTGGCTGAGCGACCCGCGTTTCGTTGCAGGCCTGGTCATCGCCGTCAGCGGCTGGTGGATCAACTTCCAGGCCGACGGCATCCTGATCAACCTGCGCAGTGACGGCAGTACGGGCTACAAGATTCCGTTCGGCGGCATGTTCCGTTATGTCTCCAGCGCCAATTATCTTGGGGAAATCGTACTCTGGTGCGGCTGGGCCCTGATGGCCTTCACGCCAGCCGGCCTCATCTTCGCCCTGTTTACCATCTCCAACCTGCTACCCAGAGCACTTTCGCATCATCGCTGGTATCTGCAAAAATTCCCGGACTACCCGGCGGACCGCAAGGCCATCATTCCAAAACTGCTATAGCTATATATAAGGAGTATTCCATGAGGGATTCACTGGAAGACCGCATCGCCAGGCTGGAAGCCATAGAAGCCATCCGCGCCCTGAAGGCCCGTTACCTGGCCGCCTGCGACGCCAAGGACCCGGAAGCCGTGCGCGCCTGTTTCGCCGACGGCCCGGTGCATATCGACTATGGCGCCATCGGCACATTCGATAATGCCGACGACCTGGTGAAGATCTATACCGACATCGCCTGCCACCCGCATATGCTGGAAATGCACCACGGCAGCAATCCCCGTATTGAGCTGACCGACTCGCACACTGCCGAAGGCGCCTGGTCGATGCAGTATCAGCTGATCAACAGCAATGACATGACCCTGACCCAGATCGGCGGCGTATATCTGGATGAATACCGATTGATAGAAGGCGAATGGAAAATCACCTCGACGCATTTCAGCGCCGAATCCACGCTGGCCGTTGAGCTGGGTGAGGCCGCGCTGAAGAAGATGTTTGCAGGCCGGCGCATGCCGATGCCCTAGGCGCCAGCGCCCACCTGGCGAATCTTGTCAATGGTGGCGGCATTCAGTGCCCCACCATCTTCGGCCATCATGCTTGCCGCCACTTGCGGGCGGCAGAACTGGCGCACGAAATCGGCAAGTACCCGCATCACCACGTCATCATGTGCTTCCTGCATGCCGTCGGACACCCAGTTGGCCAGCCGCGTCTGTTGCTGGGCCATTAACAGCTTGGACTGATCCGCCGGCACGCCGGGCACGAACAGGCCCTGATTTGTACCCCAGTTGAAGACCTGTTCCATCATCGCCAGCCCGCGCTCCCACAGCTGTTGCTCGTCGGAACTGGGGCGTGCCGCACTGTGATACCAGGCATAGCCCTGCTGCAGCTGGATACGCAGATAATCCGGATGCTCAAGCAGATACAGGACATGGGCCTGCATCATCCACAGAATCTGCTCCACCGATTCCAGTCCCTGCAGCACCTGGGCACGTCCCAGAGCGCTATTCATCATTTCGTTGTCACGCACGATCAACAGGCCGCGATACAACTCCAGCTTGCCGGGGTAGGACTGGTACAGCGTGCCCAGTGAAATGCCTGCCGCCGAGGCAATGTCCTTCATCTTGGTGTTTTCGTAGCCCTGCTCGGCAAAGATGCTCTCGGCCACATCCAGGATGTGCTCGCGGTAGAGGGCATCCTTGGCAGCACGCAGATCACGCGACTGCGGACGGCGTCCCCGCGAGGGTTTGAGTGCTTTATCAGAGGCTTTTCTGGACTGACTCGTTGACATCTTTGCAATCTACCTTTCTAATATAGTAATTGCAATTTCTAATTAAGTAACTAAGATTATACAAAGTCGGAATACGACTGGACATGGCCCTGCGCCATGGGTGCAAAGGAATCGACGAAAGGAACTTAGGAGAGAAGCGAACGCCATGCCGGCCAACAGCTTTGACTACGTGGTGATTGGAGCAGGCTCTTCGGGCTGTGTGGCTGCCGCACGCCTGGCCGAAGCCGGTTCCGTGCTGCTGCTGGAAGCGGGCGAGCCTGCCGCGAACCACCCGGAAACGCTCTCTGCCGACGGCTTCAAGGATGCCTTCGCCAACGACGCGTTGATGTGGCAACGCATGAGCATCCCACAGGCGGATTGCGGCAAACGCCGCCTTTACCTGGGCAGCGGCCGCGGCATGGGCGGCAGCGGCGCCGTCAATGGCATGGTCTATACCCGCGGCGACCGCAGGGACTTCCGTCACTGGCCCGCTGGCTGGCAATGGGACGACTTGCAGCCCGCTTTCGAATCCGTCGAGCGGCAACTCGGCATCCGGCACCGCGAAAGCACCCCGTTTGCGGAACGTTTTATCCAGGCCGCCACCCAGGCCGGCTTGGATCGCAAGGACGGCATGAACGACGGCAACCTGCTGGGCGTGGTGGGCTGCAATGACATGAACTATTCGGGTGATGCCCGGCGCAGTTCCTATGCCGCCTGGCTGCATGACCAACAACCTGAAAACCTGACGATCATTACCGGCGCGCAGGTACGCCGCCTGGTATTTGACGATGCCCGCAACGCCAGCGCCGTCATTTACAGAAAGGACGGACAGATACACCGTGCCGATATTGGCCACGAAGTCCTGCTTTGTGCCGGCGCGCTGGAAACGCCCAAACTGCTGATGCTGTCCGGCATCGGGCCACAGGCGCACCTGCAGTCTCTGGGTATCAATGTGGTGCTGGACGCGCCCGGCGTCGGCCAGCATCTGCAGGATCACCCCAACGTCTGCATGTTCTACCGTGCGGCGCAGCCAGTGGATTTCCGTTACCCGCAGGTCTATGGCTTTGACGCCGCGGCGCGCCAACCCGGCGAACCGGCAGACGCGCCAGACACCTGCTTTGTCTGCTACGCAGCGCCGGCATCGATCAAGCACTCCATGCTGCGCATGCTGCCGATCCTGGCGCTGCCTGGCCGCTTGCATGACCTGCGCCCTTTGCGCCAGGCACTGCGCGGCCTCATTCATCTGGCCTTTGCCCTGCCACCCCTCAAGCGATTTGTGTCCCGCGTGTTCGGCATCGTCGTCATCCTGGGCAAACCCACGGCCCGCGGCAGCATCCGCCTGGCCTCCAGCGACCCGTCGGCACCGACTCTGATCGACCCGGCTTATTACGCCACCGAACAGGATCGCCGCACCATGGAAGCCGGCATAGCCAAGGCCCGCCGCATTGCAGCGCAGCCGCCGCTGGCCGAAGCCAGACCCCTGTCACCGGGCGCAAGAGATGTGAGCGCTAAAAAACTCTGGCAATGGATTCGTGCCGCCACCATGACCACCTTCCATTTCTGCGGCTCCTGCCGCATGGGCACAGATGCTGACAGCCCGGTGGACACCCGGCTGCGCGTCAAGGGACTGGGCAATGTACGCGTGGCCGACGCCTCGGTGATGCCGGAAATCCCGGTCTCCGCCCTGAACGCCCCGAGCATGATGATCGGCTACCGTGCGGCCGACTTCGTGCTGGCCACCCAATCCAGGAGAGAAGCGGCGTGAGCTCTGTTCAACCTCTGACCACACCGGCATCAGCCAACGTCATTGAATGCATTAATCCGGCGACCGGGGAAAAGCTGGGCAGCTTGCCCGCCGCCAGCCCGGCGCAGGTACAGGCGGCGGTGGAGCGCGCCCGCATTGCCCAGCAGAGCTGGGCACGGAGCAGTTTCAGACAACGCCGCGCCGTATTGCAGCACATGCTGGACCACATGCTCGAACATGCCGACGAACTGGTGGCCGAGATCGTGCAGGACAGCGGCAAGACCCATGAAAACGCGCTGCTCGGCGAGATCATGCCGGTGTGCAACAAGATCCGCTGGATGATCAAGAATGCCGAGAAGCACCTGAAGCCCGAGAAAGTGCCATCCGGCATCCTCATGCACAAGAAAGGCCGCATTGAATACCGGCCGCTGGGGGTAGTGGCCTGCATCGTGCCCTGGAATTATCCCTTCCAGAATATCTTCGGCTCTCTCGTCGCCCCGTTGATGGCCGGCAATGCGGTCATCCTCAAGACTTCCGAAGCGGTGGCCTGGTCCACACAGCGTTTCCAGAAAGTGATCGACCAGGCGCTGGAAAAAGAAGGCTTCTCCACCGACACCGTGCAGATTATCAACGGCTTCGGCGACACCGGCGCGGCCCTGGTGCGCAGCCGCGTACAGAAAATCCTCTTTATCGGCTCGGTCGGCAATGGCCGCCGCATTATCGAAGGCAGCGCCGAACACCTCACCCCGGTGGTGATGGAACTGGGCGGCAAGGACCCGATGATCATCTGCGAGGACGCCAACCTGGAGCAGGCCCTGCATTCGGCACTGGGCGGCTGCTTCATCAACCTCGGCCAGAACTGCATTGCCTCCGAACGCCTCATCGTGCTGGACGGCATCTACGACCGCTTTGTCACCGCCATGCACGAGATGGCCGGCCAACTACGGCAAGGCGTGCCGCAGGAACCCGGCGCTCTGGATACCGGCGCACTGACCAGCCCCTTGCAGGTCAAGGTGGTGGATGAACTGGTGCGTGACGCCCTGGCCAACGGCGCCCGCGCGCTGGTCGGCGGCCGGTTACCGCAAGGTCCCGGCAACTTCTACCCACCTACGGTGCTGGTCGATGTCACCCCGGACATGCGCATCGCCAACGAAGAAGTATTTGGCCCGGTGATGCTGATCATGCGGGTGAAAGACGATGCCGAAGCCGTGCGGCTGGCCAATGCTACCGACTTCGGTCTGCAGTCCTCGGTGTTCAGCAACAATCGCCCGCGGGCGGAACGCATTGCCGCCCAGCTGGAAGCCGGCGCCACCGTGATCAACGATTTCGGCCTCTGTTACCTGAACCAGAACCTGCCCTTCGGCGGCGTGAAGTATTCGGGTTTCGGGCGCATGAATGGCCGCGACGGCCTGCGCGCCTATACCAACGCCAAGGCCGTGCTCACCGACCGTTTTCCGATTTCCATTCCCCCCAAACTGTATCCGGTCAAACCGGGCGACTACGCCAGGGCTCGCAGCAGCATAAGGCTGATGTTTGCCCGCCGCTGGCGCGACAAGTTCAAGGCGCTAATCAGTCTCCTTGGAAAAAAACCCTCCCCCTTGGGGGGGGAGGGTAAGGGAGGGGGTGAGGATGAATAGTCTCTTCCCCCTCTCCCCAACCCTCTCCCACCAGGGGAGAGGGAAAAGAAAACCCGCCTTCTCCCGTCAGGGAGGAGAGCACTTTCCCGCCTGGAGGCAGGAATCATGAATACGACGTTCTTTATCTGCCTGGCAGCCATCATGCTTTATGACGGCATGTTGATGACCTGGCTGTCCTGGGCGGCGACCTCTTCCCGTCTGAAGCAATACCGCATCCGCACGCCCAAGACCTATCAACTGCCGCCGCTGCGCAAACGCCTCAATGTCACGTTGAATAACCTGATGTCGCTGGGTCTGTTTCTGGCTTTCCTGTTTTTCTTTGGCGACAGCGCCCTCTACCCGGGCTGGCCGGGCGCGGCGCATCTGCTGGGTGAATCCCTGGCGGTACTGCTGCTCTATGATTTTCTTTATTACTTCTACCACCGTGGCATGCATCACCGCCTGGTGTTGAAGTATGTACACAGGGTGCATCACATGGTGCGCTTCCCCACGGCCAACGAAAGCGTCTTTCTGCATCCGCTTGAGGCAGTGGGCGCCATCTTCCTGCTGTGCGGTTCCATCCTGCTGTTTGGCCCCATCAGCACCTGGTCGTTCCTGGTGGTGTTCTTCGTGTATTCCACGGTGAACATCCTGGTTCACAGCAACCTGGAATTACCGCATCCGGCGTTCCGGCTACTGAATTTCTGGGCCCGGGCGCATGACGTGCATCACAAGGAACTCAAGTACAACTATTCCTCGATTTTCCCGTTCTGGGATCAGGCCTTCGGCACTTTCAAATAAACGAGCGAGACAACATGAGTAGGAAAATTCTCATCACCGGCGGCCAGGGTTTCGTGGGCCGCGCCCTGGTGGACCGGTTCGCCGACCTCGGCTTTCAGGTCACATGTGTAGACATGATCGACCAGCCGTTCCGCGAGGACGTGAAATTCCTCAAACTGGACATTCGCGATGCCGCCGCCGTGAAAGCAGCCTGTGCCGGCATGGACAGCATCATTCACAACGCATCACTGGTGCACACCAAGCACAACCGTGAAGAAGATGTCTGGGCCGTCAACCTGGGCGGCACGGAAAACATTCTGGCTGCCTGCGAAGCGCACAACATTCCCCGGCTGGTTTACATCAGCTCAGCCAGCGCCGTGTATGAAGGTCAGGACATCGAAAACGGCGACGAGAACCTGCCCTATTCCAGTATTTCGCAAGCGCCCTATGCCGACAGCAAGATCGCAGCCGAGAAAAAGGCCCTGGCCTTCAGCGGCACCGGCGCCACCCGGACCTGCGCCATCCGCCCGCATGTGGTTTTTGGCGCGGGCGACCGGCGCTTCATTCCCGCCATTCTGGAAAAGGCCAAGGCCGGCAAACTCAAGCGTGCGGTAGGCAACCGCGACAAGCTTTCCGATTTCACCTATATCGACAATCTGGTCGATGCGGTGGTGGCCGTCGAAGCACAGCTGACGCCGGGCTCGGCCGTTTGCGGCCAGGCCTACTTCATTACCAATGGCGAGCCCATGGCCTTCTTTGATTTCATCGAAAAAATGCTGGTGCAGATGGGTTACCCGCCCATTACCGGCAAGGTGCCCTACTGGCTGGCCTATTCAGTGGCCGCCATCGCCGAGGCCATCGACACGCTCAAGGGCGGCACCCTCAATGCCGAAGACGGGCTGACCCGCTTCGCCGTGCGTTACATGGTGACACACCACTACTTCAATATAGACAAGGCCCGCCGTGACTTCGGCTGGCAGCCGAAGATTTCACTGGATGAAGGCATTCGCCTCACGGCAGAGCAGATCGCGGTTGGAGAAACCTGATCGTTAAAACGATAACCGCAGGGACATAACAAGATTCAGCGGCAAGGGAGGAGAACATGAGCACAATGCGTGCGGGAATGCGGCAAGGCCTGCTGGTGGCCGTGCTGGGCATGGTCAGTCTGCCGTTGATGGCCGAGGAGTACGACTTCTACGGCATTGCCACCAAGGTCACACTGACCGGCAACTACGCTGCTGCCTGGCGTCTGGAAAAACCCAGCAACCGCATTATCGATGCGCCGGGTGACCCCGAACTGCCGGTGGCCGAAGACCTGAAGTATCCGCAGTCCAACAACTTCGACGACGGCGACCGCAACTTCGAACAGTACGACATGGTCAACAACCGCGTATCGCTCATTGGCGACATCGAATTCTCCTGGCGCGACTACGGCATGCTCATCCGCGCTGACAGTTTCTACGACGATGTCTACGCCAACAATGCCGACAACACCCATGACGCGCCCGACCGCATCAACACCACGCAACAGCCCTTCAATAGCTTCACCGACGACATTGACAAATACAGCGGCCAGCGAACCCGCCTGCTGGACGCCTACGTCTACGGCAATTTCTATTTCGGTGACACCATGGCCCTGAACGTACGCCTGGGCCGGCACATCTCCGCCTGGGGCCAGAGCCTGTTCTTCAACGGCGTCGCCCTGTCGCAGTCCACCGCCGATTCCACCCGCGCCACCATTCCCGGCGTGGACGTGAAGAGTATTCTGTTGCCCACCAACCAGTTGTCGCTGCGTTTCACGCTCACCGAGGACATCGTGCTGCTGGGCCAGTACCAGTTCGAGTTCGAACCCTTCCTGGTCAACCCGGTGGGCGAGTTTTACTCGGTGACTGACGTGGCCGGCCCCGGACGCGAGTTCATCTACGGCTTCGTCAATCCGCTCAACCCTACCGAGCTGGCACGCTTCAACATCACCGACCTGAACGACATCGCCGACATCCTGTTGACCATCGACCAGGTATTCGACAACCAGTTGCCCACCGAGCAACTGGAAGCCATCCTGCGCGGCCTGCCGCTGAACCTGCCACCGCTGTCTACACCCACCGAAGGCATCAATCCGTTGAATTCGCCCTCAGGTGTGAACCCGAGCTATATCGGTGACATCGAGCCCGATGACGACGACAAGCAATGGGGCCTGGGTATCCAGTACCGGCTCACCGATGTCACCGAACTGGGCGCCTATTACCTCAAGTACCACCAGAAAACACCGGCGGTACAGACCAATCCGGGCGAACTGGTACTGATTCCGGAACAGGAACTGCTGCCCGGCGTCAGCCTGCCCGCCATCACCACCGGCACCCTGGGACTGACCGTGCCGGCCACTTACAACATCCGCTACTTCGACAATGTCGACCTCTATGCCCTCAGCCTGTCCACCCTGCTGTTTGGCTGGAATGTCGGTGCCGAGGTAATCCGGCGCGAAGGCGCGGACGTGATGGTGGATGTGGATCAGGGCGTGAATGGGCCCGTACCCACGCCGACCCGCGCCAACACCAACCAGGTGCTCGTTAATGCCATTTACACCTTCCGGCCCTCGCGCTGGCTGGAAAGCATCATCCTGGTGGGAGAGGTCGGCTGGATCGAGACGAAAGACCAGGAACCGCAGTTCAGTTACGAGGGCGCCCATGCCGGCCAGCCCTTCGACGAACTCACCTTCGACGAGGAAGCCTGGGCCTTCTCGATGCTGACTATCCTGGAGAAGCGCAACATCTTCTCCGGCTGGGACCTGAGCGTACCGATTTCCTTCCAGCGCGCACTAGAAGGCCGCGCAGCTCTGGCCGGCGCCTTCGGTTCGCTGTTCAACGAAGGCGATACACGTATCGGCGTCGGCTTCAATTTCACCCGTCTGAACAAGCTGACCCTGGGCATCAACTACAGCGGTTTCACCGGCGCTGATCCCCACTTCCTGGATGCGCCGCTGGCCGACCGCGACACCGTCGGCCTGAGTGTGAAATACAGCTTCCTGTAATGAGCGGAGTCTGTCATGCGTGACCTGCACCCCAACCTGGGCGCGCCTTCATGGGGCCGCAGAAAAGCCATCTATGTCTCTTCATTGCTGGCCACGCTCATCTTCGCCGGTGGCGCGGCGATTCTGGTCGCCCTGAAAATACTGCCGCCCACTCCGACCGACGTCATCTGCTCATGGGTCATGCTGGTCGTGCTGTTCGTGCCCTTTCTCGGCCTGTGGGATAACCCGGGTGAAACCCGTAGCCGCGTGGAGCGCTGGGCCGAGTTCGGTTTCGTGTGGCTGCTGGTTTCCGGTATTGCGCAGACCTTCTGGGAACTACCCTGGTTCATCCTCGACTTCACCGGCATCGTGCACGGCATCACAGAAGAGGACACCTGGTTGTGGATCTGGTGGGTCTACGGCGGCGCCGACACCCGCTACCTGACCTCGAACCCCACCATTGCCGGGCTGGAATTCATGGCCGGCTTTTCCGGCCCCTTCGAGCTGCTCGCCTGGTGGATGTACACCAACGGCCGCAGCATGAAACAGAAACTCACCGCCTGCTGGATGGCCTTGATCATCGGCGTGGGTCTGACCTACCAGACCGGCGTGTTCTTCATTGCCGAATGGCATCTGGACTGGGTCAACATCCAGCAGGGCGCCACCGGCTTCTGGTTGAAGTTCGTCGGCCTCAACCTGCCCTGGCTGTTCGCGCCGCTCATCGCCATGCCGGGCGCCATGTACGAACTGGCGCACTGGTATCGGGTGCAGGGTTATGAAATGGCCCTGCGCACGGCCCGCGACGAAGCGCCGCAAGAAGCCCTGCCTGATCCGTTGCCGGATGCCCTGTAGAATTCGCACTTTCCGTCTCACAAGATAAGGAACGCTCCATGGATGTCAGAGCCGCTGTGGCCCTTGAAGCCGGTAAACCTCTTTCCATTGAAACCGTGCAGCTTGAAGGCCCGAGGGCCGGCGAGGTGCTGGTGGAAGTAAAGGCCACCGGCCTGTGCCACACCGACAAGTACACGCTGTCGGGCGCTGACCCGGAAGGCATCTTTCCTTCCATTCTTGGCCATGAAGGTGCGGGTGTGGTGGTGGATGTTGGCCCCGGCGTGACTTCACTGAAGAAAGGCGATCATGTCATTCCGCTGTACACGCCCGAGTGCCGGGAATGTGAATACTGCCTCAACCCGAAAACCAATCTCTGCCAAAGCATCCGCAGCACCCAGGGCCAGGGCCTGATGCCCGATGGCAGCAGCCGCTTTTCGCTGGACGGCAAGCCGCTGTATCACTACATGGGCTGCTCCACCTTTGCCAACTACACGGTGTTGCCGGAAATCGCCCTGGCCAGGATCCGTGAGGACGCGCCCTTCGACAAGGTCTGCTACATCGGCTGCGGTGTGACCACCGGCATTGGCGCGGTGCTGTTCACGGCCAAGGTCGAGGCCGGCACCACAGCCGTGGTGTTCGGTCTCGGTGGTATTGGTCTCAATGTGATCCAGGGCCTGAAGATGGTCGGCGCCAACCAGATCGTGGGCGTGGACCTGAACCCGGAACGCGAAGCGCTGGCGCGTCAGTTCGGCATGACCCATTTCGTGAATCCGAAAGACGTGGACGGCGACCTGGTGGAATACCTGGTGGCCCTGACCGGCGGCGGCGCCGACTACAGTTTTGAATGCATTGGCAACGTGAATGTGATGCGCCAGGCGCTGGAATGCTGTCACAAGGGCTGGGGCGTAAGCACAATTATTGGCGTGGCGGGCGCGGGCCAGGAAATCAGCACCCGGCCCTTCCAGCTGGTGACCGGCCGGCGCTGGATCGGCTCGGCCTTCGGCGGCGCCCGTGGCCGCACGGATGTGCCGAAAATCGTCGACTGGTACATGGACGGCCGCATCAATATCGACGACCTGATTACCCACACGCTGAAGCTGGAAGAAATCAACGAGGGCTTCGATATGATGGCCCGCGGTGAATCCATCCGCAGTGTGGTGGTGTATTAAGCAACGCCGCCGTCCGTATTAACTCCCTCTCCCCTGGCGGGAGAGGACTCGTTTATTTCCCCCTCTCCCCTGGAGGGAGAGGGTTGGGGAGAGGGGGAAACAAGCATCGAATTCACCCCCTCCCTGGCCCTCCCCCGTCAAGGGGGAGGGGATAGTGAGTTTTACTATGTCGAATATCGAAACACGTTCCGAGCATCACTGCTTCGGCGGTAAACAGGGCTTCTACACCCACCAATCCGAAAGCACCGGCACGGCGATGAACTTTGCCGTGTATCAACCTCCACAGGCAGAACATGGGCCGGTACCGACGCTGTATTACCTGGCCGGCCTCACCTGCACCGAGGAAACTTTCATGATCAAGGCGGGCGCCCAGCATGTGGCCGCCGAACTGGGGTTGATGCTGGTCAGCTGCGACACCAGCCCACGTGGCCTGAACCTGCCCGGCGAAGACGAGCATTGGGACTTCGGCTCCGGCGCCGGCTTTTACCTGGACGCCACCGAACCGGTCTGGGCAAACAACTACCGCATGGGCAGTTATGTGAACCTGGAGCTACCGGCCCTGATTGAATCCGGCTTTCCTGCCCAACCCGGGCGGCGCGGCATCTTCGGCCATTCCATGGGCGGGCATGGCGCACTGGTCACGGCACTGCGCAACCCGAGCCGCTGGCATTCGCTGTCCGCCTTTGCGCCTATCAGCAACCCGATGAACTGCCCCTGGGGTCAGAAGGCCTTCGTGAATTACCTGGGACATGGCAAGGATGCCTGGAAACAGTGGGATGCCTGCGAGCTGATGCAGCGCAGCCCCTGGTCAGGCGAAATCCTGGTGGATCAGGGCACCGGCGACCAGTTTCTGGAGCGTGAACTTCATCCTGAAGCCCTGCAGGCAGCCGCCAATAGCGGTGGCCAGAAACTGGTCCTGCGTATGCAGGACGGTTATGACCATGGCTATTACTTCATCCAGAGCTTCATGGAAGACCACCTGCGGCACCACGCCCGAACCCTTTCTGGCTGAAACAACCGTCCGGTCAGTAACTCACTCTTTTGCATGAGACTCTGTCTCACCATTTAGTCCAAAATACCTGACTATCTGTATTACCTGGCGTACCCTCTATGGACAATCCACAGGAAGCGCGAAGACCCCGAAACGCGGGCAGCTTCTTTCACCGCACCCGTGACCGCATCGAGCAAGGCTTCGCCCGCTGGGGTGAAATCTGTTACGACCATCCCTGGAAGATCATTGCCTTTGTGATCGCCGCGGTGATTTTCTTCTCGCTGTGGTTCCCGACCATGGAGGTCGACACCTCCAACGAAAGCTACCTGCGTGAAGATGACCCGGCGCGCGCCATCTATGACGAGTTCCAGCGCGAGTTCGGCAAGGACGAGCGCATCGTGGTGCTGGTGCAGAGCAACGGCGACATTATCAATGAGTCCTTCCTGCGCCAGCTGGAATCCATGCACCGCAAGCTGGAAGCCATTCCACAGGTCGACAAGGTCGACAGCCTGATCAACGCCCGCCTCACGCTGGGCCGCGAAGACGAACTCATCGTCAAGGATCTGTTCGAGGACTGGCCGCAGACCGAGGCGGACTTTACCCTGCTGCGGCAACGCATCCACGACAATCCTCTGTACCGCAATCATCTGGTGAACGCCGACCTGACCATGACCATGCTCATGGTCACACCGGACACCTACACCGCCAGCCATTCCGGCGCAGACACCAGCGGCGACCTGGAGGAGTTCGATTTCAGCGCCGGCTTTGAAGACGTCGACACCCTGCTTGAGGAAGATGCAAAACCTGCGGACGAAGAAGAAGCCAAATTCATCACCGACGCCGAGATCTACGCCATTCTCGACGCGATGAAGGACATCAACGCGGAACACCGCCGTGCGGATTTCCGGCCGGGCCTGGCCGGGTCACCCTACATGATGCACCAGCTGACCTTCATCATGGGCCGCGACATGTTCGTGTTTTCCGGCGTGGGCATTCTGCTGATTTCCGCCCTGCTGTTCTTCATCTTCCGGCGTTGGGTCATGGTCATCCTGCCGGTCACGGTGTCGGCCCTGTCGGTGTATTTCACCTTCGCCCTGATGTGCTTCTTCGGCATTGTCATGACCACCTCGGTGCAGATTCTGCCGTCGCTGCTGCTGGCCGTAGGTGTGGGCAACTCGGTACATATCTTCACGGTGTACTTTCAGGCCGTGGACCGGGGCGACAACAAGCGTCAGGCCATGAGCTATGCGCTGGGCCACTCCGGACTGGCCGTGATGATGACCGGCCTCACCACCGCCGGCGGCCTGATTTCGTTCATCACCGCCAACATGAAGCCGGTGGCGGATATGGGTATCACCTCGCCCATGGGCATCATGTGCGCCCTGTTTTTCTCCCTCGTGCTGCTGCCGGCGCTGATCGCCGTCACCCCTTTCAGGGACAAGGGCCTGAAGGATGACAGCGATGGTCCCTTCCAGCGTTTCCTGATGTGGTGCGCCCGCGTGTCCACCGGCCACCCGCTCAAGGTCATCGGCCTGTGGTTTGTGCTGATCGCCGTCAGCATGGTGATGGTGGCCCAGATAAAGGTCAGCCATTTCCCGCTGGCCTGGTTCCCGGTCGACAGCGAAGTCCGCACCACCACCGAGGCCATGGACGCCAACTTCGGCGGTGCCACCTTCAGTGAAATTATCGTCGATACCGGCAAGGAAAACGGTCTGCATGACCCCGAACTGCTCAAGGCTGTGGACGCAGCCATGAACTTCGTCGACCAGCTCGAAGTCCACGGCGTGAAAGCCGGCAAGGCCACCTCCCTGCTCGACATCAACAAGGAACTGCACCAGGCGCTCAACGGTAATAACCCCGAGTATTACCGCATCCCGGACGACCGTGCGCTGATCGCACAGGAGCTGCTGCTGTTCGAAAACTCCGGTAGCGACGACCTGGAAGACATCGTCGACACCTCCTTCAGCAAGATGCGCATCACCATCAAGAAGCCCTTCGTCGACGGTGTGCTCTATCCCGATTACCTGGACGCCATGGAATCCGGCTTCAATGACATCGTGGGCGACCGTGCCGAAGTGGTCTTCACCGGCGTCATTACCATCCTGGCCGGCGGCGTAAAGGTGCTGATCGGCGACACCATCCGCGCCTATCTGCTGGCCTTTGTGATCATCTCGCCGCTGATGATGTTGCTGGTGGGTTCGGTGCGTACCGGCTTGATCAGCATGATCCCCAACCTGGCGCCCATCGTCATCACCATGGCCCTGATGAGTCTGCTGAAAATTCCATTGGACGCTTTCACCCTGCTCATCGGTTGTATCGCGCTGGGCCTGGCCGTGGACGACACCATCCACTTCATGCACAACTTCCAGCGCTACTACGCCCGCCTGGGAAATGCCGAAGCCGCGGTACGCGAAACCCTGCGCACCACCGGCAAGGCCCTGATGATTACCTCGCTGGTGCTGTCCGGCGCCTTCTTCATCAACATGCTGGGCACCATGTACAACCTGCAGGACTTCGGCCTGCTCACGGGCTTCTGCATCATCGTCGCCTTCCTGGCCGACGTGACACTGGCCCCGTCTCTCATGACCCTGCTGGCCCGCTGGAAAGAGCGGCAGGCCAGACAAACCCGTAAAACCCTGGAGGAAAGCGCATGAAGCTTTTAACCGGAACCCTGTTACTGGCCACCCTGCTGACCTTGCCTGTCAGCGGCTTTGCCGAGATGTCGGCCCGCGACATCATGCAGAAGGTGAAGGATCGCGACGACGGCAACAACGTCATCATGGATATGGAAATGATCCTGATCGACAGCAAGGGCAACACCCGCGAACGCAGCATTCGCTCCTTCCGCCGTGATGCCCCGGACAATCCGGAAGACAGCGAAAGCATCATGTTCTTCCTGAGCCCGGCCAACGTCGAAAACACCGGCTTCCTCACCTACGACTATGACGACGGCGACAAGGACGACGACCAGTGGCTGTACCTGCCCGCTCTGAAAAAGGTGAAGCGCATTGCCGCCGCCGACAAGAGCGGCAGCTTCATGGGTACTGACTTCACCTATGCCGACATGAGCAGCCCGGACCTGGACGACTACGACTACGAACTGATGAAGGAAGTGGAAATCGACGGCCACAAGGTCTGGCAGATTCTCTCCACCCCCAACAACGAGGAAGAAATCGAACGCACCGGCTACACCAAGTCCGTGGTGTTCGTGCGCCAGGACAACCTCGTCGTCATCCGCTCCGTGAACTGGGTCAAGAAGGGCAACAAGAACAAGTTCATGGAAGTGAAGGAACTCAAGCAGATCGACGGCATCTGGACGCCCACCGAAGTAGTCATGACCACCAAGAAGGGCAAGGAAACCGAACACGCCAGCGTGCTTAAATCCAGCAACATCCAGTACAACCAGGAGCTGGACGACGACCTCTTCACCCAGCGCCGCCTGAGCAAGGGTTTATAAGCCCGGAGCCTTTCAGCACCATGCCTGAACCGTCATACCCGCGCCCTGCAGATTTATCCCCCCTCCCCTCGCGGGAGGGGGCCAGGGGGAGGGGGATTCACTTGGGGATTCACTTAACAATCCTCAGCACCCTGACCTTGCTCAGCACCCCCGTCTTCGCAGACGACAACATGGACGACGTCCTCGGCGAATTCGAAACCCTCGACAGCTTCGAAGACGTCGAAACCAGCGGCGAAACCGTCGACCCCTATGCCTGGGACTTCGGCGGCAGCCTCAGTGTCAGCGCCGGCTACAACCTCGAGGATCACGCCTCCTCCACCGACACCGACTACAGCGGCCTGTCCAAACTGCGCGCCCGCGTGAACCTGAGCCTGGACAAGAAATTCAGCAACGACTGGCGCATCTCGCTCAACGGCTACGCCTGGCATGACTTCGCCTACGAGATCCAGGACGAGGCCTACACGGATGACGTGCTCGACGAATACGAAACCCAGGCCGAGATCATGGACGCCTATGTGCAGGGCAAACTCGGCGAACGCTGGGATCTGTGGGTCGGCCGCCAGGTGGCGGTGTGGGGCTTCGCCGATAACCTGCGTGTACTGGATGTACTCAACCCGCTGGACAACCTGGAACCGGCCATTGCCGATATCGAGGACCTGCGCCGCCCGGTGGGCATGCTGCGCCTCAACCACTTCCGCGGCCCCTGGACGCTGGGCCTCTACGCCATTCCCGAGCAGCGCTTCAGCCGCAATCCGCCTTTCGGCAGCGACTTCTATACGATCACCGATGCCAACGGCCAGGCAGTGAAATTCCGCGAAGAACAGCCCGACGACTTCGACGAAATCGACTACGCCGCCTCCCTGGTCGGTCGCTTCAGCGGCTGGGACCTGAGCTTCAACGCCGCCCGCCAGTGGTACGACGAACCCTATCTCGATCCCCGCGCCTTCGACGTCAACGACCCCAACGCCAGCAACGACACATTTAATGAATCCGTCGTACTGCGCCACAGCCGCATCACCATGGGCGGCTTCGGTGTCCAGAAAACCTGGGGCAGCTGGCTGTTCAAGCAGGAAGCCGCCGTCTACGACGGCCTGCTGCTGACCAACACCGGCCCGGTCACCGTCAACGCGCCGCTGCCACTGATCGGCACCCTGCCCATCATCGGCCCGCTGCTGCCGGGCGCCAGCGTCGACGTGGTCATCCCGCATGACGTCAGCGAACACCGCCAGGCCAACCTGCTGCTGGGCGTGGAGTACTACGGCTTCACCAGTACCAGCATCGGCATCGAAATCGCCGGCCGCTACCTGGACGACTTCAACGACGAAGTCGCCGCCTCCGGCTACGTGGAAAAACGCACCGAATCCTCGCTGCGTGTGACCCGTGATTTCCTCAGGGAAAAACTGAGAAGCACCCTCGTACTGATCTTCTTCGACCAGGACCGCCTCGGCAAAGACGGCGGCGCCATCTACCGCCTCAACCTCGACTACGAACTCGGCCCGGCCCTGGAGCTTTCCGGCGGTGCTGTCTTCTATGACGGCGGCGATCAGCAGCCCTTTGGTCTGTGGACGGATAACGACCGGGTGTTTACTGAGATTAAGTGGTCGTTCTGATAGCAATCTTCTGAGCGGGTGCTATATTTGGAAAGCCCGTAATACAAAATAATGCAGGAGCTTTCCGGATGACATATTTGCCTCTATTTTTATTGCAACATAACGCCACGGCGTGTTGATTTGCACTCAAAATTGACCCAGGTTTTGCACTGAAAAATGACCCGCCTAAGTTGGCCGGATTATGGCCTAG
>CAJXLF010000013.1 GCA_913055805.1 uncultured Salinisphaerales bacterium
TTGCCGCTTGACCATCTGACACCTCCCGGGGCATTGTCCCCCTATTGAAGTGTCCGGAAAACTCAGTACAGCCCAGATCCCTTTTATTGTTCGTGATTGCCACCACCCCGATGTCAGGGGTGGCGATCCCTTTAGTGAGCTATTCTTGTGCATTCATTGAGTCGGGATGTCTGCGGAAAAAAAGAGGCCGGTATGAATTGAAGCCACATAAGAAGTGAAAAAAATTACTCCGACCCCCTTTATTCGAAATCAATTAATAATTTCTCCTTTGTTCTTGGCCAGCTTTTCGCGCCATTCGTTAACATCCTCAGATGTTTGTCGTGTCCAGTCCGTTACTTCGCCAACGATTTTCAACGGCGCTTGCGAGCGATATGAGCGTGTTGGATTACCAGGAAACTTTTTATCGGTGACATTCGGGTCATGCTCAAATGCCCCTGTTGGTTCAATAATATAAACACGTTCCCGCCTCTCACCCTCTGCCAATGCAGCGGCCAATCCTGCCCCGTTAACCTGGGCTGTGAAATAAACATGATTCATCTTGAGGCCTGCTTTGTAATTTGAGTTTTCGCCTGCTGTCAGGAGGTCGCCAACCTGCAAATCCGCTTTCGTCCCATGATAGAAGGGGCCTTTGTCAGAAGGCCGGCCTATATCGGAAGCCGCTAGTTCATAATTCTTTCTTGCTTCGTCAGGTTCGTTTATATCGTCGTAGCATTTTGCAATATTTGAATAGAGAGAAGGTAAGGCACTACTTACGGTGTCGTCATGGATTTTTAGCGCATACTTTAAAGCTGTCTCAAGCCACTCCAATTTCTCGGAAGTATTTTTTTGATATCGAGCCACATAATGAGCGGAAATGAATTTTTCAAAGTCATATGTTGCTTCATTCCAGGCCTGAAAAAAGAGTTTGCTTGCTTCTTCAGGTAATTCTTTTTCTGCCATACCCATGCCCTGAAGGCAAAGCTGAACAATTTTGTTTTTCGGATTGAATTCCATAATTATCTCGATATCGCTCCTGACATTCGCTGCAACGACTAGTTATGCGTATGCATCACACTGGACAACCATCTGGAAACTGATCGGGCACTAGATTGAGTTCAATGCCATGCTCCAGCCAGGCCTTGAGGCCTGCAAGCACCATCGTATAACCGCCCTTCGAGTCAACAGCATGAGGCAGTACTTCGTCACAAGTGCCGGGAAATCCCCAGTTGGTAATAGTGACCAAAGTTGCTCCATCTCCACGTTCCTCAAAATGCCACTCAACGATTGTTGGATCATTTTCCCATTCGATGAGTATCCGGGCGTTTTCTTCCAGTTCCTTGACCGTGAGAGTGTCGCCGACACCGAACATCTCCCAGTCCCAACGCACTTGCGTGTTGCTATCGAGCCGGCCCGAGCTTTTAGTGAACCAGAACTTGGTAGTGATCTCTGGGTTAACGATGGCTTCAAATACTTCGGATACCGGCTTGCGAACCAGCATCTGCGCCGTAATTTTTACTGACTCTTCATGCACGATTATCTACCTCCGGGATCGCGTGGCTGTTGGTCAATACGTAAAAGAAAATGGGGGCTGATTCTTGACTCCTTTTGTTGCACTATCTGTGTCCACGGCATGTCGTTCGTTTCATCGACATTGATTAATCGAATCCGGCAAATGCAAATCGACAATGTTGCTGTTCGGGGCTGGAGTTAAGTGGTGGTCAGTGAGATAAGGGATTCGGGTGGGCGTGCGTAAAGAGGCGGAATAGATTTTTCTCTAGTTAATTTACTCCGACCCCTTTATTCACCGAAGTGGTGCTAGATCAGCCGCCCGATTAGGGCGGTCCCGCTTGAGTGCCTTGTTAGCTTCGGGCAGCAGAGCTTTCATGGGCCTTGATATATTTTGATATATGAAACGCAATCGTCTGAATGCAATTTCTGTAGAAGAAGAGTACTTCCAGGAAAGACTGGAAGACAAAATAGGAGAATGCTCCTGCGGTGGTAAGGGTTGTAAAGTCCTTCCTTTTTTTAGGGTTCGCATGCACGATTCCACCATAAAAAACTATTTGAAATAGCTCCTCGTTGGTCATTTCACCATTATCTTTAAATTGAACAAAGGCTTTTCCTTTTAGCTCCTGGTGCAATTTATCCCTAGCTTCCCGTATAGCTTTTCTTTGGGGAGAAAATCGATCTTCCCAAGTACCAGTGATATCGGCAATTTTTCTAATAGAAAATCCATCACGATCTTGAATTAGAAATCGTAGATTGAGGCAAAATGCGTCAAGCGCATCTTGGTTTAGGCCGTCATGTGCGAGCCAGTTACCCTGAACGATTTTTTCCATATCGGACTCGCCGCGACGGCTAGTTGCCCAATCCCAAAAAGCACTCGTTTCTAAGCGTTGCGCCTTCTCTACAAATAAGAACAACTCTTCCGGTATTTTCACGGAGCTAACGCCTGAGCTAAGGGGCGGCCAGCGAAGCTGGGCGTCCCTGCTTGAGCGAATTGTTATGCACCATCTTTTACCGCATTTATATGATTGAGTAACTCAGTAGGGGAAAGAACTCCAAGGGCTACTAGCATTATTAGCAGCCCACCAATAATTAGCGCCATAGCTGCCCAGACTGATTTGAACCGAATATGCAGTGATATGCCACCCCAAATACTTGAGCCAAACCCACATAGGAATATAAATATTCTCGTTTTGTCTTCGGCTTGATCGAAGAATGTAAGTATCCCAGCACTTGTAAAAATACATACAACTGGGAGTATTAGCCAAACGCGGTTGAGCGGGGCACTAGGCTTTAAGAGATAGTCGGATAAATTTAGGCCATTATCTTCAAAGATATTTCTTACTTCTTCGTGCGTTCCTTCCAAAGGGCCGATTTTCATTTTTCTGCCCTCTTGCTATTAGAAAGAAGTTTTTCTATGTCGCGTTGGGCAGCGTCGTCATTCCATTCGTTGGGGTTAGATTCTTTGATGTAGATGATTCGGTTGGGTTCAAGTAACGTACTTGTGCCACCAAAACGCATACTGCCGAAATTCCCGCTAAAAGCTCTCTGATTTACTTTTGTTAGGGCGGTGCCGATTGATGGACTTAATGCTTGGTAGCGATCGTCATTTTCAAGACCGTCACCTAATTTAAATTCAAGTATTGCTCCGCCATCTTCTGAGGGAAAAATATCACAAGAAATACCAATCCCTGGACGAAGGTGACGAGCCAAACGTCTGCGAAAATTGTTTATGTATTTTTGATATTTCTCATTCTTCATGAAAGTCCACGTTCCCTCTCTAATGGTGCATAACTAGTATTAGACACCTAAACAGGTGAATAACCTGGCGGCCCCAGGTGTATAACCCCGGCAGTGCAGGCATAAATCTTTGAAATTCCGGAATACAGGAATATGAAACGGGACTCGCTCATCGAGAAAAGCACCTCGTGTTGATATTTGTTTTAGTTGAGGTCTTTAGACTGCTACTGATCAGCCGGTTTGTAAATACCAAAGGCTGAATAGCCGGTTCTCGTCTGTCCACATCTGTTCTGTCTGCCAGCCGGCCTGGGCGGCCAGGGTGATAAAGTCATCCGGCGAGTATTTATGCGAATGCTCGGTACAGATGGCTTCGTCAGTTTCGAAGTCGAAGTGTTCCGAGCCGTTGATATTTACCTGCTGTTTTTCTTTGCTCACCAGCCACATGCGGATGGCGCCGGTGGCTTCGTCGTAGTCGGCATGGTGGCGGAACTGGCCGAGATTGAAGTCGGCCTGCAGTTCGCGGTTCAGGCGTTTGAGCAGGTTGAGGTTGAAGTCGGCAGTGATGCCTTTTTGGTCGTTGTAGGCGGCTTCGAGGATGGCGGGGTCTTTCTTCAGGTCCACGCCGATCAGCAGTGAGCCGCTGTCGCCCAGCAGTTGCCGCCAGCCCTTGAGCAGTTGCCTGGCTTCCTCGGGTTTGAAGTTGCCGATGGTGGAGCCGGGGAAGTAGATCATGCGGTTCTGCGTTTCGCGGTTTGGTTCGGGCAGTTGTAGCGCCTGGGTGAAGTCGGCGCAGACCGGCAGGATGTCCATGGCCGGGAAGTCGACGGCCAGTTGGGCGGCATAGTCCAGTAACTGGTCGCGGGCCACGTCGATAGGCATGTAGGCCACCGGATCATGCAGATGTTCCAACAGCAGGCGGGTCTTGATGCCGCTGCCGCTGCCGGGTTCGATCACGGCGCAGTCCGGGCCCACGCGTTTGGCGATGTCTTCCAGGTTGTCCTGCAGGATGCCCAGTTCGGTGCGGGTGGGGTAGTACTCCTCCAGCTCACAGATCTGCTCGAACAGTTTGGCGCCGCGGGCGTCGTAGAAGTACTTGCAGGGCAGGGTCTTGGGCGTGGCGCTCAGTCCGGCAATGACATCGGCCAGCAGGGTGTCGGTGTCCGGTTCGAGGTCGAGCAGGTCGATGTCGGCCAGTTGCTGTTTGCGTAAGGCGCTGGAAAAAGAGGGAGCCATATTGTCACCGTGTTCTTGTTGATTTAGCGGCTGAGGTCGCGGGCCAGGCGCAGACCGGTGAATTGCCAGCGCTGCTGCGGGTAGAAGAAGTTGCGGTAGGTGGCGCGGATATGATCCTGCGGCGTGGCGCAGGAGCCGCCGCGCAAAATTAACTGATTACACATGAATTTGGCGTTGTATTCGCCCAGCGCACCTTCGGGTGTCTGATAACCGGGATAGGGGCTGTAGGCGCTGGCTGTCCATTCCCACACACCGCCGAAGAGGAAGGCCGAACCGCTGCCCGGCGCCTGGTTGCTCAGGCCCTGCGGATGATGGCGGCCGGCCTCGACGAAGTCGCCGACGATGGCGTGTTCACTGGCGGCGACTTCCCATTCCGCCTCGGTCGGCAGGCGGGCGCCGGCCCAGCGGGCATAGGCGTCGGCTTCATAGAAGGACAGATGCGTGACCGGTTCATGCGGTTGCACCGGGCGGGCGCCCTGCAAGGTGTAATGCCACCATTGGTCGTCACGGTTTTGCCAGTAGAGCGGCGCCTGCCATTGTTCGCGCTGCACCACATCCCAGGCATCGGACAGCCACAGGGTGGCGGTGGTATAGCCGCCGTCGGCCATGAATTCCAGATATTCGGCGTTGGTGATGGGCCGGTCGGCAATGGCATAGGCATCCAGCCACACGCGGTGACGCGGTGTTTCGTTGTCGTAGGCGAAGGCCTCGCCGGTATGGCCAATCTCGCGGATGCCTTCGGGTTCTTCCAGCCAGCCCATCAGCAGCGGCTCGCCGGGTTCCGGGGTTTGCTCGATATAGGCGGGCCACAGCGGGTTGCTGCCCAGCACGTGCTTGATGTCGGTGAGCATCAGTTCCTGGTGCTGTTGCTCGTGATTGAGGCCGATGTCGGTGAGGCGGGTAACTTCGTTGTCAGCCCGGTCGAGTAATCGTTCCATGTGCTCATCCACATGAGCGCGGTAGGCGTAGATATCTTCCACGCTGGGCCTGGAAAGAATGCCACGGTAGGGCCGTGCATGCCGTTCGCCAAAGGTTTCGTAGTAGGAGTTGAACAGGTAGGCGTACTGCGGATGGAATTCCGTATAGCCATGCAGATGCGGCTTGAGCAGTACGGTTTCAAAGAACCAGCTGGTATGGGCCAGGTGCCATTTGCCCGGGCTGACGTCATCCATGGTCTGGATGCACATATCTTCCGCCGACAGCGGTGCGCACAGGGATTCGGTGGCCGCACGAATGCGCCGGTAGCGTTCCGGCAGGGTTTCAGCCGTAGATGTTGTTCTGTTTATGCTCGACGGGTTCGAGGCCATCGTCGCCTCCTGGTTGGGTTATTCCTGTACCAGACCCTGAAAGACCTTATCAGATTGCACAGCGCCGTGGGTGACGCTTTGATGACTAGGCGGTTTTGACGGCATCCCGCCCGCGCATGGCCTTGGCGGTGGCGGTGTCGATGCTTTCATCGCGAGCCAGGGCCACGCCCATGCGGCGGCGGCCGGCGACTTCCGGCTTGCCGAACAGGCGCAGTTGGGTATCCGGTTCGGCCAGGGCCGCATCCAGGCCGGTGAAGGTCGGGGCGCTCTGGTCGCCTGCTACCAGTATCGCGGCGGAGGCGGACGGCCCCATCTGGCGAATGGCCGGAATGGGCAGGCCCAGGATGGCGCGGGCATGCAGGGCGAACTCGGAGAGGTCCTGCGAGATGAGCGTGACCAGGCCGGTGTCATGCGGGCGCGGCGAGACTTCGCTGAACCATACCTGGTCGCCATTTACGAACAGTTCCACGCCGAAGACACCGTAGCCGCCGAGGTTGTCGGTAACGGCTTTGGCAATGCGTTCGGACTCGGCGCGGGCGGCCTCGCTCATGGGTTGCGGTTGCCAGCTTTCGCGGTAGTCGCCGTCTTCCTGGCGGTGGCCGATGGGCTCGCAGAAGCTGGTGCCGCCGGCATGGCGCACGGTCAGCAGGGTGATTTCGTAGTCGAAGTCGATAAAGCCTTCGATGATCACACGTCCGGCGCCGGCGCGGCCGCCGCTCTGGGCGTAGTCCCAGGCTTTTTGAATATCGGCTTCGGTTTTCACCAGGCTCTGGCCCTTGCCGGAAGACGACATGATGGGCTTGACCACGCAGGGCAGGCCGATGTCTTTGATCGCGGCCTGAAATTCTTGCTCGCTACCGGCGAAACGGTAGGGCGAGGTCGGCAGGCCCAGTTCATCGGCCGCCAGATTGCGGATGCCCTCGCGGTTCATGGTCAGGCGTGCGGCGCGCGCGGTGGGAATGACGTGATAACCCTCGGCTTCCAGTTCCAGCAGGGTGTCGGTGGCAATGGCCTCGATCTCGGGCACGATCAGGTCCGGTTTTTCCAGCTCGATAACGTTTCGCAAGGCGGCGCCGTCCAGCATGCTGATGACATGGCTGCGATGCGCCACCTGCATGGCCGGCGCGTTTTCGTAGCGGTCCACGGCAATCACTTCCACGCCCAGGCGCTGCAGCTCAATGACCACTTCCTTACCCAGTTCGCCCGAGCCGAGCATGAGGACTTTGGTGGCGGTAGGAGAAAGCGGGGTGCCGAGTGTTGTCATAATGGATCCTGAGTTGTCGATGTTTTATGTCGTTTCGACGGTAGTTGCGTAGCACGAAGTGGAGAAATTCCTCGCGGCGAGATGCCTCCAATCGCTCATTTTATTCGCTGCGTCGGAATGACGTTATTTGAGAGCCTTCAGTGCAAAGTGTTCGCGCAGGCGGAAGTATGGCCGAAACACCCACATGCCGACCACCCAGGCAAACACGGCACTGAAGCCGTCGCCGAGCCGGTTGGCGAACAGGGGGAAAACACGCCGGTCATAAAAGCGCAGGATGGGGCGGCTTTGCAGCTGGAAAAGCACATCGAAGTAGAAAAAGGTCTGCCACCAGTGCAGGCGGCTGAGGTGGCCGATGTTCATCAGCGCCTGCCAGGTGCCGCGCCAGCCGCGTTCGCGGGCGATGCTGGCGAAGCAGCGGAAATAGGGAGTCAGCAGCAGATGGCCGGCCTCGTCATGGTCGTCGTAGATGCCGGGCGCCTGCCGTACGAATTCGGGAATGTCCGATTGCTCGGCCATGACGATGAGGCCCATCAGAAGATAACGCGCCAGCAGACCCTCGCGTTCGAAACGGCGGGCCGAAGTGAGCAGGCGTCCCGGCAGGGTCACCCAGCGGCCCTGATTGTGGATGAAGTCGGCGATGCGGAAATCTTCGAAGAACGGCAGCGACTCGTCATAGCCGCCGAGTTTTTTGAAGAAGTCCCGGTGCAGCATCAAACCCTGATCGCCGTTCTGGCAGTGCCGGCGATTGAGCCGGGACTTGCCTTCCATATAGCGGTAAGTGACTTCGTGCCGGCGGCTGCTGCGCATGAAGAAAATAGGGAAGTGGCCGGCGGTAAGGTGCTGGTCGCCATCCTCGATGCGCAGATGCTTCAGCGCCTCATGCAACATCCGACGGTCCTGGATATGGCTGTCGGCATGCAGAAACAGCAGGTAATCGGCATGGGCGCGTCCGGCCGCACGGTTCATTTGCCGGCCACGCCCGGAGTCGGAAGCAATAACGGTGAGGCCGCGTGATTCTGCAATTTGTACCGTGCCGTCATCCGAGCCGCCATCAGCAATGAGAATCTCGAGATGGATGTCCTGCTGCCCGGACAGGTCGTCCAGCAGGGCAGGCAGGTTTTTGGCCTCGTTCAGCGTCGGGATGATTATGCTGAGATCCGGCATGCGCGGCGGGTGCTAGACCCCCTCCAGTTCCTGCGCCACGGTTTGCATGACCCGGCGTGACAAGGGCATTTCCAGATGACCGACCCCCGGCAGGAAGATGTTGCTGGCATTGGGATAATGCAGCACGGAGCTGGCCTGCGGCGCGACGATATTGTCATGCGGTGTGATCACCGAGGTGATGGGCACCGGGCAGTCCTGTTGCTGGTTCTTGTTGAAGGCCACGCTCCAGGGGCTCTGGTGGCGCATCTGCCGCAGGTTTTCGCCGGCCGGTGACACCATATGCGCGATCACCGTGCCTTCATGCGGCGAACCCAGCGCGATGATCTTGGCCACCTTGCCGGCACCGTCCAGCTGGTGCACGTAGATTCTGGATACCACGCCCCCCATGCTGTGTCCCACCAGTACCACCTTGTTGCTCTCACTGTGGGCGAGCACTGCATCAACAAAGCGACTGAGTTGGCGGGCATTGTCTTCCATGCTGCCAAACAACGGTTCCAGCGAGGCGGCATAGACCGGCCCGAAACCCTGACGACTGAGGTGCCGGGCCATGGCGCCCCAATAGCCGCGATTGCAGCAGAAACCGGGCACCAGAATGATGGGCGTGCCGGCCCCCGGTTGTAGGGGGGCGGGCGCCTGATCCACCAGCCAGCGCTCAAAGGGGAACAGGAAGGAATAACAGATTACGGTGACGTAGAACTCGCCCCACAGCAGGCGCAGCGTGCCGAGCAGGCCGAGTTGATGTTCGGGCGCGCGCGGGCTGCGGGCCAGCCAGGTCTGCAGGAAGTTGTTGCCGACGACGATCACGCGAATGCCCAGGTAAATACCCAGCATCATGAGCAGTGCAGATACCCAGGGCCAGCCATTATTCAGTAAAGCCCGGAAGCCCAGGCTGTAGGCGATGATTTCAACCGCCAGCAGCACAAGCATGGCGCGCGCCATGTTGCCGCTCAGGGGCTGTATCTGTTCTGCCTGAGGCATATTTCCTCCCATATTTGCAGATTTATCCGGACAGGAAGTTCTGCAGATGCTCCGGTATGCGTTGTTCCAGCCAGTATACGGGACGGCCGCGCTTGTCGGCGGCTACAAAGGCCACATGCCCGCCATAGCGGCTGAGTTCGAGCGTGACCTGGTCCGACAGCATGCGTTCGGTGGGCACAATCACGGGTGACATGAAGGGGTCGTCGATGGCATGCAGCACCAGGGTCGGGACGCGAATGTCCTTCAGGTATTTCCCGCAGCTGGATTCTTCGTAGTAATGATGGACATCGCGGAAGCCGTGCAGCGGCGC
Organism: uncultured Salinisphaerales bacterium; assembly: GCA_913055805.1. Taxonomy (GTDB): domain Bacteria; phylum Pseudomonadota; class Gammaproteobacteria; order Nevskiales; family CAJXLF01; genus CAJXLF01. Next base: position 9,482 of record CAJXLF010000013.1, read on the forward strand.
GGTGATGGCATCGTCGTAACTGAAGAAGTCCTGCAGCTCTTCGAGATCCGGCAGCTCGATGGGCGGCTCCATGTCAGAAAACTTGGTTTCGATGGCGCTGCGCATGTCGGTTAGCAGTTTGTTCTGGTAACCACGGGACAAGCCGCTGTTGATGGCTTTGGCCGAGATGGCCAGGTCGAAGGGCGGAGATACTGCAACCGCGGTCTTCACCGGCGCGGCTGCGCCCTGTTCGCCCATCCATTTAAGCACCACGTTGCCGCCCAGCGAGTAGCCCACCACAGCCAGCGGCGTGTCCGGCTCGCGCTTGCGCAGGGTATGAATAAGGAAGTCCAGATCCCCGGTGTCACCGGAGTGATAACTGCGCGGCAGGCGATTGGGTTCGCCACTCTGGCCGCGGAAATTCATCAGTACGGCACGCCAGCCGCGTGTATGCGCGGCGTTCATCAGGCCACGCGCGTACTTGGATTCGATGGAGCCGGTCAGGCCATGCAGGATGACGACGATGGGGCCCGACTGCCCCAGCGTCCAGTCAATGTCGACGAAGTCGCCGTCTGGCAGGTCCAGCCGCTCACGGCGGTAATCCAGTTCCGGCTGGCGGCGCACGAGCGCCGCCCACAGGGTTTGCAGATGCGGGTTTTTAAGCCAGGGGGCGGGCCGGAAGCTGCTGTCTGCGATCAACGATATGGCGCGCTAGCGAGCCGGGGAGAAGCGTTCCAGGGTGCGCACGAAATCACGGCCGGCGCCGGGCATGTTATTGCGGTTCGTGCTGCTGAAGAGCTGATGCGGGCCCACATTGCGGTCGTTGTAGAAATCCGCGTTGGCGGTGTCGTCAATGGCCAGCGAGGCGCCTTCAGCGGATACGCCGGCAAACAGGCCGCGTGAACGCGAGTAGGAATAGGCTTCCGCTTCAAAGCGGATATCGGTGGCGGCTTCGGCAGCACGTCCCACGGGGCCGGCGGCAATGGAGACGTCGGCGCCCAGGGTGATCTTGCCGCTGGTGATGCGGTCAATGCTCTCGCGGCTCTTGAAGACCAGAATCAGGTCGGTAGAGGAAGCGCCGATCTGAAAGCCCACGCTGGCACCGGTCAGGGTCATGAAGGAGGGATTGCTCCACTTGCCGTCACGCGTGCGGACGGCAATCAGGCCTTCGCCACGGCGGCCGCCGAAAATGAAACCGACCTTGAGTACGTCGGGAATCACGGCAATGGCATAGGCCTGTTCAAGCAGCTTCGGCGGTATGGCTGACTCCGGAATGGTGGCCAGCTCGCGCAGAACCACGGCCGCGTCCGAGGCCTTTTCTTCTTCACTGATCCCGGCCTGGGCCGTCAGTGGCAGCAGCAGTGCGAGGCCCAGAAGAATAGATTTTTTCAGCAGCATCATCGCTCAATCCTTGTCCATTGTGCCGGGAGACAGATCCCCCGGGAATTGTGTCGCCATTATAGGCGTTACGCTGAGAACCGCCATACGGCTCGAGTTTGTGACAGCAGTTACAGGCCTTGGTTCATCGCCCCTCAGGGGCTTTCCACACCAGGCAGGGTGAGACTGAGCGCAGGCCAGTACGTGATCAACAGTACGGCGGCAAACAGTATGAAGAAATAAGGCAGCGTCGCCCGGTACAGCTCCAGTACCGGACGGTTGAAACGGTAGCTGGCGATGAACAGGTTCATGCCCACCGGCGGGGTAAAGTAGCCAATCTGCATATTGGCCAGGAATACGATGCCAAGGTGCAGGGGGTGGATGCCATAACCCACGGCAATTGGCAGGATGATGGGCACTACGATGACCAGGGCGGCGAAGATATCCAGCAGCATGCCCAGCGCCAGCAGGAAGAGATTGAGCAGCAACAGGAAGGTCCACTTGCTGTCGATCTGACTGCGAATGATTTCGAACAGCTTCTGCGGAATTTCGGCATCCAGCAACAGATTGGTGGAGGCCAGCGAAGCGCCCAGAATCACCAGAATGCCACCGACCAGCAGCATGGACTCACGCATGACTTCCGGCAGGCGGCGCCAGGCTATTTCACGCTTGATCAGCACTTCCACCACGAATACATACAGCGCCGTGACGGCCGCGGCCTCCGAGATCGCGAAATAGCCGCTGTAGATGCCGCCCAGAATGACAAATGGCAGGGGAATCTCCCAGATGGATTCCCGAATGGCGGCGACGGTCTTGCCGGCGTCGAAGGGCAGGATGTTGTTCGGCAGGTTACGGCTCTTGAAAGCAGCGTAGACCGATAACAGGAACAGCATGGTCAGACCGGGCAACACGCCGGCCAGGAACAGTTCGTCGATGCTGACCGCCGGACCGACATTGAGCTGCTGCGCCACCACGCCGTAGAGAATCAGCGGCAGGGAGGGCGCAAACAGCAGGCCCAGGCTGCCGGAGGTGGTGATGAGGCCGAGGTTGAAGCGTTCCGGGTAGCCGGCTTCTTTCAGCGCCGGATAGATCAGGGCGCCCAGTGCAACGATGGTGACGCCGGAGGCGCCGGTGAGGGCGGTAAACAGGGCGCAGGCGGTCAGCGCCACAATGGCCAGGCCGCCCGGCATCCAGCCGAGCAGGGCATTGGTCAGACGCACCAGGCGCTGCGGTGCGCCACTCTCGCCCAGCACATAGCCGGCAAAGGTAAACAGGGGAATGGCCAGCAGCACCGGCATCTCGGCCAGCCGGTAGAGTTCAATGCCGATCACCGAGGGGTCGATTTCGGCGTTCTGGTAGCCCACGATCGCACTGGCCGCGATCAGGGCAAATAGCGGCGCGCCCAGCAGGGCGAGTAACAGCAACAGAAGCGGCAGCATTGCGCTCATGGTTTCTGCTCCGCTGCCGCGGGCTGACGCAAAAGCAAGGCCGCATAGATGAGATATCGCAGGCTCATGAGGCTGAAGGCAAAGGGAATGATCGACGCCAGCATCGCCGTGGGCAGGTTGGCGGCGCCGCGTCCGCCGTAATCCCATTCGCTGAGTACGAACTGGCCGGCATACCAGGCCACGCCCGCGCAGACGGCGGCGGTGAACAGGCCGGTGATGATACGGCTGATCTGCAACAGACGCGGACTCATCACGGGGCTGAGCACATCAATCACAATATGCTTGTTGCCGCGACTGGCAGCCAGCGCACCGAGCATACCCAGCCACAGCACCATGACCCGCAGCAGCGGGTCGGCCCAGGTAAAGCCGCCGTCGAAGAAATTACGCAGGAATATCTGGGCGCAGGCCAGCAGAATCATGCCGCCGAGCAGGCTGGCGAGCAGGGTATCTTCGGCGCGGTGCAGCCAGCGTAGCGCAGGGTGCTCGGACGACGCTTGTTGCATGAGACTTACTGGTTGCGGAAGCCTTCCAGGGTGTCGCGGATATCCGCCAGCAGGGACGGTGTGTACAGCTGGTCGTCCTTGTGCTCGGCGATGGCCTCCTCAGCCATGCGGTTCAACTCGGAGACGCTTTCCGCGGGTAACTGGTTGAAGCGGATATCCTGATTGGCGAGCGCTTCGCGCGCCTTGATGTTGTCGGCGCGGTTGATGGCATTGAGCTTCTTGAAGGTCTCGCCCATGCTGGCGCGCACCACGGCCTGGTCCCCGGCGCTGAGCTTGTTGAAAGCCTTGGCGTCGATGACCAGTACGCCCATGATGTAGGTCAGCGGTACGGTCAGTATGCTGTCCAGTTTGGTATGCCACTGGAAGGCAATGGCTGCAGTGGGGATGGTGGCGACCGTATCGATCAGGCCGGTCTGCAGGCCGGTATAGACATCCGGGAACGGCAGCGGCACCGGCGTAACGCCCAGCTTCTTGATCATGGTCTCGTTGATGGGGTCGTTTTCCGGTACCCAGACCTTCTTGCCGCCGAGGTCGTCGAAGGTGGTGACGTCGCCTTGCGACATCAGGTAGGTGAAACCCCCTTCACTGAAGCCGACCGGCACCAGTCCGGCGCTTTCCAGACCCTGGGCGAACTTCTGGTCATAGCGTTCGCGCACATAATCGATTTCCTCGTAGCTGCGGAACAGCATGGGCAGGCTGAGAATCCCGGCATCCGGGTAGATTTCCGACAGACTGGTCGAGGTGACCGCACCGCCCTGCAGCTGACCGGCGCGCATCTTGCGGTACACCGCCTGGTCGTTGCCCATGACGCCGCCCGGGTAGAACTTGAGCTTGACCCGGCCTTCGGTTTTTTTCTCGATTTCAGCCGCGCCCGCCTTCATTTCCTGCATCCAGCGGGTACCGTCCGGAGCCAGGGTGGCGATCTTGAAGGTGGCGGCTTGCACGGCCGGCGCAGACAGGCACAGGGTGGCGGCCGTGAACAGGCCGGTCAGTATTTTCTGGGAATGGCGCATCATGGGGAGCATGCCGGGTCTCTGTTAAAGCATAACTGGGCAGGCATTCTAACTGCCTGCGCGTTTAAAGTCTGTGACGGCCGCCTGAGCGGCGCTAGAAAAAGTCAGCGCTTTCGGCCAAAAGTTCCCTGGCTTCCTGTTGGGCCAGCACATTACTCAGGGTCAGGTCACCCTGTTTGGGCTCGGCCTCGATGACTTCCTTGAGCAGTTTGTCATGCAGGCTCTGATCAAAGATGAGCCGTGCATATTGCTTGGCGAACATGACCTTGGCGATCAGGTTCTTGCCCTCGGAAAGATCTATCGCGCGCTCGAAGTGAGCACGTGCGGTTTCCGGCTTGCCGCCCATGGCCGGCGGGATCTGGGAAGCCAGCACGCCCAGGTAGATAAACGTGCTGCCGTGGTCGTACGAGGGGTCAAGGTTGGCAATATGTTCCATGATCGCCTCCAGCTTCGGTACCTCGGCAATGGCATTCCAGTCTTCACTGTTCAGCTGCAGCCAGGTCGCCCAGGTGGTGGCGAAGGGATAGAGCAGGGGGATGTCGTCTTCATCCAGGTCCAGCAGCTCTTCGCGGAAGATCTCGATGGGTTCGTCCAGTACTTCGCAGAGATCATCGAACTCCAGACACAGGCCGCGGCGCGCATAGTCATAGGCGCGATCCATGAGCTGTTTCTGCCGGTCGGTATTGTCCACGAAGAATCCGGCATAGAAGCTGTACAGGCGTCCGCCGCCGACGGCGAGTTCCGGCACTTCGGGGCTACTGGCAATCAGGCCGTCGATAGTCACCAGATAAGCGGGCAGGGCGTTCTGCACAATCTCCAGGTCGTGATGGCTGAGCAGACCGCTGCTGAGGCCTTCCGCCAGGCGCTTGGTAGCCGCATTCATTGCGCTGCCCGGGCAGGCCGTGAGGCCCAGACACAAGGCCAGTATTATCAGGGGACGGAACATGTGCGCCTCTGCCGTATGAAAGGTGGTGCGTTGGTATTTTTGACAAGCGTGGCAGATCACGGGTAGCGCGTCTACCTCGGGTCAGGGGTTAACCCGGGGTGGCCGGGAGCGGTAAAATGATCGATTCCTTGCTTATCAGGCCTTTTATGACCGCTGCTACGGATTCCTCCCTGCACAATGAACTGCCCGCCCGCGTGGGTTTCGTCAGCCTGGGCTGTCCCAAGGCGCTGGTGGATTCCGAACGCATCCTGACCCAGTTACGGGTGGAAGGCTACGAAATCGTGCCCAGCTATGATGCCGCCGACGTGGTGGTGGTCAATACCTGCGGCTTTATCGATGCGGCAGTGGAGGAGTCACTGGATGCCATCGGCGAGGCGCTGGAAGAAAACGGCAAGGTCGTGGTCACAGGCTGCCTGGGCGCGCGTCGGGAAATGATCGAACAGGCCCATCCAGGCGTGCTGAGCATCAGTGGGCCGCAGGACTATGCTTCGGTGATGTCGGCCGTGCACAAGGCGGTGCCACCCAGACGCGACCCTTATCTTGATCTGCTGCCGGCGCCCAGGGCGGGCGAGGGCATCAAGCTGACGCCCAAACATTACGCCTACCTGAAGATTTCCGAGGGCTGCAATCATCGATGCAGTTTCTGCATCATTCCGTCCATGCGTGGCGACCTGGTGAGCCGGCCGATTGATGATGTGCTGGGCGAGGCCGAGCGGTTACTGGCCAGCGGTACCAGAGAGCTGCTGGTGATTTCCCAGGACACCAGCGCCTACGGGGTGGATACCCGCTATGTGGAACGGCAGTGGCGGGATGAAACCTGGCGCACGCGCTTCCAGGATCTTTGCCGGGCGCTGGGCGAGTTGACGGATCAGCACAATGCCTGGGCGCGGCTGCACTACGTTTATCCCTATCCGCATGTGGACGAAATCGTGCCGCTGATGGCCGAAGGCCGTTTGCTGCCGTATCTGGATATTCCGTTTCAGCATGCCAGCCCGCGTATTCTCAAGCTGATGAAGCGGCCCGCGCATGCCCAGAACAATCTGGAGCGTATCCGGGCCTGGCGGGAAATCTGCCCTGAACTGACTATCCGCAGTACGTTTATTGTCGGGTTTCCCGGCGAAACCGAAGAGGAATTCGAATCCCTGCTGGCTTTCCTGGACGCGGCGCAACTGGACCGGGTGGGTTGTTTTACCTATTCACCGGTAAACGGCGCCGCGGCCAATGAACTGCCGCATGCGATGCCCGAAGAGATCAAGCAGGAACGCCAGGCGCGTTTCATGCAAGTGCAGGCCGAAATCAGCGCCGCGCGGCTGGCGGCCAGGGTCGGGCGTGAAATGACTGTGCTGGTGGACGAGCTGGCCGAAGGGGGTGCGGTGGCCCGCAGTGCCGCAGATGCGCCGGAGATTGACGGGCAGGTCTGGATCGAGGGCGGCGACGGTCTGCGTCCGGGGCAGTTCGTGAATGTGCGGATTACGGCCGCCGATGAACACGATCTGGCGGCGGAAATGATCTGAAGTCAGCATCATTCCCGTGAAAGCGGGAATGGAGCTTTGCTGAAGGGATGGATTCCGGATAGCCCTTCGGCCTTCCGGAATGACGAAGTTCAGCGCGGCCCGATCCTGGTATTGGCGGCGCCTTCACCGAGCTTGTCCGGGACAAAGGCGTCCTCGCCCAGGCCGGTGTCGAACTCAACGTCCTGCCACAGCAGCACGGTGCTGCGCCCGGTCTTCAGGTTGGTCATGATCAGGCGTTGCGGCAGCCAGTGCTTGCCTGCGAACTGGCCGTAGTCTTCGAGCGTCAGGCGCTTGCTCAATGTGTCCTTGTTATAGAAATCCACCTGGCGCAGCCGGTCATCCTCCTCATTTACCCAGGCATCCAGCCGTGAATAACTGGAGGTGTCTGGCGCCGGAGTAAGCGTCAGCACCTGGCAGTCGTATTCCTTGCCTTCCACCATGCAGTCTTCTTCTTCGCTGTCCGTCACCTGATAGCGGGCCGGGTGGACGGCCAGGTCTTCGAAGGTGAACTCGGTGCCCAGGAAGGGATTGCTGCGGCCGGAAGTCTGCACTTCCATGACGCGGCCGGTGGCGGGAATAAACAGCCATTGCTGCATATGCCCTTTGCTGTCGATATGGCTCAGGAAACCCGTGCCTCGGGCGCCGGGCGGGCTTTCCACACGCATGAGAATTTTCTGGCTGCGATCGGCCCTGGCTACGCTCTGCAGTTTCGCTACGCCGTGTTGCTGGATGCTGCCCTTGCCGTCGCTGGTGACATCCAGGGTGGCGGTCATATCGTTCCAGCCGCTGTTGAATTTCTCCAGCGCGGCGATGGCGCGTTGGGCGTCGGGAGAGAAGCCGCCTGCGATCAGGGTGGGCGAAGCCAGCAATAGCGACAGGCTCAGTAACAGGGTTTTCATGTCAACAGTGTGGTGGGCCATGCGCTGAATATCAAGCATGTTTTTCGAGCCGGAACAGGGGCTTGCGTTCTTCTATCCAGAGCAGCAGTGCGGGCACGAACAGCAGATCGGTGATCAGCGCCATGCCGATGATGCCGCCCAGCATCATGCCCAGCTCGGCATTGGGCTGCAGGGAGGAAAAGCCCAGGATAAGAAAGCCCGAGACCAGGGTCAGGGTGGTAATAGTCAGCGCATCTCCCACGTAGGTGATGGCGAAGCGCACGGCTTCGGGGGGTGTCATGCCCTTTTTCTGCCGCGCCCGCTGGTATTTGAGCAGCAGGTGGATGGTGTCATCCACCACGATGCCCAGCGAAGCACCGCTGACAATGGAAAGGGCAATACCCACATGCCCGCTGAACAGGCCCCAGAAACCGAAGGCCATACCCACCGGCAGCAGGTTGGGCGCCAGGCTCAGCAAGCCCAGCGGCAGGGAACGGAAAATAAAGATCAGCAACGCCGAGATGAGCAGGATCATGATGGCGGTGGTGACCAGCATCGTGGGCACCACCTGCTGCGACAGGCGCGCAAACATCATGCTGGGACTGATGCCGCCGGAATTGATTTTGATGATCTCGGTGTTCGCTTGCAGCCAGGCCTGGCTGCGGCGTTCAAAGGCAATGAATTCGCTGGCTCGCATGGTGTTCAGGCTGACATGCATTCGCAGGGCGGAACGGTCTTCATTGATCAATGCCTGCAGCCGGCTCCTGTCATCTGCCAGCATTTCGATGCTGTCCAGGATCTGCAGGGTCAGCATACGGTCACGTGGCAGGCTGCGTTCTCGCCCGGTCATGGCGCTGTAGCTGCTGGCCAGCAAGTCGGCGAGGCTGCGTGCCTGCACGACTTCTTCCTGGCTGCGTAACCATTCTGCGAAAACGCTCACCTCATTGAGTATCGCGGGTTCCAGCGCGCCCTTTGGCTGACCACTGTCGAACACATAGTAGAGTTGGTACATGCCTGTGTGGTGACGATCGATGTACTCGGCATCACGCCGGAACTCGACATCGGCGTCAAACCACTCCACCACGTTGTCATCCAGCTCGTTGAAGGGAATCCAGGACAGACTCAGGATGATGATGACGCCATAACCCAGCAGCACTTTCGGATAGTGACGGCAAATCATGTCGGCAAGCCGGTGCAGCAGCCGGTTAAGGTGTAGCTGAGAAGCCGAGTCGCGCAGGCCGAACTGTCCTGCCAGGGCCGGGAACAAAGTTACGCTGTATAGCCAGGCAAAGACGATGCCGATGGCCACCAGGTTGCCAATGTCCTGGTAAGGCGGCGATTCACAGAAATTGAGGGTCAGAAAGCCCAGGGCGCTGGTCAGACTGGTCAGGAAAATGGCTTTGTAGTTGAGCAGCAGGCTCTCGGTCATGCGTGTCCTGGAATCGGCGCGCGGATTCTCGCGGCCGAGCAATAGATAGGTGTCGGCCAGATGCACGCAGTCGGCCACCGCCAGAGCCAGGATGGCGATCGGTCCGGAAATGCTGGCTGAATTCAGCGGAATGCCCAGCCAGCACCACAATCCCAGCGTGGACGACAGCGTGAGGCCGATGATCAGCATGGTAAACAGGGCGCCGCGCCGGCTGCGCAGGAAAAAATACAGAATGACAAGAATGATGAGGCTGCAGGCCGGCAGCAGTAGCAGCAGGTCCTCGGTGGCGGTCTGGATGATGCCGTGGTTGTAGGTAAGTACACCGGCCACGGCCAGCCGGGTGCCCGGATAGCGCTCCCGGAATTGTTTCTTCACTTCGTTCACGGCCTGCATGGCAGCCGGAAATTCCAGTAGATCGTTTTCGCCCGCCAATTGATATTTGGCCAGGATCGCTACCGTCTTGCCCGTTTTGCCGACCAGGGTGCCGGCCAGCATGGGATCGTCCCGGGCCAGATCCCGGAAAAACGACAAGGTATAGGGTTCGCTCTGCTTGTCTGTTACGTACCCCACGTAGAGTTCGCCGTCGACATGGGTCTGGAAAGGGTAGTCCGTGAGAGACTCCACGCGTTTGATAAAGGGCAGGCCACTCAGTGCCTGTTTGAGCCACAGCAGCGATTCAATGACCGGCTCGCTGAAGACCTCGCTGTCTGCGGGTTCGAGCACAAAGGCGATGTCATCGCTGGGCGAAAAGTTTTCTTCCATGTGGCGGAATTGCTCGAAGCCCAGCGCTTCCGAGGCAAAAAAGGTGCGGTAATCCACCTTGAAGGCAAAGCGGTAAAGACCGGTACTGCTCAGCCCAGCCAGAAGCGCGCACAGCAGATAGACCCAAAGTCGGTGTCTTTGCAGCCATCGTGCGTAACGTAAAACCACCTGCCTGTTCTCCTCGTCGCAATGTTCCCCAAAGTTTGTTTTTAATTTTTCTTTAACTATAACTGTTGCGCTTCGGCGGGTCAGTGACTTTGATCAAGGTGACCGGCATGACAACGACCTTGTCCCGGCCGGACATTGACAGCCGCAAGTGGCGGGGTATGCTGCTGCCAACACAGATACGCCGCCGTATGGCCGGCAAACAAAGATTTCGGAGAAACCATGAGCAACCCCGGGAATCCCTATCCCCATATGCTGGAGCCATTGGATCTTGGCTTCACGACGCTGCGTAACCGTACCCTGATGGGCTCCATGCATACCGGCCTGGAAGATCGCAAGAAGAACTTCCCGCGGCTGGCGCGCTATTTTGCGGAACGCGCCGCCGGTGGCGCCGGGCTGATGGTGACCGGTGGCTTTGCTCCCAACATCGAGGGTTGGCTGGCGCCGTTTGCTTCCACCCTGAACAAGAAGTCACAGGCCAAGGCGCATCGGCAGATCACCAGCGCCGTGCATGAAAATGACGGCAAAATCGCCCTGCAGATTCTGCATGCCGGCCGTTACGGGTATCACCCCCTGAATGTGTCCGCCTCATCGGTACGCTCACCCATTACGCCATTCACGCCGCGTGCCTTGTCCACCAAGGGTGTGGACCGGCAGATCAAGGCCTATGCGCGTTGCGCCGCGCTGGCGCGTGAAGCCGGTTATGACGGCGTGGAAGTGATGGGCTCGGAAGGTTATTTCATCAACCAGTTCCTGGTGAGTCACGTCAACAAACGCACGGATAAATGGGGCGGCTCCTACCAGAACCGCATGCAGCTGCCTGTGGAAATCGTGCAGCGTGTGCGTGAAGCCGTGGGCCCGGACTTTATTATTGTCTATCGGCTTTCCATGCTGGATCTGATCGAGGACGGCCAGACCTGGGAAGAAGTGGTGATGCTGGCCAAGGCGATTGAAAAAGCCGGCGCCACGATCATTAATACCGGTATCGGTTGGCATGAGGCCCGGGTGCCAACCATTGCCACTTCGGTACCGCGCGGCGCCTTCGCCTGGGTGACGAAGAAAATGAAGGCGGAGGTCAGCATTCCGCTGTGCACAACCAACCGCATTAACGATCCGACAGTGGCCGAGGAAATCATTGCCAGCGGCGCCGCCGACATGATTTCCATGGCGCGACCGTTCCTGGCCGATGCCGAGTTTGTGAACAAGGCCGCCGAAAATCGTGCTGATGAAATCAACACCTGCATCGGCTGCAATCAGGCCTGTCTGGATCACACCTTCAAGCTCAAGACCGCGAGCTGTCTGGTTAATCCACGGGCCTGTCATGAAACCGAACTGAATTACGAACCCACCACGCATAAGAAACGCATCGCCGTGGTGGGCGCCGGCCCCGCCGGACTGGCGGCCTCTACCGTGCTGGCGGAGCGGGGCCACGAGGTGGACCTGTTTGATGCGGCCGAAGAAATCGGCGGCCAGTTCAATATGGCCAAAAAGGTTCCGGGCAAGGAAGAGTTCTACGAAACCCTGCGTTATTTCAAGCGCAAGATTGAAACCACGGGCGTGAACCTGAAACTGGGCGCGAAGGTCTCGGCGGATGACCTGGTGCAGGCCGGTTACGACGAAGTGCTGCTGTGCACCGGCGTGTCACCGCGCACACCGGCGATACCTGGTATTGAAGAGGGCCTGGCCTCCGGCAAGGTATTGTCCTATATCGATGTGCTGCGGCATGAAAAACCGGTGGGCAGGCGTGTGGCCCTGATCGGCGCCGGCGGTATCGGCTTTGACGTGGCCGAGTATCTCAGCCATGAAGGCACCTCGCCCAGCGTGGATATCGAGCTGTTCAACCGGGAATGGGGCGTGGCCGACCCGGCCGAGGTGCGTGGTGGCGTGGTGCCCCCCAAACCGGAGCCCTCGCCGCGCGAAGTATTCCTGCTGCAGCGCAAGACCACCAAGCTGGGCGCCGGCCTGGGCAAGACCACCGGCTGGATACACCGTTCTTCGCTGAAGATGAAGAACGTGCAGATGATCGGTGGCGCGAGCTACGACGCCATTGACGATAAAGGTCTGCATATCAGCGTAGGTGAAAAACCTGATCTGATCGAAGTGGACAACATCATTATCTGTGCCGGTCAGGAGCCCTTCCGTGAACTGCAGGAACCGCTGCAGCAAGCCGGCGTGAATGTGCATCTGGTCGGTGGTGCGGATGTGGCCGCCGAGCTGGATGCCAAACGGGCCATCAATCAGGCCAGTCGTCTGGCCGCGACGCTTTAGGCGACACTCAGGGGAAAAGAAAAGGGCCGCGTCAGCGGCCCTTTATCATGTGTGTGAATGAATCAGCCATGTCGGCGTTGTTCCAGGCGTGAGGCGATTTCATCGCCAATGTCTTCGCACATTTCATCGAAGGTCGTCGAGCCTTCCTCGCCGGTGGTGCTGAACAGCACCTTGTCGCCGGCGCCGGTCAGGGTCGCCGAATAGCTGGCCTTGTGGCCTACGCCACCAAATTCGGGCAGCTCATCCATATTGCGGCCCTGGGGTGTGATCGCCACATTCAGGGTGGAATCAGCTTCCTCTGGGACATTTGTCACTCCCAGGTCGTGTTCGGCCAGAGCATCCGTAATGCCGCCTTTGCATTGCTCACCCTGTACGAAAATGGCGTTGGCTTCCTGCAGGGTTTTGGCATCGCTGGATGCGTTGGTTGCACCACAGGCCACCAACAGGACAACAGGCGCTGCGAGGACAGCCAGGGATTTGCTGTTGATGTAAGCGTGCTTCCTTTTCATCTTCTTGCTCCTTGTTCAAGTGCGCTCCCAGGCAGTCCTTGACTGCCGGAAGTGCCCTCACAATAAGGGAAGCACCCTGAATACAGGATGAATTGCCGCGAATGGGGTTATGGGTCTAATTCAGGGGCTGCAATTCACTCGCTGCATGCATTTCGCGCAGCTTGAATTTCTGGATTTTGCCGGAGCCGGTCAGAGGGAACTCTTCAACCCGGTACCAGAGGGACGGTGTTTTCTGCGGTGACAGGTTTTCCCGCAGGTAGGCAAAGAGCATGGCCTGATCCGGCGTCTGTCCCGAAGCGGGCTGGATAACGGCAGCCACGACCTCGCCATATTTCTCATCCGGCAGCCCGACGACGGCGACGCTTGCGATCCCGGGATGCTGGTACAGGAGTTCTTCGATTTCGCGTGGATAGATATTCTCGCCGCCGCGAATGATCATGTCCTTGAGCCGGCCCTGAACACTGGTATAGCCGCGTTCATCCATGGCGCAGAGATCACCAGTATGCAGCCAGCCCTCGGCATCGATGGTCTTGGCTGTGGCCTCCGGGTTGCGGAAGTATTCAAGCATTACGTGGTAGCCACGGGTACAGAATTCACCCATCACGCCCTGGGGTACGGTTTCGCCACTTTGCGGGTCGATGATCTTGATTTCCACATGCGGCATGGGCCCGCCAAGGGTGTGGGCCTTGTCTTCGGTTGAATCATCGGGCCGGGTCATGGCGGCTACCGGCGAGCATTCGGTCTGACCGAATACGATGGTGAATTTCGCGCCCAGCCCCTCTTCAAAGCGGCGCACCAGTGCAGCCGGTACAGTCGAGCCGCCTGAGCACAGCGTTTTCACGCAGGAAAGATCCCGTTCGGCGAAACTGGGGTGTTCAAGCATGGCGATGAGCATGGTGGGCACGCCGAGCATGGCGCAGCATCGATAGGTTTCGATCAGTTCCAGCACCAGGCCAGGGTCAAAGGTCTCCACCAGTACCTGCGTTCCACGGGCCGAGACTGCGCCCAGTACGCAGGCAACGCAGCCGCCGGTGTGAAACAGCGGCATCATGGTGACGGTGCTGGCCCCCCTGGGGACGCCCATGCGGTGGGTAGTATGGGCGCCATTGTTCACCAGACCGCGATGGTGCAGCAGCGCGCCCTTGGGAAAACCGGTGGTGCCCGATGTGTACTGGATCATGACCGGATCAGTAGGTTTCACCTGCGGTAAAGGTTTGTCGTCAGCCGCGGTGTTTTCCAGGAAGGCATCCCATTCGCCCAGGTCGATTACTTCACGTAACGCCGGACATTGGCTCATGACCGACTTCACCGTTTGCATCATCGGGTTGCCGCGATACTCCCGCAGGGTCAGTATGCCGGCGGCCTGGGACTGATTGAGTACGTATTCCACTTCTTTCGCCTGGAAGGAAGGGTTCACCGTGACGAGAATGACACCGGCCATGGCGGCGCCGAACTCCACCATGACCCATTCAGGGATGTTGGGCGCCCAGATGGCGACACGCTCCCCCGGCTCGAACAGCGCGGCCAGCACATGGGCCGTTTTTTCGGCTTCGGCATAGAGCTCGGCATAGGTCCATTGCCGGCGTGCCGCTGGATCTGGCGTGCCGCAAATCAGCGCTATCTGGTCCGGGGAATCTTCTGCGGCTTCACGTAGCGCCTCGCCCAGAGTCAGGTCGCGTAATGCGGGCTCTGTCGGTCCCTGGATATAGGACAAACCTTGTGTCATGGAGAAACCTCGTCATTGGGCGGAAAATGGGGCGCGTAAACGTCAGCGGGATATTGCACGGTCTTGATCGTAAATCTCAGTTTCGCGGATGCAGCTGCATGCAGAGATTGTCCGGAAACATGGTGAAGGCGAATTTTTCAGTAACAGCTTTGCCCGTATCAGCCAGTTCCAGGTCAAAATTCTTCACCAGCATGGATAGCACGGATTTGATTTCCTGCAGCGCCAGGTTCATGCCGGGGCAGGTACGCTTGCCGCCACCGAAGGGTTGCGGCGCCTGTTGTGCCGGGTGGCCCTGGTCGATGTCGATCCAGCGCTCGGGCTTGAAGGCTCTGGCATCCGGGTAGCGTTTTTCGTCCATTGCCATGACCCGGAGTGGTACGACGAAATTGCTGCCGGCAGGGAAATGCATGCCGCCCAGTTCCACATCCACCTTTGCTGTCATGCCGGTCATGGGGGCGACCGAGCGCAGACGCTGGGTTTCGTTGGTGACGGCATCGAGCCAGGGCATGTCTTCACCTTGTTCCAGTTCTGACCAGAGCGGTTCTGCACCCAGCACTTGATCCATTTCCTGACGTAGCCGTTGCAAGGCCGGCGGGTGTTGGATGAGTTCATAAATCATCCAGGCCATGGTGTAGGCGGTGGTGTCTTCGCCCGCCAGCATGACGCCGACGGTGTTGCCGTAGATTTCCTGGTCGGTCAGTCCCGCTTCATCGTCTTCGCCGGCGGCAATCAAACCTTGGAGCAGGTTTTCCGGCTCTTTTTTCAGTTGAGGGTTGGTTTTCATTTCGGCCCGGGTTTCCTCGATGCGGGCCATGACAAAGGTTTCCAGATTCTTCAGCGCCTTCTTCAGTTTCACATCTGCGGGCAGGGGCAGGTAACGCCAGTAGGGGAAGGGGCTGTTGATGCGGCGGTTGATGGCAGGGAACACATGCATGAGCTGCTTCTGCACCACGTCCTCGCCCTGTTGCAGCGTGTTGGCATCAAAGCCGTAGGCAAACAGCGTGGTGACATCCACGGTGTAACGCATGAGGTCATCCACGACATGGATGACCTTGCCTTCGGCTGCCGCTTGTTCCCAGCGCTGTTTCAGGCGCTCGGTAATGAGTTTCATCTTGCCGAAAAAGGGCCGCACGCGGTGGGCATTCATGGCCTTGATCCATACCCGGCGCTGGCGTTGCCATTGTTCGCCTTCCACCGGGAATACGCCCTCGATGCCCATTTCCAGGAAGACTTCCTCCATCGGGATGTTGCGGGTGTATTTCTCAGGCCGTTCCTTGAACAGGGTGGCCACCGCTGCGGGGTCGGATACCCCGATCATTTTTCTTGGCCCCACCCGGAACTGGTAAAACGGACCGTATTCATAGGCCCATTCTTCAAAAACCTGGTGAATACGCGAGGGTTTCAGCGAGAGTGCATTGCCCAGCAGGGGAAGTCCTGGTGGACCAGGCAGGTTGTTCGGGTCGAGCGACGGTGAATCCGCTGTCACTGTGTTCATGTTTTCTCCCGCCGGAATTTTCTGATTCTCGGCGTTTGCCGAGTCAGGGATCAAATCGGGTCAATAGTTGAGGCAGCAACAGCAGGTCACAGAGCCAGGCATAGGCAATGGTGATGGCCAGCCACAGACCCAACTCGTGGGTGGGTTGCACCTGTGAGAAGCCGATCAGGCCGATGCCGACCACCAGCACCATGGTAGTGATGGTAATGGCGCCGCCCACGCGCCGGATGGCATGCCGGCAGGCTTCGCCGGCGGTGGCCTTGCCGCCTTTGCGGCCTTCCTTGTAGCGTTCGAGCAGGTGGATGGTGTCATCCACGATGATACCCAGTGCGGCCGCCGAGATTACGGACAGGGCAATGCCGACATGGCCGGAGAGCATGCCCCAGGTGCCAAATGAGAGGCCCACCGGCAGCAGGTTGGGGACGATGCTGATCAGACCCAGGCGTATCGACTTCAGGGCGATGGCGACGACTACGGTGGCGAACAGCAAGACGACCAGCGTGCCGATAATCATGGGCGGAATATTATCCAGCGCCATTTTGGAGAACATCATGACGCCGCTCTTGCCTGGGGGGGCGTCGATCTCCGGGGTGTTCATCCTCAGCCAGTTGTGTGCCTGGGTGGCAAAGGCCTGGAAATCCTGGCCCGGCTGGTTGCGGCGTGAAAGGTGCACCACCGAAGCGCTGCGGTCTGCATTCAGCAGGCCACCTGCGCGGTCATCAGGCCGCGCAGAGAATTCGTAAACCCAGAGCAACTGCTCGGTTTGCGCCGGATCCTGCGGAATGCTGCGGCTGCCATCACCAAAAGCGGCATTCAGACTCTTGACCAGGGTAGGCAGCGAGCGCACGGCCGAAACATGCGGTTGGCTGGACAGCCAGTCGTCGAAAGCCGTGACGCGGGCCAGGTATTCGGGGTCGTGTACGCCTGAGGGATTGTCGGCCGGCAATTTGAAATAGAGGTGCTGCATGCCGCTCAAGCGGCGATTCACCTCCTCGTTGTCCTGCCGCATGCGGGTGTCTTCGCTGAACCACTGGTTGATGTTGTCATCCACCGTATTCAGCGAAATGCAGGCCAGCAGCGCCAGGATCAGGCCGAGGCCCAGGCTGAGAATCCAGAAGGAGTGAATGGGTCGCGAGAAGCGCTCGCCAATCGTTTCCAGGCTACGGCGCAGCAGGCCTTTCTTGCGCCAGTAGGGCGGGTCGACCCAGGTCAGCATGGCCGGCATGGCAATGATGGTGAAAATCACTGAAACGCCGATGCCGATGGCGGCGACATTACCCATGTTGCGGTAGGCGGGCGAGATGCTGTTGTTCATCATCAGAAAGCCCAGCACCGTGGTGGCTGAGGTCAACAGGGCCGGTTCCAGGTTTTCCCTGAAGCTGAGCATGGCGGCGGCCTGGCTGTCGGGATGGTCGCCGCGAATCTGCAGATAGGTGTCGGCGTAGTGAATGGCGTAGGCCAGGGAAATCACCAGGATGATGATGGGCACAATCATGGTGGCGAGACTGACCGTCAGGCCCAGCCAGCCATTGATGCCGATGGTCGCCAGTACGGCGCAGAATACCGGCAGGCCGCAGCACAGGGCTGCACGCCAGCTGCCGAGCAGGCCGCGCAGCAGCAGGCTGGCAATCAGGATGCAGATGGGAAACAGGGCGTAAATATCCCGCATCGCCAGTTCGGTGATGTCATGGTAGTAAGGCAGCACACCGGCCAGCAGGATACGGTCGTCGGGGTAACGCGTCTCGAATTCGGCTCGCAGTTTCTTGGCGTGCTGCTGGACCGCGCGGGTTTGCCAGAAGTCGTTGTCATCCGGCAGTTGCAGCAGGACATCGACGGCGCCGACGCTGCCATCCGGCGCCAGCAGCATGCCTTCGGTGAGACGCCTGACTTCTTGCACCGTGCGTTGCCACAGGGCCTTGTCGATATTGCCGGCTTCCGCCTGTGCCCGCAGCGTGGTGATGGTGGGTCCGCTTTCGCTGGGAATGGCAACGGATATATCGGCCAGGGAATTTACTGAATCCGCGTAGGGCGTGTCGGTCAGGGCATCGGCCAGTTCGGCGATGCGCAGGATATTGTCCGGGGTGAGGACATTGCCGTTGCCGGGCACGTAGGCCAGCATCACGTCGTCGGTGCCGCCGAATTCAGCTTCCAGTTCGGCATAGGCCAGGCGATCGGGGCCGTCTTCATCAAAGAAGTAGCGGTAGTCGGTGACGATTTTCAGGTTGATGGCGCCGACCAGGGCGACCAGGGTGACAGCCATCACCACTGCTACCAACGCTCTGGGTCGGTCAGTAATCTGCTTCGCGGCTTTTTCTGTCAGGCGCATATTGCGGTCCCCTCTCCCCGGTTTCAGTATGGAGGGAGGATGTGACCGAGACAAGGCAGCGCTGGCATGCCAATATGCCCGAAAATTCCAGGAGCGAAACAGTGATGTCGGCCGAATCTGCCAACTATGCACAGGAATTGCCGGATATTTCGGCGCCACCACTACGCCTGCTGCTCAGGGAGGCGCGCATATTTCCGGAAATGGGGCGTTACTACTTCAGGGGTATGGATCTGGAGCGCCTGCCGAAAGGCGGCGGCCAGCCGATCATGATTGTGCCTGGCTTTGGTGCTTCGGATTGGGGTACCCGCCCGTTACGCAGGGCGCTGAATGAGCTGGGCTTTGCCGCACATGGCTGGGGCCAGGGGTACAACTGGGGTATGCGACCTGGCATGCGCGAGGCGTTGGCCGCACGGGTAGAGGCGCTGCAAACGCGGCATGGCAGGAAAGTGGCCCTGCTGGGCTGGAGTCTGGGCGGGGTGTTCGTGCGCGAAATGGCGCGCCATGCTCCATCACAGGTGAGCATGGTGTTTACCCTGGGCAGCCCGATCAATGGTCATCCAAATGCCAACAATGTGGCCAAGCTGTTCAATCTGATGAATCCGGGCAAGAAGGTCGATGCCGATCTGGAAGGTTTCCGCAAAAGACGGGTGCCGCCGCCGGTGCCCTGTGTGGCAGTGCACAGCAAGACCGACGGCATCGTGGCCTGGCAGTGTGCGCGTGAAATGGCCGCCCCCAATACCGAAAATGTCGAGGTGCAGGGCAGTCATTTCGGCTATGTCAGTAATCCGCAGGTGCTGGCGGTGGTTGCACGGCGACTGGCGTCAGTAGATTGAAATGCGATATCTGCTTTTCAGCATCCTGATATTGGCCGGCCAGCAGGTTGCAGCTTCATCGCTGGAACTGGCCAATGCGCGCAGCTATTTTCTGGACTTTGCAGGCGCCGAAAGTATTGATGGCTGTGAACCCAGGTTGCGGCTGGCCCTGCAGCAGAATCTGATCCGGATTATTCCCGCGCAAGAACAGGCCGATGCGCTGTACCGGGTCAGAATCGAACTGGGAAAAAGCTCGGGGTTCAGGCACTCACTGAGCTGGGTGGCGGATGCCTATTCGGCCGAGAAACAGTTGCTGTTTGCGGCCGAGGGTAAAGAGTCGGGCTGGACGCTGCAGGCAGCCTGTCTGGACGCGGCCGACGATATCGCGGAAGCCTTGCGTGACGAAGTAGCTTCGGCACGGGTGAACCGGGCCACCCTGCCTTTGCCGAAGTATCCTGAAAATCACCAACCCCGTGCAGGCCTGGTAAAAGAAGACGAGCCGGCGGTGGATCCGAGCTATCAGATCAAGGAGCGCGCCATCAATCAGCAGGCGCCGCCGGGGTTCATTTCCA
Organism: uncultured Salinisphaerales bacterium; assembly: GCA_913055805.1. Classification (GTDB taxonomy): domain Bacteria; phylum Pseudomonadota; class Gammaproteobacteria; order Nevskiales; family CAJXLF01; genus CAJXLF01. The sequence continues at coordinate 29,204 of CAJXLF010000013.1, forward strand.
GCCATCGCTGGGAAACGCATGCCCGCAGTTTTGCCCGAACCCGGGGTTGTTCCTCCAGTCTGGAACATGTGCAGTCGCTGGAAACCGGTACGGAAAGCTATACCACCGTGTGCGGGGATTCCGGCGAGGCGCTGATCACCTGCGCGGCCGGGGACTGTGTGCTCAGCTTCTAGCCGAGATTTCGGCCGGATTGCCTGTCCGGTCAGCCTTCGAAAAATTGTTCCCGGGTATCCTGGAAACGCAGCTCCGGCCAGCGCTCTTGCATCATGTTCAGATTCACGCGGCTTGAGGCCAGGTAGACCAGGGCGCCGGAATGGTCGCGGGCCAGGCGGTTGTCGGCCCGGTCCCGCAGCTTCTTCAACTCCGCTGCCGGGCCTTCCACCCAGCGGGCGGTGTGCACGTCGATGGCTTCGAACTTGCAGTTGACGTTGTATTCCGTGGCCAGGCGTTCCTGCACCACGTCGAACTGCAGCACACCCACCGCGCCCAGCACGATGTCGTTGTTGAGGAAGGGCCGATAGACCTGGGTGGCGCCTTCTTCGCAGAGCTGGTCCAGGCCGGCGTTGAGCTGCTTGGATTTCATCGGATCGGCGAGGATCACGCGGCGGAACAGTTCCGGCGCGAAGTTGGGAATGCCGCCGAACTGCAATACTTCGCCTTCGGTAAAGGTGTCGCCAATCGCAATGGTGCCGTGATTGTGCAGACCGATGATGTCGCCGGGCCAGGCCTCGGCGGCGATGTCGCGGTCCGCGGCGAGGAAAGTCACGGCATCGGCAATGCGCATCTGCTTGCCGCTACGCACATGAAACATTTTCATGCCCTGCTCGTAATGTCCGGAACAGACGCGCATGAAGGCCACGCGGTCGCGATGTTTAGGGTCCATGTTGGCCTGGATCTTGAAGACGAAACCGGTCAGCTTGTCTTCATCGGCGCGGACCTGGCGCCCGTTGGTTTCCCGCGGCTGTGGCCCGGGTGCCCACTGGGCAAAGCCATCCAGCAGGGTGGCAATGCCGAAGTTGTTGATGGCCGAACCGAAGAATACCGGCGTCAGCTGGCCGGCCAGATAGGCATCCAGGTCGAACGCACCGGCCGCTTCGCGCACCAGTTCGATTTCTTCCATGAAATGCTCGCGCAAATCGCCGAGCACGGTCTGACCGGCCTCGCTCTGCAGGCCGTCGATGGTTTTGGTTTCTCCCAGCTTGCCGCTCTTGCCGCCCTCGTAGAGATAGATGCGGTCTTCCAGCAGGTGGTAGACGCCCTTGAAGCCCTTGCCCATGCCGATCGGCCAGGTAATGGGCACGCACTGGATGTCGAGTACCGACTCGATGTCGTCGATCAGTTCCAGCGGTTCACGGCCCTCGCGATCCAGCTTGTTGACGAAGCTGATGATGGGTGTGGTGCGCATGCGGCAGACTTCCATCAGCTTGATGGTGCGTGCTTCCACGCCCTTGGCGGCGTCGATCACCATCAGCGCCGAGTCCACGGCGGTGAGGGTGCGATAGGTGTCTTCCGAGAAGTCTTCGTGGCCCGGCGTGTCCAGCAGGTTGATGATGCGTTCCTTGTAAGGAAACTGCATGACCGAGGTCGTTACCGAAATGCCGCGCTGCTGCTCCATCTTCATCCAGTCCGAGGTGGCGTGGCGCGCCGCCTTGCGGCCTTTCACCGTGCCGGCCAGCTGAATGGCGCCGCCGAACAGCAACAGCTTTTCGGTCAGCGTGGTCTTGCCGGCGTCGGGGTGAGAGATGATGGCGAAGGTGCAGCGCTTGGCTGCCTCGCTGGCGATTCGGGAGGCTGCGGACACGTTCATCCGGGAGTCGATATGGGGCGCGAAGCTTAACGGATCGGGGGTTTGTCCGCCAGCATGGGCGGAATTTGTCGATAGTTAAACGCTATAAATTCAAGTTAAAGAATCAATTTCACATATAGATCCGGGCTGGTTACGATGACATCAGGCTTCAAAACCACTGGAAAAAGTGATGGAAATCGATATTGGCATTTCAAGCAAACAGCGTCAGGCAATTGCGCAGGGGCTGTCGCGTCTGCTGGCGGATGAGTACACCCTGTACCTGAAAACACACAACTTCCACTGGAATGTCACAGGTCCCATGTTCAACACCCTGCACCTGATGTTCGAGCAGCACTATATCGAGGCCGCCACGGCGGTGGACGAAGTGGCCGAGCGCATCCGTGCCCTGGGTGAGCCGGCGCCGGGCTCCTACAAACAGTTTGCCGAGCTGTCGTCTATTGATGAGGAAACCTCAGTGCCGAAGGCCGAGGACATGATCAGACAACTGGTGACGGGTCACGAGACGGTGGTGCGTACCGCCCGTGAGGTGTTCCCGCTGGCCGAGGAGGCTTCTGATGAGCCGACGGCAGACTTGCTGACGCAGCGCATGCAGGTGCATGAGAAAACGGCGTGGATGCTGCGGAGTCTGCTGGAGGGTTAGCCCGAGTTAGGAGTGGTGCTGCACCTGTTCTCAAACCCTTTGCAACATGGAGGTTGCAAAGGGTGCGTACAGGATGTACTCACAGCGGTTCCAGGACAGGTGCCCCATAGTACTGCGAAAGTGCTGGAACTACTTGAATAGGTTGATCGAAGACTCTTGATACAGAGTCAGGCGTCACCTTGACGAAATGCGGAGTTATTTCCCCGCCAGCCCCTTCTTCAGCTGCCGCATGCGCAGGTTGAATGACCACATGTAGACCATCAGGAAATAACCGCAGTAGAGTTCCTTGAGTTCTCCTGCACTGATGTCGAAATACGGTAGCTCACGTACACCGGTGATTGATCCGTAGATTTTTTCCGGGAAGGACACGCTGACGGCAATGATTCCGGCCGGCAGGCCGACGATGGTCGGCCAGATCCAGTAATTGATTCCGGTCGGATTGAGATGCAAATTCTTATACCGCCGATAAAGTGGGGCGATGATGCCGCCTACCAGAATACCCAGTGTCAACAGGTTACGCGGTAACTGGTCCAGCAGCGCTCCCCATTTCTCCGAGTTGTGTAGATTGGTTTCCTGCTGGTCATTGAATGACAGCCAGGCTTCGCTCGATTCCCAGTTGAATATATGCTGGCCCCAACTGGCTTCCTCGCCACCGAAATACAGGCAGCCCAGCGTGCCAAGGAAAATCCATGCCCCAAGACGCACGTCACCCAGGCTGCGGATAATCGTCAGGCTGTGGATGCCCAGGACGGTGGCAATCAGTAGTACAAGTACTGAACTGAGTTCAATGCTCCCCAGTTCACCGCCATCAATGTAGGTTTCATAAAATTCGTGACCGATACCTGCAGCAATAATATTGATCAGCAGATATATCAGGGGTAGCCATAACCAAAGCCACGGCGACAGGTCGCGGAAATCACTTTCCTGGGAGAGGTTTTGCACTGATGGAATCATGAGGTTCCTGATTCTGGATGAGATGGTGGCATTATACCTGTCGACAGGTTAACGCCGAATCTCGAAAGGCCTCGGCAGATTATCGTCAGGCGGCAGGTTCCTGGTTTCCACCTGCTCCACACGGGCGGCGGGCGGACCCTGGCGCAGCCATTCGGTAAAGTCGGCAATCGCCTGGGGGCTGCCGCAGGCTTGTGCTTCCACGCGGCCATCGGGCAGGTTGCGCACCCAGCCCAGCAGATTGAGCGAGCGGGCCTCGTCAGCGGCGCTGGCGCGGAAGAACACGCCCTGCACACGGCCGCGAACCAGATAATGCCGGCAACTGAGTTCGACGTCCTTCATGCCACTAAAGTAAAGCATATTCAGCGTACTAGGGAATTCTGGATTGACTCGGACGGGCATATCGACGAGCATATTCGCACTACGAGAGTCGGCGCATCAGCCGACGATTCCTGATTTTTCGTGGGGAAACAAGCATGAAGAGCATTTCGCGCTGGACGCAGAAAGTCTTCGCAGCGGCGATGTTTTGCGGAATTCTCCAGGGTTCTGCCCTGGCCGCAGGTGATGCCGAGGCGGGCAAGGTCAAGGCCAGCACCTGTATTGGATGCCATGGCATCGAGAACTACAGCAACGTTTATCCCAGCTACCGTGTGCCCATGCTCGGTGGTCAGCACCCTGAATACGTCGTGCAGGCGCTCAAGGCCTATAAGAGTGGTGAGCGTGCTCATCCCACGATGAAGGCCCAGGCAGCCCAGATGTCCGAGCAGGACATGGCCGATATCGCGGCCTATCTGACCAGTGCCCCGCAGGCCCAGTAATCCGGACAGGTGATTGAGATGATGAAGCAACTAGTGTTACTGGCCGGCCTGCTGGCCGCCATGAGCGGTTCCGCTTTCGCCAGCGAACAGGCGGCGCCCGAGCAGGGCAAGACAGTGGAAGAACTCACGGCTGCCTGTACTGCCTGCCATGGCCCCACCGGCGTCAGCCCCACCACGGCATTTCCGATTATTGCCGGTCAGCACAAGACCTATATTGAGAAGGCCCTGCAGGATTACCGCTCCGGCGCCCGCAAGAATGCAGTGATGGCCGGCCAGGTGGCCAACCTGTCGGACAGCGATATCGAGAAGCTGGCTGCCTTCTATTCGAAGCAGGAGAGTCCGCTGTATACGCCGTCGGGCGACTGATCGCCTGATTAACGCGCTGTTTTGAAAAAGCCGGCTTCTGCCGGCTTTTTCGTATCTATCCTCCCCGCATTAATGAATCCGCTATAGTCCGGGAGAAGTTCTTCCGGAGTATCGAGATGCCGGAAATCCGTATCGAAGAGGGTGACATCACCCGGCTTGACGTCGATGCCATCGTCAATGCCGCCAACTCCACGCTGCTGGGTGGCGGGGGTGTCGATGGCGCCATTCATCGTGCGGCCGGCCCACAGCTGAAAGCGCATTGCGCCGGTCTGGGCGGCTGTCCCACGGGCGAAGCGCGTATCACGCCGGGATTCAATCTGCCAGCCCGCTATGTCATTCACACTGTGGGTCCGGTGTGGCGCGGCGGCAACGATAATGAGCCGGACCTGCTGGAAAGTTGCTACCGGCAAAGCCTGGGCCTGGCCGCCGAGCATGATTGCCGCAGCGTGGCCTTTCCTGCCATTTCCTGTGGCGTATACGGTTATCCACTGGAGCAGGCGGCCGCTGTTGCCGTTTCTACCGTACAGCACTTTCTGCAAAGCCATGAGCAGCCGGCGACGGTGTTGCTGTGCTGCTTCGGTGATGCTGTCGCTTCAGCCTACCGGCAGGCGCTGGAGGCTGGCTAACCTTCTCCTGTTTATTGCGCTAGGCTGCCTATTGGGTCCTGCCTGTGAAGAGATCAATGGCGCTGTCGGTTATGTCCAATATCGACCAATACAGTGAATTGGCGCCGGATTGCGCGGTAACTGGTAGGTCGCTGCATCCATTGGGCGGCTGCATGCGTATATAACCCTGTCAGCCATATCCTGGCGTGCAAGCAATTTCAATGCTGCCGGGTCTGTTGGTAGGCAAGCTGAACTTTCAGCTGAGTCCCCGGTCGCACGGGGAGATGTATTGACTGCTTATGCAGTTCTTATGGGCGCAAGCCCGTGACTTCTCAAGGAGATATGTAATGAAGGATGTAAAGAAGAACGCTGTCATTCTGGCGGGCGCTGCTTTTGCAACGTCAATGGCGCTGTCCATGGCGGCACAGGCCAGTGAAAACCCGTTCCAGGTGAACCAGCTGTCTGCCGGATATCAGCTTGCTGACAATGCCGAGGGCAAGTGTGGCGAAGGCAAGTGCGGTGAAGACAAGAAGGATGGTGAAGGCAAGTGTGGTGAAGGCAAGTGCGGCGAGGGCAAGAAGGACGGCGAAGGTAAATGCGGCGAAGGCAAGTGCGGCGAGAACAAGTAAGCTCGTCTGACGCGTCTTCATGAAACCGTATCCGGTACAAGGTGCCGGACTTGGTCTGCGGCGGGCCCTGATGGGCCCGCTGGCAGATTACACACCCGGGCAGATCGATTTTCTGGAGGTGGCGCCGGAAAACTGGATCGATATGGGCGGCGCCCGCGGCCGCCAGTTTCGCGCCTTTACCGAACGTTACCCTTTTGTCACTCACGGTCTGTCCCTGTCGCTGGGCGGGCCGGCGCCACTGGACGAAGCCTTTCTGGGAAAGGTGAAAACTTTCCTGGATGAACACAATGTCCGCTATTACACCGAACACCTGAGTTATTGTGGCGATGACGGTCATCTCTACGACCTCATGCCCATCCCCTTTACCGCTGAAGCCGTCAGCTATGTAGCGTCCCGTATTCGGCGTAGTCAGGAAATCCTTGAGCGTCGTATCGCCGTCGAGAATGTTTCCTACTATGCCGCCCCCGGTGCCGAAATGACGGAGCTGGAATTCCTGCTGGCGGTGCTGGAAGAAGCCGACTGCGATCTGCTGCTGGACGTGAACAATATCGTCGTCAACAGCATCAATCATCGCTATGACGCCGAAGCATTCCTCAAAGCGCTCCCTGCGGAGCGTATTGCCTACGCGCATATTGCCGGGCACTACAAGGAAGCCGAAGACCTGCGTGTAGACACGCATGGCAGTGATGTCAGCGAGCAGGTCTGGAACCTGCTGGACACCGCCTACCGGCACTTCGGTGTGTTCCCGACTTTGCTGGAGCGCGACTTCAATATCCCGCCGCTGGATGAGCTGTTGGGTGAAGTGGATCGCATAACCGCGCTGCAGGCCAAATGGTCTGCGCCCGTAAAAGAGACGGCACATGCCTGACACACGGCCGGTCTTTCAACAGCTTCAGTACGGCTTTGCCGCGCATCTGCGTGATCCGGACAAGCATCCGGCGCCGCCGGATATCGAAGACCGGCGCATGCAGATCTATCGCGATCTTTTCTACAAGAATATTCAGAACTTTATCGCCACGGCTTTTCCGGTAGTGCGCACGCTGTATACAGATGATGACTGGCATGCCCTGGTGCGGGATTTTTATGCCCGCCACATATCCCATAGTCCGCAGTTCTATCAGATCGCGGAAGAATTCCTGGCCTATCTGCAGGATGAGCATCAGCCGCGTGACTGTGATCCGCCGTTTCTGCAGGAACTGGCACATTACGAATGGGCGGAAATGATCCTCGCCATTGATCCCGTTGAAGTCAGTCTTGATGCGGTTGATACCGAGGCGGATTTGCTGGCCGGCGTGCCGGTGCTTAATCCCTGTTTGCAGAATCTGGCCTACAGTTATCCCGTGCATCGCATATCCGCGGATTACCGGCCGGATCGTGCCGACCAGCAGCCGGCATTTCTGGTGGTATACCGCAAGCCGGATGACGTGGTGGCGTTTCTGGAGGTGAATGCCATCACGGCCCGGCTGATACAGCGCTTGCAAGAGCAGCCGGAACTCAGCGGGGAGGCGCAGCTGCTGGCGTTGGCGGATGAAGCCGGGCTGGTGGCCGGGACTGTGCTCACATTCGGCGCCCGGACGCTGGAGGATTTGCGCGCCCGAGCCGTGGTGCTGGGCGTGCACAAGTAGCATCCGCCGTTGCCTGCCCGCACAATACGTGCATGGCAGAACTACCTATCGATACGCTTATCCTTGCCGGCGTCATGCTGGCCGGCTTTGCCGTACTTTTCTTTCTTATCCTGTCGCTGCGTGATGACGGTGCTGGCCGGCAGCTGCAATCCGATTTGCGTGCCCAGGCGGATTTCTTCGAGCGCATGGGCAAGCGTCTGGAAGAGGCGGTGCAAAAACTCGAACGCGGCATGCGCGAGGATCTCAAACAGGGCCGTGAGGATCAGAACCGGCATCATGTGGAGGTGCTCAAGAGTCTGCAGGTGGGTCTGCGTGACGTCGGCGGTGAAGTCGGCAAGCGGGTGGATGCCCTGACCGAGTCCACCGACAAGCGACTCAAGGACATCAGCGGCCAGGTCGAGAAGCGCCTGTCCGAGGGTTTCGAGAAAACCAACAAGACCTTCAACGACGTGGTCGCACGGTTGGCCAAGATCGACGAGGCGCAGAAGAAAATCACCGAACTGTCCGGCAACGTGGTGAGCTTGCAGGAGGTGCTGGCCGACAAGCGCTCACGCGGCGCTTTCGGGGAGGTGCAGCTGGCGGCGCTGGTGCGCAATATGCTGCCCGAGAATGTCTTTGCGCTGCAGCACACGTTAAGCAATGGTACGCGCGTGGACTGCATGCTGTTCCTGCCTGAACCCACCGGCAATGTGGCGGTGGATGCCAAGTTCCCGCTGGAAAGCTATCGCACCATGACGGATGTGCATGCCGGTCAGGCGGAGCGAAGCAGCGCCGAGCGTCAGTTCAAGCAGGATCTGCGCAAGCACATCAAGGATATTGCCGAGAAGTACATCATTCAGAATGAAACAGCGTCGGGTGCGGTGATGTTTGTGCCGGCCGAGGCGGTGTTTGCCGAGATCCATGCCCACCACGCCGACCTGGTGGAGGAGGCCCAGCGGGCCAACGTCTGGATGACTTCGCCCACGACGCTGATGGCGGTGCTGACCACCGCGCGTTCGGTGCTCAAGGACGAAGCTACGCGGCGCCAGGTGCATATTATTCAGGAGCACCTGGTGAAGCTGAACGCCGACTTCGGCCGCTTCCAGCAGCGCATGGACAAGCTGGCCGATCATATCCGCATGGCGCATGAGGACACCCAGCAGGTGCAGACCTCGGCGCGCAAAATCAGCAGCCGCTTCGAAAAGATCGAGAAAGTGGAAATCGATCACGAGAGTTCGGCAGCGCTGCCGGATGCCGACACAGACGACTGATAGCAGAGCAGAAAATGAGTGAAGACTTCACCCCCAAGCCAGTGGCGGCCTCGGCTGTCAGCGAACACGTCTACAAGGTTTTCCCCAATGATCTGAACGCCTATAACACCATGTTCGGCGGCGCTATTCTGGCGACCATTGATCGCCTGGCCTCAATCGTGGCCGAGCGCCATGCCGGCCGGGTTTGTGTCACGGCCAGCGTGGACGCGGTGCATTTCATGGCGCCGGCCAGGCATGGCGATACGCTGGTGTTTTCTGCCGCGGTTAACCGCGCCTGGGGCACCTCCATGGAGATCGGCGCCCGGGTGATTGCCGAAGACTGCCTCAGCTGCGGTATGGAAAAACGACACATCGTCTCGGCTTACCTGACCTTCGTTGCTCTGGATGCGGACAACAAACCCACTTCTGTGCCGCCGGTGGTGCCGGAGAGCGAGGGCGAGAAACAGCGTTATGCCGAGGCCGATATGCGCCGCCAGCAGCGTCTGGCGCATGCCGAGGCGATCAAGCGGCACCGGGCAGGGGTGTAGCACCTCTGGCTTGGGTTGGGCCTGTAGGCCACCTTGCCCTGAACCGCTGCGAATACATCCCTGTAAGTTGCTCACCCCGTCCATGGGGTTCGCCCTTCGGGGCAGCCTACGGCTGACTCAATTTGTTCCTGACAAATTGTTCCGACGGCCGTGTCCATGCGGCCGTCGGTTCCCGGCAAGGCGACCCACAAGCCTTTTCAGAGCTTGATTGTGCCGCTCTCTATGCCCGCAAGAATCTCACGCGTCAGCGGCTCGTAACCCTTCTTGCTGTCCAGCAGCACATACAGCGGTTCGGTCACCTTGTCCGGGTCGAAGCCCTCGTTCTTCAGTTCCACCTTGCGGTATTTGAAGGTGCCGGTGGTTTCCTGCTGTTCGCGTACCCGCAGAAACAAGGGCACGGCATAGGCGGGTAATTCGGCCGTGAGCGCGCGGGCCAGTTTCTTGCCGTCCAGCCGGGTATCCGGCTTCAGGGTGAGCGCCACCATGCCGGCGCGGCCGTCCGCATTGGGCACGCTCACGCCATAGACCACGGCATGCTCCAGATCATTAATCGTCGCCAGTACACCCTCGATTTCTGTGGTGGCGACGTTCTCACCCTTCCAGCGGAAGGTGTCGCCGACCCGGTCCACGAACTGGATGTGGCGGAAGCCCTGGTCACGCACCAGGTCGCCGCTGTTGAACCAGCAGTCGCCTTTCTTGAAGACGTCACGCAGTAGTTTCTTCTCGCCGGCGGCCGGATCGGTATAACCGTCGAAGGGGCGCCGGTCAGTGATCTCGCTGATCAGTAATCCGACGCCGCCCTTGTTCACTTCCTGCATAAAGCCTCTGGCGTCGCGCACCGGCTCTTCAGTTTCGTTATCGAAAGCCACGATCTTGAAAGGCAGGGGGGTGAAGCCCGCTGTCTGGCGCACGCCGAAAGCATTGATGAAGGCAATGTTGCACTCGCTGGCGCCGTAGAATTCGTAAATATTCTCGATGCCGAAACGCTGTTCGAAATCGGCCCAGATCTCCGGGCGCAGGCCATTGCCGGTGATCAGGCGTACGCGATGCTCGCGGTCGCCCGCGCCGGGTTTCTGGTTCAGCAGATAACGTAGCAGTTCACCGATGTAGCAGAACGCCGTGGCGTCGAAGTGACGGATACGATCCCAGAAGCGCGAGGCGCTGAACCTGGTATCCAGCGCCAGGGTTGCGCCGGCGGACAGTACGCTGCTCCATGACACGGTCAACGCATTGTTGTGGTACATGGGCAGGCAGCAGTAGAAGACATCATCCGGCCGCATACGCAGTGTGGCGCCGCCCAGTCCGGCCATGGAAGCCAGCCAGCGGTAATGACTCATGACCGAGGCCTTGGGCAGCCCCGTCGTGCCCGAGGTAAAAATGTAATAGCAGGGACTGCTGGCAACGATGCCGGCGGTTTCCGGGGCGTTGGCGCTGCTGTGCTTGATGCTGGCCTTGTCCAGATCGCGATAGCCCCCGGGGGCCGGTATGTGATCAGCGGTGGCATTCCAGTAAAAGCCGATGCCCGGCTGTTCAGCGGGTGTGTAATCGGTACTCTCGATGGCTTCGCGGCATTCGGCGCTGACTACCAGCAACCTGGGTTTGACCAGGCCGATGCTGTGGTTAAGGACATCACCCCGCTGGTTGTGATTCAGCATGCCCGCAATAGCGCCCAGTTTGACAGTGGCGGCTACGCAGGCGAGCAGTTCGGGCCGGTTCTCCATGAGCAGAGCCACACAGTCTCCCTGGCGAACACCCGCCTGCCGGAATTCGGCGGCGATGCGGTTGGCCCATGCATTCAGGGAGGCGTAGGACCAGGCCTGGTCTTCATAGCGCAGGGCAATCCGGCCGGGGGCCTTGCGCGCCCATTTTTCCAGCACCTTGCCAATGGACTGCTTGCTGGTGGGGCGCAACGTGGCCAGACCCAGCAGGCCTCGATTGACCCCGGGCAGGTCGCGGATGGCGCGCAGGGTGCCGCGGCCGATGTCTGACAGGCCGACCTGCTTGAGGGTTTCCTCCATCCCTGATTCCTCTATTCGTGATCAATTAACGGCCCCGCAGTATAGCTAACCTCCGGGGGCTGTTGGGAAGGGGGTGGTTAAAAAACGATCAATGCGGGCCGGGGCGCAACAAAACCGTCATGTGAGCGTCATATACAAGAGTTATCCACAAGCTTATACAGAGCTTCTGTGGATTTCTTCGCATGCCGGGCATCAGTGATTGAACTTGACGCCCCAGAGATCCAGCAGGCCCTCGAATTCATCCAGGCTGTGAAAACGTATGCGCACCTCGCCTCGGCCGCGGTCATCGCAGTCCACCTGCACCTTGTTGCCCATATGTTCGCTGAGCAGCTTCTGCAGGTCTTCGAGGTCACGCCGCGCGCCGTTGCGGCGCGTGTCAGTATGTTCGGGCTTGCCGGCTTGCTGCAGGCGGCGGCCGGCAGCCTCCAAGCTGCGGACAGACCAGCTTTTATTCAGGCATTCCCGTGCCAGGGGCATCTGTTGATCATTGGGCAGTCCGGCGAGGACGCGCGCATGTCCCATGCTCAACAGGCCTTCGTCAATCAGCGCCTGCACCCGGTTGTCGAGTTTGAGCAGTCGCAGAAAGTTGCTGACATAGGCGCGTGACTTGCCAATGCGCTGCCCGGCGGCTTCGTGGGTGAGCGTGAACAGGTCGGCCAGTTGCAACAGGCCGCGGGCGGTTTCCATGGGGGAGAGGGATTCGCGCTGCAGGTTTTCAATCAGCCCGAGCACGTGGGCTTCGCGGTCATCCAGATCGTCGCGCTGAATCGCCGGTATTTCATGCAGTCCAGCCAGCTGGGCGGCGCGCCAGCGGCGTTCGCCCGCCAGCAGTTCGTAGCCATTGCCATCTGAGCGCACCACCACAGGCTGCACTATGCCGGATTCGCCAATGGAAGCCGCCAGCTCAGCGAGTGCGTCCGGGTCGAATTTGCGTCGAGCCTGGTAAGCGCCCGGGCGGATCAGGTCAACCGGGATTCTGCTGATTTTCTGTGGGTCGGAGGCCGGCATACACTCGTGGCTGGATGGACGTGGCGGACCATTATGCAGTAAAACTGACGGTTCGTTTGTGCGCAAGTTATGCTGCACCCTTTCGGCAGGCCCTGCCGGAACGGGAAGACAAGAATGGAGAATAGCCAATGCCATTGGCAACACGAGGCTTGTTAATTTTGCTGCTTGGCACGGTGGCGCTTGTGACCGGCTGCGCTCACCAGCGGCTGGAGGAACCGAACGACCCGCTCGAGCCTCTCAATCGCAAGGTGTTTGCCTTCAACATGGGGCTGGATCGTTATGTGCTGGGTCCTGTGTCACGTGGCTACGTCAAGGTTACGCCGGCACCGGTACGTCGCTCGGTAACCAATTTCTTCGACAACCTGCATACACCACGCAGCATGGTGAACAACGTGCTGCAGGGAGAGCCCGAGGCGGGTGCCCAGGACTTTGCGCGTTTTGTGCTCAATACCACGGTCGGTGTCGTGGGCCTGTTTGACGTGGCCAGCGATGTGGGTATCCCCGGTCATCAGGAGGATTTTGGCCAGACCCTGGGTGTGTGGGGATTGGGCGAGGGTATTTATCTGGTATTGCCTGTCTATGGCGCCAGCACCCTGCGCGATGGCATCGGCTTTATTGTCGATATCCCCCTGAACCCGACTTTCTATCTGGACGACGGGCCGGCCTTTGTGCTGACTGCTGCGGACATCATCAATCTGCGCGCCAACCTGGACGCTGCTGTACGTCAGCTGCAGCAGGCGTTCGACTCTTATGCCTTCCTGCGCGCCAGTTATCTGCAGCGCAGGAAAAAAATGGTGGGGGTGGAGAGCAGTTCGGCGGCGGATGAGTTCGAAGACGAATTTGACGACGAGTTCTAGCCTGGCAGCGGGGCGGCAGCGGCCCTAGTACAATGGCGCAATCACTCTTATTGCCAGTACGCATGCCTGATTTTTCGCAACTTGAATACTCCGAGCTGCTCGCCTGTAGCGGCCGGCTTTTCGCGCAGGCCGGCGGCACGCGGCCGGCTGTCAGTCTGCTGGAGAAGGACGGGCAGAGAGCTGTGCTCAAGGACTACAATGTCTGTGTGGGCTGGTATGCGCGCTTGATTGCGCCCCTGCTGGTGCATCGCGAGGTCAAGGCGCTGCGCCGACTGGATGGATTGCAAGGCATTCCCCGTTTGATCGCCCCGGTGGGCCGGCGCGCCTTTCTGCTGGAATATGTGCCGGCCGCCCGCCTGGCGCGCAAGCAGCGTGAAAACTGGCCGGAACCCGATTTCAGACGTCTGGAGGAACTGGTTGACGCCATGCACGAACGTGGCGTGGCGCATGGCGATCTGCGGCGCTCCAGCAACATACTGTTCGATAGACAGGGTGCGCCCTATCTGGTGGATTTCGTCTCACATGTGGGACGCGCACCGGCCTGGAATTTTCTCTGGAACTGGGTCTTCAACCAGATTTGCCGGGCCGACAGCAAGGCCAGCGCCAAGCTCAAGCTGCGGGTAGCGCCCGATATGCTGACCGAGGATGAACGCGCGCAAGTGGCGCACAGCAGCTGGTTTGATCGCAGTGCCCGCGCTCTGGGGCGCGGAATTCGCTGGTTGGGCCGATGGCTGTTTGCCCGGGGCCAGGCAAACTCCTGACATCACAAGGGGGGATCATGGAGGTAGTGCTGGAGATTTGGCGACGCTTGTGGGTGTTTGTCGGCCTGCGGCTGCGCCGGAGTCTTCTGTGGTGGATCAAGCCACGGGTGTCTCCGCAGGATGTCGGCAGTGTGCTGAATATCGACCCGGACCGTCCGGTCTGTTACGTGCTCGGCAGTCATAGTCTGGCCGATTATGTAGTGCTGGAGAATGCCTGCCGTCGCGTAAAGCTGCCGCGCCCGCAGTACTCGGAGCGGCGGCTACCACGGCGCAAGCGCGCCACGGCCATGTTTCTGCCCGGCAAGCGTGCGGGCGTGGTGAGCGACATGGAGCGTATGGTGGGGCGGGCCATCGAACGCGAGAAATACGATGTGCAGGTCGTGCCGGTATCCGTGTTCTGGGGCCGTGATCCGGGCAAGGAAACCTCACTTTTCAAGATCATTTTCTCGGACAGTCCGCTGGCCGGGTCGCTGCGCAAGTTCTTTATCGTGCTGGCCAACGGACGTAATACCTTCGTGCATTACGGGCAGCCAATCTCGGTCAGTGACTTCGTCGGCAAGGAAACCGAGGCGCATCCCGCCACGCAGAAACTGAGCCGGGTGCTGCGGGTGCATTTCCGCCGTCAGCGGGATGCGGTGCTTGGGCCCAGCCTGTATCGACGCAACCGCCTGATCGATTCTCTGATAGCTATGCCTGGCGTCCAGGAAGCGATTGCCCAGCGTTGCAACGAAGAGGGTGAATCGCGTAATGCCATGATCGCGGAAGCACGCAGTTACGCCGATGAGATTGCCGCCGATTTTTCTGTCTCGGTGATCCGCTTCATGGAACAGGTGGTGGCCTGGATACGTCGCCGGGTTTTCAATGAAGTGCGGGTTTATCATTTCGACCGCATGCGCGAGCTGTCGCATGACAAGGCGGTGATTCTCACGCCCTCGCATCGCAGCCATCTCGATTATCTGATCATGACCGAATCGGTCTATCTCAACGGCATGGCGCCGCCGCATATCGCCGCCGGCATCAATATGAATTTCTGGCCGGTAGGCATTCTGTTGCGCAAGGCCGGCGCTTTCTACCTGCGGCGCAGCTTTGGCGGCAACCGTTTATACACTGCGGTTTTTCGTGCTTATATCGATGTGCTGCTCACCCGGGGTTATTCGCTGGAGTTCTACCCGGAAGGCGGACGCAGTCGCACCGGGCGCTTGCTCAAGCCCAAGACCGGTATGTTGAGCATGGTGGTGAAGAGTTATCTGTCCAATCCCGGGCAGCCGGTGCTGCTGGCTCCGATCTTCATTGGCTATGACAAGGTTGTGGAGGTGTCCACCTACTACAAGGAACTGGGCGGCAAGGCCAAGAAATCCGAGTCCACACTGGGCATGCTGCGGGGCGCCCGTCGCGCCATGCGGGAAAAAACCGGTGGCATTTATGTCTCTTTTGGCGTGCCTCTCGACCTCGGCAGTTTTATCGACGAGAAGGTGCCAGGCTGGCGCGACACTGCCATTTCCGTCAGTGGAGATGCCCAACCGGACTGGCTGCCGTCTGTGGTCAAGCAACTGGCCGAAGAGGTCATGTACCGGATCAACCGCACGGCAGTGCTCAATCCCACCGGACTGGTGGCCTCGATATTGCTCGCCACACCACAGAAAGCACTGGCCGAAGATGAATTACTGGAGCAGATACGGCGTCTGATCCGTATTCTCAAGGCGGCGCCCTACAGCGAAGATGTGCGTATTCCCCAGGAAGATCCGCATGTCATTCTGGAGCTGGCTGAGCGGGTCGGCCGCCTGAAGCGCACGCCGCATGCCTGGGGTGATGTGTTGTCCGTGGAAGGGCGCGAGGCCGTGCTGCTGACCTATTCACGCAACACGGTGCAACATCTGCTGGCGCTGCCGTCGCTGGTAGCGCGGCAGTTCAAGAATCACGACGAAGTAACCGAAGCAGCGGTCATCAAGACCTGCCGGCAGATTTACCCGTTTCTGCAGGAGGAGCTTTCCCTGCGTTTCGAGCCGCAGCAACTGGAAGGCGAACTGCAGCGTGCGGTGAATGCCCTGGTGGATAACGGGTTATTGCAGCGTGTACGGGCGGGCAAGGCCCTGCGCCGGCCGCCGGTGGCCAGCCGTGAGTTCGCAGCCCTGATTGGCCTTGGCCGGGTCATGCGGGAATCGCTTGAACGCCTGTGTATGACCACCGTGCTGCTGGCCAACAACCCGCCCGCCACGCCGGTGGAGCGCAAGTTGCTCGAAGACCAGTGCAGCCTGCTGGCCGAGCGCATCACCATCCTCAGTGGCGCCAATTCACCCGAATTCTTTGATCCGGCGCTGTTCCGCAGTTATATCAGTACCTTCAAGGCTCTGGGTCTGCTGACTGAAGCCGGTCATGGCGAGGAGGGAGAGCTGCTGAAGATCGATGTGCGTCTCAAGCAGATTGCCGAGCAGGCGCTGGATCTGGTGGACCCGGATGTGTTGCAGAGTATTTTGCAGCTGACCGGCGGTTACCCCGAGCCCCGACAAGATACCGCCGCCTAGTCAGGCGGCTTGCGGCAGGCATAAAAAAAGGCCCTCGATGGAGGGCCTTTTTAATACGGCACTGCCTGTCAGGTCATGTGCTTGACGGCGAATTTCACCAGCCATTTAACAAAGGCGTTGTAGGGTGGGGCCATCAGCAACGTGGAGGCGAAAATGTCGCGCACTACGGAGCGCTCGTGCGAGAAGGTGCGGAAGCCGTAGATACCATGTGCCTTGCCGATACCGCTGTTGTTGACACCGCCAAAGGGCAGATTGCCGTGCAGGTACTGCACCAGGCCGGTGTTGATGCAGGCATCGCCGGAGGTAGTGTTCTGCAGCACGTTCTGGGCGAACTTCTGATCCTTGGTGTAAACGTATAGTGCCAGCGGCTTCTGATTGGCATTGATGTGGTCGATAGCTTCGTTCACATCGCTGTAGGTGAGGATCGGCAGCAGTGGGCCGAAGATTTCCTCTTCCATAATGCGGCCGGCCTTGTCGACGTTGGTCAGTACCGTGGGCGAGATGAAGTTTTCACCGTCGCCTTTAACGTCACCGCCGGCTTCAACCCTGGCGCCACGCTGAACGGCGTCGTCCAGCAGGGCCTTTACGCGGCCATGATGGCGCTCGTTAACGATGCGGGCGTAGTCCGGGGTGGCCAGTTGGGCATCCAGGGTGTCGCCGTAGGAACCGGTGATGGTGTTTTTCAGTTCGCGAACAAACTCGTCCTTCACGTCTTCATGCACATAGACATAGTCAGGAGCAATACAGGTCTGGCCATTATTGGAAAACTTGGTAAAGGCCATGCTCTTGGCGGCATTCTTGACGTTGGCAGTCTTGTCGACGATGACCGGGCTCTTGCCGCCCAGTTCCAGGGTTACCTTGGTCAGATGCTTGGCCGCCGCGCTCATCACGATCTTGCCAACCGCGGGGGAGCCGGTGAAGAAGATGTGATCAAAGGGCATTTCCAGCAGGGCCTGGGAAACCGCGGCATCGCCTTCAAACAGGGCGACTTCCTGTTCGTCATACAGGTCGGCTACCAGCTTGCGCAGGAAGGCCGTGGTGTTCGGCGTCATTTCCGAAGGTTTGAGAATGGCGGTGTTGCCGGCTGCAATGGCGGAGATCAGCGGGCAGATCGTGAGATTGATCGGGTAGTTCCAGGGCGCAATGATGAGGTTTACGCCCATGGGCTCGTACTTGATGTAACTGCGCGTGCCGAAGGTAGCCTTGGTCGGCATGACGCGCACCGGCTTCATCCACTTCTTCAGATGCTTTATGGCGTGATTGGCTTCCGCCACAACCGAGAAGATTTCGGCCAGATCCACTTCCGTTTCCGGCTTGCGGAAATCGGCGTAACAGGCCTTGTAGATTTCGTCACTGCGGGCCACCACGGTGTCCCGCAGTTTCTTGAGCTTGGCGATGCGCTCGGCAGGAGTGGAGTTGCGCAGGGTCAGCGCATAGGCTTTCTGTTTGTCAAAAACACGCTGCATGTCAGCGTGCATGGCATCCAGGGAATTCTGCTCCGGGGCAGCCTGTTGTGCTTCGGGCTGTATTGCAGATTGGGCAACTGCGCTCATCGTCAACTCCTCCGACTTGAACGATCGGTCTATTAATTCGGGAACCTGAACCTCAAAACCTGACTACTGTGCCACTTTTTTTGCCAGGAGGCCAGTTTTGGCCCTGTCAGTGCAGGACCAGCCTGACTGCAGCGCCGCCCAGTTTGCGCGAGGCGTCGAGAACGATTTCTCCACCCAGGGAGCTGACGATGTCCGCGACCAGCGCCAGGCCAATGCCCTGGCCTTCCTTGCGGGTGTCGGCGCGAATGCCGCGGTCCAACAGCTTTATGGCATCAGCGGGAAAACCCGGGCCATCGTCTTCGACAAGAATGCCAATGCTGTTCTGTGTCAGCGTGGCGGTGACCGAGACCGAACGCTTGCACCATTTACAGGCGTTATCGAGCAGGTTGCCCATGATTTCCAAAAGGTCCCCGCGTTCTATCGCCAGTTGCAGGTCGTCGGGAATATTAACGCTGAAAGTAATCTGTTTGTCGGCATAGACCTTGCCCAGGGCCGCCAGCGTCTGATCGACCAGCGGCCGCAGGGTGGTGCTCTGACCGAAGGTTTTGCCACCGCCTGCCAGGGCCCGTTTAAGGTGGTAGTCGATCTGCTGCTGCATTTGCTGAATGGGTGCGTTGCAGGCCGGCTGCTCGCCGACTTCAGCCCGTAGCGCTGCCAGCGGAGTTTTCAGGCTGTGGGCGAGGTCGTCCAGCGCGAGGCGGTAGCGGGACTGGCGCAGGCGCTCGTTGCCGATCAGCGAATTCAGGGCATTACCCAGCGGCGTAAGCTCGTCGGGATAGTGGCCAATGATGTGATCCTGACGGCCGGATTGCAGCATTCTGACTTCGGCCGTAAGGCGCCGTACCGGCCCGAGCCCCCAATAGAGAATCACCAGCAGAATGCCAAGCAGCAAAACGGCCGCCGTACCGAGCCAGAGCCACAGGCTGCGCCGGAAGCGGCTGCGCTGCGCCAGGAAGGTGGCGGAGTCCTCCACCACTATGACTGTAAAACGGCGTTCGCCTTTCTCCAGTCCCCAGCTGACACCCAGCGACAGGCTGAAATAAGGGTAGTCCGGCGTAGGTGAATTCAAACGCCAGGCGCCTACCGGCAGGGCAACGGGTACGGGCGGGTCGCGCAGCAGTGAGGTTGTGCGCCACAGGATGTTGCCGTCGGTTTCGGCCAGCATGGCGCCCAGGCCGCTTTCGAACTGGGCAAAACGGGGGTCGGGCAGGTTGCCCTCGATGATATCGATGTCGCCGCCGGGACTGACTTCAATGATGCTGAGTACGCCATACACCAGTCCCTGCAGGCGGTCCCGCACGGCCTGTTCGGCGCGCACATGGTCGGCGCGCTCCAGCGCCAGTGCCGTGATCAGTACAAACAGCAGCAGCGCCACGCCGGCCGCAACCAGCAGGCGGCCGCGAAGCGAATTCACCCGTGATGTTCCTCGGCGGTGCCGGCTTCTGCCGCGCGTCGTTCCAGCCGCAGGCGATAGCCCTGACCACGTAATGTTTCAATCGGATCCAGCGCGCCATCCGGGTCGAGTTTGTTGCGCAGACGGCGCACGAAGACCTCGATCACGTTGCTGTCGCGATCCTCGTCCTCGGCATAGATATGCTCGGTCAGCACGGTCTTGGACATGACTTCGCCCGCATGCAGCATCAGGCATTCCAGCAGGCGGTACTCATAGGCGGTGAGCTTGATCGCCTCACCACCTACGGTGACATGCTGGCGGCCGGTATCCATTTCAACCGGGCCGCAGGCCAGCAGTGACTGGCTCCAGCCGCCCTTGCGGCGCAGCAGGGCGCGCATGCGCGCCAGCAATTCCTCGGTATGAAAGGGTTTGGTCAGGTAATCATCGGCGCCGGCTTCAAGGCCTTCCACCTTGTCTTGCCAGCGGTCGCGTGCGGTGAGAATCAGTACCGGATAATCGCGGCCGTTTTCGCGCAGCTTGCGAATCAGATCCATGCCGGACAGCCCTGGCAGGCCCAGGTCAATGATGGCCAGGTCCAGGGGGTATTCAGTCGCCGCATACAGCCCTTCTTCGCCGTCCGGCGCCTGGTCCACGGCAAAGCCCTCGTCACCCAGCCGTTTTGCGATTTGCTCACGCAACTGGTCGTGGTCTTCGACAATCAATACACGCACGTTTCGGTCCTAGTTGCTGGCCGGGATATAAATGATTTTCACCTGGCCGTTCTTGATCAGCTTGACGGCGTAGAAGGGGTCGCCGGAGTTATCTCGCAGGCTTACGGACAGCACGCGTCCGCCGTATTGCTGCTGGGCGCGTTTGGCCGCCTGCTTGGCGCTGATCAGGCGCGCGCCGCGGTTGTCTGACTGGTCCCGGGTCTGCATCAGTTGCATACCCTGTACAGGCGGCGCGGCCATGACGGGCAGGGCCGTCAGGGTGCTGCAACCTGCGGCGAGAATCAGCGTGATAAGTAGACGGCGCAACATGGTAACCAGAATACTAGACGATCCGAGTGGCTGTCGTCAGCCGCTAGTAATGCGAGACCGGGCGCACACGCACATCAACCGGAATGCGCTTGCCGGGATGTTCATCGGTTAGCGTGGTGTAGCTGCGGCCGCCATAGCGGTAGGTAACTTCATAGCCATCGATGCGCTCTTCAATATGCTCCGAGTACACCGTGCGGCAACGTTCCTCATAGCTGACGTACTCTTCGCTGTAGCGATCACGTCTGGCGCTGTTGGCGCCAATGGCCGCGCCGGCAAGGCCGCCGGCGATGGTGGCGGCATCATTGCCGCGTCCGCGCCCGATCTGGTTACCGATGGCGGCGCCGATAATACCGCCCAGAATCGTGCGGCCGGTGGTGTGGTCGTTGTGGTGTTCGACATGGCGCACTGGCTCATCCCAGCATTCACGTTGCGGTGTGGTAACACGCACCTGCCGCACGAGGGGCTCTACGTGGGTAACCCGCGCATATTCCGGCCCGCCATAACCCCCTTCATGGTCGGCGAGGGCCAGACCGGAAGAAACAGCAACAACGGCCGCCAGCGGCCAGCGCAATAAAGTGAATGTGTGTGGCATGGTCTGCTCCTGGTTGTACAGCAGCAGTATCAATCAGCGATGCTGAACGGCGACTGAATCAATGCCGGTTGCAGCCGGGTTATCAGCCGGTGGCTTCCTCGGCGCCGGCTTCGGGCGCGGCCTGTGGCTGGCCGGCACGGTCCCAGAGATGGGCGGCATACTTGCGGTAACCGAAAACGTTATTAAGCCGCATGTCCGTGCTGGATTCGATGGCCAGCATCTCCCCTTCAATCAGGGGTTCGAGGAAGGTTTTCAGCGCGCCGCCGCCGCCGCCGGTGATCACCACGTGGTCAATGTCCCAGTCATCGGCCCACAGTCCGTTGACGTCGGAGGCGATCTGGCCGGCCAGCTGGGTCATGGCCTGTTCGGTGATGCGTTTGAGACCGAAGTTCTTGCCGCGAATCTTGATAGAGCCGCGCTCGACTGCTTCATACAGACGGTAGAGTTCCACATTGACCCCGCTCTTTTCCTGCAGGGCGCCGGCAATGATCTTGAAGGCCTGCGAAATGCCTGCGTCCGAAGTACGGCTGCCGCGCTCGGAATACTGCGTGCGGTCGCAGATGGTGTAATCGGCTGTGCGGAAACCGACATCAATGATGCCGACCTTCTCTTCCAGGAAACGCCGGTCGGTGACCTTGCCCAGGTCGTTGAGCATGAGGTTGAACACCGAACCGAAGGGTTGGGGAATGACGCGTACCCGGTCGATGGTGAAATTGACTTCGCGTTCTTCACCCACGACGTTGGTCAGGCGTACGCAGTGCTTGCCCATCAGCAATTGGGCGAGGTCATCCTTGTGCCGCCGATAGGCGTTGATGGGCAGCCCTGTGACCACGCGGATGGCGTTGCCGTCCTCCACGATGTTGGCCAGGGCGGTCAGGGCTAGGGTCTTGGCATAGCGGGACATCAGCTGGTTCTGGTCCAGCGTGAAGGAACGCACTGCAGACTGGCGTTCGGCCAGTTCGCCAAGGAAATAGGTGCTGCCCTCGATTTCGGCATGCAGGACAGGACCGTCACCGCCGACGGCCTTGATCAGGCTGTCCTGAAACTGGATTTCATTGGCTTCGCCCACCACGGACTTGAATACCTTGGATTCGTTGCCGTTGGTGACCTTGGTAAAACCAAAGCCGATGTCGAGACCGATATATTCCACTTACTACCCCTTGGTATGCCTAGGATTTGAATGTGAGGCCTGCTAGATTGGCCTCGTTCTATAAGCTTCTGGCAAAAAATACAGCAATGTGAAGCCTATTCTATAGATATTGGCCGCAAAAAGTGGCTGCTACGTATAATGAGCCTCCTCTGATATTGGAAGATTGAATGTACGCTGAGCACTTCGGGTTCAAGGACAATCCGTTCTCGATTGCCCCCGACCCCCGATTTGTCTATATGAGCCCCTTTCACCAGGAGGCGCTCGGTCACCTGCTGTACGGCACCAACGAGGATGGTGGTTTTGTGCAGCTTACGGGTGAGGTGGGCACCGGCAAGACCACTTTGATCCGTACCCTGCTGGAACAGCAGATGCCGGATGTGGACGTGGCGCTTACACTCAATCCACGGCTCACCGTGCATGAATTCCTGGCCTCGGTTTGCGACGAGCTGCAAGTGGACTATCCGCGCGACAGTGAAACGCTCAAGCCGCTGATTGATGCACTCAATGCGCATCTGTTGCGCACCCATGCCGAAGGCCGGCGCACAGTGCTGATTATCGACGAGGCCCAGAACCTGAGCCGCGACGTGCTGGAACAGATTCGGTTGCTCACCAATCTGGAAACCAATCGCGCCAAGCTGCTGCGCATCATGCTGGTGGGTCAGCCCGAGCTGCGCGACATGCTGGCGCGTGAGGATCTGCGTCAGCTGGCGCAGCGCATCACGGCCCGTTATCACCTGGGTAGCCTGAGCCGCGAGCAAACGCGCGCCTATGTAGAACATCGACTCAAGGTGGTAGGCGGTTATCCGGGCATATTCACGCCCAGCGCGCTGGTGGAACTGCAGCGCCTCAGCCGGGGCGTGCCGCGCCTGATCAATGTCATTTGCGACCGCGCCCTGATGGGGGCCTACAGCCAGAGCAAAAACCAGGTGGACCGGCACATCCTGCGGCAGGCTGCCCGCGAGGTGCTGGAAGGAACCAGCGTACGCGCACCTACGGGTGATCTGCGTGCCTGGCTGTGGGGTCTGGCGGTAGTGGGTTCAGTGGCGGCTGGCGCCGCCCTGTATCTGTGGCGTCCGTTTTTGCCGGAACTCAAACCGGTAACTCCGGTAGAGGCTCAGCCGCCCGCTGTGGCCGGCATCGAAACTCCGCCGCCGGCGGAACCCGAGGCCGAAGCGCCCGCGGCGCTGCAGCTCTACGATGAAGGCAGTAATCAACCCGTCAGTCTTCTGCTGGCTCAATGGGGGCAGGCGATAGATCCCGAGGACACGGCCACCGGCTGCAGTCAGGCTGAAAATCTCGGCTTGCTGTGCATGAGCGGCCAGGGCGACTGGCAGATGCTGCGCGAATACGACTTGCCCGCAGTGCTGACCCTGAGTCATGACGATGCGCGCCTGGGTCAGGCAGTGCTGACGGCCATTGAGCAGAACGATGCCGTGGTGGATACCCCGCTGGGGCAGCAGCGTTTTTCCCTGGCTGAACTGGGGGAGCGCTGGACCGGCGAATATCTGCTGCTCTGGCAGCCGCCCTTTGGCAGCCGCTACATTGGCCCGCAATCCCCGCAGACTCAAATCCGCTGGTTGCAGCAAAGACTGGACATGTACGAAGGCACCAGGACGGCAGCCAGTCTGCCTTTTACCTATACAGATGTGCTGCGTGAGCGTGTACGCCGTTTCCAGGCGGCCAACGGTCTGGCGCCGGATGGCGCCGTGGGTGAGCAAACGCTGATCCGTCTGAACCAACTGGCCCCGGCACCCGGGACACCGGCGCTGTCGCGCCAGATCGCAGGGGCGGGCTGATGTCTTACATACTCGACGCACTGCGCAAGGCCGAGAACGATCGTAGTGTCGGTGACACGCCGAAATTGGACTTCAGCGCGTTATCGGAATCCCGCTCGCGAAAAGTGCCCGGCATCTGGCTGTTGGTAGCCGCATTGGGAGTGTGTGTGGGCGTGCTCGGCGCCATGCAGCTTTCCCAGTATCTGGCAGCCGATCGTCAGACAGAATCAGCCGTGACGGCTGCGCCCCCTCCGGCGCCTGCCGCCATAGAAACCCGGCAGGCCGAGGCGCCGCCGCCTGCAGCCGCCCCGGTGGTTGAACAGCAGGCAGCTGCCGCTCCGCCGAAACCTGCGCGTCGCTCCGTACAGGTGAAGACCCCGCAGGGTCCGGTTGAAGTGGAAATGCCGCTGCAGGCCGGTGGTGTCAAACCCGCGCCACAGACGTCTAAACCGGCCGCTCCGCCCGAGCCAGAACCGCAACCGGTTGCGGAACCCGCCAAACCCGCATCCAAGCCCGTGCAAGGCACGGCGGCTCCGGTTCAAGCGGCGCCCCCGCGCCCGGAACCTGAGACTGTGACGACTTCCCCCGAACCGGCGCCCCTGAGTCTGCCATCACCGGCGGAACTGGCGGCGGAGTTGGAAGGACTGGAGCCGGTTGCGGCGCAGGAGGAAGCGCCGCCAACACTGACACCGGATGTCATGCCGGAGCCGCAAGCAGAACCGGAGCCGGAAAATCTGGTGTCCTATCTGGGACTGCCACCGGATATTCGTAACGACATCGGTGAACTGGCGATGAACGCGCATGTATACAGCTCGACGCCGGGGCGTGGTTTTGTCATCGTCAACGGCCGTCGTTACCGTGCGGGCGATGCTTTGCAGGAAGGCCCGGTACTGGAAGATATTCGTCCGGAAGGGGCGGTGATGACCTACCGCGGCCGGCGCTTCATGCTGCCTGTGCCGCGCTGACAGAAGGACAGCCTGATGAAGGTCTACACCCGCAAGGGCGATACCGGTCATACGCAGTTGCTCAGTGTGGGCCGTGTCCCCAAGGGGCATCCCCGGCTTGACGCCTACGGCGACATTGATGAACTGAATTCCGTGGTGGGCTATGTGGCCGCGGCCCGGCCCGCCGATCCGCTGCCCGGCTGGTTGCTGGATATACAGAACGAACTGTTCGTTCTGGGTTCGGAAGTGGCCGTGCCCAATCCCGAGGCGATCAACATGCCGATTCCGCAGGTACAGGCTGATCAGGTCACTGTGCTTGAGGGCCGCATCGACGAGCTGGAGGCGGAGTTGCCGCGCCTGACGCAGTTCATACTGCCTGGAGGGGGTGAGGCGGGCGCGCGCCTGCATCTGGCGCGTACTGTGTGCCGGCGGGCGGAACGGGGTCTGCAGAAGCTGGCGGAAGTGGAAACAGTGCGGCCGGAAGCGCAGGCCTATCTGAACCGGCTCAGCGATCTTCTATTTGTGATGGCGCGTTTTCAGAACCTGCGCGATTCGGTTACCGAGCAGCCCTGGCACAGCGGGCGCTAGCTTTTTCAGGCGCGACCGGGTTCTCTGCCGTCTCTCTCCACCGCGCTGTGCTTGCCAACGCTGGCCTGGCTCAACGGCAATTCGATAATAAAGGTGGCGCCAGCGCCCGGTTCGCCCAGCGCGCGTATGCGGCCATGATGGTGCTCCACAATCTTGCGGCAAATCGACAGGCCGATACCCGTGCCCGGATATTCCTTATGGGTGTGCAGGCGCTCAAAGGGCTGGAAAATCTTTTCAGAAAATTCGCTGCTGAAGCCGATGCCGTTGTCGGCAAGCCGGATTTCCACCCAGCCGGCCTTGGGCGTCTGTTCTTTCACACTGATGCGAATCTCGGGTGAGCGCTCCGGTTTGCGGTATTTCAGGGAATTGCTGAGCAGATTCTGTAACAGCATTTCCAGTTGCCAGCGATGGCCTTCGACACAGGGGAGTTTGTCGGCAATGACTTCGGCCCTGTTTTCCTGAATCACGAGGTCGAGATTTTGCAGGCTGTTGTCCAGCAGGCTTTGCATGTCGACCTCTTCCCAGGCGCCGCTGCGGATTTCTATGCGTGAGTAGGTCAGCATGTCTTCGATCAGCATGGACATGCGCTGGGCCGCATCCTGCATGCGGTGTACATAGTCACTGCCGGTCTCGCCCAGTTTTTCCGCATAGCGGTCCTCGAGACGGTCGCCAAATGCCTGAATCTTGCGCAGGGGCTCTTTCATGTCATGCGAGGCGACATAGGCAAAGCGTTCCAGCTCTGCGTTGCTGCGTTCCAGCTCGCGGGCATAGCGCGCCAGGGCCTGTTGCGCGGTACGGCTTTCGGTGACATCACGCACCGCCGCAATCACCATCTTGCCCTTGGGAGTGTCAAAGGGACTGAGGCTGATTTCAATGGGGAATTCGTCCCCGTTCTTGCGCTGGCCAAACAGTTCCAGACCCATACCCATGGGTCGGGTGACGGGAGAATGGAAGAAGCCCTGCCGATTGGCCACATGATGCCCGCGGTAGCGTTCCGGCATCAGGGTCTCCACCGGCTTGCCCAGCAATTCCTCACGACTGTAACCGAACAGTTTTTCCGACTGGGCATTGACCAGGATGATAGCGCCGGTTTCGTCGGTGATAACCATACCGTCCGGCGCGGCTTCCAGCAGGTTGCGGAATCGCTCTTCGTTAAGATGATTTTCGGTAACATCCTGGGCGGTGCCCAATAGGCGAACGATGTGCTGGTCCTCATCAAACAGGGCCTTGCCCCTGCATTGCAGCCAGCGTATTTCACCGGTCCGCGACTGTATTCTATGTGTCAGGTGATACGGCTCGCCCTCGCCGTAACAGAGGCGGATTTTTTCCTCTACCAGCGGTCGGTCATCGGGATGCACGAGATTCAGGTAACTGTCGAAGTCGACCTCGAAATTTTCGGGATCGACGCCGAAGATACGGTAAAGCTCTTGTGACCAGAGAATCTCGCCTTTGACCACATCCCATTCCCAGTTGCCGACATGGGCGATTTCCTGCGCCTCGGCCAGTAGCATTTCCCGTTCAGTCAGCCGGCCCCGGGTATGCGCGGCTTCGCCATACAGCAGGTAGATGCCGCGTGAGAGCCCGTACAGAACGAAGGCATAACTGAGGATCTTGAGCGCATGTGCGGCATCGAAATAGGGATCGAAATTCTCGCTCGCCAGACTCATGCAGATCTGGCCCATGAAGGCCAGCACCAGGCTGTGCATCAGCCACAGATCAAACCCCTCTTCGCGCCAGTCGCCGAGGCGATAAAAGGCCAGGAAAGCCAGCAGGAAGAACAGCGCCGGAAAAACTTCCTGAGGCCGGCCGATCGGTCCGTCGATATAAACGGTCGGGCTGGGCAGCAGCACGAAATAAGCCAGTGAGGCAACGCCCAGTGCAATCGAGGCGATAACCGAGCGGGATTCCAGGTTATGCACTTCCAGCTTCGGATTCCTCAGCGCCCACAGCGTATCGCCCGCAGCCAGCAGATACAGGGCCAGGAAAATCCGTTCCGCCATCCAGGTCCAGGGGATGAGATTTTCCCAGTTTCCGCCAAGGTAAAGATTGAATTGGCCGGAGGTGCCGAATACATGAAAAGCATTGAGTACCGCAGAGCCAAAGAAAGCGGCGACCAGCATCAGGATCTTGAGATCGCGACGGGCAAAGTAACGGATCAGGGCGAGCAGGCCGACAAAGAAAGTCAGTAGGGTAGCGGCGGTTTCCAGAACGGCGTGGAATTCGTGGCTGCTTTGCCAGGCACTTTTGTCCATGCCCATCATGAACAGCACACAAAAAAGGAATGTGGCAACGTATTGCTTCAATGCCAATCCCGCCCTGAATTTACTTCCCAGACTTGACTTTTACGCCAATAGGTATGATTCTGCAAGTATTCTGTGTGAATTTTCTTCATATTAATCAGTAAGTTAATCGGAAATTTACTACAGCAGTGTAGGAATTTGCCGACAGATTCGGCAGGAGGAAACTTGATGGATGCGACAGCCCAACGCCACTGTATCCTTTACGTAGAAGACGATGAGGATGATCGGCTGTTGGCCAAAGAGGCCATCGAGGAATCTACTCCCAATGTTGACCTGCGATTCGTGGAAAACGGTGTGCAAGCCCTGGCTTACATTCGGGGTACGGAACCTTATGATCAACCTGGCGCTGCACCGCGTCCGGATATCATTCTTCTGGACCTGAATATGCCGGTAGTCAATGGCCGCGAGGTGCTGCGGGTGCTTAAAACCGACATCCAGCTGGCGCGCATTCCGATTATCGTGCTGACAACTTCTTCGTCACCCGTGGATATCAACACGGCCTACGATCTGGGCGTCAACGCTTATGTGGTCAAGCCATCGCGTTTCGATGATCTGGTCAAGGTTTTCAAAACCATCTGCGATTTCTGGCTGGGTGCGGTGCATTTTCCTGATGTGGAAGCCGAGACTTCCTGGTTGCAGGCCGGTAGCGAAGAACCGGAATCCGCCGCTGGTGGCAACAACTAGCCGCAGCTGTCAGATGCGGTCCAGGGGCAATATCACGGGCAGACCTTCGGTCTCACCGACGTAAGCCCGAATGCCGTAGGTGCGGGATAACTGTTCGGGGTTTAAAACTTCCCCGGGACTGCCGTCGGCTACCTTGCGGCCGCCAGCCAGCAGCACGATGCGCCGGCAGTAACGCGCGGCCAGCGCCAGATCATGTAATACCACCACTACGGTCATACCCTCGTCCGCCTTGGCGGCGAGCAGCTGCATGAGTTGCAGTTGATGCGCGGGATCCAGGCCAGCCGCCGGCTCATCCGCGAGCAACAGCCGGCTGCCCGTGGCCAGTGTGCGGGCCAGCATGACGCGGCGGCGTTCGCCGCCGGACAGGCCATCGACCCGTCGCCGGCGCAGCGCCACGAGGTCGGATTCCTCAAGGGCAGTATCGATATGCTGGCGGCAGACCGGGTCGAGTTCAGTCCAGTTCCGGCGTGTGGCCAGCCGATAGGGCAGGCGCCCGAGGGCAACCACGTCTTCAACCATCATCGGCCAGTGGCAATCGGCATCCTGCTCCAGGTAAGCGATCTGCCGTGCGCGCTGCATACGCGGCAGTGCGTTTAAAGGCCGGTCATCCAGGTGGATATGGCCGTTGTCTGGAGGCAGCAGGCCTGCCATGCAGCGCAGCAGCGAACTCTTGCCGGCGCCGTTGGGGCCAAGCAGGCCGACAAATTCACCCGCATCCAGCTGCAGGTCGATATCCGACAGTACCGGTCTGTCGCCCAGCCGCAGGTGCAGGTTGTGAATGCCAATATTCATGGATGCTGCCGGCGGGTTCTGATAAGCAGGTAGAGAAAGAAAGGTGCGCCAATCAGGGCTGTCAGCACGCCCAGTTTCAGTTCCACGTCCGTGGGCATGCGTCGAATGGCGATATCTGCCGCCAACAGCAGGGCTGCTCCGCCCAGCGCACTGGGCAGCAGCAACTGACTCGGGCGGTAACCGATCAGTGGCCGTAAAAGATGTGGCACCACCAGGCCGATGAAGCCGACACTGCCGGTGACCGCCACTGCCGCTCCGACGCTCAGCGCCGTGCCGCCCAACACCAGCAGACGCAGCAAGGGCATGCTGATGCCGAGGCTGCGGGCTGTATCCTCACCCAGACTCAGGGCATCCAGGCCGCGCCCCGTGGCCATCAGCATGGCCATGCCGGCCAGAATCAGTGGCGCCGCCAGGCTGACATGCTCCATGCTGCGTTCGGCCAGTGAGCCCAGCAGCCAGAAAACGATTTCCAGCGCCGCATAGGGATTGGGCGCCATATTCAGCGCCAACGAGGTCAGGGCGGCGGCAAAACTGTTGATCGCCACGCCCGCCAGAATCAGGGTGAGAATACTGCTGTCGCGCCCGGCCAGCAGATATACCAGGGTCACGGCCAGGGCCGCGCCGGACAGTCCGCCCAGAGGCAACGCCAGTGCGAACAGGGCGGCCAGGCCGGAATACAGCGTCAGCACCGCACCCAGTGCCGCTCCGGCTGATACGCCTATGAGTCCGGCATCGGCAAGGGGATTGCGCATGAAACCCTGCAGCACGGCGCCCGACATGCCCAAGGCCGCACCCACGATAACGGCCAGCAGGCTGCGGGGCAGGCGCAGCTCCCAGAGAATGAGTTGGGCATTCGCCTGCCCGTTACCGAACAGCACAGACCAGGTCAGCTCCGCGCGCCCGCTCATCAGGGACAGCAGGAACAGGGTGCCGACGGTGAACAGCAGGCCGCTCAGCAGCCAGTGGCGGGCGGTCATGGAGCGCCCTCTGCCGTGAGTTGCGTACGTAATTGGCGCAGTCGCTGGCCGGCCTCCAGAATCTCGGGTCCGCCACAGCTCCAGTAACGTCCGGGTATATGCGCGGTAGGCAGGGTGCCGGCCATCTGCCGCAATGCCGGATGTTGCAGGGTCTGCTCAGCCAGGGTACTGCCCTGTTGCTGTTTCTCGCCGCTCAGCACCAGCGCCCGGGGGGGGTGCATGAGCAGGGTTTCCAGCGGGATTCTGCCGGTGGCGGGCAGCTGTTGCTGGCTGGCGAAATTGCGCAGACCTGTTCGCTGTATCAGGTCGTGCAGCAGGCTGCCTGCACCGGTCGTCATGCCATTAGGGCCGTAAACAGCGACCACCGGGCTGGTGTTGCTGGCCGGTTCGCTGCCGGCGGGAAGCTGCCTGAGCTGGCCGGCCAGTTGTTTGCCGCGTTCAGGATTGCCCAGCACCAGGGCCAGGGCTTCCATCTGCGCCGCTGCGCTTTCCAGGCTGTCCGGCGATTCCACTTCCCAGAGACGGAAGCCAAGGTCTTCCAGCGCATTCACCAGGTGCGTATTGCTGTACCGGTGCACCAGGACCAGATCCGGTTGCAGCGCGATGACCTCTTCGGCACTGCCGTGGTTGATCGGCAGACCGGCCGCCAGGTCATGCACCGGCGACAATGGTGAGGTGGCGGCCAGGAAAGTGAGGGACGCAATCTGCTCCGGCCTGGCCAGATGCAGGAGCAGCACGTCGGCGCACAGGTTCAGCGACATGACCCTGCTCGGCGCCGCCAGTGCTGGCCAGGTCAGTGACGCGAGCATGAGCATGCCCGCCAGCCACCGGCCGGCGGGCAGGACCCGGCAGGACCTGCTTTTAGCGGGACAGCCAGCGAACGCCCACATAGCCCGCACGTCCGGGGGCGGCGTAGCCGGCCGTTTCTTCGTATTCCTCATCATTCACGTTGTCGACACGCAAGGTCAGCGTCCAGCTGGGTGTCAGACTGTAGTCTGCATTGAGATCCACCACTTTGTAACTGTCCAGCGTGCCGCGGGTAAAGCCGATGAAGTCGTCGCGTTTGCCTACCTGGCGTGCATTCAAACCCAGCCGCAGTTTGCTCAATGCCCGCCAGTTGACGTTCAGTGCCACCTCGTTTTCCGGCCGGCGCAGGAGTTTTTCACCGGTATCGAGGTTTTCGGTCTCGGTACGCGTATAGGCCAGTTGCACATCCAGCGTTGCCAGAGGGCTGAAGCCGAGGACGGCCTCATAGCCTTCGGTTTCGGCCTGCTGCACATTCTGCGGGCTGCTCAGGAAGGTGTTGGGATCAAACACGAAAGTGATCAGGTCCTCGATATCGTTCTTGAAGTAGATCACTTCCAGGCTGGCCATGCCGAACGCCTGTTCGAAACCGATATCCCAGCCCTTGCTCTTTTCCGGCTGCAGATCCGGATTGGCCAGAACGAAGCTGCTGCTTTCAAACAGCTCCGACAGGCTGGGCGCCTTGAAGCCGGTGCCGTAGCTGGCTTTCAGCCGGGTGCCGCTGTTGCCGATATGCAGCAGCGGGGCAATGCGCCAGGTGGTTTCGCCGCCGAACAGGTCATGCTTGTCATGACGTACGCCGATCGCAGTGGAAAATGCATCAGTGAATTGCGCCTGATCCTGCAGATAGAAACCGCTGTTGCGGATGGATTCGGCAAAGTTGCTGCCACGGGCGCGGTCGTCCTCGACTTCGGCGCCCATGATCAGGCTGTTGTTTCGCCAGTTGAGCGTCTGTTGCCAGTCGAGCTTGCTCTTGTTGCCGTTGAATTCGCTTTCCGAAGGAGTCGAGCGGGCGCCAGCCGGGCCATTTTCGTTACGCCGCTCATGCGTGCTGCGCGAGTAGGAAACCTGTTGTGCCCAGCTGCCATCCGGCGAAATCCAGTTGGCCTGCAGCCTGGAAAAGCTCTGATCGGTTTCCCCGGTGGAATCCGGGTCGTGGGCAACGAACTCCGAGGGCGCGGGGAAGATGTCGTAGAACTCGTCGATTTCTGCCTCGGCGCTTTGCAGGCGCGTGTCGAAGCTGATTTCCAGGCTGTCTGTTACCCGAGAAGCCCAATGCAACGCAGCCGTGGCGTTACGGTAAGCGTCTTTCTCGTCATGATTGCCGCGGTCAGGGTTGGCCGCCGAGGTGCCGGCGGTATCCAGCACGCCGGCGGAAAGGCCGAGCCGATGCCGGCCGAAAGATTTGCGCAGCCCGGCGCCGGTGTTGACCGTGCCGAAGTCGCCGACTTCCAGTCGGTAGCTGGAACTGTCGTCACGGCGGGTGATGATCTGGATGACGCCGCCGATGGCGTCCGAGCCATAGAGCGTGCTTTGCGGGCCGCGCACGATTTCGATGCGCTCGATGTCCTCCACCAGCAGATTGGAAAAATCAACCTGGCCGGTGGGGTTGCTGGGGTCGCTGATCTCTACGCCATCAATCAGGACCAGCACATGATTGGATTCGGTGCCGCGCATGAATATCGAGCTGACCTGTCCAGGTCCGCCCGATTGAATGACTGTAAGGCCGGGCACGTTGCGCAGCAGTTCGACAACACGGGCCTTGCCGCTGTTTTCTATTTCTTCGCGTTCAATGATCGTGACTGCACTGGCGATATTCTTTTCGGCCACAGGCGTGCGTGTCGCCGTAACTACGATGGGGCCGAGCGAAGCGTCTTCCGCGGTATCGTCGGCAGCCAGTGCCTGTGCGGATAACCCTGCCGTGAAGGCAGCGGCGATAAGTAAAGGGGTTGTTGCCAGGATGCGATTCCCGGTCCTGGTGCTGGGGTATTTCATGGGACCTCCCGATAGCCGCGCCCACCCGCGCGGTAGATTGCATGGAGGCCAGGGTCGGGAAGTGGTCAGCAACATCAGGGAGATGTACCGGTCGACCGCCCGCCGCGGCTTCCTCGTTCGGTCGCAGGCCGGTCTCCGGACTCGCAAGCTGCCTGGGGCGCCCTTTCCACCTTCCCGCATGTTTTTACATGCAGTGGTATCCGGAAAGGGAGGCTTGCCTACCGTTGCGGGGGCAGTGCCGGGATTGAGATCAGAAGACTCGCACCGGCTTCCCGTTTCATTTCATGAGCCAGGCCCATGAAACACCTGTGACGTGGGCGTTATTTTAACACTGCGGCAAGGCGTTCTTGCAGTTCCGGTGCGGTGAGGCCGGTAATTTCCAATACCTTGCGAGGCTGAGTATGTCCGCTTGTGATCTCAATAGAGGAGGCGGGGATGTCCAGCTTGCCGGCCAGCAGTCTGATGACAGTATCGTTGGCCTTGCCTTTTTCCGGTGCGGTGGTGACGGTGATTTTCAACACATCTCCCATCCAGCCCTGCAGGCAGTTGCGGCTGGCCTTGGCTGTTACCTTGATGCCAAGCCGGCAACTCACAGTCTGTCCAGCAGCGAACGGTTACGGGTGTCGCGCTCGGTGTCCGGGTCTACCCAGCAGGGCCAGTTTTCCAGGCGGTGGATATGCGTGACTGGCAGGTGGTGTTCAACGGCGCCGGCGATGGCGAAGCCCAGATACCAGTCATAGGGGCGCAGGGCGGCATCGCGGACTTCGTCCAGGGCTATATAGGTCAGCGCTTCCAACGGTCCGTGTTCCGCGCTGTCCAGACGCACATGCAGTCGACGGTAGCCGGGACCTTCAAAGGAATCGAGACGGTCCAGCGCACTATCGGAGATTTCGAAGATAACGCCGGGTACCTGATGCAGATGCTGCGAGGCAATAGTGAATTTGCCCGAGCCATCCGCTTCGCTGCCCTTGTCACAAAACAACTCGTAACCGGGAAGCGTGGCCTTGCCCAGGCAGGAAATAAAGTCTATCCGCACCCCAAGGCGGGCGGACGACATATTGGAGCCGTATGCAAAATACAGCACGACTCAATAACCAATACTGCCCCGGCGTTGCCGGGGCAGTATGGACAGGGGGTCTAGAAGCGGCGTGGCCGTTCTTCGCGCGGGCGTGCTTCGTTCACACGCAGCGGGCGCCCGCCAATATCCTTGCCATTCACATTTTCAATGGCGGTCTTGGCTTCATCATTGTTGGGCATTTCAACAAAACCGAAACCCTTGGAACGATCCGTTGCACGGTCCATGATGACCTTGGCGGAATCCACAGTGCCAAAAGGGCTGAAAAGATCGCGGAGCTCATCATCGCTCATGCGGTAGGGCAGGTTGCCCACATAAATATTCATGACCAGTCAGATCCATAACTCGCTGTGTCACTCTCTCCTATTCAGCACCTATGAATGACACGAAAATAAGTACTGAAGCCGGCCGCCTCTGCGGACGCGCTTTTGCATCATAACAGACTGTTCGCAAAAGGCGACTATGGATTAACAGCTCTCTGAAAACGCGGTTGATCCGGGGTATTTGCCTGCGAAATCGTGACCGGCTCTGTATGATGGCCGTTCATTTACCGCACAGGATTATTCCCATGCAGATCGCAGATCAGTGCGTTGCACGATTTCATTACACCCTGCGCAACGACGCGGGCGAGGTTCTCGACAGTTCCGAAGGGCAGGAGCCTCTGGCTTATTTACACGGCGCCGGGAACATCGTCTCGGGACTCGAGCAAGCACTGGCTGGCAAGGGCGAAGGTGAACAGTTTCAGGTAAGCGTACAGCCGGAAGAAGGTTATGGCCCCAAGCACGAAGGCCTGATTGAAGAAGTGCCGCGTGAAGCCTTCCAGGGCATTGACCAGATTGATGTCGGCATGCGCTTTCAGGCCGACAGCAGTCAGGGCCCGATGGTGGTGACCGTCACCGCCGTTTCGGAAGAAACCATTACGGTTGACGGCAATCATCCGCTGGCCGGTGAAACGCTGCACTTCGATATTGAAGTGGTCGACATTCGCGAGGCCACTTCCGAAGAACAGGAGCATGGCCATCCGCATGGGCCGGGTGGGCAACAGCACTGAGCAGACAGGCGTCAGAAAAAGCCGGCTTTCGCCGGCTTTTTTTATGGCCGGTAAGAGAGTTGGTTGACATCCTTTTGTCATATGGCGGAGTGAGTGTATGGGGTTGAGAGACATTCGGGAGTCCGCAAATGGACAGAGAACAGCTTACCGCCGCTGAGCTTGAAATCCGCTTGACGGCGCATCGGGAGTGGCTGGAGAGCAAGTTCAATGCGGGTTGCCGAGCTGATCTGAGCCTTGTAGATCTGAGTGGCCTTGATCTGGAGGGGCAGGACCTGCGCTGGGTCAATTTCAGGCAGGCGGACCTGTCCGGCTGCCGGTTACGGCACGCGCTCCTGCATCGCGCCGATCTGTCGGAAGCCAACCTTTCTGATGCCGATTTCGAGGCGGCTGATCTGGGTAGTGCAACACTGATACGCAGCAAGCTGACCAGGGCCGTGCTGCGGCAGGCGTTTCTCGCCGGTGCGGATTTCACGCGCGCCAACCTGACCGACGCCGACCTGCGTGATACCGACTTGCACGAAGTCGTATTCCGTGGCGCGCGTATGCCGGGGCTCTGTCTGGCGGGGCAGAACCTGGCGGCTGCAGACCTGCGGGAATGTGAACTCGAATTTGCCGATTTCTCGGGTGCTGATCTGAGCAAGACCCGTCTCATGCGGGCCAGGCTGAAGGCCGCCAATCTGGAATCGGCGAATATGGATCAGGCGGATTTGCGTGGTGTTCAGCTGACCTACGCTCGTCTGCCGGGTGCGCATATGCGGCTTGTCGATCTGCGTGGCGCGGAACTCGACGAAGCAGTGCTGGAACGGGCTGACCTGAGCGACGCCGATTTCCGTGGCGCCAGCCTTTACGGCACGGACTTCGACCGCGCTATCGTGAAGGGCGTGAAATATGATCGCAGCACCCGCTTTAACGGTATTCGCATTACCAACTGCCATGGCAATCCGCTGTTCCGGCGTTTTGCGCAGGATCAGGACTTTATCGATGAATTCCGTCGCGCCAATCCGCGTTTGTATCTGCTGTGGTGGGCGCTGACCGATTGTGGCCGCTCCATTCCCCGTGTGCTGGTGGTCTGTGCGCTGATTTCGATTCTGTTCGGGCTGGTCTACTACGGGCTGGGCCCGCAGGCATTCAATGTGTCAGAGCTGGGCTGGAGTTTCTTCACAGTGATGTATTACAGCGTGGTCACATTCACCACCCTGGGATTCGGAGACATCACGCCGGCCACGCGTACTGCGGCGGTGTTCGTGATGCTGGAAGTGATCGTGGGCTACATGATGCTCGGCATACTGATTTCCATTCTGGCCGACAAGGTGGCGCGCCGTAGCTAGGGCAGTGTGTCGAACAGGAGGCGTACCTGTGGCCATTGTTCCGGGTAACGCCAGCGGTCAGCAGTAATGCTGGCCGGGTCCAGCCAATGGACAGATCTGATTTCTCGCCAGACTTGCCAGGGACGTGATACGGCTTCACCGGCAACCTGTGTCGTATGGCAGGCGTACAGCCGGAAGCCGTTGTCGAAACTGCGCAATAAAGCGCCGACCTCAACATCCAGGCCGGTTTCCTCCCAGGTTTCGCGGTGCGCCGTGCATTGCGCACTTTCATTGCGGTCACCTGTGCCGGCGGGGAAGCCCAGGCGCCCATTGTGATGTTCCACTACCAGCAGTTGCCCGTTCTGTTTGATGAGGCAGCCGGCATTGGCCTGGCGGCTGTCCGCGACGCTGGCGTCGATACGGCAGGCGGGCGCCTGCTCACAGGCGGTGAGCAGGACGCCGCCAAAGATCAGGAGAGACTTGACTCCGGTAGCGCACCGGCCGGGTAACACGGACTAATCCAGATAACGCACCCCGGTGACATCTTCCGACAGCGTCCACAGCTTCTGCGCCAGACGCTCGCTGCGCGCCTGTTTGCGGCAACCCACCTTGCGCGGGTAGCCGCGCATCTGCTGAAAGCCGCCGGGTCCGATGTAGTCGCCGCTATCAACATCCCCGGCGGTGGCGGCATAGAGGCTGGGCAGGGCGCCCATGTCGGCGGGCTGGGCGAACACTGCATTGCCGAAATCCATGATGATCTTTTCAACCCTGGACTTCTTCTGTTCGGCGGCTACGAATTGCAGATGGGTGGCGGCATAACCCGGATGCGCGGCGGCCACAGTGACCGGTTTGCCGGCCTTGGCGGCACGGCGGTTCAGCTCGAAGGTGAACAGCAGGTTGGCGAGCTTGCTGTCGCCATAGGCCTGCCAGCGGCGGTATTTGCGCCGTTCCCAGTTCAGGTCTTCGAAGTCGATGGCCGGTGTCCACTTATGCGCCATGCTGGCGACATTGACGATGCGGCCGCCTTCGGCCATGTGATCGAGCAGCAGTCCGGTGAGGGCAAAATGGCCCAGATGATTGGTGCCCATCTGCATTTCGAATCCGTCCGCGGTTTTGTTATAGGGCACGGCCATGACCCCGGCATTGTTGATCAGCAGGTCCGGCTGGATGCCGTCGTCAATCAGGCCCTGCGCAAAGCCGCGTACCGAACCCAGATTGGAAAGATCCAGTTCACGGATTTCCAGATCCGCGTCAGGAAACTCGCGCAGGATATCGTCACGGGCGCTTTCAGCCTTTGCTGCCGTGCGACAGGCCATGATGACTTTCGCACCCTTGCCAGCCAGACCGCGGGCGGTGTTGAACCCCAGGCCCGAGTTGGCGCCGGTGATGACGGCGGTCTTGCCTGTCATGTCCGGTATGTCCTGCATGGTCCAGCGATTGCTCATGCTTAAGTCCTCTTTATACAAGGTGTAGTCCTCAAGCCTAGCATTTTTTAATGACCACTCCATGGCCACGGGTTTCTGTGTTCACTGGCGGTTCGTTGCTACTATGTCCGGCAGTGCCCCGGGGCGAAGGGACCCAAAGATTAAAAGCATAGAGTGCAGGAGACATCAGTGCGAGAGAACATTCTTAAATATCTGTTAGTGGCCGCCGGACTCGTCCTGGTCAGTGGCTGCGGTTCTGATTCCGATGACGATTCAGAGTCAGGTGGCCAGGGCAACAGCAACACCCGCATGCAGGTGGTCAACATCCTGCCGCCGGGTCAGTCCGGGCATGTTTCGGTGCAGGGACAGGTCACCGGCACACTTACCGGCGCGCCCGGCGACTTCGGTCCGCATATCGATGACCAGCGCGAGATGTACTGGAATTCCGAGTTCAAGCCGGGCGGGTTTCTCGACATTACCGGCCTGACCCCGTTTGAACCGAAGGAAGGCGTGCGTATTTATCGTGACCCCTTTGGCGTGCCCGTCGTTTATGGCGATACCGCGGCTGACGTCTGGTACGGCGCCGGCTATGCCATGGCCGAAGACCGGCTGTTTCTGCTGGATGGCGTACGCCGCACCGCACGCGGCACGCTGGCCGAGCTGACCGGGCCGGGCGATGTGCCGGCCGATATCCAGACGCGGGTGCTGACCTACACCGAGGCCGAGTACATGGAGATGTATGACGGCCTGTCGCAACAGGCGCAGACGGCAGCGACCGCCTATCGTGACGGTGCCAATGCGCGTATTGCCGAGGTCAATGGCAATCCCACCCTGCTGCCGGTCGAGTATGTTCTCCTGACCTCCCAGCCACAGCCGATCACCATTGCCGATATTCTGGCGGCGGGCGTACTGATGACGCGCCTGGTGGCCTCCTCCGGCGGGCGCGAGATGGATAACGTCAAGGCGCTGCGGGAACTGGAAACCGCACTGGGCAAGGAAGCCGGCAGACGCGTCTTCAAGGACGTGCTCTGGGTGGATGACCGCAAAGCAGCCGTCACCGTGCCGGACGGCGAATTCAGCAACATCGGTACGCCACCCGCCCAGCGCGATGCCGTGTTCGAAGCCATGGCCGACTATGCCGCCACCTTGCCGCTGGATCTTCAGTTTGGCCCCGGTACCGGGCATGCGCCCGAGCCCTCGCCGATTTCAGTGAAATTGCCGCAAGACCTGAAATGGCCGGTGGATCCGAAGCTGGTCGCCAAAGCATTGCGCGA
Organism: uncultured Salinisphaerales bacterium; assembly: GCA_913055805.1. Classification (GTDB taxonomy): domain Bacteria; phylum Pseudomonadota; class Gammaproteobacteria; order Nevskiales; family CAJXLF01; genus CAJXLF01. The sequence continues at coordinate 68,306 of CAJXLF010000013.1, forward strand.
GGCGCCCCGCCTGCCGCAACGAACCAGCGCTTCCTATCAGGCAGTGATTGATGCCAGCAAGACGGCGGATGGTTCCACCCTGATGGTGAACGGCCCGCAGCTGGGCTATGCCTATCCCAGTCAGCTGGCCGAACTGGAAGTGCATGGCGGTGGCTACGACGCCCGCGGTTCCACCGTGCCCGGCCTGCCGGTGGTGGGCATCGGCTACACCGACAAGACCGCCTGGGCCCTGACCACCGGCGAATCCAAGACCATCGACAGTTTCATTGAAACCCTGGCCGATGGCGACCCCCGCAAGTATGTCCACGACGGCGAAACCCGGGACATGGAGTGCCGCGATGAAGTGGTGAACTACCGGGCCACCGATCCGGCGGTGGGCGTGCCTGTCGGGCCGCCGATCTTCAGTGTCACCGAAGAGGTCTGCCGTACCGTGCATGGGCCGGTGGTGGCCCGCAGCGCCGATGGCATACATGCGCGTTCGGTGCAGTACGCCATGTGGAAACGCGAAGTGGAAACCGTGGAAGCTGTACTGACCTGGAATCGAGTGCGTACCTTCGACGAGTTTCATGAGTCCATGAAAGTGGCGACCTGGAACGAAAACCTGATGTACGCCGATGCGGCCGGCAATATCGCCTACTACCATCCGGGCCTGCATCCACGCCGCCATGCCGGTGGCGATCAGCGCCTGCCCCTGCCGGGTGATGGCAGTTTCGACCATCTGGGTTTGCTCGGTTTTGATGAGCTGCCCAAGAGCATCAATCCGGATCAGGGCTGGATTGCCAACTGGAACAACAAACCTGCACTCGGCTGGGGTGAGGGGGTGGGCGGTGATGCCGACAGCCTGCCGGCCGGCCCCGAATCCCGGGTGGTGAACTGGCAGACCCTGCTGGCGGCCAGGAATGATTTCACTTTCGAGGATCTGGCGGCGCTGGATCGCGAGATCGGTCTGCATGATCCGCGCGCCCGTGCCTTCCAGCCGCTGTTTGTATCCATCAGCGGTGATGCGGAGTTGACTGCCAAGCAGCAGCAATTGCTGGACATCGTGGCGGCCTGGGATGGTGATCATTACAACCCCGATATTGATATCAATGATGAAGTCGCCCGCGACCGGCCCGGCGAAACCATTTTCGACGTCATGATGAAGACCATGGTTGCCGAGGTATTCGAATCGCTGCTGCCGGCAGAGTGGTATGACAGCCTGTCACGTCATGGTAATCATCCGCATGACGCCAAGCGGTTGGAGAATCTGGCGCTCAAGGCGCTGCAGCCGTCTGTGTCGTCGATACCGCTGCAGCATGATTTCCTGAACGGTATGAGCCGCGATGAATTCCTGCGGGACATCGTGGCCAAAAGCCTGGTGACGCTGGAAGCGACCTATGGCGCAAGTGCGGACCCCGCAGACTACAAACGCATTCACCCGCGTTCCGATGTCTGTTCGCTGACCGGCATCACCGGCCCCTGTCTTACCATGCCGCATCAGGATCGGGGCAGCTGGATTCACCTCGTCGGCTTTATTCCGGAGGAATAACGCGGATGGCCAGCCTGATCTACTTCGCCGACCCCATGTGCTCCTGGTGCTGGGGTTTTGCCCCGGTTATCCAGCGGGTGCGGGACGAATTGCCCTATCCGGTGGAAGTGGTCATGGGCGGTCTGCGAGCCGGCGAAACGCGCGGCATAACACCGCAGCTGCGTGACTATGTGCAGCATCACTGGCATCAGGTGGCGGCCACCACCGACCAGACTTTTCGTTTCGACGGCGCCTTGCCGGAAGGCTTTGTCTACGACACCGAGCCGGCCTGCCGCGCGGTGGTGGCGTTGCGTGAGCTGCAGCCGGACAGGGCGCTGGATTACCTGCATGATCTGCAGGAGGCCTTTTACGCCCAGGCGCGGGATATCAAGGATGAAGAGCTGCTGGTGGAGCTGGCTGTGAAGCAGGGTGTTGATGCGCAAGGCTTCCACAGCAGCTGGGCGTCCGACCAAGGCCGCCTGCGTACCGCGGCGGACTTCGAACGCAAGGAACAGTGCGGCGTCATGGGTTTCCCCTGCCTGATTGCGGACACCGGCGAACGCCTGCGCATGATCACCATGGGTTATCAGACCTTTGATATTGTGGCGCAGCAGCTGGAACGGCGTCTGGGCAAGGCGCAGGCCGGCACGGTGCACTGAACGGAATAGTTGCATGTCTTACGATGAGGGTCTGGCCGAACGCATCCGCGATGTGCTGGCTTTCCGCGAGGACATTACCGAAAAGAAAATGTTCGGCGGTATCGCCTTTCTGCTGGGCGGTAACATGTGCGTGGGTGTGGTGAACGATGTGCTCATGGTGAGGGTCGGGGCAGAGGCCTGTGACGCTGCCCTGAATGAGCCCCACGTGAGACCCATGGACTTTACCGGCCGGCCGCTGAAGGGGTTCGTCTATGTGGATCCCGACGGCATTGATGATGACGAGGCCCTGCAGGCCTGGATAGAACGCGGCGTGGCTTTTGCGGCTTCGCTGCCCATGAAATAAACGCAAACAATGACAGACATACATATACAGGACCCGGCGCCGGGTCTGGTGATCCGCGCCGGTGCGGCCGCGCGTAAACGCATTCAGGACGAAGGCCTGCATCCCGGACTGTTCAGCCACGTAGCGGCTGCGGCCGGCGGGCCCAAGTGGCTGGCATTGAACCGGCTGGACCGTGTGCTGTTTGGCGACTGGTTGGCCACACCGGATGAACCCCTGACCGGTATCGGCTCTTCCATTGGCGCCTGGCGTCTGGCCTGCGTTGCCCAGGATGATCCGGTGGCGGCCATAGAAAAGTTCGAAACCGCCTACCTGCAACAGTCCTACAGCGAAAAACCGGATGCGCGGGAGATCGCCGCCGAGGCGGCGCGTATCCTCGATCAGTTTGTGGATGGCGACGCGCCCGCGCAGATTCTGGCCAGCCGGCGGTTGCGGCTGAACGTGGTAACCACCTTGTGTCATGGCCTGTTGGGCATGGAACAGCCGCTGCTGCAGTCGCTGGGTCTGATCAAGATCATCACCGCCAATGCTCTGTCCAGGAGCCTGTTTGCCCGCTGTGTGCAGCGGGTGCTGTTTCATGTGCCGGACGCGCCTGCGCACTACGCAGCGGACGGTTTTGTCACGCATCATGTGGAACTCGATGCCGACAGGCTGCAGGCCGCCTTGCTGGGCACGGCCGCCATTCCCCTGGTGATCGCCCCGGTCAGGAATATTCCCGGCAGCCCGCCGGGCACGCATCGCGATGGCGGATTGATTGACTATCACATGGACCTGCCGCTGGCCGCGCCCAGGGGGCTCACGCTGTTGCCGCATTTCAGCGAGCGGGTGATTCCCGGCTGGTTCGACCGCTGGTTCAAGAGCCGCCAGCCGCAGCATCTGGATCACACCGTGCTGCTGGCGCCTTCGCCGGCGCTGTTGGCGCGGCTGCCCAACGGCAAGGTGCCGGATCGCAAGGACTTCGCCTTCTACGGCAAGGACAATGCCGCCCGCCTGCGCGACTGGCAGGCAGCTATCAGTGAATGTCAGCGCATGGCCGATGACTGGCAAGAGTGGCAGGCACAGGGGCGGCTGGAATCCATGGTGCAGCCGCTGTAGCGCCTCAGGCCGCGTCTTTCAGTTCCGGTTCGATAATCAGCAGATTGGCGTCATAGGTGATCACGCCGAGCAGGATCGCACCCAGCAGCCGTTCCATACTCACAGCGTACTTGGGTTGCTCGCCGAAGGGATGTTCCGCCCAGGGGTCGGCGATCAACACGTCACCGCTTTCATGGTGATAGCCGCAGCAAACCACGAAATGACCGCAGACCTCCCCGCGGATGTCATCGTCGCGGTTGGTTTCGGGAATCTCGCGGGTTGCGTGATAGAGATAGGTCGAGCTCAGGCCGGTGAGGATCGGGATATCGCGCTGCAGATAATCCCGAATCAGCTGCGGGGTCAGGTCATGGAACCGCAGTTCGCCGCCCAGGCTGAGGAATTCCTGATAGCCGCGGGTAGCCACCTGCAGCTTCGGCGTCAGTTTGTAACGCGCCTGTTCGGCCAGCTTCTCATGCAGTGAAACGGATTCATCGAACCAGGTGGGATCGAACAGCTGCAGGTTATAGGTGTAGATCGTGGCGCGGTAACCGTTGCGCAGGGCGTGATTGGCCAGGAACACGGCCATGGTGCCGCCTTCCTTGAGCATGCGCACTTCCTCGATCAACTGGGTGATCGGTGGATCGTCGCCGTAGTAGCGGTATACCGCCTGCAGGCAGGTCGGGCCGCAGGTGACATCATCCGGCTGATTGGCCATTTCCAGGGGCAGGTTGAAGTCCATTGCGGGCCGCCTTATTCGCAGGTGGGGTCGGGGCCCACGCCGGGCTCCGCTTCGGGCGCCTGGCTGCGCCGGCTCTTGCCGTGCCAGTGCACGCGGTAAAGATCATGGCGGCGGTCCAGCAGGTTCAGCACAGTGCCGCTGTTGCGGGCCTCCTTGAGTACATCCAGGCGCAGATCGGCAATGGCCACCATTTCCACATTGGGTGTGGTGTCGGCCGCAATGCCGTCGGGCGGGAAGGGGTAGTCGCAGGGTGTAAAGATGCCGCTCTGGGCGTAATGAATATCCATGTTGTGCACGCGCGGCAGGTTGCCGACATTGCCGGCGGTGACCACGTAGCACTGATTTTCAATGGCGCGGGCCTGGGCGCAGTAACGCACCCGCAGATAACCCTGCCGGTCCTCGGTGGAGAAGGGGACGAAAATGATATTCACGCCCTGGTTGGTGAGATGGCGCGCCAGCTCCGGGAACTCGCTGTCGTAACAGATGAGCACGCCGATGGGGCCGCAGTCGGTATCGATGGCATGCAGTTCACTGCCGCCGTGGATATTCCACCAGTGGCGTTCCGCCGGGGTCGGGTGAATCTTGGGCTGCAGATGCACCGAGCCGTCGCGCAGGAAGATATAACTGGTATTGATGACCTGGCCCCGCTCATTCCGGCTCGGGTGTGAACCGGCGATGATATTGATATTGAACTTGATGGCCAGGTCGGCCATGAGGTTGCGGAATTCATCATCGTATTGCGTCAATGTCACCAGCGCCTCGGCCGGTTCCATGGGCTTGTTGCTGATCGACAGCAGCTGCACGGTAAACAGTTCCGGAAACAGGATGAAGTCGCAGCGGTTGGTGGCGATTTCGCCCACGAAGTAGGTCACCACATCACGGAAATCGTCAAAGGATTTGATGCGGCGCTGCAGATACTGAACCGTGGCGACCCGTACCGTGTCCGGCATGTGCAGATGGGCATGGCCCTCGCCCGGCAGGCGCTCACGGTAGTTGGGATTCCGCCATATCAGGTGGCTGGCATAGCCCAGTGAATCGCGATCCGAGGGCAGGTAGCCCTTGAGTACGCCGAGCAGTTCGAACCCCTGGCCCAGTTGAAAGCTGAGCACCGGGTCGCGCCATTCCTTGCGCTTGACCTTGTCCACATAGGCATCAGCGCTGCCTGCCTGCTTCAGGCGCCGCTTGAGTCCAGGCAGGCGGCCGCCAAAGACGATGCCTTCCAGTCCCAGCGAGGTGCACAGATCGCGGCGTTCACGGTACAGGCGCTGGCCGATGCGCAGGCCCCGGTATTTGGGATCGACACAGACTTCGTAGCCGTAAAGGTAGTCGCCATCCGGGTCGTGGGTGGAGCCGTAACCGTCGCCGGTGATTTCCTGCCAGGTGTGGGGTTGCAGCACGCGTTCCGGCGGCAGGCGGATACTGGCGCAGTAACCCACCACCTCGCCTTCGTATTCGGCGACCAGGACCCCCTCCGGGTAGTTGTTGATCTGCCCGCGCAACTGGGCGGGGGTATAGGGTTCCAGTTCCTGGTAGACGCTGGATACCAGTTTGCGGATCGCCTTCACATCGGCAATGCGGGCGACCCGGACCACCAACTTCTTTTTCTGCGACATATCACACCTGCAATACGGGCAAGAACTGCCTGTGAATACGTTAGCACTCCTGCTCTGCAGTCACCATGACAGTTGCCGCCGCCCTGGCCCTTGGGCAACATGCCTGTGGATTGGATGCACCCGCCATCAGGAAAACACATGCAAGGTAATACCCGGGTAGGGCCCACGGCTCTGTACACGGCCCAGGCCTGGCGCGCTGGCAGTTTCGAGAATGCCGAGCATTTCGACCACCGCCTTGGACGATTGATGTACACCGCCGGCGACATGGTCCAGAAATATCTGGGCCCGGTACTGCCCACGTACATGAAGGACTTCCATCGTTATCTGTTTATTCGTCACCGGGCCTTTGAAGAGCGGCTGGATGCGACGGTGCCGGATATGGTGATTGAAGTGGCTGCCGGGCTGTCGCCGCGCGGACTGACCTATGCCCGGCGCTGGGCGCGTACCCGCTACCTCGAACTGGACCTGCCCAATATGGTCGCGGCCAAGCGCAAGCGTCTTCAGTCGCTGCGCCTGCCGCCGAATTACCATCTGGCGGAAACAGATATTCTTGCCCGCGACTTTATCGAACGCCTGCCGCTCAAGCCGACGCCCGACCAGACCCTGATGGTGATTACCGAGGGTCTGATGGACTATCTCAACATGGCGGAGAAACAGCGCGCCTGGGAAAACATCGTTGCCCTGATGAAAATGGCCGCGCCGGACAGCCGTTACCTGATGGAATGCTGGCCGCGGCAGCGTGTGCTGCCGGCTTCGCCGGCCGGTCGTCTGGGCGTCAAGGGCGTGAGTATGCTGGTGGGGCGGCGTGTCGATGAAAACCTGCACGAAAACCGCAAGGAAGCCGAGGCGGCTCTGCGGCAGGCCGGGTTCGCCACCGTCAGCCGGCCGGATCTGGTCAGTCCGCTGCGCGATGCCGGGCTGGATCCGCATGCCTGCCCGTTTGTGTTATTTGAATGTGGTGTCTAGCGCTTATCTGGCGCTGCACGGGAGGGAGAAAACATGAAACAGATTTACATTACCGGCGCCGGTGGTCCCGACAAGCTGAAAGTACGGGAGTCCGAAGATCCGCAGCCCGGCAAGGGCGAACTGCGGGTCAGGGTATCCGCCAGCGGCATCAACTTTGCCGACATCCTGGCGCGTCAGGGTCTGTACCCGGATGCGCCGCCGCTGCCCTGCGTGGTGGGTTATGAATTCTCCGGCGTGGTGGATGCGGTGGGCGAAGGCGTCGATTCCGGATGGATCGGTGAAGACGTATTCGGCCTGACCCGCTTTGGCGGTTATTCCGATGTCATTGTGGTGCCGGTGGATCAGGTGTTCGAGAAGCCTGCTTCGCTGACTCATGAGCAGGCCGCCGCCATTCCGGTGAACTACCTCACCGCATGGCAGTTGCTGGTGGTGATGGGGGCGCTCAGGCCCGAAGAGTCGGTGCTTGTGCATAACGCGGGTGGTGGCGTGGGCCTGGCGGCGATTGATATCGCCAGCCATATCGGCGCCACCATCTACGGCACGGCCAGCTCGGGCAAGCATGAGTTCCTGCGCAAGCGTGGCCTGCATCATGCCATCGATTACCGGCGTGAAGACTGGGCGGTGGAATTGAAGAACCTGACCGAAGGCCGCGGCGTGGAACTGATTACCGATCCGCTGGGTGGTTCACACTGGAAGAAGAGTTACAAGGCGCTGCGTTCCACCGGTCGGCTGGGCATGTTCGGCATTTCCGTGGCCACCGAATCCGGGCTGTTCGGCAAGACCCGTTTGCTGAAGATTCTCTTTGGTACGCCGTTCTTCCATCCCATTTTCCTGATGAACGAAAACCGCGGCGTGTTTGGCGTGAACATGGGGCATCTCTGGCACGAAGTGCACAAGATCCGTGAGTGGATGGCGGTGCTGGTGCAGGGTGTGGAACAAGGCTGGGTGCGGCCGCATGTGGACCAGACCTTCAGCTTCGAAAAGGCGGGCGAGGCGCACAGCTATATTGAGGCGCGCAAGAACATCGGCAAGGTCGTGCTGGTGCCGTGAGCCGGTCATTTCAGCCGTCATTCCGGAAAATGCAGAGCATTTATCCGGAATCCATGCTTTCCGGCGTCTGGACTCCCGTCCCCGCTTTCGCGGGGAGAGCCTTACAAGGCGCGGGATGACGGTATACATGGCCTCTGAAGTCACCGCCGCCGCGCGAGTATTGCAGCCGCTGGCCGTTGTGCTGGAGCAACGCGGTCTGGATGCCGACGCGTTCCTGCTTGAACACGATGTGCAGCCGGCCTGGCTGAATGACCCGCTGGCGCGGGTGACGGAAGGCGCCGTGCGCCAACTGTGGCTGGATGCATTGCAGGTAACGGCCGATCCTGCGCTGGCGCTGAAAGTCGGGCGGCGGGCCGACCCCCTGGCCTTCGGCGTGCTCGGCTACGTGTTGAGCAACGCGGCTACGGTGGGGCAGGCTTTCCAGTTGCTGGAACGCTTCAATCGTCTGGTGTTCGACGCCATCCTGCTGTATCCCGAACGCAGCCCGGAGGGGCTGGGCGTGCTGCACTTCCGGCGTGATCCCGAAGCCGACCCCGAGGCGAATCGGCCCATGGTCGAGTACCTGCTGACGGCCTTGCTGCGGCTGTCGGGTTTTCTGGTCGGCGGTGAGGACCTGGGGCCGCGTTATCTCAGGCAACTGACCTTCCGTTATCCCGAACCTGCGGAAGAGGTCATGCAGGTCTACCGGCAGGCCTTCGGTCAGGCCGAGCTGCGGTTCAACCAGTTCGAAACCAGTATCACCTTTGCCCGTGAGTTTCTCGATTTGCCGGTGGCCTATGCCGACCCGCAGATGCTGGAGCTGATGAAGAACCAGGCCGACCGGCAACTGCGTGCGTTGGCCACCGAGGGCGATATCGTGGTGCGGGTGCGCGAGTGTATCCGCCGCCGCCTGCTGGGCAAGTCGCCCACGGTGGTGGATGTGGCCGCTGACTGCGGCCTGAGTCGGGCCACGCTGCAACGCCGTTTGTCGGAGGCCGGCACCGGCTTTCAGGCCCTGCTCGATGAAGTGCGTTTCCAGGCGGCGCGCGAACTGCTGGCCGAGGGCAGCAATAGCCTGGACGAAATCGCCTTCCTGCTCGGTTATGCCGAGGTGTCAGCCTTTCATCATGCCTTCAAGCGCTGGTCGGGGGTGACGCCGGGCGAGTATCGCTGAGTCCAGTTGAGTTTCACTACGCACAGTATGGCGATATTTTGAGGCAAATTATCAATCGCCTGAGCTATATTGTCATTGCTGCAAGCCGCGCTATCCCCAAAACTGGTCAGGCGTCCAAGTGAGGCCCCGGATGATGATTCAAAGGTTGGGGGCAGGAGAAACCCATGACCTACGATGTCATAATCAAGAATGGCCAGTACTTTGACGGCCACGGCGATAACAGCCCCGATTCCGGGGCTGTTCGCCATTTAGGTATTCGCCAGGGCCGTATTGCCAAGGTCAGTGCCGAACCCCTGGATGAAACCGGCTGCCCGCGGGTGATTGATGCCAGTGGCCGCTGGGTCACGCCCGGCTTTATCGAGCCGCATTCCCATTACGATGCCGAAATCATCGCCGCGCCCGAGCTGTCCGAATCGGTGCGTCACGGCGTGACCACGGTCATGACCGGCATCTGTTCCATCAGCATGATCTGTGCGGAAGCCGAAGACTGCTCCGACCTGTTTACCCGGGTGGAAGCGGTGCCGCGCGAGCAGGTGCTGCCGCTGCTTAAAGCGCGCAAGACCTGGCGTTCGGGCGCGGAGTTCCGGGCCTTTGTCGAAAACCATCCGCTGGGTCCCAACCTGGCTGCCTTCATCGGGCATTCGGATATCCGCGCCTCGGTCATGGGCCTGGTGCGTTCCGTATCTGGTGAGAAACCGAGCGAAGACGAACTGCGGCAGATGGAGGAAAAACTGGAAGAGGCGCTGGATGCCGGCTTCATGGGCATGTCCTCCATGACCACCAAACTGGACCGGCTCGACGGCGACCGTGCCTGGGCCAAGCCGCTGCCTTCCACCTATGCCAGCTGGAGTGAATACCGCCGCCTGCACCGGATCCTGCGCCGCCGCGGCCGCATCCTGCAGTCGGCGCCGGACGCTGTCGGCAAGATCAATATCTTTGCCTTCTTCTGGGAGTCCATCGGCTGGTTCCGCAAGGCGCTGAAGATTTCTCTGCTCACCGTGCTGGATCTCAAGTCCCAGCCCTGGCTGTACAGGTTCGGGCCGCTGGGTGGCTGGATCGCCAACAACATCCTGCGCGCCAACTGGCGCTGGCAGTTCCTGCCATCGCCGTTCGTGGTCTATGCCTATGGCCTGGATTTCAACTCCTTCGGTGAGCTGGCCGACGCACGCATCCTGCGCGACATGAAGGACCCCGAGCAGCCCTACGTCGAGGCGGCCAAGCCCGAGTTCCGCGAGACTATCCGACAGAACATGAAGTCCATGCTCACCGCAGGCCTGTGGCACCGCGACTTCTCCGACGGTTGGGTGGTGGAATGCCCGGATCAGAACCTGGTAGGCAAGAACTTCGCCGAGATTGGCGCCGAGCAGGGCAAGGATCCGGTCGACGCCTTCCTCGACCTGGCGGTGCTGTACAAGGAGCAGCTGCGATGGGGTATCCAGTTCGCCGGCGAGCGCGTAGATGTCATGCGCAAGCTCTGTGCGAACCCACAGGTACAGGTCGGCTTTGCCGATTCCGGCGCGCATCTGAAGAATCTGGCGTCCTATAACTTCCCGATCTGCATGCTCAAATATGTGCATGACGCCGAGCTGGAAGGGCAGCCGTTCATGAGCATTGCGCGCACCGTGCATCGCCTCACCGGCGAGCTGGCCGACTGGTTCGGTATCGATGCCGGCCATATCCGTGAAGGCGACCGTGCTGACGTAGTGGTGATCAACCCCGAGGGGCTGACCGACGAAGTCTGGGGCATGGCCGACGCGCCGTTCCCGGCCTTCGGCATGGACCGGCTGGTGAACCGTAACGACCGGGCCGTGGATGCGGTGCTGATCAATGGCCGCGTCGCCTATACACTTGCCGAGGGTTACGCCGATGATCTGGGCAAGGCGCAGGGTTACGGCCGCTTCCTGCCGGCGCTGGATTCGCCGGCCGTTCAGCCGGCAGGCAAACCCGCTACAGTCTGAGTTTTAACTGCCGTTATCCTGTCATTGCGAGCCGCCGAAGACGGCGCGGCAATCTGATGGAGTTGGCCTGTTTCCCCCTCTCCCCTGGTGGGAGAGGAATATGCTTGAATACCGTCATCTCGACTGCAGGCGCGAAGCGCCGGAATGGAGAGATCTCAGGCTTTGAGATTCCTCCAATCGCTCGTTTCACTCACTCCGTTGGAATGACCTAAAGAAAATGATCTAGAGAATAAACATGGAAACCTCGTTCTACATCATTGCGTTGATTGTCTTCTTCGCCTTCTTCACCCAAACCGCCACCGGTTTCGGTGCGCTGGTTATTTCCATGACCCTGGGCGCCTTGCTCTATCCGGTCGACGTGTTGCTGAACTGGTTCGTGCCGCTGGTGGTGCTGCTCTCGATCTATCTGCTGGCCAGGCATCATGACCATATTGACTGGTCGTTGTTCCTGAAGAAGATTCTGCCCGGTATGGGGCTGGGCATGGTGGCCGGCCAGGTGCTGTTCTACAGCCTCAATGCCGAGGTGCTGAGATATGCACTGGGAGTGCTGATCGTGTTTCTGGCGGGCCGCGAACTGTTGCGTAACGCTGCGGTGGTGCGCAATGTGCCCCTGTTGCCGTGGACGCTGGCGGCCGGCGTGGTGCATGGCATTTTCGCCACCGGCGGGCCGGTGCTGGTGTATGCGCTGAACAGCCAGTCAATCGAGAAGAGTGTTTTCCGCAGCACCCTCACCCTGGTGTGGGGTGTGTTAGCCTCGGTGCTGGTCACGTCCTATGTCATGTCCGGCCAGCTCACCATCGAGGCTCTGCCACGCATAGGCATCCTGGCGGCGGTGCTGCCGTTCAGTATTCTGCTGGGCGAGTGGGCACATCACTACATCAACGAGGCCCTGTTCAAGAAGGCCATCAATGTACTGCTGGTGTTCTGCGGGATCGTGCTGTTGCTGAAATAAGGGTGATCCACAGATTGCACAGATTACACGGATTTCAAAGAGGGAATACGTACTCAAAGATACGAAGAAATCTCTGCATACATGGCGCAATTTTCAGAGAGTTTTTTAATCGGTGTAATCTGTGAAATCTGTGGATAGATTCTTTTAATCCGGCAGCTTGCCGTCTTTCACTTTCTGGCTGCGCCGCTGCGCCTTGCGGGTCTTTTCGTGTTTGCCACCCTTCTTCATGAGGGGGTGGTCGTGCAGCGGATTACGGCGTTTCGGCCCCTGATGTTTCTCGGCCATGGCGGCTCTAGCGCTCTTCCTTCTTCTGGGTGGCGCGGGCTTCCAGCAGACGGTCCAGATGTTCGATGTCGCGTTCCAGGCGCTTGCTCTTATCGCCGTCCTTGTTGTCCTGCAGTTCCTGCTTGAGTTCGTCACGCCGGGCACGCAGGGTCTCGGTTTTCTCGGCCTGCGTGGCCTTGTCGAAGATCAGTTCTTCCTTGCTGTCTTCCTGTGGCCTGGCCGTCGGGCTCTGTACCACAGTTTCCGGAATGGCCTTGTCCGCATCTTCCAGGCGCCGCTGGAACATATGACTGGGCGAGGTAATTTCAATATTCGCCTCGTGCAGCACGTTGAGAATGTTCTCGCGCAGACGTGAGCGGGCCAGCAGCACTTTCTTGGTATCGGTCAGAAAGCCGTAAACCCGATACTGCACGGCGTGATCCAGCAGGTCGGAAATGCGCACCAGGCCTTCCTCCAGGTCGGCCCGCTCGGTGGCTTCCAGCAGCTTGGCCTTGGCCGTTTCATGCGGCACGTCATAACCCAGGGAAACGCTGGCCGAGATGAAGGTGCCCGAAGCGCGGATGACGGTGACCGGCTGCTGCACCAGATAAAGGTTCGGCAGGGTGGTGAGGTCGCGGTCTTCGGTCTGGATCTCGGTGTGGAACAGGCCGCGCTCTGACACGCGGCCGGCATGGTCGCCCACTTTTACAAAGTCGCCGGGGCGGAAGTTGTTCACCGAGCGCAGCATGATGCCGGCCATGGCGTTCGACACAAACGAGGTGGAACCCAGGGCGATCATGGCGGTGAGCACCAGTCCCAGCAGGCTCAGCAACTGGCCGCGCAGCGTGTCTGACACCGGCAGCACAATAATCAGTACCAGCAGGCCGGTAGCGGTTACCAGCATCTTGATCAGCTGCCGCTTGAAGCGATGATGGTGCTCGTCCTTGCCGTTGTCTTCCGGCAGCAGGCGGTCGGTCAGGCGGATACCGGCCCAGATCAGCAGCACCGTGGCCGTCAGCTCGGCAACGCCGACCAGAAAGGGACTCAGATAGTCAGGCACAGTCATGGCTTCATTCTGGCATATCTGCCATGTCGCGCCAGCCATGGTGAATCTTCAGCTGCGGATTACGCGCCACCTCCGAGGGGGTTACATCCAGCATGCGGCGCATGGTGCGGGTGTAATGCGACTGGTCATAGAAACCGGCGGCATGCGCGGCATCGGTCATATTCATGCCCTCGTCCCAGAGCCGCACCGATTCATACAGCCGTCGCCACAACAGGTACTGGCCCATGGGCAGCCCGAGCTGTTCCTTGAACAGATGCAGCAGCCGCGAGCGCGACAGCTCCACCTCTTCGGCCAGGGTTTCCACCGGAATCTCCTCCGGCAGGGCGTCGCGAATGCGGTGCAGCACGTTCACAATGCGGGCATCCAGATGCCGCGGCTGCGGCGCCGGCCGTTGGCCGGTCAGGGCTTCGATAATGTCGTCCACCGCCAGTTGAGCTGTTGCCTGATCCGGCGACCGTTCAAACAGCTGTGAAACCTGCCTGAGCAGGGCGCCGGAAGATAGATCATCAACTGTCACCGCCGCGGCGCCATCCAGGTAGCTGGCCAGCGGAAGATAGGCGGCACTGTCCGGGTCCACCATCAGGGCCAGCAGCCGGCCCTGCACATCAATGCGATTTTCGGTATTGGGCGCGAGCACAGCCACCTGGCATTGGTGCTCCTGTTCCCGGGTCTGCAGGCGAAAGGACGCATCCGGGCAGATCAGCACGGAGGCCGCATAGTGGCTGTGCCAGTCGTTGTTGTGTTCGCCCTGCGTGACATACAGCAGCACGCCGTTCCACAGGTACAGATGATCCCGGGCTTCGCCGCTCATTCGTCTCCCCACACCGCACCCCTGTGCATGATGGCGGAAAAAGTGCATGGCCGCCAAACCGGCTGGCGCTTCCGGCCAACACTGTGGCGTGCAGGGTAATGCGCGATGTTGTCCGGCCGGGCATGTTGTCATGCAGGGTTCTAAGTGCCGGCGAATGCCGCTATGTTAGGTCTTTGGCGTATAAGGGAGACGACAGCCATGACAACTGCTTTCTGGTGTGTATTGATTGCCGGCCTGTTGCCGCTCACGGCCACGGGTATTGCCAAGTTCACGGGCGGCAGCAAGATGGGCCCGCGTGAGAACCACAATCCCCGCGAATGGCTGGAGAAGCTCGACGGTTACAAGAAGCGCGCGCACTGGGCACAGCTCAACAGCTTCGAAGCGTTCCCGTTTTTTGCTGCCGGTGTGATCGTGGCCCAGTTGGCCGGCGCGGCGCAGGCTGCGGTGGACCAGCTCGCCATCGCCTTCATTGCCGTGCGCGTGGCCTACCTGGTCTGTTATCTGGCGGACTGGGCTACGGTGCGTACGCTGGTCTGGACCGCGGGCTACGTCATTACCATTGCCCTGTTTGTATCGCCGACCTTCTGACTGCCCATCTGCTGACTGACAACGAGGAGACACATGTCGACCCATTTCGAGAACAAGACCATCGTCATTACCGGCGCCTCCAGCGGCATTGGCGAAGAGGCCGCCTTCAAGCTGGCCACGCGGGGTTCCAAGGTTATTCTGGTGGCGCGTCGCGAAGACGAACTGCAGCGGGTGCAAAAGGAAATCGAGAACCTCGGCGGCCAGGCCTTTATCTATGCCGCGGATCTCTCCGACGAAGCGTCGGTGGAGGCCGTAACCCGGAAGATTATTGAAGAGCATGCACCCATCGATGTGCTGGTGAACAATGCAGGCCGCTCCATTCGCCGTCCCATCCGCGAATCGCTGGACCGTTTCCACGACTTCAAGCGCACCATGCAGCTGAATTACTTCGGTGCCGTGCAAATGACCCTGCTCATGCTGCCGCATATGCTGGAACGCAAGAGCGGGCAGATTATCAATGTGTCCAGCATGTCGGCCCTGATACCCACGCCGTTCTATGCCGCCTATGTGGGTAGCAAGGGCGCGCTGGACGCCTTTTCGCGTTCCGTCGGGGCCGAGCTGGCCGACAAGGGTGTGCAAATCACCACGATTAATTATCCGCTGGTGAAAACTCCCATGACCGCGCCCACCAAGGCCTACAAGTACATCCGCCAGATGGATGTGCGCGACGCCGCCGAGTGGATCGTGAAAGCGGTGGAAAAACGCCCGGCCCGCATCACCAGTACCATGGGTAACGCCTGGGGTCTGGCCACTTCGGCCATGCCCACCACGACCGTGAAATGGACAGGCCGCCTGTTCAACTACGGCGCCAAACGCCTGGCCCGCAAGGTGAAACAGGAACAGGCTTAAACGCCATTCCGGAACTACGCCGTATTTATCCGGAATCCAGCAGCAGCCTGAGCAGCAAGGTGCCCGGTATCACTTCTTCTCACCTCGTGGTGCGTTGAAGCGCTCCCTCTCCCCCGGCGGGAGAGGGCCGGGGAGAGGGGGAGCAGGAGAAAACAAGGAGCCAATGTCCATGAAAAAACTGATTCTGAGCGTGCTTGCAATTCTGGTCATAGCCCTGGCCGTGTTCGCCATCCGCCCCTGGTCCGACTACAGCCCGCTGGCCATGAACTCCCTGTTTTCGCCCGGCAAACGGCTGGAAAACTTCCGCCACCTGGACCGTATCTTTCCCTCGCGCCCGATCAAGGCGGGCGAAGACAGCTTCGAATTCGGGCGCAATGAACAGCCGCTGGATGTCAGCTACGAATTCGAGGGCGAAACCCGTACCCTGGATGATTTCCTGCAGCGCGTCGTCGGCACCGGTCTGCTGGTGATCAAGAACGACCGCATCGTGCACGAACGCTACATGAATGGCGGCACCGCGGAGAGCAACTTCACCTCCTGGTCAGTGGCCAAATCCTTTGTATCCACACTGGTGGGCATGGCGCTGGGCGACGGCCTGATCCAGTCGCTGGACGACCCCATCAGCGACTATGTGCCGGAACTCAAGGGCAGTGGTTACGACGGCGTGCCCATCCGCCATGTTTTGCAGATGTCCTCGGGCATCGATTTCGATGAAATCTACGGCAGCCGTGTTTCCGACATCCAGCAGTTTTTCTGGAAGGTGTTTATCTTTGGCCAGCGTGCCGACGAGGTCATGAGCCAGTACCAGAGCGGCGGGCCGTCCGGCGAAGTGCATCACTACATCAGCATCGACACCCAGGCCCTGGGCATGCTGGTGACGCGGGTCTACAACCAGCCACTGGCCGACCTGCTGAGCGAACGCATCTGGCAACCCCTGGGTATGGAAGCCGATGCCTTCTGGAGCATCGACGAGGATTCGGCCGACGGTATGGAAATCGCCTTCTGCTGCATCAACGCCCGGCTGCGTGACTTCGCCAAACTGGGCCGCCTGTATCTGCAGCAAGGCGTGTGGGATGGTTTGCAACTGCTGCCCATCGGCTGGGTGGAAGAAGCCACCACCCCCGGCGGTCCGCATCTGGAACCCGGTGCCTCACCCTATAACTACGGCCCGCGGGGTTACGGTTATCAGTGGTGGGTGCCGAAAGACCATGACCGCGAATACTTCGCCTCCGGTATCTGGGGCCAGTTCATCTACGTCTCCGAACCCGACAACCTCATCATCGCCCGCACCAGCGCCGACCCCGACTACCTGCCCAATATGGCAGAGACCATTGCGGTGTT
Source organism: uncultured Salinisphaerales bacterium (assembly GCA_913055805.1). GTDB lineage: Bacteria > Pseudomonadota > Gammaproteobacteria > Nevskiales > CAJXLF01 > CAJXLF01. Next base: position 85,236 of record CAJXLF010000013.1, read on the forward strand.
CCGGGCGATACGGGATGAGCTGAGGTAAACCTACCCAGACAGCGGCCTTTGGAGTAGGGTAAAGCCATCTCCAGCTTTTATAGATCAGTCGAATAACAGGAGGTCTGCCACATGTCGCGTTTGTCATTTCTTTTAATGTCCACTTCCCCAAACTCGTTTTGATAAAAATCAAAGAGTTAGCGGTTCGTTTGGGGTGTTATACCCCAAAAGTGTCCATTTATAAAACCCCATTTGTGGGGTCGAATTAGCGTTAGGTAGCAGGTAGGTGGACACTACAAAGCCAATGAAAAGTGACACTACTCATCTGCAATATTCAGCCTATCCAATAGTGTCGGCTAATATGCTTTTCTGCGCTTTTGTTCTAACAGGAGAGTGGTTGTTTGCCGCTGGAACACTAATCTTTATCGTTATATTGCTTTGGGCGAATTCAGTTTACAGGGTCGCGTTCATTAAATTCCCAGCCACGCTATTGTTATTCGTTGTTAACTTAGCCGTGCCCGTAAGCTCCTCGTTATTAATAAGCAAATACAATCTCAATATTGGCGTAGCCACTATCTTTCTTGTGTTTGCACTAAATATAGCCACAGTACTGTTTTATGGCGCCAGGGTATTAGAGGCAACCGTTCAAACTAAAGAAAATGAGTATACGCAATGTTGAAACGCCTTCTACCTAACAATTCGTTCAAGTTCGCCTTCGGCGGGACTGGCCTTTACAGGCCAGCCCCTTAACTCAGGCGTTAGGTTCGCATGAATCTCCGGGAAAGCATTTATTTCAGGTTAGCGGTCGCCACTGCATTCGCTGCACTTTTAAG
>CAJXLF010000014.1 GCA_913055805.1 uncultured Salinisphaerales bacterium
TATATCGAGGTGTTTTACAATCGGCAGCGACTGCATCAGACCTTGGGGTATCGAACTCCCCTGCAGGTCGAGCAGGCCACTGCTATGGTTTAATTACGGTGTCCGGGAACGTCAGTACAGCCCAGAGTGACGGTTAACATCAATAATTTTCATTCTATTTTTTGATGAGACGCCAGCGTGAGTATGAAAATATTTGTTTGACTCAGAAACTGTAGGTGCCCAATCATTCTGAATGGTAAGTTTCTGAGTGATGGTCCATCCCAATGATAACTATCGGGGTACTTTAGAACGTTGGCCGTATATTCAAAATGATTGAAACCTGTCGCTTTGAACAGTTTTTTCATTCTAGTATGGGATAGTAGCTTGAGATCCTCGTGATATAACCCGAATTTCTTCAGGAGATAAATGAAAGCAGTGTCCGGTAAATAATGTAAGAGGGGAATTTTATAGTGTGGTTCAATTGGGAAGAATCTATTTGGCGTAGAGAAAAAGCATATACCACTCGGTTTCAAGACTCTCGAGATTTCCTTCAGATGATTCAATTGATTGTTCACATGCTCAATAACATGGTTAGAGATCACAACATCGAAGAAATTGTTTTCATAAGGCAGCAAGGTTGAGGTTATCTTTGAAAAATGGATTTTTTTATCTATACAATCACTTAATTGATTGTTGACGTCACAGGCGTAAGCTTGATTTCTGTTGGAAAAATAAGAAACGATTTCACCGCTTCCACATCCAATGTCCAGAATTTTCTTGTTTTTTATTGGATATGTGTTCGTATGATGGCAAATTACAGACTCAATTTTCATTGCCTTCTTTAATCTGTTCTCTGTGACTATGAACCCCTTGTTTCTTATTTGCTGTTTCATATTCTCCTCGCCGAAGTCTGAGGTAATTTATTAGGGAATAAGCGAATGTGCTGTGTTCCCTGCAGATTTGTCAGGAACGTTGATGAAAAAATTAATATGGGTAACACGAAATTTTCCACCATTACTCGGGGGGATGGAGCGACTTGTATATAACGCTTATAACGTAACGAGAGAGGAATTTCATGCTTATCTAGTGGGGCCTGCCGGTTGCGCCAAGTATGTTGAAGATAGTAACAGCGTTAGAGAGAGTCGGATCAAGCCAGTCTTCTTTTTCCTGGTAATGAGTTTCGTAAGGGGGCTAAGTCTTTTGGCAGGAATTGGTAAGCCAGCGCTTATTCTGGGAGGGAGTGGTCTCGTAGCTCCTGTTGTTGTTGGGTTGGCTAAGTTGGTGGGGAGTAAAAGCGTCATTCTCGTGCATGGACTCGATTTAATTGTCCAGAGCCGACTTTACCATTATTTTTTTCTTCCCTTTCTGCGACGCGCGGATTTAATAATTGCCAACAGCGAGAATACTTTGCGTTTGGCCCTGCAAGAAGGGGTGCCTGAGAGCAAGATAACGGTAGTTAATCCGGGTGTTGATTTTCCTGAGTTGATATTGGATAAGAAGCAAGCGCGCCAGAGATTGAATACGGACTCCGAGAACATATTGCTTTCTGTAGGGAGGCTAATTCCGAGAAAGGGTTTGCCGGATTTCATAAGAAAGTCTTTGCCGGGAATTATCAGGAATCATCCTGATACGCTTTTTTTTATTGCCGGGAGTGAGCCGCAGGATGCACTTCGTAAAAATAGCATCTCTGTAGAACAAGAAATTAAATCAGCTCTCAAAGAAACAGGGCTTCATCAACATGTCAGATTGCTCGGGGCGGTGGATGAAATTACGCTGCAGTATCTCTTATGTTCGGCTGATGTCTTTATATTTCCATTGGTAGAGGTAAAAGGTGATGTCGAGGGATTCGGCATGGTGGCTGTAGAAGCAGCTGCCTATGGAGTCCCAACAGTTGCTTTTGATTGTGGAGGTGTCAGCGACGCTGTGCAAGATGGTAGATCAGGTAGATTGGTGACGCCCGGAGATTATGCTTCGTTTACCAACAGAGTATTGGAGGTTTTGACCAATAAAGATCAGATTACTGCAGCAATGTGTCGAGAATACGCGCAGCGATTTAACTGGGCTGCCTATGGAAAGAAGCTTCTAGTCTCAATGTTAAAAATCTCGCCCAACTGAGGTTTGTTTGCGCAATGCGTATACTTTTTCTGACTAAGCGCCGCTATATGAGGCAAGATGTCATGGGTGGTGCTTATGGCAGATATTGGCACTTGCCTATGGGGCTGGCGAATCTGGGGAACGCCGTATCATGCTTTTGCGCTTCTTACTATCCTGAACCTCCACCCCACTCTCTTTTTTTATCGAATGACGGTGGGCCTCCGGACATCTACTGGGAAAGTTATCGGTTATTACCATTTTTGCCATCTGCATGGTGGACTTACTATCGATCACTTGCCAATAAAGTTCATGAAAAAAAGCCACAATTAGTGCTTGCAGCTTCGGATGCGTTTCAATTGATATTGGGAGCGAGACTGGCTCGCAGAACTCGTTTGCCCTTGGTTATGGACTTCTATGATGATTATGAAGCTTATGCGGCAACCAGTGTGCCGGGAGTTAGGGCGGCTTTGACTCGAGCAGTAAGAGACGCAAATCTCATCACTTGCGTTTCTCCACATCTGCGGCAAAAGATTGAGAGGAAATATAAGCCAAGGTGCCCTGTCGTCATTCTGGAGAATGGCGTTAGCCCGGAAATTTATCGGGAGACCCTTAAGGGCTCTGGGCTTGAAGTGGAAGGATTGCCTGAAACTGCGAAAGTAATTGGCACTGTGGGTGGGCTATCAAAGTTGCGTGGTGTCAACGTTCTACTCGACGCATTTGAATATCTATCCGAAGATTATCCCGACTTACATCTCTTGTTAGCAGGAGGGCTGGAAGTAAAACTCCCTGACCATCCTAGAATCCACTATATTGGAAAGCTACCTTTTAGACAGATGCGTGCTGTGTACGACAGGCTGGATGTGGGCGTGGTCTGCTTAAAAGATAATGATTTTGGCCGCAGTTGTTTTCCGCAGAAGGTGGCTGAGTACGCTGCAACTAAGACGCCTATGGTCTTTCCGTCGATTGGCATTCTGTCCACTCAGTTGGCTGACAATTGGGGGGTTAGGGTCCAGCCTAACAATCCTGTTGCGATGGCTGAGGGGATATTACGTCAATTGGACTCCCCAAAATGCTCGGACTGGATGCCTTATACATGGGATGAGTTGGCAGGGATTTTAAATGACATGCTTGATTTACATATAAGGCGATAGTAATTAGAGAAGCCAACATTCCGGAGTGTGAGATGTCAGCGTATTGGATTATGCGTACCTTTTGAGAGGCGTCTTTTCTCGGTTATTTGCCATATTTTTACCTCGCAACAAACCACTAGAAACTGAATCAAGTCAGTCGGACTCTGCAAGGCACCGGTTTGGTGTATACGTCTCAGACGCTTCAGGAGGGATTCTGACTGGGTTTGTTGGGCATGTGGTTGCTTTCGTAATTCCCATATGCCTCCGGTAACACGCCTCACCCTATTCTCCAGTTCCTCTTTGGTGGTGCGAACACCATGTTGGATTATTGCACAAGGTTCGAACAAGAGTTTCGCGCCAGCAATCTGTGCGCGTAGGCACCACTCACGGTCACCACCGCTTTTTAGGCTTTCATTAAACAATCCAGCCATCTCTAAGACACACTTTGGGACTATCAAGTTTGCAGTAGCCCCGAATGAATATACTTGTACAAATTTCTTTTGGTTCAGCGCAGTAATACGTTCGTAAAGTGCATATCTATTCCAGTTTTTTCCTCCATCGAGTGCCATATGAATGTCACCTGCGATTATCGTTGGCTCGTTTTGCTTTCGGAGGGTATTTACCGCTGAAGTAATCCACGAAGGGTCTGGTATGCAATCTGAATCTGTAAATGCAATAACCTCAGCGGTCGAGAGCTCAACCCCGGTATTGCGTGCCGCATATGATCCTGGTTTCGGTTCATCCGCTATTCTGGCCAGTGGGAAAAGGGTTTGTAGCTGTTGTCTTTGGTCTGTTGCGGAGCCGTTATCCACGATGATGATTTCCAGTTTCTCTGGGGGGTAATCACTGCGCTTGATTGCGTCGATGCATTTCTGTAACCCGGAAACATTATTGTAGTGTGGAATAACTATGGAGACATTGGGGAAATTATCACCGAAAATCATTGTCTTTCCACTGGGCTGAAATATGAAGAACCCTTTAATGAGGATTGCAAACGCTATCTCTTTTTAGTCTCGTCCGGGTGGTTTTCAGCACGAGTGGAATATAACAGATGAGTTATTTGCTCAGACACTAGGCCGATAAGAAAAATGAAAACGGCAGCCAGAAGAAGAAGGCCGGTGCCGTTCGTAAAACGTCCCTGTGTAAAGAATGTATAAGCGTAATACATACTGCCCGAGAGAAAGAACAAAGCGCTTAATGGAACAAAAATTTTCAGCGGAGAATAAAGCGTTGCGATTCTAAAGATAATGAGAAGAAATTTTACACCGTCGGCTAATGGACGTATGTGACTATTGCTTCCTGATTTCCTGTCCTTTACTGAAACTTCCGTATATCCGACACTGTAGCCCGCCCTAAAGAAAGACATCGTTATCGTGGTGGGATATGAAAAGCCATTCGGCAGCAGGTGCAGAAATTGCTTGAACTTATCTGCTCGGACTGCGCGCAGCCCGGATGTCAGGTCAACGATTCTTTGACCGACCATCCAACTTGCCAGCTTGCTGAAAAGAGAGTTGGCCAGCCAACGGCCACTATTTGCCTGTGAATCTTTACGACGTGCTCCCATTACCATGTCATACCCTGTGTCAAGCATTTCCAGAAGTGGGGGAATATGTTCAGGCTGATGTTGGCCATCGGCATCCATAAAAACGATGATTTCACGAGTGGCTGCGCGAGCACCGGTTTTTACAGCGGCTCCATTCCCTTTGCTGTAAGGGTGGCTGATGACACGTATGCCTTCCTTAAGACAGATTTCTCTGGTGTTATCATCCGATCCATCGTCAACCACAATAATTTCGGCGGAAGCGTATGCATTCTTCAGTGCAGGGATTAATGTCGGTAGAGAATCGGCCTCGTTTTTTGAGGGCAGAATAATACTGATTTTGTCAGTGTTAAGGCTCACGGTGTTTTCCAGAGATGATTAGATGATATGAAAATTATATCAACGGGGGGATCTTAAAATAGGTGCGAGAGCACTGGCGATTTTCTCATTATTTCCAGAACGTTTCACTGCGTCTTCCGCGACGCGAAGAGCCAATTTTTTATCATTTAATACATATGCGGCATATTGTGCATAGTCAGCCAGGAGATATACATCAACTTTCTTATGGGCGAGTGCGGATAAAACCAGGGAGACAGTTTCCTGCGTCCAGGCGGGGCAAATGTTGCGAAACTGGCAGGAGAGTATGCTCCGAATGCCCGTTACTTCTTCTGCCCTGGGGGGGCGTTCCTCCAATTTGCCGACGATATTCTTCCACCATAGTGAGTCGGGTTTTCTACCGGTGCGGCCCGATACGGTAATAAGGGCAATTTCAGGCAGTATGCTCGACTCGGGCAGCGACATTGCATTCTGGAGCACTTCCTCTGCCTTAATGAGGAGTGGTGATTCAGGGTCATAATCTGATGCAATTACAAGCGTGCGGCCGAACTCATATTGAGCCCTGGGGGATTTGGGATTACGAACGGCCTCTGAGTAGGCAAAACTGACGGGGTCTGACCATTCCATGGAGCGGATGAGCGTGATTGTGCAGTTCCAACCTGAGTAGGCTAACAATGCTGACATCAAGATGACCGGGTTAATTCCTCTTCTTGCGGCTGTAAATATTAAAGCCGACAGGGAAAGGAATATGCCAATTGATGCGAAATAATTCCTGTGCTCGAAGACTAGCTCCAGCGGAAGAATGGTGCTGGTCAGGGCGTGAGATATAAAAAATAGAACAACACCTAATGAATAGAGTGGTGAGAGTTTTCGAAGGAGGAAGGTGCTGCAGCCGAGCGCCAATAGAGTCAGGGCTGAGAGCAGTGTCGTTGGTGGCTGGAGCCAGCTTCTGGAGAGCCCGATGTCATCATGGTAGAAGCCAAGTGTTTCCGGAGAAGGGAAGACTATCCAGTATAGGTAATGCCAGATCACTCTGGTTTCGGTGAGTAGCCGTTCATAAACTGTAAAATCTCTGGTGGAAAAACTTGCCCCACTGATAATTCCTGGCAAAAGCCATAACAGGCCTAGCGCAGCCGGTATGGTCACTATTGCATACAAAGTGACTGCCAGAAGCGTTTGAAATTTACCTTTATCGTCGCGGAAAGTAAAAACGAAAATTTCAATTGCCAGAATATAAGCAGGTAAAAGGATGGCTGTCTCTTTGGCCAGAACACCTAAAATCGTTCCAGCTATAAGACCAGAAGACATTAGAAAATAGCCAAAATGGATTTGACCGTAAGAAATTTTCAGGCGTCCATATAGGTAGGCAATTAATCCCAGCAGCACGAATATCTGAGCCAATATTTCCATTCTCTGGACAACGTAAAGAACAGTGGAAAGATTGATTGGGGCAAGGAGCCAGATTGTGCTTATTACTGACGAATATAGAAGATAATTTCGTGGAACTGCTGCTTCAGGTTTGAGTTTCTTCCAAGTTTGGAAGAAAAGTGTGAGCGTGCAAAATAATAGAACACCGCTCAAGACATGTAATGCCAGATTGGTCAGCTTCATCCAGAACGGATTGAGTCCGCTTAGCGAGTAATTAACTGCAAAACTGAGCATTGAAAGTGGCCTCACCAGTAGATCAGAGGGTGAGGCCTGCGCAGCATCTGTCCAGTGCGAGATTGAGACAGTCTCAATGTGCAGAGACTGGTTGTTTACTATGTTTGGGTAATCATCGAACAAGAATCCACCGTGTAATCCGGGCCAGTATATGAGGCAGCAAATTGCTATCCCGATTCCGAGCAGAAAGCTCTCTTGCACTTTATTCATCACAGTGTCTGATCTTGAAGTTCTCTATCATTGTTGCCACAGGTGCTTGCATCAGGTTTTTCGCTGAGCAGCGTTTCCCGAAGGGCCCTGATTTCGTTATCCCAAAACTGTTCTCTTCTCAGTATGTGATTATGTATGGTGCGCATAGACATTCCGGACTTGTCTTCGGTGCTTGCAGATGTTTCAAGGAAGTCGAGATGCTGCAAAGCCGAGCAGATGTTGCCGTATTGGGCCAGAACAGCAGCCTGGGATAGTGCTACTTTTGCGCTGGGAGCTTTCATTAACGAACTCTTGAATAGTGCGGCAGCACGTTCCATGTTGCCCCGCCTGACAGCAATAAGGCCCTCCAGATGAAGCAGATCCTGTCTTCTGCCTGCCGAACGCATGATGTCTGGATTGCTTCCCGCTGCTGTCAGTAGCTCTTCAAGCGCGTTCAGTTCAAGTCCCTTGCATTTGTTGTTGGCAGCAATGTTAATTCCTTGTGCCAACCATCTAAACAACAATTCAGTTCCGGTAAGTGTATGCCTGAGGCTTTCGGCGGCTTTACGAATAGTGTTTTCTGTTACTTCACCTGCCCCGCATTGAGCGACGATCAGATTTATGGAGATTTGCGGTTCATCCGGAAATCTAGAAGCAGCCTGTTCTAATCGATCTACGGCTTTCTGGAAGTATCCTTTATTAATCTCGAATTGTGCAGCATAGGCCTGAGCGCGGGGTGAGCCCGGGTTTATTAGCGCCCAGAGCTCTGCTTGCTCCTCACTGTTGCCCCAAAGGCCTGATCGAGAATGTGTCATGAATCCAAGCATGGCGACTATGGTGATGATCAAAAGAAGCCTGGGAAGGGGGTATTTACTTTCCGCGGTAAGCCAGACTGCAAGTGGCCAGAAGAGCAGCAGGGCCGGCAAGTAATTTCTATGTTCGTAATACAGTTCCAGTGGAACAATGCTGGATTCCAGGATATGGGCGGCTAGGAAGAACAGAATCCCACAGGACAATATTGGCCAGCGTTTTTTGAAAATAACTCCAAAAGCGCTCAATCCCAGAAGTGAAATCAGTGCCGGCAATGTAGTCCAGGGTGTGAGCAGATCTGTGGAGTGTTGTATCTGATCGTTAAAAAGGCCTGGTGTATAGGATTTGGGCAGGTACAGCAGGCTCAGATATTCCCAGAGAACCCGGGGTTGGGTAAGAAGTCTTTCGATATAGCTCCAAGATCGCCCGGGAGGGTGTTGCTGCATGTCCGAAGGGATGTAATGAAGTATTAGCAGCGTAATCCCAACGCTGGGGATACCGAGCAATATTATTTGCACAGTCCTGAGACTTTTGTTGATTTTCGGATTCGTTGACCTGGTAAGAGTCGTGTATTCAAGTGCCAATGCCAATAGCGGCAACAGTATGCCGTTGGCTTTGCTCAGGCAGGCGAGAGCTGTACAGCTTGATATAGCCCAAAAGGCGTATATTCCACCTCTTAACGTTTTACCTTCCAGTATCTTTTGTCGACCATGAAGATATCCGAGCAGGCCAACTAGAACAAATGTGGCTGCAAGGATGGCCTGGCGCTGAATGATATAGAGTGTTGTCGAAACAAAGAGAGGATGTATGAGCCAGAGCCCTGCGCCTATTACAGCAGCCAAACCGGCATGCCTGGCGGAAAGCCGATACCCGCCAAGCTTCAGTAGTAACCAGCAGAGAAGCGAGCCGTTAAGCAAATGCAGAAAAATATTAGTAACCTTGAACGTGCGCGGCTCAGCAGGCCAGTCATGCGCATCAATGAGGAAGCTCGCCATGGCGACCGGCCTGCCAGTGGGATCTGCACTGCCACTCGTCAGATAGAGAATGAGAGTTTGAAAGTTATCAACCGGACCATAAGCACCAAGTGCGGGTAGATTGCCGTAATCATCGAACAGGAAGCCGCCGGAAAGTCCGGGTAAATAGATTAAATAGGCGGTCAGTAGGAGAAAAAGAAAAATCGCAGATGTGGTGAAACTTTCTTTTGTCATAAGCGATTGAAAATGAGAAAGGGCCGCAATGTGCGGCCCTTTCCATTGTAGTGGCTAACGCTTAACTATTTCATTAGTGACGGCATGCAGAAGGCAGATACTTCTGCTGAGTGACCGTGGTGCCCGAGCCGCCGCAAATCCACTCGACGCTACCGGCATGTGTTACGCCGGACAGAGAGAGAATCTGAGTATCAATGGCATCGTTCACAGAATTGCCGTAACGGGCCTGGATCATTCCTAAGCTACCTTGGCCGACGTCGACCTGATCCACGTACTGACCAGAGATCGAAGCCGGGCTGGCCAAGCCGGCACTGGCATTGCTCGGCGGCCAGCGACCGGTGTTGGTGTAGAACTCGGCAACGGCGGTTTTGGCGCCGGAAGCCAGACTCATGCCTTCAGAGGCCTGTGAGCGGATGGTGTAATCCTGGTAAGCCGGGATGGCGATAGCGGCCAGAATGCCGATGATGGCAATCACGATCATCAATTCGATGAGCGTAAAGCCTTTCTGTAACTTCTTCATTTAAATCTCCTCTCGAGAGTGTTGACGTCAGAGCAAAGCATTTTGTGCTCTATATGGAGTAAAAGCAACCTGTATGCCAACATTGTATTGCTGATTTATGAGTTAAAACAGCCACTTCCGAAGATGGGGTGTGACAATTTCTGTCAGATAATGACAAAATCAGTCAGGCTGGGTCAGTTGCGGCAGGCGGTTGGTAGGTACTTGTCTTGAATGGTCGTCCCTGAACCGCCGCATACCCAGGAGATGCTGCCTTCGGTCGTTGTAGCTGAGTAGGTCAACACATTGGCGGGAGCGGTGGATATAGAAACGTTGGCGTCCTTTCCATACTGGACGGCAATTCGGCCGGGTGTGTCGGCGACGTTTACACTCAATACATAGTGCCCGGTAATGCTGGTTGGGCTCACCAGGCCGGCAGAGGCATTAGAGGGGGGGAAGGCTCCAGTATCGAGCCAGAATTCAGCAATCCCGGCCTTGGTCCCTGACGCCAGACTCATTCCTTCTGAAACCTGTGCGCGTATGGTGTAGTCCAGGTAGGCGGGAATGGCAATGGATGAAAGAATGCCAATAATGGCAATCACGATCATGAGTTCGATCAGTGAAAAGCCGCGTGAATTCTTTGCCCTGTAGCTGTAATAGTGGGCCATGACAGTCTTCCTCAAGCACCTTATTAATAATAGTGATGGCAAGAGGTGTGCCAATGATTTCTGGAATAACTTCCAGGGATGAGCCTCCGGAAGCGTTCAATTCTCCAGATTCAGTTTTTTCAGCCGGTAGCGAAACTGGCGAAAGCTCAGGCCCAGCAGTTCCGCCGCTCGGGTTTTGTTGTATTTGGTTTTTTCAAGTGCTTCGCGGATAAGCTGGCGTTCCTTTTCGGCTATTTCTTCCTCAAGAGAAAGGTCCTGTGATTCTGCAGAATCAGTGGTGTGGAATTTTGAGCCTTGAGGCTGAGGGAGTTGGAGGTCGTCGCTGTTGATCAGGTTGGAGTCAGCCAGGGTGATGGCTCGTTCCAGAATGTTCTCGAGTTCTCTGACGTTTCCGGGAAAGTGGTAGCTATAAAGTGCGTTTAACGCATCCTTGCTTAGTGATGTAGGGGGCAGGCCGAGTTCTTCACTCATGTCCCGTAGAACATGTTCACAGAGCAGCTGAATATCCTCTCTGCGGTCACGTAAGGCGGGTACGTCGAGTTGTATGACGTTCAGACGGTAGTAGAGATCGCGCCGGAAACTGCCGTTTTCCACCATCTTGTCCAGAGACTGATGGGTTGCGCTCAGAATGCGGACATCGATGGGTTCTTCCTGCTGTGCGCCCACGGACCTTACGCGCCGTTCCTGGATTGCGCGCAGTAACTTGACTTGCATATGCATGGGCAAGTCGGCGACTTCGTCCAGGAAGAGGGTGCCACCATGGGCCGTCTGGAAAAGCCCCGGCTTGTCTTTGACAGCGCCGGTAAAACTGCCTTTTACATGGCCGAATAATTCACTTTCCATCAGTTCTGTGGGAATTGCGCCGCAATTGACTGGGACGAAAGGTTTATCTGCCCTGGGACCTTGTTGATGGATCAGCCGGGCAACCAGTTCCTTGCCGGTGCCGGATTCGCCGCTGATGTAGACCGGCGCCTGGCTGCGTGCGAGTTTGGCGATCAGGCCGCGGAGTTGCTGAATTGAAGCTGACTCGCCGATCAATTCGGGCAGATCCTGCTGCCGGCTCTCTGATTTCGGCAGGCTGACCGCTTTCTCGACCAGTCCCTGCAAGGTGGCGAGATCGACCGGTTTTGAAATGAAATCGAATGCCCCGGCCTTCAGGCTCTCGACGGCATCTTCCACGTTGCCGTAGGCGGTGATCACCGCCACGGGCAAGTCGGGGTAGTGCTCCTGTATGTGACGGACGATATCCAGGCCGCGGCCGTCGGGCAGCCGCATATCTGTCAGGCAGATGTCAAAACTGCCGTTCTTGAGTTGCTGTAGTGCGGATTTGACGTCCGGCACGGCGATTGAGTCACCCCCCATGCGCTGCAGGGTGATTTCCAGCAGCTCACGTATGTCTGCTTCGTCGTCAATGACCAAGGCCTTGAAGCGGCTGGCAGCTGACGGGTTGCTCATGCGGCCCATTCCAGATTGCTGGTAAACAGAATGCGAAAGCATGCACCTTGCTTGCGGCCGGGGACAAGCCTGAGTTGTGCGTGATTGCATTCGCAGAGTTCGCGCGCGATGTACAAGCCCAGGCCTGTGCCACCGTAAAGGCTGGTATAGAAAGGTTCGAAAATCTGTTCTGCGATTTCCCGTGAAATACCCGGACCGTTATCGCAAATATCCAGATAGGGACGGGAGGATTCTGTATCGATACCTGCTTGAAGGCTGACAATGCTTACCGGGCTGTCCTGGCCGGCATGCTGTACGGCATTCTCCCAGAGATTGTCGATGATCTGCCGCAGGTGGCCGGGGTCGAAACGCACTTGCAGGTTCTCGGGTACATCCGACAGCTGGAACGCCAGCTTGCAGCCCTGATGGCTGTGCATATATTCCTCGCTGACCTGTTCCAGCCAGTGCCGTAGATCAATAACCTCAGGTACGGTTTGCTCACGTTTGGAAAGATTCAGCACGTTGATGACGATCTGATTAATACGTTGGCAGTGGCGTTCAATAATGCTCAGCAGGCGTTGCTCTTCTTCGGGAGTGTTTTCCCATTGCTGAATAAGCTGGCTGGCGTGGCTGATGGCGCCAAGCGGATTGCGGATTTCATGGGCAATACTTGCTGTCAGTCGGCCCAGTGCGGCCAGCTTGATTTGCTGCGTCTGTTCCCCAAAGCGCTGGGCATCTTCGAGGAAAATCAGTGCGGGACCCTGGGTTGCGCCGGGGCCGAGGCGATTGAAATGCGGTAGCAGGGTCTGCCCGTTAATCTCCATGAGTTTGCCGTCGAAGGTGGGCTGCGGGCTCTGACGCCAGGCGTTGAGTTGACCGACGAGCTCCGGTGAAACCCTGGCCAGCGGCAGGCCGGTGATGCTTTCCCTGGTGGCATTGAGCAGGCGGGCGGCAGCATGGTTGTGCATGCGGATCCGGCCTTGTTCATCCAGTACCAAAACACCCACGGCCATGTGCTGGATCACGCGTTCGTTCAATTGCGAAAGATTGGCCAGATCAATACCCCGCTTTTCGGCCAGTAGGGCATTCAGGCGGGCGCGCTGGGCAAGCGTGTTGGCAGCAATGGTGACAATGAAAAGCAGCACGCCGATGATGCCGGCCACTGTGTAATCGGCGCCGGGCGCCAGAGAATAGAGTGCGCGTGCGATCTCTTCTCCCAGCAGCGCCAGGCTGGCGAGGGCGGCCAGCAGTGCCGACATGCGTCGTGGCAACAGGATGCCCAGGCCGGCTACAGGCGTGAGCATGAGCACACCCAGCCCGCTTTCCATGCCTCCGGTCACCATGACCAGTGCCGTAGTCAGCGTGATGTCCGCACCGGCCTGGCCATAGACCTGGATGCGGATGCCGGGCCAGCGGAACAGCAGGCTCATGGAAATGAGCGAGGCTACGATCAGGTAGAGTCCGCATAACGCGGGCAACCACTGGGTCAGCAGGTTCGGGTACAGGCTGTCGGCCTTGGCGGTAAACCACAGGCCGAAGATCAGGGCAGCGATGGCCCAGCGGTAAATGCTGAGCGCACGCAGTGCGCCCCAGTTTTCCTCGCTGCCATTGGCGGGGACATGGCTCATCCTGGTGGAATCACTGCCGTTCATGGGCGCGTGCATGCTGCTCGTTGCAGAATGTTTTACCCGACTCGGTAATGGCCTGGCTGCGCGGCAGGTGCACGCCGCAGTGGGCGCAGGTCACCATGTCTTCGTAATCCACCTGTTTCGGGCGTTCGGTTTTGGCGGGGCCAATAATGCGCCGGATAAGCCGGAAAGCTATCCAGAGCACGATGGCAAGTAGCAGAATTCTGAGTAATGGCATACTGGCACGGGCCGTGCTTATGTGTATGCCCAATACTGTAACCGAGCCGCGTTAAAGTGGCACAGTATTTTGGTTGCCGGCTTTACGCTGGCATGGCGAACGTGGAGAATCCCCAGGCGATTACTGCTGCATTGGGATGATGTGCCGGCCCGCCGGTGCGCATAACATTCCACAGACTTTTTTCTGTTCGGCGCCCGCACCAACATGAGGCGCCAAGTACCAAGAAGGGGCGTCAGGCATATGAACCTGCACGAATATCAGGCAAAAGAAATCTTTGCAAAATACGGAGTGCCCACTGGCAAGGCACAGTTGGCTACAAGCGGTGATGAAGCGGTCAAGGCCGCGGAATCCCTCGGCGGCAAGCGTTGGGTGGTGAAGGCCCAGGTGCATGCCGGCGGGCGCGGCAAGGCCGGTGGCGTGAAGCTGGTCGACACCATGGACGAAGTGCGCAGCGCCACCGACGGTATGCTGGGCCAGCGTCTGGTCACCAAGCAGACCGGCGCTGAAGGTCTGCCGATCAACAGTGTGTTGATCGAAGAACCGCAGGACATTGCGCGTGAACTCTACTTAAGTGTGCTGGTGGATCGCGGCAGTGAGCAGATCGTGTTCATGGCTTCGCAAGACGGCGGCATGGACATCGAGGAAGTGGCCGAGTCCACCCCGGAACGCATTCTGACTCTGGGCGTGCATCCGGCTTCCGGCTTGCAGGGCTACCATGCCCGCCGCCTGGGCTTCTTCCTGGGTTTGTCCAAGGAACAGATCGGTGCTTTCGGCAAGGTGCTGACCGGTCTGTACCGCATCTTCATGGAATGCGATGCCTCGCTGGTGGAAATCAATCCGCTGATCGTGACCGGCTCCGGCGACCTGCTGGCGCTGGACGCCAAGCTTAATTTCGACGACAACGCGCTCTATCGCCGGCAGGAAATCGCCGCCATGCGCGACCCCAGCCAGGAAGACGAGGCCGAGCGCGAGGCCGCCGAACATGACCTGAACTACGTCACGCTGGACGGCGACATTGGCTGCATGGTCAACGGCGCCGGCCTGGCCATGGCGACCATGGACATCATCAAGCTGCACGGCGGCCAGCCGGCCAACTTTCTGGATGTGGGCGGCGGCGCCACCGCCGAGCGCGTCACCGAGGCCTTCAAGCTCATCCTCAAGGGCAGCCATGTGAAGGCCATCCTGGTGAACATCTTCGGTGGCATCGTGCGCTGCGACCTGATTGCCGAGGGCATTATCAAGGCGGTGGAGCAGGTGCACCTGAGCGTGCCGGTCGTGGTGCGCCTGGAAGGCACCAACGTGGAGAAGGGCCGCGAAATGCTGGACAGCTCCAGCTTCAACATCATCGCCGCCACCGATCTGACTGACGCCGCCACCAAGGTTGTGGCTGCGGCCAAGGGATAAGGGGATATTAATGAGCATCCTGATTAACAAGGACAGCAAGGTCATCTGCCAGGGCTTTACCGGTAAGCAGGGCACCTTCCATTCCGAGCAGGCCATTGCCTATGGCACCAATCTGGTCGGCGGTGTAACGCCGGGCAAGGCCGGTGAAACACATCTCGACCGTCCGGTATTCAATACCTGCCACGAGGCCGTGGCGGAAACCGGTGCCGACGCCAGCATGATTTATGTGCCGGCGCCGTTTGCAGCCGACGCCATTCTTGAAGCCGCTGACGCCGGCATCAAGGTCATCGTCTGCATCACCGAGCACATCCCGGTCATCGACATGATGAAGGTCAAAGCCGTGCTGCGCGAGAAGGACTGCGTGCTGATCGGACCCAACTGCCCGGGCGTGATTACGCCGGGCGAATGCAAGATCGGCATCATGCCGGGCCATATTCACCAGCCGGGCAAGGTGGGCATCGTGTCGCGTTCCGGCACCCTGACCTACGAAGCCGTGTTCCAGACCACCAATAACGGCCTGGGTCAGTCCACCTGCGTGGGCATTGGCGGCGACCCCATCCACGGCATGGGCTTCATCGACGTCATCAAGCGTTTCCAGGATGACCCGCAGACCGAAGGCATCATCATGGTCGGCGAGATTGGCGGCAGCAAGGAAGAGGAAGCGGCAGCCTACATCCAGGCCAACGTGACCAAGCCGGTGGTGGCCTATATCGCCGGCGTGACCGCACCGCCGGGCAAGCGCATGGGCCATGCCGGCGCCATCATCTCCGGTGGCCAGGGCACGGCCGACGCCAAGTTCGAGGCGCTGGAAGGGGCCGGTGTGAAAACCGTGCGCTCGCCGGCCGACCTGGGCGCTGCCATGCTGGAAGCGCTGGGCTGAACGCTCGCATTGACCTGAAGTGGCCGGCATAATGCCGGCCATTTTATTCAGGCGTCGTATACTGAAAACATGAGCGCAGAATCCGTGAAAGTCGTCCTTGCCCAGTTGAATCTCTGGGTGGGCGACATTGAAGGCAATGTCAGCAAGATCATTGCCGCTGCAGAAAAAGCCCGTGATGAATTGGGTGGCGACCTGTTGGCTGCGCCCGAACTCGGCGTGCTCGGTTATCCACCCGATGACCTGTTGTTACGCTCCGGGCTGCCGGCGGCAATCGCCCAGGGGCTGGAGCGTATCCGTGAGGCTTCACAGGGCATACACATCATTGTGGGTTTCCCCGAATTTACCGAAGAGGGCACATACAACGCCGCCGCGGTATTCCGTGATGGCGAACAACTGGTGCGTTATCGCAAACAGTGTCTGCCGAACTATGGTGTCTTTGACGAAAAACGCCATTTCCAGCGCGGCCGCGAACCTGGTCTGTTCAGCCTCAAGGGACTCATCTGCGGCCTGACCATTTGCGAGGATATCTGGGAAGCTGCGCCGGCCACGCGGGCCCGGGAAGCGGGCGCCAAGTTGCTCATTAATATCAATGCCTCGCCCTTCCAGGTGGGCAAGTCGGGTGAGCGGGTGCGGGTGCTGGCCAAGCGTGCTCGGGAAACCGGTCTGAATATCCTCTATGTGAACTGCGTAGGCGGCCAGGATGAGCTTATCTTCGACGGTGATTCCCAGGCCTGCAACGCCGAAGGCGAAACCGTATTCCGCGCCCCCAGTTTTGAGGAAGATCTGTATCCCGTCTCGGTGGATATGCAGGGCCGTATTCTCAGCCACGAGCCGCCCGGCCGTTATCCTTCCGACGAAGGGCTGGTGTGGCGCGGCCTGGTGCAGGCGATTCGGGATTACGTGAACCGCAACGGCTTCAAGGGCGCGCTGCTCGGATTGTCGGGGGGCATTGATTCAGCAGTAACCCTGGCTTTGGCGGTGGATGCCCTGGGGCCGGATCGGGTGTGGGCCGTTTCCATGCCGTCACGCTATACCGCCGGCATGAGCCGCGATGATGCAGCCGAGCAGGCCCGGGCGCTGGGTGCGCGCTACGATGAAATCGCCATTGAACCGATTTTTTCCGCCTATCTGGACAGCCTGGCGCCGCTGTTCGGCGATGCGCCTGCCGATCTGACGGAAGAGAATCTGCAGTCGCGTTCACGCGGGGCGCTATTAATGGCGTTGTCGAACAAGTTTGGGTATCTGGTGTTGGCCACCGGCAACAAGAGTGAAATGGCGGTGGGCTATGCCACGCTCTATGGCGATATGTGTGGCGGTTTTGCACCGTTAAAGGACGTTTACAAAACCCTGGTCTATCGTCTGGCTGAGTATCGAAATACCCAGGAAGAGGGTGTGGAAGCCATTCCTTCCCGCGTGATCGAACGCCCACCGTCCGCCGAGCTGCGTCCGGACCAGAAAGATGAAGACAGTCTTCCGCCTTATGATGTGCTTGATCCCCTGATTCAGGCCTATGTGGAAGAGGGACGCTCGATTGCGCAGCTATGCGGTAACAATGTCGACGAGGAAACCGTGCGGCGGGTGGCCGGCCTGATCCGGCGCAGTGAGTACAAGCGCCGTCAGGCGCCCCCGGGGCCGAAGATTACCCAACGGGCCTTCGGTCGTGATCGCCGTTATCCGATTACAGCGGTTTACGGGGACTTGTAACCTGCGTCATTCCCGCGAAAGCGGGAATCTGCGTTTCGCAAGATGGATTCCGGTTAAATGCGCTGCATTTCCCGGAATGACGGGTTCTCAGGCTTTCGGCGGCGGCAGCAGCTGATCGTCATCGTCGCCGAATGGCCACAGATCAAAGCCGGTGTCGGCATCCGGATCAAAGCCCGGGTAGTTCAGATCGAGCACGGCGCGGGCATCGGCGGCCAGGTCTTTCATGCCGAGGCCGTCATAGGATTGCTGTATGACCAGCAGGGCGCGCGGAATGGCTCTGGTGCCCTGGTATTTCTTGAGAATATCCTGCGCCCGGCGGCTGGCGGCCACATAGGCCTTGCGGCGCAGATAGTACTCGGCCACATAAAGTTCGTTGCGCGCCAGGCGGTCACGTAGCCAGAGCATGCGTTTCTGCGCATCAACCGCATAGGCGCTGGCCGGGTAACGCTGGATCAGCAGGGCAAAGGCTTCAAAAGCCTGGCGCGCTGCTTCCGGGCTGCGCTCTGAACTGTCCAGTTGCAGCACGGTTTCAAGGGATTGATCAATACTTTCCTGGTAAATCACCCCGCGCAGATAGTAGATGTAATCAATATCGGGATGGCGGGGGTGTTGCTTGATAAAGCGCGAAGCGGCCGCCAGGGCCTGCTCGGGGCTGAAGGCCCGGTGGTAGGCGTAAATGCTTTCCATCTGCCCCTGGGTGGCATAGCGGGTGAACGGATAGTTCGCTTCCAGGCGCCGGTAGAAGTCGAGTGCGCTCTCGGCATCTCCCGCATCCAGGCTGGCGCGCGCACTGGCGTACAATTCCGGCGCAGTCAGTTTTTCTATCTGTCTTTCCTGGCCGCTGGCGAAGGGGTTGCGCAGCAGGGGACCATCGTTGGCGCAGCCGCTGGCAAGGGCGACTAACAGGGCGAAGCCAACGAATCTGAATAGGGCTGGTTGCGTCTGGCGCGATCGGGATAGCATGTTAATCGGGCTGTGTTTCGCGTGTTTGAATAAAAGCGGAAGCTGGTCAGTATACCTGAAGCAAAAAGGGATGCCGGCGATTTCCGTTTTTCAACTGAAAAGGCTTGCTTCAAGGCATGACGGCTGAGCAGATTTACCGGGTCACCGTACCCGACGAGCTGGCGGGTGAGCGTCTGGACAAGGCGCTTGCGAGTATCTGGCCGGCGTTTTCCCGCAGCCGCCTGCAGGGCTGGATGCGTAATGGAGCGCTGCTGGTGGATGGTGAGCGGCCAGCCCAACGCACCGCCGTCCGGGGCGGTGAGCTGGTCGAGTTGACGCTGACGCCGGAACCGGAGGTCTCGCTTGCGCCTCAGGCCATCTCCCTGGATGTGGTTTACGAGGACGAGGATTTGCTGGTCATCAACAAGCCGGTGGGTCTGGTGGTGCATCCCGGCGCGGGCAATCCTTCCGGCACCCTGCAGAACGCCTTGTTGCATTACGCTCCGGAGGTCGAAAGCGTGCCGCGCGCAGGCCTGATTCACCGCCTGGACAAGGACACCAGTGGCCTGCTTGTGGTGGCCAGGAGTGAACGTGCTCACACCGCTCTGACGGCAGCCATGCAGGCCCGGAAAATCGAACGGGAATACTGTGCAATTGTTTGTGGCGTATTGACGGCAGGTGGCCGGGTCGATGCGCCTGTGGGCCGTCATCCCCGCGACCGAAAGCGCATGACGGTGCGCAGTAGCGCGCGTCCGGCAGTGACGCATTATCGTGTGATCGAGCGTTTTCGCCGCCATACCTATGTGCGACTCAAACTGGAAACCGGGCGCACTCATCAGATACGCGTGCATATGCAGCATCTGAATCACCCTCTGGTTGGCGACCCTGTTTACGGTGGGCGCTTGCAGTTGCCGCCTGGCGCCGGGGAATCCTTGCGCGAGGCGTTACGGCATTTTCGCCGCCAGGCTTTGCACGCACGACGTCTGGCATTGCTCCACCCGGTCAGCGGGGAGTCTCTGAGCTGGAAGGCGCCGCTGCCGGCGGATATGCAAACACTACTCGCAGTGTTGCGTGAAGATGCGCAAACCCATGACGGGTAACACACTCGATTTGCTGGCCGACGGTGTGCGGGTTTTGCGTCCGGACTGGCCGGCGCCTGCGGCTGTGCAGGCGGCGGTCACTACACGTTACGGTGGCGTGAGCCAGGGCGCATATGCGTCGATGAATCTCGGAACACACGTGGGCGACGATCCGCAGGCAGTGGCCGCCAACAGGCGTGTGCTGCGCCATGCGCTGTCTCTGCCGGAGGAGCCCGTCTGGCTGCGGCAGGTTCATGGAACGGATGTGGTAATGGCAGAGGCTGCGGCGCAGGATGCTGCCGCGGATGCGGCTTACTCTGCTCAGCCGGGCAGGGTATGTGTGGTCATGACAGCTGATTGCCTGCCGGTGTTTTTCTGTGACCGGACGGGGACGCGTGTCGCCGTGGCGCATGCGGGCTGGCGTGGTCTGGTTTCGGGTGTGCTGGAGGCCACGATTCGCCATATGGGTGTGCCGGCCGGGGAACTGCTGGCATGGCTGGGTCCGGCGATCGGGCCGTTGGCTTTCGAAGTGGGGGGCGAGGTTCGACAGGCTTTTGTCGGCCGGGATAAACACAGCGATGTCTGTTTCGTACCCTCCGCGAGGGCGGGGCATTATCTGGCGGATATCTACGCGCTGGCGCGTCGTCGTTTGCATGCCTGTGGGCTTTCCGAGGTAAGCGGTGGCGGCTTGTGTACCTATGGCGATGCAGAGAGCTTTTTCTCCTATCGGCGTGATGGCGATTGCGGTCGCATGGCCAGTCTGATCTGGCTGGTTTGACGCTTTTGATACCATAGCGCCTCCGCAGAGCCTTCGCGCCGGTGTCAGACATGTCTCTACTTTTCTGGATTATTCCCTTCAGCCTGCTGGGTGGGTTGCTCAGTACCCTGGGCGCGAGCCTGCTGTTATTGCTTTCGAATGAGCGCCTGACACGCTGGATGCCGGGTCTGGTAAGCCTGGCCATTGGCGCGCTGCTGGCGGCCGCATTTGTAGGTTTGTTGCCGCACGCCATTGAGATGGTTGAGGGCACGCAGGCAGTACACAAGCTGGGGCTGACCGTGCTCGCCGGTATTTTGCTGTTCTTCACATTGGAGAAAATGGTCTTGTGGCGCCACAGTCATGATCACGATCATGGGCACGGGGTAAGCCACCAGGCAGGTCACAAGCTTTCCAAAGGTGCAGTCGCCGCAATTCTGGTGGGAGACGCCGTGCACAATGTGGTGGATGGCTTACTGATAGGCGCCGCTTTTCTTGCCGATGTGCATCTGGGCATCATGACCAGCCTGGCGGTCGCGGCCCATGAACTGCCTCAGGAAATGGGCGATTTCGTGATTTTGCTGCACAGTGGCATGCGCGCGAGCCGGGCTTTGTGGCTGAATCTGGCGGCCAGCCTGACGACGGTTTTAGGCGCTTTGCTGGCCTATTATTCCCTGTCTACCGACTGGTTGCCCTATGCCCTGGCCATAGCCGCTGCCAGTTTTATATATGTGGCTGTTGCCGATCTTATTCCCAGCCTGCAGCGCCGTACCGGGCTTTTAACCAGTGTCGGTGAACTGTCACTGATTGCCGTCGGAGTGGTCGCCATTACCCTGGCGCATTTCAATCTACATGTCTGAAACGGCTTTTTAAGACAAGGCATTAGCACGGCTTTATGTTGCGCGTGAACGGTGGGTTTGGTACAAACTCCCAGTGAATGAATGTGGCGAATCGGGGGTTGCCACAATCGATCAAAAGATTAAAAACATATATGCAGTCCGGCGGACTATCCGTTTGGACGGGAGGAGGGATGCACTGCAGGGATCGTTGCGTTCTTCAGGAATTGCTTCCTCTGATGTTTGCGGCCGGCATAACCATGCCGGATCGGATGAGAACAGGGTGCCTGGGTGCAGGAGAGAGAGGGGTTGATTATGGCGTTGCCTGATACGCTTTTTAATGTACGTCGCCGGTTTACGGTATTCACTTTTTTGTTTCTGGCCTGGCCGCTTTCTGCCCAGGCACTGGAATTCGACCTCTGGGGAATCAGCGGCACATTGGATAACAATGTGACCATTGGTGGCGCCTGGCGCATGGAGGAGCGAAATCCGGACCTGATCGGCAAGAGCAGCTTGCAGCCAGGGTTGTGTACCGCACGCCGATCAGACGGCAGTCTGGGTAACAAGGAAGGCCATACTGGCAGCCCAACGCCCGGCAATGTCGGCGGCACCTGTAATGCGACCACCGATTCCAGCGTGAATCAGGCCTATGTCACTGAGCCGGGCTTTTTCTCGCCCAATACGGATAACGGCAACCTGAATTACGACGAGGGTGATGTGGTTTCCGCTGCTGTCAAATGGACGGGCGATCTGGTGCTGAATATGGGCTCGCTCAGCGCCTTCATCAGAGGCGTTTATTTCTTCGATGAAACCAACAACGACTTCGACGAATTTCATCCGGATACAACCCTGCAGCCCCGCGAAACACGTCGTTCGGATGCAATAAACGACAACATCGGCACCGATTTCGATATTCTCGACGCTTATCTGACCTACAACTTCGAACTCTTTGATCGTTTCGTCTCATTGAAGGTGGGCGACCAGGTGATCAACTGGGGTGAGAGCGCCTTCCTGGTACCGGGTAGCATCAATAACATCAATCCGCCCGATGTAACACGTTTGCGTCTGCCGGGATTCAATGTGAAGGAGCTGTTCCAACCCTCCGGCATGGTGCATCTGGCCACTGATCTGACGAACACCATTTCCATGGAGCTTTTCTATCAGTATGAATGGGTGCCGGTCGTGCCCGATCAGGCGGGAAGCTTCTGGTCGACTAGTGATATTGCCGGTGGCGGCACCTATGCCATGCTCAGTTTTGCCAAGGCGCCGGAAGATCCAAATGGTGACTACAACGCTTCAGAAAACCCGGATGACCCGATCGGCCTGATTTCCAGCGCCAGCCGTACGTTGCAGCGTGGACCTGACCGTACGGCGGATGACGGGGGGCAGTATGGTGCGGCCATTCGCTATTTTGCTGAAAACCTGAATGGGGGTACCGAATTCGGTTTCTACTACCAGCGCTACCATTCCCGTCTGCCCATCGCCAGTTTCTATGCGGCCAATGGCACCTGTATCAATGAGGGCAGCAATAACGTGGTTCTCGCGATAGCTGACTGTGGCATTGGAGGGCCTTTCGGGCGTCTGGGTGTAGGCAGTGTAACGGGACTGCTGGCTTCGCAAGGTTTGCCGATTCCCGCCGAGTTACAGGGGCTGGCGGATACCGTGCGTATTGGTCTGGCGAATGAACCGGTGCCGGTGGATACCGCCCGCGTCTTCCTCGAATATCCGGAAGACCTTGATATGTACGGCCTGAGCTTTAACACCCTGTTGGGTGATTGGGCCTGGTCAGGTGAGGTGGCCTATAGGCCAGAAACACCTCTGCAGATTCATACCACTGACCTCACGCTGGCGGCGGTTAACCCGGCTTTCCCGAATCATGCGTTGGCTATTCCGGGCGTGGGCAATCTGCCTAATCGGCGCCTGGCGGCTCCGGATTACATCACTTCATTCCGTGGCCGTAATCCCAGTACCGAGGAAGGGCGAGTGAAGCCGGGCGAGTACATTCCTGGTTTCGAGATGATGAAAACCTATAATCTGGAAAGTACTTTCCTGCGTACCATCGGCGGTGACAACTTCCTTGGCGCGGACCAGATTGCAGTTATTCTGGAGCTGGGCGCGACCTTTGTGGACGATTTCCCGGATATCACCGAAGTACAATTCAACGGCGATGGCGCCGATACCCACTTCAGTAATGGTGCGGATGGTACGGTGTCGCCCCGTGACACGGCTGATTTGACCAATTCGAGCGGCGACGGCCTGGTGAATACAGGCTGCGCTGGCGATCTGAATGCTTGCCGTCAGAACCCGACGCAACAAGACGAAAGCGCCTTCGCCACCGAGTGGTCCTATGGTTATCGCTTTATCACGTTGGTTACGTACAATGACGTCTTCCTCGGCGTCAATGTGGCGCCGCTCTTAGGAGTGTTCCATGATGTGGGAGGCATTTCGCCGGGGCCGGGAGGCAACTTCATTGAAGATCGTGTCGTATCGCTGGCCGGTTTGCAGTTCGACTACCTGAGTAAGTGGAATGCCGAGCTCCGTTACACGGACTACAGTGGCGGCGGTGTGAACCATCAGCAAAACGACCGTGATTTCATCTCCCTCTATGTGGGGTATCAGTTCTGAGCAGGTGGCTGCTTTCGACGCCTGTAACAATTAGGTGACTGGGAATGCAACAGAGAAAAAAGACTGTGTGTAAGCGCTTCGGATGGGGGAGTGCGCTCACTGTCCTGGCGGTGTGCTGGGCGGCTAACGTACAGGCGGAGGAGGCGCAGCCGGCAGAAATCATGCCGTTGGCGCCGAAATCCCTGTTACTTGATCTGGCGGATACGGGCGAAAACTATGTTGCGGTGGGCGAGCGCGGACACATCCTGTTGTCTGCGGACGGTCAGTCCTGGAAGCAGGTTAATGTGCCCACCCGCAATATGTTGACCACTGTCTACTTTACCGACGGTAACAACGGCTGGGCCGGCGGACATGACTCTTCCATTGTGCATACCAAGGACGGCGGCAAGACCTGGAGCCTGCAGAACTGGGATCCCGAGCTGGAAAAGCCGGTGCTGGATGTCTTTTTCCTTGATTCCGAGCGGGGTTTCGCCATTGGCGCCTATGGTTTGTTGCTGCGCACCTTTGATGCCGGCCAGACCTGGGAGCAGCACGATGACCCGATCACCGAGGACGAGTTGCATTTCAGTGCGCTCGCACGGCTCGGCGACGGCACTCTGCTGATGGCGGGCGAGGCTGGCAGCCTGGCAAGGTCCTTCGATGAAGGTGAAACCTGGGAAGCCATGGATTCGCCTTACGAGGGCAGTTTTTTCGACGTCGTACCGCGAGGTGAAAAGGGCGCAGTTGTTCTGGGATTGCGCGGCAACGCTTTTGTCGCCGAAGACGTCACCACGGCAACCGCCGACAGCTGGCTGCGGCTGCAAACAAACACACAGCAGAGTTTCATGGGTGGAACGATGATGCCTAACGGCAATGTGGCGCTGGTAGGTATCAACGGCGTGGTGCTGGTGGTGAGTCCCGATAACTCAACTACCTTGCTTGAGAATCCCGAGAATATGGGGCTCTCCGGCGTCATTTCGATGCGCGATGGTTCCGCTTTGCTGACTTCCGGCGAAGGCGGCACATACATCTTCAAGCGCTAACAGGCGCGGGCAACCTCAGAGAGATAGCGTTATGAAGAATCCGTTTACGCAAGAAAATATTCTGCGTGTTGTCGAGCCGATAGTTTACGGCAAGCGCATCCTGATGCTGGTCATCTTGCTGCTGCTCACGGCTTACCTGGGTTATGAAGCCTCCAAGACGCATGTGGATGCAGGCTTTGAAAAATCCATTCCGCTCGAACATCCCTACATGAAGGTGCTGAAGAAGTATCAGGACGACTTCGGTGGCGGTAACACTATTCTGGTTTCGCTGATTAATCGCAGCGGCGAGGATATCTACAACGAAAAGTTTCTGGATACGCTCAGGCAGGCAACGGACGAAGTCTTCTTCCTGCCCGGGGTAGACCGTTCCAAGGTGACGTCGATATTTACGCCCAATGTGCGCTATATCGAAGTGGTCGAAGGTGGCTTCGCCGGTGGTAACGTGATACCGGCAGAGTACGCGCCAAACCAGGAAATGTTCGACCTGGTGAAGACCAATGTAGGCAAGGCCGGCATCATCGGTCGTCTGGTGACCGAAGATCAGAAAGGCGCCATGATTCAGGCTGAATTGCTTGAATTTGATCCGGTTACCGGCGAGAAGCTTGATTATCGCGAAGTGGCCCACCAGCTTGAGGAGAAGCTGCGCGTCAAGTTCGAAACCGAGGATATCAGCGTTCACATCATCGGCTTTGCCAAGGTCATTGGCGACGTCACCGATGCTGCGCTAGAAGTGGCTTCGTTCTTTGCCCTTGCCCTGGGTATGACCATGGTGCTGCTGTGGTTGTACACCGCCTCCTTCAAGCTGTCGATTGTGGTGCTGGTCTGTTCGCTGGTGGCCGTGGTCTGGGAATTCGGTCTGCTGACACTGGCCGGCTTTGGTCTTGATCCCTTCGCCATTCTGGTGCCATTCCTGATCCTGTCAGTCAGTACCAGTCACGGTGTGCAGTACGCCAATGCCTGGGTGGCCGAAATCGATGACGGGCTTGAGCCTTTCGAGGCTTCGCTTAGGACCTTCAGGCGTCTGGCGATTCCCGGTACGACGGCATTGATTACGGACGTGGCGGGCTTCCTGACGATTCTCCTTATCGAGATCGACATCATTCAGGAAATGGCCTGGAACGCCGCTTTCGGTATGGCGGCGATTATTGTCACTAACAAGATTCTCTGCCCGATCTGGCTGACCTACATCAAGATCAAGGATCTGGATGCCTTCCGTCAGAAGCAGATCAAACGTGAGCAGATGGGTGATGGGCTGTTCAAGCTCATGGCCAAGATCACCCGACCCGTGCCGGCGGCGACCACGCTTGTTATTTGCGGTCTGTTGCTGGGCTGGTCGTTTTACAAGTACGGTGATCTGAAAGTAGGCGACGCCCAACGCGGCGTTCCGGAACTCTGGCCGGATTCCCGGTATAACCAGGACTCCAATGCCATTACGGATAACTTCGCCATTGGTACGGACATTCTCAAGGTAGTGGCTGAAACCAAGGCCGAAGCCTGTATCGATTATCACGTGATGGAGGAAATCGACCGCTTTACCTGGCATATGGAGAATACGACGGGTGTGCAGTCTGTCATCTCCCTGGTGCAGATCGGCAAGCAGGTGAATTCCGGGTTTAACGAGGGCAATCTCAAATTCAAGATGGTGCCCCGCAACCGCTATGTGTTGTCGCAGGCCATCACGCCGGTACCGACCTCCAGTGGTCTGCTCAACCCTGACTGCTCGGCTATGGCTATCGTGATCTTCACCGAGGATCACAAAGCCGAAACAATTCATCATATCGTGGATACAGTTAAGGCCTTTGATGCGGCCAATTCCGGTACGGAAGTGAATTTCTCGCTGGCCTCGGGCAATGTCGGCGTCATGGCGGCGACCAACGAGGTGGTCGAGGACAAGGAAAAGGAAATCGTCTACTACGTGTATGGCGTCATCATTCTCTTCCTGT
This sequence comes from uncultured Salinisphaerales bacterium, assembly GCA_913055805.1. GTDB lineage: Bacteria > Pseudomonadota > Gammaproteobacteria > Nevskiales > CAJXLF01 > CAJXLF01. The sequence goes on from CAJXLF010000014.1 coordinate 26,602, forward strand.
GGCTTTCCTGGCGCTCTTTCTCGGGCCTGTTATGCGTGGTGTTGCCCCTGTATCTGGTGTCTCAGATGGCCTACGCGGTCATGGCGGTGCTGGACATCGGCATGAAAGTGGCCACCTTGCCGGTCATTGCACTGGCCGTGGGTATTGGTGTGGACTATGGCATCTATATCTACGCCACCCTGCGCGAGGGTTACAAGGATTTCCATCTTTCACTGGAAGACGCCATGTACCGCACGCTGCGTAAGACCGGCAAGGCCGTGCTCTTTACCGGCGTCGCGTTGGGCGGTTCGGTCGCGACCTGGCTGTTGTCGGACCTCAAGTTCCAGGCCGATATGGGCATCATGCTGGTCTTCATGTTCACCGCCAATATGTTTGGCGCGCTGCTCGTGATCCCGGCGCTGGCCTACTTCCTGATGAACTATGATGTGCCGGGTGAGAAGAAGGAATTGCACGAGATCGACGAATCCCAGTCGACCGCGCATTAGATTCCCCTCGGAACTGCAAAGGCCCCGCAATGCGGGGCCTTTCTTATTTCCACAGCTCCCTTATATCTCTCTTGACTCAGGGGGGAGGCTTATCCAGGCTTGCGGTGGCCCTCGCAGGGCAGAAAGCTCAGTGTCATGTCTTCGATGCGCAGGGCGATCAGTTGGCCACCCCACACGCAGCCGCCATCGAGGCCGTAGACACGCGCGCTCGACCACACGACCTGTCCCAGCGTCGACCAGTGGCCGAACACAATGCCCGCCTCACGATGCCGCCGGTTCGGATGTGCAAACCAGGGCTGGCTGCCTTGCGGCTGACTGCCGGGTGCGCCCTTTTCCTCCAGCGCCAGACTGCCATCGGGCAGGCAGTAGCGCATCCGTGTCATGCAATTAATGATAAAGCGCAGACGATCCAGGCCGCTGAGTGATGCATTCCAGACAAGTGGCTGATCGCCGTACATTTCTGCGAACAACGCATTGTGATCCGGCCCGCGGAGAGTGTTCTCGACTTCAGCGGCCAGGGCTTCAGCCTCGTCCACTGTCCACTGTGGCGCCAGGCCGGCATGTACCAGCACCCATTCATGAGGCCAGTTGGGTCGCTTCTCGCGGTGCAGTAGCGGGCGGTGGCGTAACCACTCAAGCAGAACCGCGCTGTCCGGGGCATCCAGTACGGATTGCAGGCTGGGGTCGAGCCTGCGTTGTTTGACGCCGGCAGCTGCGGCGAGCAAATGCAGGTCGTGGTTGCCCAGCACGGTGACAGCGGCCTCGCCCAGGGACATGACGTAACGCAGTACTTCTGCTGATTGCGGGCCGCGGCTGACCAGATCGCCGGTGAGCCAGAGGCGGTCTTGATCAGGGTCGAACCCGACCCGTTCCAGCAGTTGCTGAAGCTCATCATGACAGCCCTGAATGTCGCCGATGGCATAGGTGTGCCGGATCTTGTGCTTTGCCATGTTCAGGATTCTCCAGGCGTAAGTGCGTGCAGTCGGTTGGCCAGCGCGGCGAACTGCGCCGGTGTGACGCGTTCAGCGCGCAATGACGGATCAATACCCGCCGCAAGGATGTCCTCGCGGCTGCAAAGCGCTTTCAGTGCATTGCTGAGGGTTTTCCGACGTGTGCTGAAAGCGGCATCCAGTACCTTCTGATAACTGTCCCGGTCATGAATCTCGAATTCAGGGTGGCAGGGTGTCAGTCGAACAATGGCCGAATCGACCTTGGGGGGCGGGTTGAAGGCGCCAGGTTTGACCTTGAACAGATATTCACAACGCACATGGGCAGCGAGGCTGGCGGACAGTCGCCCGTAGGCCTTGTCGCCTGGCAGGGCCACCATGCGGTCGACCACTTCCTTTTGCAGCATGAAATGCATGTCGTGAATACGGTCGGCGAAATGCAGCAGGTGAAAAAGCAGGGGCGAGGAGATGTTGTACGGCAGGTTGCCCACCAGCCGCATAGGGCGTCCCTGTGTATTCAGGCTGCCGAAATCAAATTTGAGGGCATCCGCCTGGTGCACGATGAGTTCGCCGGCGCCGGCGCACAGGTTTTGCAGATGGGGAATGACATCACGGTCGAGTTCAACCACCTGAAGCGATCCCAGCCTGCGTAACAGGGGCACCGTCAGTGCGCCGAGTCCGGGGCCTATTTCCACGACGAAATCATTCTCCCGGGGCGATACGGCCTGCAGTATCCGGTCGATGATAATGGGGTCATGCAGGAAGTTCTGTCCAAAGCGCCTGCGCGCGCGATGCGGCTGAGGTGCGGACATCACGCGTAACCTTCTGTCGATATGGGTTTTTTCCGGTTGCTGGCCAGTTGACTTGCCACTTCCAGTGCATAGGCGAAGCTGCCGTCATCGGCACGCCCGCTGCCGGCCAGGTCCAGCGCAGTGCCGTGGTCTACCGAAGTACGGATCAGGGGCAGGCCTAATGTGATGTTTACGGCGCGTCCGAAGCCGGCGTGCTTGAGCACGGGCAGGCCCTGGTCGTGGTACATGGCCAGTACCGCATCCGCAGTTTCCAGGTATTTGGCCGTGAACAGGGTATCGGCAGGCAGTGGGCCACTGATATGCATGCCCTCGGCGCGACAGCTCTCGAGTACTGGCCGGATGATCTCTTTTTCCTCAGTCCCCAGATGTCCTTCCTCGCCTGCGTGCGGATTGAGGCCGGCGACCAGGATATGGGGGCGGGCAATAGCGAAGTCATTCTGCAGCACCCGATGCAGTGTTTGCAGGCAGTGATGTATCTTGGCGGCAGTGATGTGTTCGGCAACATCACGCAGAGGCAGATGGGTGGTGACGAGAGCTACGCGCAGCCCCGGGGTGGCCAGCATCATGACCGGCTCTGACACAGAGCAGACCTCGGCGAAAAATTCAGTATGTCCGGAAAATGGAATGCCGGCTTCGTTGATGACGGATTTCTGCACCGGTCCGGTCGTAATGGCCTCTGCCTCGCCTGCCAGGCAGAGGCGGGCAGCCTGACTCAGTGTTTCGAGCACATACGGGGCGTTGCGTGGATCAAGCCGGCCTGGCGCTGAATCCACCTGCAGGTCCACGGGCAGGATGTTCAGCCGGCCACTGCATGCCTCGGCGGTGTTGCGGACGGGATGAATGGCTACAGGTATTCCCAGCAGCTTCGCACGGTCGTTTAACAGGCCAGGGTCCGCAATGGCAATCACCCGGCCTTTAAAGTCGGTAACAGCATTTGCGGCCCACTGAAGCAGAATGTCCGGCCCGATGCCGGCGGGTTCGCCGGGTGTGACCAGCAGGCGCGGCGTGTTGCCGATATCAGCCGCCTTCACTGCCGTTGCTGTCTTCCATGCCTGGAATGCGATACTCCACGTAGGCATCGCCACGCAGCCGGCGCAGCCAGCGGTCATATTCCTCGCTGGTACGGCGTTGACGCAGGTGATTTCTGGCTCTGGCGCGCAGCTGTTCATTGGTGATGTCGCGTTCACGCCGGTCCAGAACCTGGGCAACGTGCCAGCCAAACATGCCCTGGAAGGGTTCGCTGACGACCTGTTTTTCCAGGCTCTCGATTTTCTCGCGGAAATTCGGTTCGAAGCCCTCAGGTGACTGCCAGCCGAGATCGCCGCCCTCGCTCGCACTGCCGGGATCATCGGAATGCTCCCTTGCCAGCTCGGCGAAATCGGTGCCGTCCTGTATCTGCCGGTAAATGTCCTGTATCAGTGCTGCGGTGGCTTCTGCATCGCGAATTTCGTTTGGTCTGAGCAGGATATGGCGGGCGTGGACTTCCTTTTCCACCAGCCGTTTGCCGCTGGTGCGCGTGTCTTCCAGTTTGACGATATGGAAGCCGCTGTCGCTGGTCAGCAGCGGTCCGATATCACCCTTTTTCATGCCGGGAACGGTGTCCGCAAAGATTGTCGGCAGCAGATGTCCCTCAATCCAGCCAAGATCGCCGCCTTCAAGAGCCTGCTGCCCATCCGATTCCTTCTGCGCCATTTGCGCGAAATCGGCGCCTTCCTGCAATTCACCCAGCAGTCGTTCCGCTTTTTTGCGGGCGGTCTGGCGGGCGTCGGGGTCCACGTTGGGCGGCACGGCCACCAGAATCTGGAGTATGCGGTATTCGCGGCCACTGTCTTTTGCCTCAGCCTGCAGAAGCAGATCCACATCCCGGTCGGTCACCGTGACGCGACTATCGACTTCACGTTGTCGGAGCCGATTGATAAGGATCTCGTCGCGGAGTTGCTGTCGGTAAAAATTGTAGTCGATACCTTCGTTGGCCAAGGCTTCGCGGAAGGTTGGCAGGTCCATGTTATTGCGCTGCGCCAGTGTTTCCAGAGCATGGTTGATGTCTTCGTCACCGACGGTGATGCCGGTGGTTTTTGCGCGTTGTGTCTGCAGGCGGGTGAGAATCAGGCGTTCGAGTACCCGGCGTTGTAAATCGTCCTGCGGAGGGATGGGCGCACCCTGGCTGCGAAGCTGACGCAGTATTTCCTTTTCGGCGCTTTCAAGCTCACTGGCCAGAATAATGTCTTCGCCGGCCACGGCAACGATACGATCGAGTGATTCGGCAAAGGCCGCCGGAGCCGTTGACAAGAGGAATAGGCCGCATAGTAATCCGGCAGCAGCAGCGAGAAACCGGCTCATGGGCGGGCGTTGGGTGGTCGTATATTTATTCATCAAAATCAGTAATTTACGTTGCGCAAGGGGTCGCGTTCCAGCAAGCTGTCGAAGTTGTCGCCAAACTGCGCCAGACCCAGTAGATCAAATTGGACGTAGAAAGCGTTGTTATGTTCCCCGAGGTCGCCGTTCAGATAGCGGCGGAAGGCAGCCATCACGGACCAGCAGCAGCTGCGGTATTGCAGGCCGATCAGGCTTTCGATGTCCTCGTCATCCTTGAGTGAGTAATTCCAGCGGCCGATCGCCCGCCACTGCTGACCGAGAGGTACGCCAAAGCTGAGGTCGGTCTGTTCAAGCAGTTGACGGCGGAAGCGGTAGGCCACGCCTACCAGGCGTTCCTGTTCGTCGTTGTAGCGAACCCGTACGCTACCGCGGTTGAATTCGCTGTCATCGGTGTCGTACTGGGCCGACACACCGGCAGTCCAGTTGCGACGGAAGTGCCACTGAATGTCGTTGACCAGGTCAGATTTGCTGTTGTCTGGCTGCGGGGCGCCCGGCAGGAAGACCTCGGGATCGCTGAAGCGGTAAATCTGTCCCAGGCTGTATTCCAGCCAGACGCTGCCGTCATCGGCATCCAGCCAGCGCGAGGTGACTGCCAGTGCGACATGGTTGGCGTCGCCAATGCGGTCCACGCCTGTATAGCGGTTTTCCTCAAACAGGCGGTAGAACAGGAAGTCCGGATCACCGCTGTCGAAGATGGGCAGGTCGTCCTGCTCTTCGCGGGATACGTACTGGTAGAAGACGCGCGGCTGCAGAGTCTGCAGCCGTCCGCCGCTCAGCAGACGTTCATAACGCTGCCCGAATTCGACGTGGAAGCTGGGCAGTGTGCGGTCCGGCTGGTCATCCACGCCGAGGGCAACGTTATCCAGGCGATAGGCTGTGTAGCGCAGCGCCGCTTCGCTGTCGATGTAATTGCCGCCGTTATCCCATTTCCAGCTGACGCGCGGGCGTAGATCAAAGCGTTCGCCGGCGACACGGGTGTCGTCATCATGCTCGAAGCTTGTAGCTTCGCTGTCCAGGCCAAACTGGAAACCGACCATATAGGGTGTAATGACGTGCAGGCGCACTTGCGGCAGGCGGGTATAGGGGCGGTCTGTGAGGGCGATGGCGTTGTCGATGGTCTGATAGTCCTGGACCACCGCGCTGCCCCAGAACCAGCGACTCGGTTGCCAGCGAATGCTCAGCCCCTGATCAAGATGCGTCTGTGCATTGGCGCCAACGTTGGTATCCAGATCGCGGAAGTAATCGTTATCACTGATGCGGGAATAGTCCACGTTTATGCGGCTGTGCGTAGTGAGGTAGCCGTCATGCCTGTAGAACACCAGGTCGCGGTCATCGTTGGTGCGTTCGTCATCAAACAGATGTTCGCCGGCCAGCACGCCACTGCCGCCAAGGGCCAGATAACGGAATTCGCCGCCCAGCTGAAAACCACGTTCGGACATGTGCCGGGGCGTCAGTGTGGCATCGTAATTGGGCGCTATATTGAAATAATACGGTGTGCTGATGTCAAAACCCGTATTTTCCGAATCGCCGATTTTGGGAGGCAGGAAGCCGGTCTGGCGGCGTTCGTCAATCGGGAACCAGAAATAAGGCATGTAGAGAACGGGCACATCCTTGACGCGCAGCTGGGTACCCCAGGCCTTGCCCCAGCCGGTGTTGTTGTCCAGTTCCACGCGTTTGGCCTTGAGCGTCCAGAATTCTTCACCTTCCGGGCAGGTGGTGTATTCGGCATTATCCAGTGCAAGGCTGCCCTGGCCGTCACTGGAGAGCACGTCTGCGCTGCCGCGCGCCATACCCTGAGTCATGGCAAAACGGCTGTCGTAGAACTCACCTTTTTCCCGGGCGACCTCTAAATCGGCGCTTTCGGCGGCAACGCTGAATTCCTGTGAGCGAAAGCGGGCATTGCCTTTGACCTGGGCGCGGCCGGTATCGCGGTTATAGCGGATTTCATCCGCCTCCATGGCGCGACCTTCCTGTTCCAGACGTACGTTGCCGCGTAATACCGAATTGCCGCCATCATCCAGCTCCGCCGAGTCGGCAGTCAGTTCAGTCGGGGCATCGGGGTTTTCAGGCAAGGCGACATCCACAACCTTGGGCAATGGGCACTCCATGGCCAGGCCAGGCAGTGTCACCAGACTGAGTACAGCGAACAGGCTTGCCGAGCGCAGGCCCGGCGACCGGGGGCGTGTCAGTTTCTGGGTTTTCAAGACCATGTCTCGCTTTGCTGTGCGTATCAGGACGCTGTGACGATTGTTCGTGGTGAGGCCATTATGCGAGGATGGCCGCTAGTGGCGCAACGTAGCCCTGTTTTCGGTCCCTGCGTTATAAACTGTAAAAACGAATCACGGGGTACCTATGTCCGAGTCCAATCTGAGTACGCAGTCCGAGAATCCGCCCGACCAGCGACTGCTGGCGATCAACGAGTGGTTGCGCGGGGTGCTGCTTGAAGGTTTCGAGCCTCTGGAGCCTGCGTCTTCGGATGCCAGCTTCCGACGCTATTTCCGTACCGTCAGTCAGGGGCGCAGCTATATCATCATGGATGCGCCGCCAGCGCAGGAAGACAGCCGTCCCTTTATCAAGGTCGCCGATTTGCTGGCTCAGGCCGGTCTGCATGCGCCCCGTGTACTGGCCCAGGATCTGGCGCAGGGTTTCCTTTTGCTCACGGATATGGGTAGCCAAACCTATATGTCAGCCGTGCAGACCGGCGATGCCGATAGCCTGATGCGGGATGCCGTGGACGCGCTGGTTGTCTGGCAGCAGGCCAGTCGCGAGCAGGTCTTGCCGCTTTATGATCGTGCCTTGCTACAGCGGGAACTGGATCTGTTTCCCGACTGGTATGTGGCGCGCCATCTGCAGCGTGAGCTGAATGCTGACCAGCGGGAAGACTGGCAGCAGGTCTGTCATTTACTGGTCGATGCCGCACTGGCGCAGCCGCGTGTCTATGTGCATCGGGACTACATGCCGCGCAATCTCATGGTCTGTGACCCTAATCCCGGCATTCTGGATTTTCAGGACGCGGTCGAGGGGCCCATTGCCTATGACGTGCTTTCTTTATTCAAGGATGCGTTCCTGAGCTGGGCGCCGGAGCAGGTGGCAGGTTGGCGGCATTACTACTGGGCACAGGCTCAGGCGGCGGGGCTGCCGGTGGGTGAGGAGGCAGATTTCATTCGCGCCTTCGACTGGATCGGGTTGCAACGTCACTTGAAGGTCATCGGCATTTTTGCACGCATCCGCTACCGCGATGGCAAACCGCACTATCTGGAAGATGTGCCACGCTTTGTTCGGTATATACGCGAGGTGCTGCCGGCTTATGAAGAAATGCTGCCGCTGGCGCGGTTGTTTGATTCGTTGGGGATGGCGGCCTGATGACGGGGGCGATGCCGGTCATGATCATGGCGGCAGGACGCGGCGAACGTATGCGTCCGCTGACCGATAGCAGGCCCAAGCCATTGCTGGAGGTGGCAGGCAAGCCGCTGTTGGCCTATCACCTGGAACGCCTGGCCGATGCCGGATTTAGCCGGGTGGTGGTTAATCTGGCTTATCTCGGAGATCAGATTGAGACCTGGCTGGGCGACGGTAGCCGTTTTGGCATGCGTGTGCGTTACTCGCGTGAACCCGAGGGCGCCCTGGAGACCGGCGGGGGGATGCGTCATGCCCTGCCATTGCTCGGGCCCGGGCCGTTCATGGTCGTGAATGGCGATGTCTGGACCGATTATCCTTTCGTGCAATTGCGTGAATTTACTCTGGCCGACAAGGACCTGGCGCATCTGGTGATGGTGCCCAATCCACCCCAGCATCCGGAAGGTGATTTCGTACTGAATAATGGACGTCTCAGTCAGGGCGATTGCGAACGGCTGACCTATAGCGGCATCGGGGTTTACCGGGCGGAGCTGGTTGCCGGTGAGCGGCCTGATCGCTTTCCATTGGCGCCATTGCTGATTCAGGCGATGAATCAGGGCCGGGTGAGCGGTGAGTGTTATCGGGGTGGCTGGGATGATATTGGCACGCCGGCGCGTCTGGAGGCGCTGGCTCAGCGTCTGCAGGCGCCCGCGCGCCGGGCAGTGGACCGCTAGCAGCGCGGGAGCCGTAAGCGGTGGGTCAGGAAATCGATCACTGGCAATTCGCGGAGGCAGACCGCAAGGCGTTTTTCGAACGTCTGCTTTCCGAAACACAGCACCTGACCCAGTGGGAGGCGGCGGGACGATTTCTGGATGCTCCGGCCACAGTAGGTTATGAACTGGAGTCCTGCCTGGTGGATCAGCAATTCCGGCCCGCTGATGCCAACAGCGAATTTATTCAACGCCTGTCGGTGCCGGCGGTGGTGCCGGAACTGGCCCGTTCCAACGTTGAATTCAATGGCCCACCGCAGGAACTGGCAGGTGACGGGCTGTTGAAGTTGCATCGGGAACTCGACGAGTCCCTGGGGCGGGCGCGCGAAGTCGCCAGGGGTTTGGGTCTGAAAATTCTCATGATAGGTATTCTGCCGACACTGCGGGAAGATGATCTCTGCCTGCAGCATATTTCCGAATCCCGGCGCTATTACGCCATGAATAGCGCGCTGGCCGAACTGCGGGGCAGCGAGACCGTCAGGTTGCATATTCGGGGTAATCGCAGGGAACCCGTCGTTGGAGCGCAGGAATATCGTGGTGAATTCGACAGCATCATGCCTGAGTCGGCAACCACTTCATTCCAGCTGCATATGCGGCTGCCAGTGAGCTATGCAGCAGCCTGGTACAACGCCTCCCTGCTGGCCAGTGCCCCGGTGCTGGCGGTTTCTGCCAATGCGCCATTGCTGTTTGGTCATGACTTATGGGCGGAGACAAGGATCCCCGTCTTTAGCCAATCGGTGAATGTGCCTGGCGTGCACTATGTCAATTTCGGACAGGATTATCTGCGTACCGAGGTGAGCGAACTTTTCGAGCGCAATCTGCGTTATCCCCCACTGCTGCCGGTGGCAATGGAAGAACGAGGGCTGCCGCATCTGAAGCTGCACAATGGCACGATCTGGCGCTGGAACCGGGTGATACTGGATGGTGACGACGATGAGCCGCCCCGGCAGCACCTGCACTACCGGCTTGAACATCGCAGCCTGCCGAGTGGGCCGAGCACAATTGACATGGTTGCTAATGCTGCATTCTTCTGGGGGCTGATGACTGCGCTCAGCGAGACGGATCCCGGCATCAGCTTTCATCGTGCACGACTGAATTTTTATCGTGCCGCGCGCTATGGCATGGATGCCCGGTTACGTTGGCGGGACGGGCGCGAATACGCCGCCTGCGAATTGATTGAGGCGCAGTTGTTGCCGGCGGCGCGGCAGGGATTGATACGTATGAATGTTAATGGCGATGCAATTCAACACTACCTGGGGGTGATTCGTGAGCGGGTCAGGCGTGGGCTCAGCGGTGCGGGTTGGCAGCGTGCCTGGCTGCGGCGTCATGGCGGCGGCATAAGCGACATGCTGGCTGCCTACGAGGCCCATCAATGGTCTGGACGACCGGTGGCGGAATGGGAAATATAGGAATGCTGGCTGAATATGACTGCCTGCCCGAAGGTTTCCTGGAGGCGGACGTCACTGAGTTAAGCCGTCTCCTGGGCGGGCCCAGTCTGATTCATTTGCCCGGGGAAGAAACCCGACCGCTATTTCTTTCCATGCTGCTGCATGGTAACGAAACCACGGGGTTCCTGGCTGTGCAGCGGCTTCTCAGGGAATTCGGCAAACGCCCCTTGCCGCGTGCACTTTCCCTGTTTGTTGGCAACGTTGAGGCAGCCGCGCAGGGGCTGCGCGTGTTACCCGGACAGAATGATTTCAATCGCATCTGGCCGGCGGCGGATGGCACGGCGGCCGCACTGGCCAGCGCGCAGGAAGCGCGGATGACAGCCCATGTTGTCAATCAAATGCGTCGCCAAAATGTTTTTGCCAGCATTGATCTGCACAACACCAGCGGCCGTAATCCGCATCATGCCTGTGTGACTACGCCGAGTGCGGCCAATCTTTATCTGGCCAGCATGTTTTCGCGCCAGATCTTGCACTTCAACAGTCCCGCGGGTGTGCAGAACATGGCCTTTGATGGCTTGTGCCCCGCGATAACGGCAGAGTGCGGGCAGGCGGGGCGCAGTGATGGCGTGGGTCTGACCGTTGAGTTCCTGCATCGTTGCCTGCATTTGAAAACCTTGCCGCAAACCATGCCCGAAGGGGATTTTGAGCTCTATCGCTCTCTGGTTCGGGTACAGATACCCGAACGGATCGATTTCAGTTTTGGCGCATCCGGCGCGCCCTTGAAGCTGGTTGCCGATATGGACGGTTACAACTGGCGGGAACTGCCGGTGGGTACGCAGATAGCGACCGTGGAGGGCGTGTCCGGTCCTGTATTGGCTGCACTGACGCCCGACGGCCGCGATGTGGCGCATGAGTTCCTGGAGCGGGATGGTGAAAAATTGCGTACCCGACGCCCCCTGGTGCCAGCCATGGTGAGCCTTGATCGGGGCATCATTAGACAAGACTGCTTGTGCTATTTTTTGGAGCGTGTATCCTAACTTACTGTTCCTGCCTGTCGTCGGGATGACGGTGTGCGGGAGGCCTTTAAGGAAGGGGGAATTATGCGTTTGCCTTGGCAACTAATCCTGTTGGCTGGCGGCCTCAGTACAGTGGTGGCCTGTGCGCCCAGTCAATATCATGCAGATCGTGAGTCTTTGCGCGTGGTTACTGTGGTGCCAACCGAAACCTATGAATCCAACGGTGAGCTTGCACGCACCGAAAGCATCATTGCGCATGCCGAAGAGGCCAATGCGCGGCGTCATGACCCTGCCATGCTGGCTGCGGCTTACGACAAGCTCGAATCCGCACGCGCCGCTTTTGCGATGGCGGAAGAAGACGACGAGATGGATGAGGATGATGACGGCTTCATCAATGCCTTGTGGCTTTCTCAGGAAGCACTGGCTGACGCCGAGTTGGCGCTGGCTAATGCTGAAGCCAACAAGGAAGAAGCGCGTCTGGTAGAACTGCAGAAGAACGTGCAGGCTTTGCGGACCGAACTCAAACGCATGGCTGATGACATGGTGGAGGGTGAAGAATGATAAAGCGACTCTTACCAGCCGCTGTCTTGATGGCCGCTGGAGCGGTGCCGCTGTTATCCGGTTGTGCTTCCACCGGTTACGGTGCTGAAGAACTGGAGCGGGCCCGAGCCGCAGTGGCGCGTGCCGAGCAGAACCCTTCCGTGGGCAGTCATGCACCGGTAGATCTGAAAAAAGCCCAGGAAAGTCTCGGCCGTGCCGAGTACGTCTGGTATGAAGAAGACGGTAGCCTTGACGAGGAAGAAGGCAAGCACGTTGTGCATTACAGCTATCTCGCCGAGCGTTATGCCAGCGTGGCTGAAGCCAAGGCGCGCAAGGCCGATGCCCAGCTGATCTGGGAACGTACTCTGGCGGAACAGGCTGAGGCGACGCGAGAAGCCAAGGCGATTGGAGCCGCACAGCGCGCCAAGCTGGCTGAACTGCAGCGTCAGATTGACGAATTGCAGGCCAATCAGGCCACTACGCGTATCGATGATAATCGCGGCCTTGTGATTACGCTCTCGGACGTACTGTTCGCCTTTGACAGTGCGCATGTGAGCAATGAGTACGGCGCCATGGTGCAGCGTGTCGTGACGTTCCTGCAGGACAATCCCGACTACACGCTGACGGTGGAAGGGCATACCGACAATACCGGTACCGACTCCTACAACCAGGCGCTGTCAGAGCGTCGCGCGGACTCCGTGCGCCAGGCGTTGGTCCAGTACGGTGCAGATCCCGGCCGTGTTTTTGCGGTAGGTTTTGGCGAATCCCGTCCAGTGGCGAGCAACAGTACCCATGAAGGCCGGGCTCAGAACCGCCGCGTGGAAATCGTGATTAACCGCGCCGCACAGTAAGCGAAAAAAGCGGAGCTTCACAAAAAAGCGCATCTTAGGATGCGCTTTTTTTATGAGTTGGAGATTGTGGCAATGCGGTGCCGAGCTGGCCCGTAATCTGGCGATCAGGCGACGGCTTCTGAAAAGCTGCCTTCCGCCTGCAGGTCGGCATGATAAGAGGAACGCACCAGAGGCCCGCTGGCGACATGCTTGAAGCCCATCGCTTCGCCAACTTCGCGCAGGCGGTTGAATTCATCGGGATGCACATAGCGCACCACTGGCAGGTGGTGGCGGCTGGGTTGCAGATACTGTCCCAGAGTCAGCATATCGACATTGTGATCGCGCAAATCCTGCATCACTTGTTCAATTTCACTGATTTCCTCGCCCAGGCCAAGCATCAGTCCGGATTTGGTGGGGACTTCAGGGTGGCGTTCCTTGAAGCGTTGCAGCAGCGAAAGGGACCACTGGTAATCGGAACCCGGGCGGGCCTGTAGATAAAGGCGCGGCACAGTCTCCAGGTTGTGGTTGAACACGTCCGGCGGGCTGTCCCAGAGGGCGTCCAGGGCGGGATCCATGCGGCCGCGGAAGTCCGGAACCAGAACCTCGATACGAATTTCAGGATTCCGCGTTCTGACTTCGCGAATGCAGCTTGCGAAATGAGCGGCTCCGCCATCCTTGAGATCGTCCCGGTCCACTGACGTGATCACCACGTAGCGCAGGCCCATGGCCTTGATGGTTTCTGCCAGGTGCAGGGGTTCATCGCCATCCAGTGCCTGCGGCCGCCCGTGGGCGACGTCGCAGAACGGGCAGCGCCGTGTGCAGATATCGCCCATGATCATGAATGTCGCTGTGCCCTTGCCGAAACATTCATCCAGATTGGGGCAGGAGGCTTCCTCACAGACGGTATGCAACCGCTGCTCGCGAAGTACATCCTTAAGACGTTTGACCTGAGGGCTGTGGCTCAGCCGTATGCGAATCCAGTCGGGTTTGCGCAACGGCGTTTCGGTTGGTTCAACTTTAACCGGAATACGCGCCATCTTTTCCGCGCCGCGCTGCTTGCGCGACGGGTCAGGCTGGACAACAGACGCCAGTGAAACAGGTTCTTGTTCGCTCATGAGGCGCACATTGTAGCTCAAGCGGCGCGGCTGCTGCTTTGCTGCTGATGCAGGTGTACGTCCATTTGCGGATAGGGAATGCCGATTCCGGCATCATCCAGCGCAAGCTTGATGGCTTCGGTCAGGCTCCACAGCGTTGGCCAGTATTCTGAGGTATTCACCCAGGGGCGGCACAGAAGCACGACAGCACTGTCACCCAGCTCGGAAACAGCTATGACGGGGGCAGGTTCGGGCAGAATGCGTTGCTCGGCGGCCAGCACGTTCTCAAGAATCTGGCGGGTCTTGCGCAGGTCCGCGTCGTAACTGACCCCTACCTTCAGATCAATGCGCCGCGTCGGTTCACTGCTGTAGTTCACGATGGCGCCGTCCCAGATGCTGGCGTTGGGGATGTGAACGATCTGGTTGTTGCCCGTTCGCAAGACGGTTTTCACCATGTGGATTTCCACTACCGTGCCGGATATGCCGCCGGCATCGACGAAGTCGCCGATACGAAACGGCCGGAACATCACCAACATGATGCCCGCAGCAAAAGAGGACAGCTGCTTTTGCAGACTGAGTCCTATCGCCAGGGCAGAACCACCAACGATAGCGGCGGCGGCTGTTGTGTCCACGCCCAGGTGCCCGAGTGCGGCGATGATGGCGAACACCGCCACGACAGCCTGGGCAATCTTGCCTATGAAGCTGGCCAGGGCCTGGTCCTTGCGTGTGCGCAGGATCATACGCTGGATCAGGCCATTTACACGGCGGGCTATCCACAGGCCGGCAACGAGAATGAGGGCTGCGATAGCAAGCTTGACCAGAAATGGTTGCGCCCATTCAAGAAGGGTCGTCATATCGGGTAAGTTTTCGAAGGACATGCGAGCTCCTACTCGGCGTATGTGCTAATGACCCGGCACACCTTCAGTGCCGGGTTTGAAACGAAAGATCTGATAGGGGGCATGCGCGGTGATGTTGCCGGGCAGGCGCCCAATGACATGCTGCAGACTGCTGCAGGCAATATAAAGCCAGCCGTCCGGTCCGAAACTGAAGCCGTCCGGCCAGCGCAGGCGCTCGTCCTTGAGCAGTGTGCGCAGTTCACCCGAGGGGCTCAGGCTCAGCACGGCCGAATGTTCCAGGTCGGAAATATAGATGTTGCCCTGCCGGTCGACGCTCAGACCGTCGCTCATGGTTTTTTCGGCAAATCGTTCTATGCGGGCATAAAGTTCTTCGCGGGGCAGTTTGGGATTGAGCAGGTCATCCGTGTGCACCCGATAGAGGAAATTGTTGGTGACTGGAGCGAAATACAGCCACTCTCCTTTGGGGTCGAGCACGATGGAATCCACGCCGGGGCGGATGGCTACCAGCCCGAAAGCCTGCATTTTCCTGCCTTGTACCACGGGAATATATTCTTCGGCGACGACGCTTTCATGATTTTCCACTGCGCGGCGTGCGTTGCGGTTCTGGACGTCGTAAACAATGAGTCCGGGATTTTTGGCGAAGAAGCTGGCGTCTGCGATGTAGAGGGTCCTGCCGTTGGGCGCAACCTGGAAGTCATTGAGGTGCGAACCCAGGCCGGCGATGCCGGGCGGGAACACATATTCATGTACTACCCGTCCATCTTCCAGGTCGAAAGCCAGCAGACGGGCGGCGTCAAACCCATGATGCCCGTTGTCCAGTGTCCAGAGACGGTTGTAGCGATCAATGCGCAGAGACAGGACATTGCGGAAGTAACGCGGCTCATAGCGACCGTCTTCGTGTCGACCGGTCTGGAAAGCCAGGTTGGGGAACGGGTGGGGTTGCCCGTCTACCAGTTGTACTACCTTGAGCTCAGGGCGAGCTTCAGGATGTTGCGTAAAGAAAATGCGGCCGTCGACCGAGACGGCAATATTGCCGGGCGGGTTGTCCAGATTGGCAACCGTTTCCAGAGCATCGCCGGACAGGCTTGGCTCGCCGCTGCGATCGGGGAAACTGTCGTCTCCGCCGCCGTAGATGTGGCGCAGGCCTGTGGCTGCGCCGATCACCAGCAGAATGAGCAGTATCCCCAGAAACTTCAGTCCCCTAAGCATCTTGTCGGCTCAGCCCCCGTATCTTCAGTTCGTGGCTTCGTGCTCGCAGACAATGGTTTCGTATACCGGCCGAATGCGGTTAACCAGCAGGCAGAATAGCTTGGCGGTGCGTTCGGTGTCATAGCGCGCAGAGTGTGCAGCCTGACTATCCCATTCCAGTCCGGCGACTTCAACAGCGCGCGACAGAACCGTCTGCCCCAGCCCAATGCCGGCCAGTGTGGCGGTGTCGAATACACTGAAAGGATGGAAAGGGTTGCGCTTGATGCCGCTGCGCTCAACCGCCGCATTCACGAAACCCAGATCGAAATGGGCGTTATGACCCACGAGCACTGCCCGTGTGCAGCCTTGTTCCGAAACCTCTCGCCGCACTTCCTTGAAGATGCGGTTCAGGGCCTCGCGTTCGTCCAGCGCCGGGCGTAGCGGGTGATGAGGATCTATGCCGTTGACCTCGAGTGCAGCGCGCTCGATATTGCTGCCTTGGAATGGCGCCACGTGATAATTCATGGTGGTTTTCGGAACCAGATCACCGTTGGCGTTGATTTCCAGGGTTACCGCGGCAATTTCGAGCAGGGCGTCGGTTTTGGCATTGAATCCGCCGGTTTCCACGTCAATTACGACAGGCAGAAAGCCGCGAAA
This sequence comes from uncultured Salinisphaerales bacterium, assembly GCA_913055805.1. Taxonomy (GTDB): domain Bacteria; phylum Pseudomonadota; class Gammaproteobacteria; order Nevskiales; family CAJXLF01; genus CAJXLF01. The sequence goes on from CAJXLF010000014.1 coordinate 42,898, forward strand.
ACGGTGGCGCATGGCTGTGATGGTGCCGTCGTCGGCGTCGATCATTGAATATCCTGAAGCCGCCAAGGCAGCTGTTGTCCGGCGTGCAAGGGTACGATGCTGCCGCCAGCGTAGGGGAATTCGCCGGGCACTGTCCATGACTCTTTCAATAGCGTGATCTGGCTGGTGTTGCGAGGCAGGCCGTAGAAATCGGCCCCATGATGGCTGGCGAAGGCTTCGAGCCGGTCCAGCGCACCGACGCTCTCAAAGGCGGTGGCATAGAGTTCCAGCGCGGCAGGGGCTGAAAAGCAACCGGCGCAGCCGCAGTCGCTTTCCTTGTCATGCCGGGCATGCGGAGCACTGTCGGTGCCGAGGAAGAATTTCGCGCTGCCGCTGGTGGCAGCCGCCAGTACGGCTTCCCTGTGTTGTTCCCGTTTGAGAACGGGAAGGCAGTAATGGTGCGGCCGCAGCCCGCCGCTGAACAGGGCGCCTCGATTCAGCAGGCAATGCTGCGGCGTGATGGTGGCGGCCACGTTATCGGCAGCGCCGGAGACAAAATCGACGGCCTGACGGGTGGTAATGTGCTCCAGCACCAGTTTCAGGCCGGGGACATCGGCAATCAGCGGCTTAAGTATCTGTTCTATAAACAGGGCTTCACGATCGAAGGGGTCGACATCGCTACCGGTGACTTCGCCATGTATCTGGAACACCATGCCACGTTCTGCCATGCGTTCCAGCACCGGGTAGCAGCGCCTGAGGTCGGTCACGCCGGCATCCGAGTTGGTGGTGGCGCCGGCCGGATAGAGCTTTACCCCGTATATCAGGCCCGAGTCCATGGCGCGGTCGATTTCGTCAGGCGCAGTGTTGTCGGTGAGATACAGCGTCATCAGCGGTTCGAATGCCATGCCGGCGGGAAGTGCCTGAAGAATCCGCTGCCGGTATTCCAGCGCTTGCGCAGTACGGGTAACCGGTGGCTTCAGATTGGGCATGATGATGGCGCGTGCGAACTGGCGGGCAGTGTGGGGAAGCGCAGCAGACAGCGCTGCACCGTCCCGAACATGCAGATGCCAGTCGTCCGGGCGTGTCATGGTTAAGCTTTGCATAGGCCCACATTATGCCATGCCGTATAATGCGTTCTTTAGCCATTCAGAAATTTCCCTTTATTTTTCTCTTATATGACGGACGTTAAGAAAGTCGTGCTCGCCTATTCCGGCGGCCTGGATACCTCAGTCATTCTCAAATGGTTGCAGGATGTATATGCCTGCGAGGTAGTGACCTTTACTGCAGATATCGGCCAGGGTGAAGAACTGGATCATGTGCGCCCCAAGGCGGAAGCGCTGGGTGTGGAGGAAATCTTCATCGACGATTTGCGCGAGGAATTCGTACGGGATTTCGTGTTCCCGATGTTTCGCGCCAATGCGATCTATGAAGGTGAATACCTGCTGGGCACCTCCATAGCCCGGCCGCTGATCGCCAAGCGCCTGGTGGAAATCGCCGGCCAGACCGGTGCCGACGCAGTTTCCCACGGCGCCACTGGCAAGGGTAACGACCAGGTGCGCTTTGAATTGGGCGCCTATGCCCTCATGCCGGGCGTGAAAGTGATTGCACCCTGGCGGGAATGGGACCTCAATTCCCGCGAGAAGCTGCTGGCCTATGCCGAACAGCACGATATTCCGATTCAGAAGCAGGGCAAGAAGAGTCCCTATTCTATGGACGCCAACGCCCTGCATATTTCCTACGAGGGCGGCGTTCTCGAAGACCCCTGGGCCGAGGCCGAGGAAGATATGTGGCGCTGGAGTGTATCGCCCGAGCAGGCGCCTGATCAGCCGCGCTATCTGGAACTGAGCTATGAGCAGGGTGATGTGGTCGCCATTGATGGCGAGCGCATGACACCCTATCAGGTGCTGGATTCGCTGAACCGCATCGGCGGCGAAAACGGGATCGGCCGGCTGGATATCGTGGAAAACCGTTACGTGGGTATCAAGTCGCGCGGTTGTTATGAAACGCCGGGTGGCACCATCCTGCTCAGGGCGCATCGCGCCATTGAGTCCATCACGCTGGACCGTGAGGTGGCGCACCTCAAGGATGAGCTGATGCCGCGTTATGCAAGCATGATCTATAACGGTTACTGGTGGAGCCCGGAGCGCAACGCGTTGCAGACACTCATTGACGAAACCCAGAAACCCGTGAATGGTGAAGTGCGCCTGAAGCTGTACAAGGGCAATGTCAGCGTGGTCGGTCGCAAGTCGGCTTCCGACAGTCTGTTTGATGCCTCGATTGCGACCTTCGAAGACGATGCCGGCGCTTACAACCAGGCCGATGCTGACGGTTTTATCAAGCTCAACGCCCTGCGTCTGAAGCTGGCGGCCCGGCGTGGCCGGTAAACGCCCTGCATGACGACCGAGAAACGCCTGGATGAACTGGAGAGCCGGCTGGCTTTCCAGGATGAGACTATCCGGGTGCTCAATGACACGGTAGCCGCCCAGGATCAGCAGCTGTTGAGTATGCAGGCGGAACTAAAGTGGGTGAAGGCGCGTCTTACTGAGCTTGTGCGCAGTATGGCGGATTCTCCCGTGGCGTCGGAATCCGAGGAAACCCTGCCGCCACATTATTAAGGGCCGCTCTGGCAGGCTGAGTCAGCAACGTCATCTGCCGGCATAGTGTGAACAGGCCCTGAGGTGTACACTGGCCGCCTTCCGAGGAGCCGGTTTAATTCTGATTTTGATAAAGGATCAAACAATGAGATTACGTTTTTTGATGCTCGTGCCAGCCGCCGCGGTGCTTGCCGCCTGCGGAGGAAGTGAGGGGCAAGGGCAGAAAGTGAGCAGCCTGGACTCATTCGAGCAGAAGTACAGCTATGCGCTGGGCCAGGACATTGGCAGTTCGCTCTCCAACCTGCCCATGCAGGTGGAAATGGATTACCTCGTGCAGGGTCTGCGTGACGCCAGTGCGGGGGATGCAACCCTGCTGAGCGAGGAAGATGCCCGTCAGGTATTGCAGGAATTCACCCAGAAGGCGCAGGCAGCCCAGTTGGAGCAGCGTCAGACCCAGGCGGCCGACAATCTGGCTGATGGTGAGAAGTATCGTGAAGAAAACGCTGCCCGCGAAGGTGTAACCACAACTGAAAGCGGTTTGCAGATCGAGACCCTGGCAGCCGCCGAAGGCCCACAGCCGACGGTCGAAGACCGGGTGAGCGTGCATTACACCGGTACTCTGATCGACGGTACCAAGTTCGACAGCTCGGTAGATCGCGGCCAGCCGGCCACTTTCCCGCTGAATGGCGTGATCAAAGGCTGGACCGAAGGCCTGCAGCTGATGAATGTGGGCGGTAAATATCGCCTGGTGATTCCGCCGGAACTCGGTTATGGCGCCAGCGGCGCGGGTCAGAAGATTGGCCCGAATGCGACGCTGGTTTTCGAAATCGAACTGCTGTCTATCGAAGGCCAGGGCGATGCCGAAGCGGACGAGGCGGAAGCTGAGGAAGCTCCGGAAGAAGAGACCGAAGAGTAAACATGTTACGGCGGGTTACTGCCGTACTGTTGATATCGACAGCCGCCCAGTTTCTGGGCGGCTGTTCTTTTTTGGACCGCAGCATCGGTTATTACACACAGAGTGCTTTCGGGCATCTTGATCTGATGCGTCGCAGCCGGCCCATCGATGACTGGCTGGCTGATGCGCAGACCAGCGGCGAGTTAAGGCAGCAGCTTGAGCGTGTTCTGGCAATGCGGGAATTTGCCGTTGCTTCTCTGTCATTGCCCGATAACGGCAGTTATCTGGACTATGCGGACCTTGGACGCGAACATGTGGTATGGAATGTGTTCGCCACTCCTGAACTTTCCCTGGAACCCGTCAAGTCCTGTTTTCCGGTGGTCGGCTGTCTGAGTTACCGGGGTTACTTTGAGCAGGCGGATGCCGAGCGTGAGGCTGAGCGATTACGTGCCTTGGGTCATGACGTGTTCGTCGGTGGCGTCTCGGCCTATTCGACGCTGGGCTGGTTTGCCGATCCTGTACTGAACACCATGCTGCGCTGGTCGGAGCCGAGGTTGGCCAGTGTGCTGTTTCACGAAATGGCCCATCAGAAGGTTTACCTGGACGACGATAGCGCCTTCAATGAGGCTTTTGCCACGGCCGTAGGGGATATCGGCGTCACGCGCTGGCTGGAGGCAAACGGGCAGGCGCAGCGACTGCAGAGCTGGCGTGAATACAAAGCGCGTAAAACCGATTTTATAGAGTTGGTGAATGAGACGGCCGGGCGCCTGCGACGGCTCTATGCGCGCCAGGCGGATGTCCAGGCACTGCGTGCCGCCAAGAAAGAGATCCTGGAGGATATGCGGCGCCGGTATTATGCGATGCGTGACGGAGACTGGGCCGGTTACAACGGTTATGACGAATGGTTTACCCAGGTGAACAACGCTCGTATTGCCGCGGTGTCCACATACCATGAGTGGGTGCCGGCTTTTCTCAACCTGCTCGATGCGAATGGCGGTGATCTGCAGGCCTTTTATCAGGCTTGTACGCAGGCCGGGGCGTTATCCCCGGAGCAGCGTCGCGTCTGGCTCAGGCAATATCTCTAATGGGCACCGGGACTTAACCCGGCCATTGTTCCGGACGGGGGCTGAGCGCCATGCAGGCGTATTAACAGCCGATGCCCGACTTTATCATCCCAGTTGAAGCTGTTTTGCAGCACCACCACGGCGTGCTGGTTGTCCATATCCAGTCCGAGATAACTGCTGTAGCCCGCCACGAAGCCGATCGCATAGTGAATTTTCTGTTCGCCGATACGGTCCTGCTCCCAATCAATGGCCTGAAAAGAATGATCTTCACGTTCAAGCCGTACCCGCAGGCTGTCCGCAAAGGCGTTTTTCAGTTCTGCACTCGGGGCAGCAAAATGCGCTTTGGCGAATGTCAGTATGTCCTGTCCGGTGGCATGCATTGCGCCTGTTGCACGCATGATCGGGGTGAAGTCCCAGTCGGGAACGGGATCGCCACGCTTGATAAATCCCGGCTGGTCGCCGGCATAACCGCGCGCTCGGTGCAGTTCATCGGGCAGGGCCGAGAGCGAAAGAGCCGTGTTGTGCAGCGCCAGCGGAGTGAAAAGATTTTCTTCCAGCAGGTCTTCCAGGGATTGACCACTACGCAGTTCGAGAATGTGTCCCAGCAAGGCGAAGCCAAAATTGGAGTAGGTATAGCCGGGTGGGCCCAGTGCCTCGAAATGACTCAGAAAGCTGTATAGATAATCCTGATCAAAGTGGTCGTAAAAGCTTTCGCCAGTGAACAGGTAGCGGACAAAATAGGAAAACGTCTGTACGGTCATTGGCTGGCGCGGCAGGCCTGAGGTGTGAGTGGCCAGTTGCTCCAGGGTGATGCTGGCAGCATCTTCGCTGAGCGCTGTACCCTCAGGTAACAGTTCGTCGAGTCGATCATCCCAGTTGAGCAAGCCGCGTTGGACAAAGAGACTGACCAGACTGCCGGTATAGAGTTTGGTCAGCGAGCCAATGGGAAAGACAGTCTGTGCATCCGGTGGGGCGTCAATCCGTTTGTCGTAGATGCCATAACCGTAGAAACGCATCCCCGTACCGGACGTATAAACTCCGACCAGCAGTCCCGGTGTGATGCCATTGTCAACCAGTGGGGCGGCCAGTTCGTTCACCTCTTGCCGCAGGCTGGCGGCGTCACTGATGGGTGAGGTGTGCTTCGGAACGTCGATGTGGCGACTGGAAAGCGTGATGCAGGCGCTTAGCCAAAGGCATAGCGCCGTGCAGATCATGGACTGTCCCGCTCGAATAATGGTGTTCAGGGTCTTGGACAAGGACATCTGCAATCGCTCCCGCTCCTTTTTATTCTCTGAAGAGCGCATTCTAGTGCGCTATCGATTCAGAACACCACCGCAGTCCTGCGACTGCTTGCGGCAAGCGGCATTCATTACCAGGGGGTGCTTGGCGTAAACTCCACATCCATGTCACAAGAAAAAAACATTGATTCTGCACAGAGCCCACGTCAATTGAGTTGGCGGGCGGTATTGCTGGGTATCCTGCTGTCCATGCTGCTGGCTGCCGCCAATGCCTATCTGGGGCTGTTTGCCGGCCTGACCGTTTCCGCATCCATTCCCGCGGCCGTGGTGTCCATGGCCATTCTGCGCTGGTTCCGTACCTCGGGGGTGCTGGAAAACAATATTGTGCAGACCGCGGCGTCAGCGGGTGAGGCCATCGCAGCGGGCGCCATTTTTACCTTACCGGCACTGATCCTGCTCGATTACTGGGTGGATTTCGAATATCTCTGGGTGGTCTTTCTCTGTGGAGTTGGTGGTTTGCTGGGGGTGCTGATGACCGTGCCATTGCGGCATGCATTGGTGGACGAAGCGAAGCTGCCGTTTCCGGAGGGGCAGGCCACCGCCGCCGTGCTCAAGGCGGGACACGGCGAACTGGAGCATGCGTCCGGCGGTTATCAGGCGCGTGAAGGTATGCGCCTGTTGTTGCTGGGCGCACTGGTGGCGGCAGCCGCCAAACTGGCAACCGGTGGATTGAAGCTCTGGCAGGGTATCGCCGGCGTGGGCGTTTCGGCGGGTGGTGCGGTGACCTATCTGGGCGCGAATCTGTCACCGGCCTTGCTGGCGGTAGGTTATATCGTGGGCCTGAATGTTGCCCTGCTGGTGTTTGCCGGTGGCGTAATTACCTGGCTGGTGGCGGTACCGCTGTATGCCTGGTGGGTGGGAGTGGAACCCGGGGGCGATCCTGCTGCGGTAGCCATGCAGCTGTGGAGTACAAAACTGCGATTCATGGGTGTGGGCGCCATGCTGGTAGGTGGTCTGTGGGCACTGTGGAGTATGAGGGCCACACTCACGGGTGGATTGCGCGGCATGGCCGACAGGGCCGGGACCGCGGCTGACGACCTGCCGCCGTCGCTGCTGCTGAGTATGACTGCGTTGCTGACGGGCGCCATGCTGATTTATTACACAGGCCTGTTGCCGAGCGTCTGGATAGCCGCGCCGCTGACGCTGGTCATGCTGCTGGCGGCTTTTCTCTTTTCAGCCGTGGCAGCCTACATGGCCGGCCTGGTCGGATCCTCCAATAATCCGATATCGGGTGTCACTATCGCCACCATCCTGCTGACTGCTCTCGGGCTCAAGCTGCTTGTGGGGCCGGGTGAGACAGGCCCGGTGGCGGCAGTGCTGGTAGGGGCGGTCGTGTGCTGCGCGGCGGCTATCGGCGGTGACAATCTGCAGGACCTGAAGGCGGGTGCGTTGCTGGGCGCCACGCCCTGGAAACAGCAGTTGGCCCAAATGATCGGGGTCGTCAGTGCAGTGCTGGTGCTGGCGCCAGTCATGTCATTGTTGCTGCATGCCTACGGCATCGGCGTGCCGGATGCCGAGCATCCCGAGCCTTTGCCTGCGCCGCAGGCTACCCTGATGGCGGCGGTTGCCGGAGGTGTGTTCGGCGAAGACATGCCCTGGGACCTGATAGCTGTCGGGGCGTTGATAGCTGTCCTGGTTGTGTGTGTGGACGAGTGGTTGCGTCGCCGGCAAAGCAATGTGCGGGCGCCGGTACTGGCCGTGGCGGTCGGCATTTATTTGCCCCTGAAGTATTCAGTGCCCATTGCGGTGGGTGGTTTGGCTGCCTATTGGGCCAAACGCCGCCTGGGCGGGGAGCAGGGCCGCCTGGGTATTCTGCTGGCAGCGGGTCTGATCACCGGTGAGGCGCTCATGGGCATCGCCCTGGCTGTGCCTATCGTGCTCAGTGGCAGCAATGATGTGCTCAGCCTGCTTGAGCCGGCCCTGACCGAGGCCATTGGCGCCTGGCCGGCGTTTCTTTTGTTTGTGGCGCTGTGTGTGTGGTTGGGCAGGATTCTTCCTCAGGCCGAGGCGTATTACAGGAACCGTCCATGAATGAATTCAGGGTGGAGGCCGGTTGGTTGCAGGCCGTGCGGCATGTGCAGTCACCGAATTACGATGAGCGGCCGCCGGGTAGCCCGATCGACTTGCTGGTGATTCACGGCATCAGTCTGCCGCCCGATGAATTCGGCGGACCCTGGATAGATGCGCTGTTCACCAACCGTCTGGATCCGGAGGCGCATCCCTATTTTGCCGAAATTGCAGGACTGGAGGTTTCGGCGCATGTGCTGATTCGTCGTGATGGCGAAGTGGTGCAGTATGTGTCGTTCGACAATCGTGCATGGCACGCGGGAAAATCCTGTTTTGAGGGGCGCGAGCGCTGCAATGATTTCGCCATTGGTATTGAACTGGAGGGCACCGACGAGCGGGCCTATGAACCGGTACAATACGCACAATTGGCTGCGGTGACTCGCGCCCTGCAGGTCGCCTATCCCGGTATTACCAGGGAGCATATTGTCGGGCACAGCGATATAGCACCAGGCCGCAAAACCGACCCCGGCCCCGGATTTGACTGGGAGCGTTATAGAAAAATGCTGGAGAATGACCAATGACATTAATCGGCATACTGGTAGCCCTGTTGGTCGAGCGTGCGCTCAGCCATGTCAGGGAGTGGCGTGAGCATGCCTGGTATAGCCGCTATGTGGACTGGCTGGCTGGGCAATCCTGGGCGCGCTGGGTCTGGGAGACCCCTTGGGGTTTGCTGATGCTGATAGCTGCGCCCCTGTCCGTGGTTGCTCTGCTACAGGGACTGTTCGATGGCGGCGTGCTGGAGCTGCTGGGTCTTGTTTTCTCTATTCTGGTGCTGATTTTCTGTCTTGGGCCTCGGGATCTGGGCGAGGAGGTTAACGCTTATCTTCGCGCCAGCGAGAACGGCGACCAGGCGCAGATGGAAGAGATTGCCAGGGACCTGGGCGTCGCGCCGGCGACGGGCAGGGGTGGACGCTCTCAGTCACTGGTGACTGCAGTGGTGGTGCAACAGCACGAGCGTGTGCTGGCAGTGCTGTTCTGGTTCTACTTGCTGGGGCCGGTGGGTGCAGTGTTCTATCGTTTTGCCGCAGGCTTGCCAGGGTTGCTTGAGCGCCGCGATTGTTCCATGGATTTACTGGAAATGACCCGCAGATTGCATGCCGTGCTGGCCTGGTTGCCCGCGCGCGCGGTCGCCGGGCTCTATATGCTTGCGGGCAGTACAGATGATGCCCTGGCCAACTGGAAATCAGCCCATGACGAGCCCCTGGAAGACTGGGGCGAGCAGACCTGGCGGCTGCTCGCCGAAGTGGGGTGTGGCGCCATGCAGATTGAAGATGGTAATAACCGTCCGGTCGATATGGACACCGCCGAAAGCCTGCAGGAAGCGCTGGCTCTGGTGCGAAGGGCACTCTTGCTGGCGCTCGGCGTGCTGGCGGCTTTTACCCTGGGTGGCTGGCTGGTCTGAGCCTTTGAATCCCATTTGATTTAGACAGGACAATAAATGTCACAGGACATGCCTTTGAGCAGTCTGCTTGAGACTGCGCAAAAAGCGGCCCGTGCCGCAGAACAGATTATTCGCAAATATTACGAGACCGATCTTGCTGTCACAGTGAAGTCAGACAACAGCCCGGTGACGGAGGCGGACGTACAAAGCGAGGCCGCCATAAAGGAAGTGCTGTCCGCGGCTTTTCCGGATCACGGGTTTTACGGTGAGGAACTCGGTCAGCAGTCCATGGACGCTGACTACATCTGGTTGATTGACCCGATTGATGGCACCAAGAGTTTCGTGCGCCGCTACCCCTTCTTTTCCACCCAGATCGCCTTGATGCACAAGGGTGAACTGGTGCTGGGCGTGTCCAATGCACCAGCCTTCAACGGCAGCCAGGGCGAAATGGCCTGGGCGGCCAAAGGGCAGGGCGCCTGGCTCAACGGCAACCCCGTCAGGGTGAGCGATGTCGATAGTCTGGCACAGGCCACGTTGTCGACCGGTAATATCGCGAGCCTGGCGCGCTCGGAGCGCTGGGGGCGTCTGGGCGTATTGATTCCGCAGGTGCACCGCATCCGTGGCTACGGCGATTTCTACCATTACCATCTGCTGGCGTCGGGCTGCATCGACGTGGTGGTGGAGTCCGACGTGAATATTCTGGATATTGCCGCGCTCACCGTGATTCTGCGCGAGGCCGGCGGCGACATCACCAATCTGGAAGGCGAACCGGTGGGTCTGGAAACCACCAGCGTGCTGGCTACCAACGGCCGGCTGCGCAAGGCGGTAGTGGATATCCTGGGTTAGGCGCAGGGAGCACATCAATGTTCGAATGGATATACATGCCCGAAGCCTGGGCGGCGCTGGCCACCCTGACGCTGCTGGAAATCGTGCTGGGCATAGACAACATCATTTTTATCTCCATTCTGGTGGGGCGCCTGCCCGAGCATCAGCGCCGCCGCGGCCGGCTGATCGGGCTGAGTCTGGCCATGCTGACCCGCATCTTGCTGCTGTTCTCGCTGACCTGGGTGATGGGCCTGACCGCGCCCTGGTTCACTGTGCTGGGCGAGGAAATCTCCGGGCGCGATCTGATTCTGCTGGGCGGCGGCCTGTTCCTGCTGGGCAAAAGCTCGCTGGAAATCCATCATGCGCTGGAAGGTGAGGCCGACAGCGGCAGAGCCGGCGGCAGTGCCAATTTCTATTCCATTCTGATTCAGATCGCCGTGATCGATATCGTCTTTTCGCTGGATTCGGTGATCACCGCGGTCGGTCTGGCCGAGCATCTGGCGGTGATGGTGGTGGCTATTGTGATTTCGGTGGGTGTGATGATGGCGGCTGCAGGCTCTATTAGTGCTTTTGTTGACCGTCATCCGACCATCAAGATGCTGGCGCTGAGTTTCCTGATCCTGATCGGTTGCATGCTGGTAGGCGAAAGCCTGGACCTGCATGTGCCCAAGGGTTACATCTACTTCGCCATGGCATTCTCGGTGTCGGTGGAGATGCTCAACATTCGTATTCGCAGCAAACGCAAGGTGGAGCCGGTGCACTTGCGCAAAGCACTGAAGACTGAAGATCAAGCGGTGCAGAAGTAGCGTTGCTGAACCAGTGCTTGCATTGGCGCACTGTGGCGCACATGCTCTCGAAATGCTGCAAGTACGTCCCTGTACCCTCCGTTGGTGACGTCCATGTCGCCAACGGTTCGAGAGCAGGCACACCACAGTGCTCGGTCTGGCGGCTGGCTTGCTTTGCGACCGTTGCCGGCAGGGTGCTTGGGATGAGCTCCCTGGCAGTTAGCTAAGACTGTCGCGCAGGACTTCCGGAAATTCCTCGCCACGCAGACTGACCACCGGCCAGCCATGGGTGCGCGCCGTACCTTCCAGCTGCGGGTCGGGATCGACCGCCACCGGATAATCTACTTCCCTGAGCAGCGGCAGGTCATTGTGCGAGTCGCTGTAGAACCAGCAGCAGCCGGGTTGGCGGCCCTGTTCCTCGAGCCAGAGGTGCAGGCGTTTGATCTTGCCGTCCTGGAAGCAGGGAATGCCGGCGATTTCTCCGGTGTAGCGGCCGTCGCGGATTTCCGGGTCGGTCGCCAGCAGGGTTTCAATGCCCAGCATGTCGGCAATGGGTTCGGTCACGAAACGGTTGGTGGCGGTGAGAATCAACGGAACATGTCCGGCATCGCGATGCGTCTGAATCAACGCTGCGCTGTGTGTTGCCACGATCGGGCGGATTTTTTCCTGCACGAATTCAGCGCGCCAGCCCGCCAGTTTTTGCGGGTCATGCTGTGTCAGTGGCGTGAGGCTGAAGCGCAGAAAGTCATAAATATCCAGTTCACCGGCCTTGTATTGCTCGTAGTAGCGGCGGTTTTCGCGTTGGTAACCGGGGCCGTCGACGATGCCGCGTTCCACCAGAAACTGGCCCCAGAGGTAGTCGCTATCCCCGGCCAGCAGGGTATTGTCCAGGTCAAAAATGGCCAGCGGCGCTTCACGCGACGGGCTGCTTGGATCAGTCTGTGTATTCATGGCGCGCAAAGCATACGTGAAAGCCGGGTGGCCGGACAGTAGAAGGCGAGCTTGCCGTGCCGGGGCAGATGGCCCAAACTTCCTGTTAGTTAAAGATTAGGCATTTTTCGAGCCATGATTGATTCGGACGGCTTTCGGCTCAATGTCGGCATTATCCTGAGTAATGAAGAGGGTAAGCTTCTTTGGGCCAAGCGCATCGGGCAAAACGCCTGGCAGTTCCCTCAGGGGGGTATGCAGGAGGGTGAAACACCCGAGGACGCCTTGTACCGCGAACTCGAAGAGGAAGTCGGCCTCATGCCCGAGCATGTTGAAGTGCTCGGTAGCACCGAACGCTGGCTGAGGTATCGCCTGCCGCGGCGATTTATCCGTCGCGGCAAGAAGCCTCTGTGCATTGGGCAGAAGCAGAAATGGTTCATGCTGAAGCTGATTGCCGATGAACAGAATTTGCGCTTCGATAGCACCAGCAAGCCGGAATTCGACGGCTGGCGCTGGGTTGAGTACTGGCATCCGGTGCGCGAGGTGGTTTTTTTCAAGCGTGAGGTCTACCGTCGAGCCTTGCAGGAACTGGTCACCCACATGCCGCCGGCGGTGCGCCGTAGCGGGCCACGCCGGAAAGCGCGTAATTGCTTCAAACCCCTGAATCAACGGGCGCGCAGATCGGATTCCGCGCGTTCTACCTGACTAATCATCGTGCCGGCTATGCAGACGGCGAAGACGCCGTCGCCGGCTGCGCTGGAATCTGAGCCATAACCACAGGCCGGTGATACCCAGAAGCACGAAAATCACGGCCATGGCATCCATAAGCCAGACCCCCATGTGACCGAATAGCCGGCCACTATGTGCATCCAGAATCAATCGCTCCCAGTTCAATGCCTGATACCTGGCCTGCTCAACGAGTTTGCGGGTCAGTTCCGGGGGCAGTTCGGAGCTGTGGTATTGCACTTCAATACTGCGGGTTGCCGGTTGCCAGTCAGGCCAGTTGGCGGCCAGCGGGTCTGCAGAAAACAGCCCGCGTTCAGTTGCCAGCAGTAGATTCCCACTCTCTGATGCAACGGCAGTTATGCGCCCTGGCAGATCGAGTCCCTGCAACTGGTCCAGTACTTCCGCCTTGTCATTCAGCAGCCACAGAGACTCGCGGCTGGCTGCCGCCCAGAGCAGACCAAGGCGGGTGAAGCCGACAGGGGGTGTGCCCTGGCCGATCAATTGCTCGTTGAGATAAAGATGGCCATCGACGTGACTCAGCCAGTGCTGTTCCAGTCGCAAACCGGTTTGTGGGGGCTGCGGTTGAATGCCGTAATGAGACTGTAGCCAGTGCCATTCTGCGCCAAGTTGGTCGAGTTTCAGTTGATGGCTGTGTTGCAGGAGGATGCCGCTGAAGGCAAGCCAGATCACAAACAGGGCACTGATGATACCCAGCCAGCGATGCCAGCGATAAAGCGAGCGCAGTTGTTTGCTCAGTGGCTTGGGGCCGCGCCGTGTCATGAGCTACTCGCGCGGTTGCGGCTGGATACTGTGGCAGACTCGTCATTGACGTGTCTGTGGTAAATCAGCGCCAGCCGGGCAAGTTTGCGCATTGCGTTGACTGATAGAGTGGCGCCGGAAATGCCGTCGATAGTCCGGTCCAGATTCAGGTCGCTGTCGATGGTTGCATTATCAAATTGTGCCGTGAACTGCGGGTAGCGGATTTCCCAGCCCCGGCTCTCGCGAAAAACCAGTACGCGCGTGTCTATGAGACGGTCGTCTTCCACGACAAAGCCGGCGGTTATTGGTTCTTCTTTACCGATTTCTTCCAGAATCCAGATGCTGCGACTACCGCTTTGCCAATAGCGCTGACGCAAAGCCAGGGGCCTGTGACCGAGGATGGTTTCGGTTTGAGCTCGCAGATCACCGGTAATCCACAGACTTTTGGCGTCTCCGGCCTGAGGCAGTTGCTGCGCAACATAGGCCTCAGGCTCAAGATATACCTGCTCCGCCCAAACCGGGGCGCAACCCAGCAGGAGCAGGGCTGCAAGCGGGTTGCGCAGGTAAGGCAAGATTGTTCCGGACCAGGCTGTGGGCATTATTCGCTCAAATAAAAAAGGTGCGCCATGCAGCGCACCTTTAATGATAGTGAGAATGAGTTAGATTTAGAACTGGTAGCCAACACCCAGATTGAAACCGTTACGATCTTGTCCGTTTTCATTGTCCTGGCTCTGGTAGTCAGCCTTGAGCACTACGTTCTGGTGTAGCCACCAGTTCACGCCGACATCCCATTGTTTCTTTTCGCTGTCGATACTGTCGTCACCGGCTTGGTTATCCCAGACGTTATAACGTGTGAACAGTCCCACGGTTGGCGTGACTTTCCAGGAGGGCTCGATATAGAAGCCTTCCTGGGTATCGGCGCCATTGGCATCCGCCGCGCTACCCTTGATGTCCCACATTGCATACAGGGCGCGCAGGCCGAAGGGGCCGCGTGTAAATACGGCATGGGCCTCGTACAGGTGGCCGGCGTCGACGTTATCGCCACTTTGCTGCGTGATATCAGACTGGTACTGATAAGTACCGGCAATTTCCAGACCCGGCATGCCGGTCCATTTCAGGCGGGAAGTAAATGCCAGATCCTTGGCGTCGGCCTCCGCTGTTTTCTGGCGGCCGCCACGGACCGCAATACTGCCCGTAGGATCAACTTTGAGGCCTTCATGAATAGCCCCGTCCCAGGTCCAGCCATCGGCCACGCGCCAGGTCAGCCCGGCGCCGCCGGCCCACCAGGTAGTGGGAATGATGGCGTTTTCCACCGGGTTGCGTTCCACGCCATAGAAGGTCGGCGGCTCGTGGGTTTCATTGAGAATGCCCACGGGCAGCAGGAACAGACCGCCGCGTGCAGTGAGCTGGTAGTTGACGTCATATTCGATGTAGGCCTGTTCAAGTTCCACCTCGCCTGGACCGCTGCCATCGTCGGTGTCCTTGGTAAGTGCGTGTTCGAGTTCCAGTTCCGAGAAGAAACGCAGACGATCGGTGAATTGATGGCTGAAGAACAATACAAAACGATGAAAGTCGATGCGGTCCAGGTCACTGGCGCCGCCTTCACCGTCCAGATTGTTGTAATGCAGTTCGCCATAGCCGCCGATGTCGGTTCGCTCGGCCCAGGAAAGCTTTTTGCTCTGCTCGGCCTGTTCATCGGCGATGACTTCGATTTGTTCCTGCTGCTGGGTCTGCTGCTCAGCGATTTGCGCCTTCAGGGCTTCCAGTTGGGCCTCCAGCGCCTGGATGCGCCGATTCAGGTCGTCAGAGGCCGAGGCGCCGGGTGTGGTGACTAGCAGAATGCCTGCAATGAGGCTGTAAACAGCGGTGTGCTGCAGTTTGAATTGCATGAACTCTCCCTTGGCGCAAAGGCCTGTGTTTATCGTATCCACGGCCCTCTACCGTGGTGGCTCGTGATATTACGCCTATGATAAAGATGGCGCAAATCATTCTCATTCGCGCAAATTCTGTGCTGAGCAGGCCGAGGTGGAGTGCCCTGACTGTGCTCGAAAGCCTTTTATTTCAAGCGTTGTGGGCAAGAGGGAAAATTATATTTGCAAATAAGAATCATTATCGTTTAGTCTGTGTTGGCTGGCTCCTTATGCAGCATTTGCGTTGGCGCAGATGTGGAGTCATGCGTTTCTCTCCGAAACCTTGCCGGGCGGTGTTGCCGCCCGGTTTTTTTTGGCTAGCGGGGGGCTGTCCATGTCTATGATTGACAATCATTCTCATTTGCGTTTAACTGGCAACATCTGCATAACCGCTGGCGTGGTGCCACACATGTATGTATGTCTTTGCAATGCTGTCACTGACCGGAAAATCCGCGAAGCCGTGGGTGAGGGTTGTTGCAGCATGCGTGACCTGCAGACTACGCTCGGCGTTGCCGCCCGTTGCGGCAAGTGTGCCTCCAGTGCGCGCGATGTGCTGGTTGATGCTTTGCATGAAAAAGCGGCACATGTCCAGACGTCTAACGTGACGCCTATTCGCAATCGCACTGCAGCCTGACAAACCCGTCAGGGAACGCTAATCCTTCATAGTCGAGTTTTTACGGCTGAGCAGCCGGACGGATTCTGTGTGTCAGAATGGCAATGCGAATCACTCTCATACTCATTTAAATTTCTTTTAAAAACAACAGTTTAAACTTTATATTCCGCCCTGGTTTGCTATACTTTGCAGGTATCCAAAAACATCTGACGGAGTTGATCATGAAGGGTGACCCCAAAGTCATCGAGTACCTGAATAAGGGTCTGAAAGCCGAGCTGACAGCCATTAACCAGTATTTTCTGCATGCCCGCATGTATAACAACTGGGGGCTGGACAAACTGGGCGCAAAAGAATACGAAGAATCCATCGACGAAATGAAGCATGCGGACAAGCTGATTGAGCGAATCCTGCTGCTGGAGGGCCTGCCCAATGTTCAGGATTTGGGCAAGGTCATGATTGGCGAGGATGTGCCGGAGATGCTCAAGTGTGACCTGGATCTCGAATATCAGGCACACCCGCTCTACAAGGAAGCGATTGGTTACTGCGAGTCAGTGGGCGACTATGTCAGCCGGGAGCTGTTCGTGGACATCCAGGAAAGCGAGGAAGAGCATATCGACTGGCTGGAAACCCAGCTGGAACTGATCGAGAAGGTCGGCTTGCAGAATTATCTGCAATCCCAGATGAAGCCCGCCGAAGACTGAGTATAAGAAGGCTGGAGAAGAAGAGCGGCCCCCGAGCGACTGGCTCGGGGGCTTTTTTATTTGCGTCTTCAGAAAGGTTTGACAATAGCCAGAATCACAATGCTTATCAGCAATACCGAAGGTACTTCGTTGAAGAAGCGGTAATAGCGGCTGCTGCGGGTGTTGCGATCATCACGGAATCGGCGCACGTAGCGACCGCAGACATGATGGTATACAAACAGCACGGCAACCAACATGAGTTTGGCATGCAGCCAGCCCTGACCGTGGTAGGCTTGCCAGGCGTAGCTGAGCAGAAGCCAGACGCCGAAAAGCAGGGTGAGCGCGGCACCGATATTGGTCATGATCAGCAGGCGCCGCTCCATGATTTTGAATCTTTCAATGCTCGTGCTGTCAGTGGCATCAGCGTGGTAAACAAACAGCCGTGGTAGGTAAAAAAGTCCTGCAAACCAGGTGACCATGAACACAATGTGGAAGGCTTTGATCCATAACATGGCGTATACTCCGCGCCCTGACAATTCAGGCGGCATCATACCGTAGTAGCGTGATTGCCGGGTGTTGAAAACCTTGAAATAGCAAGCAGGTGGAAGCTGTAAGACATGATTAGGGTGGGCATTGTCGGAGCGACCGGGTACACCGGTGTGGAACTGTTGCGCCTGCTGGCGGGGCACCCCGAGACGGAGGTGGTTGCCATCACTTCGCGACAGGAAGCCGGACAGCGCGTGGACGCCATGTTTCCGAACCTGCGCGGTCATGTAGAACTCGAGTTCACCACGCCTGCCGAGGCGGATCTGACGGCCTGTGATGCAGTCTTTTTTGCGACGCCGCACGCCGCGGCCATGCATATGGTGCCGCAGCTGCTGGAAGCCGGCGTGCGGGTGATCGACCTGTCGGCGGATTTCCGCCTCAAGGACGCTGAAGTCTGGGCGCAATGGTACGGCGAAAGCCATGCCTGTCCCGAGTTGCTGCCCGAGGCCGTGTACGGCTTGCCGGAAATGTCACGCGAAGCCATTCGTGAAGCCCGACTGCTGGCCTGTCCGGGCTGTTATCCCACAGCTATTCAACTCGGCTTTCTGCCTTTGCTGGAAGCCGGCCTGGTGGATACCTCCCGTTTGATTGCCGACGCCAAGTCCGGTATCAGTGGCGCCGGGCGCAGTCTCAAGGTGGGTAGCCTGTTGGGTGAGGCCGCTGACAACTTCAAGGCCTACGCGATTGGTGGGCATCGCCATGTGCCTGAAATACGGCAGCAGCTGAATGCCGCCGCCGGGGAAGCTGTGGGCGTGACATTTATTCCGCATCTGGTGCCCATGATCCGGGGTATTGAAGCTACGCTATACGCGGAACTCAAGGAAGTCGCCGGCGATTTGCAGACACTGTTTGAGCAGCGTTACGCGAACGAGCCTTTCGTGGACGTCATGCCACCCGGAAGTCACCCGGAAACACGGAGTGTGCGCGGCAATAATACCTGCAGGATAGCGGTGCATACCCTGCCGGCGGACCTGGCACCCGGACGTGTCGTGGTCTCCAGCGTGGTCGATAACCTTACCAAGGGCGCGGCTGGGCAGGCTGTGCAATGTTTTAATCTCATGTTCGGGTTTGACGAGACACTTGCCCTGCAGTCGCCGGCCCTGTTGCCCTGATGGCTACCAAAAGACTGGTTGTTACTGAGCACGCACCCTGGCGGCAATGGGTCTGGGTTGCCGCGCTGGCCACGGTTTTCGGAGTAGGCAGTTACGCGCTGTATTCCTATGCAGTTTCGAGGTTGCCCTACGAATGGGAGCAGTTGGAAGTCGAGCGCGCAAAACTGGAGGGTGAGCGTAAGGAGCTGGCCCGCGAGATTCGCCAGCTCAAGGATGATAATCGCCATCTGGCCGAAACCATTGTTTCACTTGAGCGTGGCGTGGAAATCGAGAAGGAATCCGCCAGGGCATTGCAGGAAACCTTGAGTGATATGCAGGCGCAGTTGGCGGCTCAGGAAGAACAACTGGCTTTTTATCGTGGTATCGTGTCGCCAGATCAATCCAGGGCCGGACTACGTATCTATGATTTCGAGGTTCGCGATGGTGGTGAGCCCGGATTGTTTATTTTTGACCTGATCCTGATTCAGGCTGTGCGTCATGACAAGAGTGTGGAAGGTGACGTTTCCGTGGAAATCCGGGGTATGCAAGGTGGGGTTGAGAAGCGTCTTTCCCTGCAGCAGGTTTCTGTAGCCCAGGACAAACGCTTGACTTTCTCCTTTCGCTACTTTCAGGATTTGAGCGGAGCGTTTAGGCTACCCAAGAGTTTTCGGCCAAGTGCCGTGCACATCAAGGTTAACGCAAATGGCAGTGGCGCCGCTGTGGAACAGGATTTTCAATGGACTGCGGTGCGAGAGCGCACAGGAGCATAGATAATGTGGGGTAATGAAAAGGAACGCAGCAGCAAGTCAAATGGAGCGAGTGTGGATACATTGATTGGTCGCCAGACTGAATTGCAAGGTGATATCCGCTTCTCCGGTGGCTTGCACATCGACGGTACCGTGAAAGGCAAGATCATGGCCGACTCCGACAAGAACGCTACGCTCAGTGTGAGCGAAAGCGGGCGAATCGAAGGCGATGTGCGTGTGCCGAATCTGGTGCTCAACGGCGTTATCGAGGGTGATGTACACGCAACGCAGCGTATTACGCTTTCGGCCAACGCACGCGTGAATGGCGATGTGTATTACAAAATTATCGAGATGAACAGTGGTGCGCTGGTAAACGGTCAGCTCGTTCATGAGAGCGCCGATCAGATGGAAGCACTGACGCATGAAAATGCAGTTTCCGAGCCGCACAAGAGCAGTCTCAGTGCTGCGCCGGAGCGCGAGGCAGAATCCGTTTGATCAGAGTGCCCGCGGTTGGCTTATAATGTATATCCAACCATTTAGATTGGTTTTATGCGTTTATGAGTGAAGAGCAAGCTCTGATATTTACGGATACTGCTGCCAGCAAGGTCAAAGAACTGCTGGACGAGGAAGGAAACCCTTCCCTGATGCTGCGGGTATTTGTCAGTGGTGGAGGCTGTTCGGGCTTCCAGTACGGTTTTGTATTTGACGAAAGCGAGCAGGACGGTGACACCCGTATCGAAAAGGGTGGGGTGACGTTGCTTGTCGATCCCATGAGTGTTCAATATCTGACGGGCGCCGAGATTGATTATAGTGATGGCGCTGCCGGTGCCCAGTTCGTGATTCGTAATCCCAATGCTGCCACGACCTGCGGTTGCGGCTCCTCTTTCTCAATCTGAGCGTTTGTCCTGGCCCGGATAGATTGAGGACAGACATAAAAAGCCGTGCATTAGCACGGCTTTTTTTATGTCTGCGGGATTTGCGGACTTATTCGGAGGCGTCAGCCAGTTGAATTTCGGCGAGCGTGGCCAGTTGTGCGACCAGCGGCTGTATGCCATGCAGATAGTCTGCCCGGTATTGTCCGGGTAGTGGGTCGGCTGCCGGGATCTTCACGGTCAGTGGATTCACGTGGACATTGTTCACGCGGAATTCATAGTGCAAGTGCGGGCCGGTGGCCAGGCCGGTTGAGCCTACATAACCGATGATTTGACCTTGCTTGACGCTGCTTCCGGTGCGCAGGTCCCGGGCAAAACGCGACATATGACCGTAGAGTGTGCTGTAACGTGAGCCGTGCTTGAGAATGATGACATTGCCGTAACCCCGCTTGCGGCCGCGGAAGGCGATCTTGCCATCACCGGTGGCCTTGATGGGGGTGCCCGTCGGAGCGGCATAATCCACTCCCTTGTGTGCACGAATGCGGTTGAGAATAGGGTGACGGCGGCGCAGATTGAAATGCGAACTGATGCGGGCGAAGTCCACCGGTGTTCTCAGGAAAGCCTTGCGCATGGCATTGCCCTCGGCATCAAAGTACTGCGTAACGCCATCGTCCATTGTGTAACGGAAGGCCTGGTGTTTCTTGTGGCGATTGACGAATTCGGCCGCCAGTATGTCGCCGTTGCCGACTTTCTCGCCTTCGCAATAGATTTCTTCATAGACCACCGAAAAACGGTCGCCGGAGCGGATATCCAGGGCGAAGTCGATGTCCCAGCCAAATACTTCGGCCAGCTCCATGGCCAGTTGGTTTGTGAGCCCGGCGCGGCGGGCGGCCAGGAACAGCGAGCTGTCGATGTTGCCTGCGGCATAGGCGACGCGACGCTCTACGGGGGCTTCCAGTACGTTGCTGATGAAGCCTTCGTCGGTTCGAATAATCTGCAATGTGCGGATTTTGCTGAGATCGTAGCGCAGTTCTGCGATATGACCACTGCCATCACGGAGTACCCGCAGTTCTTCGCCGCTGCGCATGCGGGTCAACTGCTTGGCGTCCTTGTTCAGTCGGACAATAGTCATCCAGTCTTCGGTGGGCAGGTTGTAGGTGTCAAACAGGCCGGATAGCGTATCCCCAGGCTTGACCCGTATGGTCAGCCAGTCTTCCTGTTTCTCTTCGAGTTCAGCGGTAAGGTCGGTATCGTAAGGTTGGGTATCCGCATAGGCGGCTGCCAGTGAGGTTGGTGCGGTATCGCTGGCTGCGATATTCAGTTCCTGCTGGGTCTGGGCGATGGTGGGTTGGCGGCCTGCATCCGCATTCTCGCCAATCAGGGCGAGGGTTACACCTGCCAGGGATGCGCATAGCCCAAGCCCGAGCCAGGTCATGTGTCCACGCAGCCGGGACCGGGCCGTGGAATGCTCTGCGATATAATCGTGCCTTACGCTCATTAATGTCGCCTGTATGGGTTCCCCGGACAGCGGGGGAGTATTTTCCTAGCCCCTTGAGTCGCTAAATAACCATAAAAACGAGCATTTAGCAAGCTTTTTGAGAGTAAAATCTCACTAGGCCGGGGCATGGGGCATGAGCCAGCCAGTAATAACTTTGAAATATTTGTAGGAGCTAACCTTGCGCAACATCGACGACGCAGTCGCCGAAATCCGCCGTGGTGCGGATGAGATTATACCCGAGAATGAGCTGAAGTCTCGTCTTGAGGCTGCGGTAAAAGAAAAACGTGGTTTACGCATCAAGGCGGGTTTTGATCCCACTGCGCCTGACCTGCACCTTGGCCACACAGTCCTGTTGAATAAGCTGAGAGTGTTTCAGGAGCTGGGTCATGAGGTAATTTTTCTGATCGGTGATTTTACCGGCATGATCGGCGACCCTACCGGCAAGAATGTCACCCGTCAGCCACTGAGTGCCGAGCAGGTGGCTGAAAATGCACGTACATATGAGGCCCAGATATATAAGGTCCTCGACCAGAGCAAAACACGCATCGAATTCAATTCCCGTTGGCTGGGAGAAATGTCGGCGGGTGACCTTATAAGTCTGGCTGGAAAACATACGGTGGCCCGTATGCTTGAGCGTGATGATTTTTCCAGGCGTTACAGTAGTGGCCAGCCGATAGCCATTCATGAGTTCCTGTACCCGCTTATTCAGGGCTACGATTCTGTGGCGCTGGAGGCCGACATCGAACTGGGTGGGACGGATCAGAAATTCAACCTGCTGGTTGGCCGGCAATTGCAGCAAGCTTATGGGCAGACGCCGCAAATCGTGTTGACGATGCCAATCCTTGAAGGGCTGGACGGTGTGCAGAAGATGTCCAAATCCCTGAATAACTATATCGGCATCGGTGAGCCGCCTAATGAGATGTTTGGCAAGGTGATGTCAATCTCGGATGAGCTGATGTGGCGCTGGTTCGAATTGCTCAGCTTCAGGCCCATGAACGAGATAGAAACGTATAAGGCGCAGGTAAGTCAGGGCGCCAACCCGAGAGACATCAAGTTCCTTCTGGCAAGGGAGATAGTAGAGCGTTTTCATGACGCCACGGCTGCCGAGGGAGCGCAGCAGGCATTTGTGGCTCAATTCCAGAAAGGCGCCGTGCCGGATGATGTGCCTGAATGCACGCTGCAGGATGCCGGCGAAGGTATTGCGCTGCCCGTCCTGATCAAACAGGCAGGGCTCACCTCAAGTACTTCCGAGGCGATGCGAATGCTCAAGCAAGGGGCTGTGAAGCTGGATGGCGAGCGCGTGGAGGACAAAAATCGCATTTTTACGGCGGGTAGCAAGCATTTGTTGCAGGTCGGAAAGCGTCGTTTTGCCCGTGTTTGCGTGGTTTGATGCCGCTGTGCCGGGAAAGTGTGAACTTTTTTTTGCGAAACTGTTGACACTCTCTCGCGCACCCCTATAATACGCGCCTCCCAACACGGGACACGTTCTTTAACAAAGCAAGCAAGTGATTTGTGTGGGTGCTCCTGAAGTATGGTGAAAGCCATATATTTAAGGGCATCAAACATAGCCAACGTGCTATGGAGATAGCTCTTTCGGCAGACGTTTTCACCTTGTTTATATAAGGAGTTAACCGAAGCCGATCCAGTTTGAAGTTTAAACTGGAGAGTTTGATCCTGGCTCAGATTGAACGCTGGCGGCAGGCCTAACACATGCAAGTCGAGCGGAAACGATGGGAGCTTGCTCCCAGGCGTCGAGCGGCGGACGGGTGAGTAATGCCTAGGAATCTGCCTGGTAGTGGGGGATAGCTCGGGGAAACTCGAATTAATACCGCATACGCCCTACGGGGGAAAGTGGGGGATCTTCGGACCTCACGCTATCAGATGAGCCTAGGTCGGATTAGCTTGTTGGTGAGGTAACGGCTCACCAAGGCAACGATCCGTAGCTGGTCTGAGAGGATGATCAGCCACACCGGAACTGAGACACGGTCCGGACTCCTACGGGAGGCAGCAGTGGGGAATATTGGACAATGGGCGAAAGCCTGATCCAGCCATGCCGCGTGTGTGAAGAAGGCCTTCGGGTTGTAAAGCACTTTAAGCAGCGAAGAAAAGCTGCGGATTAATACTCCGTAGTCTTGACGGTACCTGCAGAATAAGCACCGGCTAATTCCGTGCCAGCAGCCGCGGTAATACGGAAGGTGCAAGCGTTAATCGGATTTACTGGGCGTAAAGCGTGCGTAGGTGGTTGTGTAAGTCGGATGTGAAATCCCCGGGCTTAACCTGGGAATTGCACCCGAAACTACACAACTAGAATGCGGTAGAGGGAAGTGGAATTCCAGGTGTAGCGGTGAAATGCGTAGATATCTGGAGGAACACCAATGGCGAAGGCAGCTTCCTGGGCCTGCATTGACACTGAGGTACGAAAGCGTGGGGAGCAAACAGGATTAGATACCCTGGTAGTCCACGCCGTAAACGATGAGAACTAGATGTTGGGTTGCCTAGCGACTCAGTATCGAAGCTAACGCGTTAAGTTCTCCGCCTGGGGAGTACGGTCGCAAGACTAAAACTCAAAGGAATTGACGGGGGCCCGCACAAGCGGTGGAGCATGTGGTTTAATTCGATGCAACGCGAAGAACCTTA
>CAJXLF010000015.1 GCA_913055805.1 uncultured Salinisphaerales bacterium
AGCAGCGTGAGGCCCGTCTGGCCGCCATCGAGGTCGATGTGTTTCCGTTCGAGCTGAAGGCCGGCCTGCTGGAAACCGATACTGCGGTGGCTGAAGCCGCCTGAAGCGTCGTTCTTCTCCAGTGAAAAGGGCCGGCTTTTCCGGCCCTTTTTTATTGCCCCGCTTTTTTGCCGATCGGGGACGATGTCTCTCTTCATAAGCAGTAAAATACTGCGCACTGTCCGCGACTAACAAAGAAGGGAGCCACATGATTTCGTCCAGCAGTAAAACACCGATAGAAATGGTGTACCACTGGGAGAAAGAAACACCCAACCGCGTGTATCTGCGCCAACCCATCGCTGATGTCTGGCACGAATTCACCTGGGCCAAGACCGTGGATCAGGCGAGACGCATCGCCAGTGCCCTGCTGGCGATGGAGCTGCCCAAAGGCAGTCGCATTGCCATTGCGGGGCGCAACACCGCTCATTGGTTCATGGCGGATTTCGCCATCCAGATGGCCGGTCACATCAGTGTCGGCCTTTATCCCAAGCAGGCCACGGATACAGTGAAATACGTGCTGGAGCACTCTGAAGCCAGGGCGATTTTTATCGGCCCCATGGAAGATCCGGAATCCATCACCAACGGCATTCCACAAGGCTGCACTCGCATCACCCTGCCCTACCCGGGCATATCAAAAGGCGATCTGGCCTGGAATGATATGCTCAGGGAAAATGATCCACTGAATGACAACCCGGTACCCGATGCCGACGACATCTTCACCCTGATCTACACCTCCGGCACCACCGGCAATCCCAAGGGTGTGACGCTGACTTACCGCAATGCCATGACCGCTGTGGAAGGCGCCACCCAGGTGATTCAACCCGAGAACGAACGCCTCTTTTCCTATTTGCCCCTGGCCCATATTTTCGAGCGGGCTGTGGTGGAAATGAACAGCGTATATAACAACTGCCAGGTCAGTTTCCTGGAAGAGTTAAAGAAATTCCCGGTACAACTGCCACAGGTCGCACCGACCATGTTCATTGCCGTGCCTGCGGTATGGACCCGTTTGCAGCACGGCATCCTCGAAAAACTGCCACAGAAAAAGCTGGACCGCCTGCTGGCGCTGCCCGTGATTCGCAAGGTGGTGCGCCGAAAGATTCTCACCACGCTGGGCCTGCATAATGTGCGCTTCGCCGTGACCGGCGCCGCGCCCATTCCGGTGTCGCAGCTCAAATGGTGGAGAAAACTCGGGCTCACCATCCATGAAGGTTATGCCATGTCGGAAAATACGGCCTATGCCTTTATCAATCACCCCGGCGAAGCCCGCTTCGGCACCGTAGGCCAGTGCATGCCGGGCTCGGAATGCAGAATTGCCGAGAATGGCGAAATCCTGATCCGCAATGGCGCTGTCATGCAGGGCTATTACAAGGAACCCGAAAAGACCACCGAGACGTTGAGCGAGGATGGCTGGCTGCATACCGGCGACAAGGGTCATCTGGATGAAGACGGTTATCTGCATATCACCGGACGCGTGAAGGATATCTTCAAGACGGTCAAGGGCAAGTATGTCGCCCCCGCGCCTATTGAAGGATTGTTCGCCAAAAACTCGGATATCGAAACCATGTGTCTGGTGGGCAGCGGACTGAAGCAGCCCATCCTGCTTGCCTCCCTCTCCGAAGAGGGTCAGCACAAAGACCGGGATGAAGTGGAAAAGAATCTGCGAACCACCCTGGATGACGTCAACCCGCAACTGGAGCCCCATGAACTGGTAGACGCCATTGCCATCACCGCAGAAACCTGGAGCATTGATAACGGACTGCTGACGCCCACCATGAAAGTGAAACGCAATGTGGTGGAAGAACGCTTCGCCGCGCTCATCGAGGAAACCTCGGGCCAACGCGGCGCCATTATCTGGCAATAAGCGCGTTCAATGACGTGTTTCGGTCGGCGGCTCCGCCTGCTCGGCAGCGAACAAGGCATCGATTTCCGCGGGATCGTAGATATATTTGTGGCCGCAGAATCCACATTCCATCTCCACCTGACCCTGTTCGGCCAGAATATCGCGGACCTCTGCCTCTCCCATACTTAGCAGCAATTCGGAGGTCTTGCCGTGGCTGCAACGGCAGCGAAGGCTAACCGCACGCGCGGCAAAAACCTGCAGCGTTTCCTCATGAAACAGTCGCCGGATGATGTCCTGCGGTGACAAACCGAGGAGCTCCTCATTCGTGAGGGTCTCCAGCAAGGCGGTCAGTCGCGGCCAGGCATCAGAGTCGAGGCTGTCTTCGGCGGGCATGCGTTGCAGAAACATGCCGGCAATGCCCGATTCCCCGCTACAGAGCAGCAGCCGGGTATCCAGTTGCTCAGACTGATTGAAGTAGCCCGCCAGGCATTCGGCGATCGTTTCGCCTTCCAGCGGCACCAAGGCTTCATAGCGTTGCCCCTTGCCATAGGGCTCAATGATGATGCCCAATTGCCCTTTGCCGAACAGCGCCGGGCTGGCCGCTCCGCCAATTTCACCTTTCCAGCGCGCGGTGCCGCGCACCTCCAGATCATTGCTTGACTGCACCACCATGAAGGGCAAGGCGCCGTCACCTTGCGCCTGCAGGGACAATACACCTTCGAACTTGAGTGTGGAGGCCATCAAGGGCACGGCGGCCATGGCCTGGCCGAGAAGATCATGCACCGTGCCCGGATAACGTCGCAGTATGGACCACTTGCTCCAGCTTTCGGCGACCTGAACAATCGCGCCGCGCACGGCCAGTCCGGGGAAAATAAAGGACGTGAGGTAGCCGTCCGGCGCCTGATCCTGTTCCGTCATTGTGTCCGGTTTATTCGAAATCGTATTGTCGACGCTTGAAGTTGGGCGCGCGCTTCTCGAGATTGGCCTTCATGGCCTCACGCTGGTTCTTGCCACGCAACAACTTGAATTGCAAGCGACTTTCCAGATCAAAGGCCTCAACCTCATCGCCCCGCCAGGTGTGTTCGAACAATGCCTTGGTGGCGGCCACCGAATCAGGCGAACGTGTCTTGATTTCTTCTGCCAGGGACTCGGCGCTCGCCATGGGCTCCTCGGACACCTGGGTAACCAGATTAAGCGACTTGGCCTCCACGCCATCGAACACACGCCCCGTCATGGTCAGCAGCTTGGCCACATCCATGGGCAGCAGCTCAGCAAGGCTGACGCTGCCGGTCATGTCCGGCACCAGCCCCCATTTGGCTTCCATGACGGAGAATTCGCAATCCGGTGTGGCAATACGAAAATCCGCACCCAGCGCGATCTGCAGTCCGCCGCCAAAACAATGACCGTGAGTGACCGCGATCACCGGCACCTGCAAACGCCGCCAGCACCAGCAGGCTTCCTGGAATAAATTGGTGGTCTTGGCGCCGAACTTGCTGAAAGCCCGGATGACACGCAGAGGTTTTTTCCTGACGCTGCCAAAATCCAGTCCTGCGCAAAACGCCTTGCCCTCGCCGGAGAGAATCACGACACGGATCGTGCGGTCCTTTTCAATGAGCCTGGCCGCCTTCACCAGCGCGGCCAGCATATCCAGATCCAGGCCATTGTATTTTTCGGAACGGGCCAGACTGACGTAGGCGATCTCATTGCGGATATCGAGATTGACGCGTTTCTTGATCAACATATTAGTGCCAACAGCCTCTTACTTATCCCTGCAGTTTTTCCTTGAGCAGGCGATTCACCTCAGCCGGATTGGCCTTGCCCTGAGTCGCCTTCATGACCTGACCGACGAAGAAGCCGAAAACCTTCTCCTTGCCGGCGCGATACTGCTCCACTTGCCCGGCATTGGCAGCTATCACTTCTTCTACGATCCTGGCGATGGCGCCGGCATCGGTGATCTGCTTCAACCCTCTGGCCTCGATCACCGTATCCGCATCTCCTTCACCCGACCACATGGCCTCGAAGACTTCCTTGGCAATCTTGCCGGAAATGGTATTGTCCTCGATTCTCGCCAGCAGGCCGGCCAGGGCATCCGAGGATATCGGACTCTCGGTGATTTCGAGATCGTCCCTGTTCAGATAGCCGCCCAGTTCGCTGAGCACCCAGTTGGCCGCCAGTTTGGCATCCTTGACTCGGGACGCTGCCGCTTCGAAATAGTCCGCCAACTCACGGCTGGCCGTCAGTACGGCAGCATCTTCGGCCGACAGGCCATACTCTGACTGGAAACGGGCGGCCTTGGCATCCGGCAACTCGGGCAGCTCGGCACGCAGGACATCAAGAAACGCCGCGTCCAGTTCTACCGGCAGCAGATCCGGATCGGGGAAATAACGGTAATCGTTGGCTTCTTCCTTGCTGCGCATGGTGCGGGTTTCACCCGTGTCGGGATTGTACAGCCGCGTTTCCTGCACCACTTTACCGCCAGACTCCAGCACATCGATCTGGCGTTCAATTTCAAAATTGATGGCCTTTTCCACGAAGCGGAAGGAATTCAGATTCTTGGTTTCGGTACGCGTACCAAACTCGCTCGAACCAGCGGGCCGCACCGACACGTTGGCATCACAACGGAAAGAACCTTCCTGCATGTTGCCGTCGCAAATCTCCAGATAGCGCACCAGGGAGTGCAGTTTCTTGAGATAGGCGACCGCTTCCTTGGCCGAGCGCATTTCCGGTTCGGAAACCACTTCGATCAATGGGGTGCCGGCGCGGTTCAGATCGATACCACTGGCCTTGCCAAAACCCTCATGTACCGACTTGCCGGCATCCTCTTCCAGATGCGCGCGAGTCACGCCGATACTGCGGGCGCTGCCATCTTCCAGCGTTATTTCCAGATGCCCCTTGCCGACAATGGGTAACTCGTACTGGCTGATCTGATAACCCTTGGGCAAGTCGGGATAGAAATAATGCTTGCGTGCGAACACCGAACGCGGAGCGATTTCCGCATCAATGGCCAGGCCAAACCTGGCGGCCATACGCACGGCTTCCCTGTTCAACACCGGCAATACACCCGGCATCCCCAGGTCTATGGCGCAGGCCTGGGTATTGGCCTCGGCGCCATAAGCCGTGGCCGCGCCCGAGAATATCTTGCTGCGGGTTTTCAGCTGGACATGCACCTCCAGGCCGATCACCACTTCCCAGCCCTGCATGCTCATGAGAAGTCTCCCGGCACGCGCCGGTGCCAGTCGGTCACCTGCTGATACTGATGTGCCGCACTGAGCAAGCGCCCTTCCGCAAACCAGGGCGCAATCAGCTGCAGACCCACAGGCAGGCCATTCACGAAACCAGCCGGAACGGACATGCCTGGCAAACCAGCGAGATTGGCCGGGATGGTGTAGATGTCGTTGAGATACATCGAAACGGGATCATCCAGTTTGTCGCCCAACCTGAACGCAGGGCCCTGGGTGGCAGGACCAAGAATCAGATCCACGGATTCGAAGGCCTTGCGGAAATCATCGCTGATCAGCTGCCGCACCTTCTGCGCCTTAAGGTAATAGGCGTCAAAGTATCCAGCCGACAGCACATAGGTGCCAATCATGATGCGGCGTTGCACTTCGCGACCAAAACCTTCGCCCCGCGAACGCTTGTACAAATCTTCCAGATCGACCGGATTATCCGCTCGGTAGCCGTAGCGCACACCGTCGAAACGCGACAGATTGGAAGAAGCTTCGGCCGGCGCCACCACGTAATAGGTGGCCACTGCCAGTCCTGAATTCGGCAGGCTGATTTCCCTGACCTCGGCCCCCAGGCGCTCGAATTCCTTGATCGCCTGATCCACCACATCACGCAGCGTGTCGTCCAGACCTGCAGAGAAATATTCGCTGGGCAGGCCGATTTTCAACCCCTCCACGGAAGCAGAGAGATCCGCCGCATAGTCCGGCACCTCCCGGTCCAGACTGGTGGAGTCCCTTTCATCGAACCCCGCCATGGCCTGCAAGACCAGCGCAGCGTCCTCGGCGCTTCGGGTAAAGACCCCTGCCTGATCCAGACTGGATGCGAAAGCGATCATGCCCCAGCGTGATACGCGGCCATAGGTCGGCTTGATCCCGGTGACGCCGCAAAGCGCTGCCGGCTGACGGATGGAACCGCCGGTATCCGTGCCGGTGGCTACCGGCACCAGACCGGCGGCCACTGCGGCTGCGGAACCGCCGGATGAACCTCCGGGCACCAGATCCGTATCCCAGGGGTTTCTCACCGGGCCGTAGAAACTGGTCTCATTGGATGAACCCATGGCGAATTCATCCATGTTGGTTTTACCCAGCGTGACCATACCCGCAGCAGACAGCTTTTCCACCACGGTCGCGTCATAGGGAGCAATGAAATTGTCCAGCATCTTCGAACCGCAGGCGGTTTTCACCCCCCGGGTACAGAAGATATCCTTGTGCGCCAGCGGCAAACCGGTCAGCACATGACCGTCGCCTTCCGCCAAAAGGCGGTCCGCCGCTTCCGCCGACTTCATCGCCTCGGCCTCACAAAGCGTGACGAAACTGTTGAGACTGGAATCGTGCTGACCGATGCGGTCGAGAAAATGCCGGGTCAACTCACTGCTGGAAAACTCGCGGTTACGCAACCCTGTTGCCAGTTCCCTGAGACTCTTGTCGTGCATGGCTCAGTCTGCTCTATTCAATGACGGGTGGCACAAGGTAGTGGCCATCCCCGGTAGACGGTGCGATTTCCTGGAACAGCTCACGTTGATCGGTTTCGGTAACCTGATCCTCTCTCAACCTCTGACTCAGATCGAGGGGATGCGCCATCGGACTCACATTGTCGGTGGGGGCTTTTTCCAGTTCGTCAACCAGCTGCAGTATGCTGGATAATTCGGTCGCATAACGCGGCACATCCGCATCATCCAGTGCCAGGCGGGCCAGATGCGCCACCGCCTTGACCTCGTCGGGTGTCAGGCTCATGTTGCTTGCCTATTGTTGCTTTCGTTTGGTCATTCACTAGCCCGGGATCGACCGTTCACGGGGAACGGCTGGGCAAACACTCATAAATCAGGCCGTGAAACGGCTGAAGGCCGCATAACTTATCATAAAACGTGCTTGCCCAATGTAGGGGCGATTGATAAAGTGCCCGTTTAATTTGCACCGCACAATGGCGTGAAACCGCCTTTCCGGTGCCTCTGGGTTTTATTTTCTGCATGCGACCGCCCCTCCGGGCCGTATATTAGGGAGCCATCCAAGCGATGTTCGACAATTTCCGGGGATTCCTGGTTAACGATCTTTCTATTGATCTGGGTACAGCCAACACACTTATTTATGTCCGTGACCAGGGAATCGTGCTGAACGAACCCTCGGTGGTCGCCATCCGCACTGACGGACGCGGCGAAAAGCGCATCGAAGCCGTCGGCATTGACGCCAAACGCATGCTGGGCCGCACGCCCAGCCATATCAGCACCATCCGTCCCCTGAAGGACGGCGTCATTGCCGACTTCACCGTCACGGAAAAGATGCTGCAGCACTTTATCCGCAAGGTTCAGGCAAAACGCCTGCTGCGGCCGATGACCCGCGTACTGGTCTGCGTACCTTACGGTTCCACCCAGGTTGAGCGCCGCGCCATTCGCGAGTCCGCACTTAATGCCGGGGCACGGAAGGTTTATCTGGTGGAAGAACCGGTTGCTGCTGCCATCGGCGCTGGCATCCCCATCGGCGAAGCCCGCGGCTCCATGGTGCTGGACATCGGCGGCGGCACTTCCGAAGTGGCGGTGATCTCGCTCAACGGCATTGTCTACGCCGCCTCTGCGCGCATCGGCGGCGACCGCTTCGACGAGGCAATCATCAATTACGTGCGCCGCCAGTACAACATGCTGATCGGTGAATCCACCGCGGAGATGATCAAGCACAAGATCGGCACCGCCTTCCCGGGTCATGAGGTCATGGAACTGGAAGTCGTCGGCCGCCATCTCTCGGCTGGCGTACCGCGCAGCTTCACTCTCAACAGCAACGAAGTGCTGGATGCCCTGCAGGAACCGCTGTCCGGCATTATCAGTGCAGTGAAGACCGCGCTGGAGCAGACCCCGCCGGAACTGGGTTCCGACGTGGCCGAGCGCGGTATTGTGCTGACTGGCGGCGGCGCCCTGCTGACCGACCTGGATCGCCTGATCAGCGAGGAAACCGGATTACCGGTGATCATTGCCGACGACCCCCTCACCTGCGTGGCCCGTGGCGGCGGCGCCCTGCTGGAAATGATGGACCGTAAGGGCGGCACTTCCTTCGCAATCGACTGAGCGCCGGGGTGCGTGGCATCGACGAACGGGCCACGCACACGGTAAACTCTTCCAAGGGTTGTGTATTTGGAGATAAACGGCCCGCAAATGAGTCGAAATCCGCAAAAAAATGCGCCCATTGTGAACGAACGAGCAGACGTCCGTTGGGACGTCTGCGCATTTAAAACAGGCAGGCACCGGCAGTTGCACCCAAGATGAGCAGATTTCGCGACGCAACCCCGCTGTTTGCCCGGCGCATTTCGCCCACACTCAAACTCGGCCTTTTCCTGGCCCTGTCCCTCGCCCTGCTGTTTGCCGACCACCAGACCACTGTGCTGAAGCCGGTCCGCGCGGCCTACGCCACCATGTTGCGCCCTCTGGAATGGGTCGCCGAATGGCCCAGCGAACTCTCCAGTGTCGGCAGTTACTTCGCCAGCCGCTCCACACTGGCCGAAGAAAATGAACGTCTGCAAAAAGAACATCTGCTGCTCATGGCAAGAGTTCAGCGACTGGCCGCGCTCGAATCCGAGAACATGCGCATTCGCGCCCTGCTGCAATCCTCCAAGCGCCTCAGTGAAGAAGTGCTGATTGCCGAAATACAGGAAACCAGCAATGATCCCTACCGCCACTATCTGCGCCTGAACAAGGGCAGCCTGGATGGCATCTATGAAGGTCAGCCCCTGATTGATGCGCATGGCATTCTGGGCCAGGTCACTGCCGTCAGCATGCTGGGGTCGGAAGCCATCATGATTACCGATGCCGACCACAGCATTCCGGTCGAAATCAACCGTAACGGCTTGCGTACCATTGCTCAAGGCCAGGGTTCAGATCGCCTGCGCCTGCCTTATCTGCCTATCAATGCCGATGTGAAAGAAGGTGACCTGATCGTCTCTTCCGGCCTGGGTGGACGCTACCCACCCGGCTACCCGGTCGGTGTTGTCAGTGAAGTGCGGCGTTACCCGGGAGAAGAATTCCTCGAGATATACGCCACACCTGAAGCCCATATCCAGCATGGGCGCGAGGTGCTGCTGGTCAAGCAACCGCCCAAAATATCTTCCTCGGTTGCACAAAGCCAAGAACGCGCCCCATGAGCCAACAGGACTATTACCCGGACTGGCTGGTCTTTATCAGTGTTCTGGCCGCTTTTGTGCTGACTCTGATTCAACTCCCTGAATTCCTCGCAGCCTTGCGCCCGGCGCTTGTATTGCTGATCGCCATTTACTGGACCCTGGCCATGCCGCAGTACTTCGGGCTGTTCACGGCATGGTTTCTGGGTCTGACCATGGACGTACTCAACGGCAGCCTGCTCGGCCAGCATGCCATCGCCATTCTACTGCCCTGTTATATCGCCAGCCGTTTGCGCGAAACCCTGCATATGTTCCCTCTGTGGCAGCAATGCATCACCCTGATACCGCTGGTGGCTCTCTACGAGTTCATCCTGTTCTGGATTGACGGCATCAGCCATCGGGACACCGAAACCCACTGGCGCTGGATACAGATTCTGAGTTCGGCTGCATTCTGGTCGGTACTGTTTTTCCTGCTCACACCGTTCCGCACTGTCGCGGCACGGCACTGATTTAAAGCCGCCCAATCCATGCGGGGCCAAAGCCGCATCAAGAACAGTTTTGCCGAACGCAGACTGTTCACTGTCCGTAGTCTGATAGCAGCTGTCGTACTCCTGTTGCTGGCCGGCGCGCTGATTGCCCGCATGACCTGGCTACAGGTCGTCCAGAACGAGTATTACAGCACCCGCTCCGACGACAACCGCATGCGCGTGCAGATCGTGCCACCCGTCCGCGGCCTCATCCTGGATCGCAACGGCGTCTTGCTGGCCGAGAACCTGCCCTCCTACAGCCTTGAGGTTGTTCCGGAACAGGTCGAGGACCTGGATCAGTTGATCAAGCAACTGGGCGAACTGGTTTCACTGGAAGCACGGGATATCGAGCGCTTTCACGAGCGGCGCAAACGCACACCGCGGTTTCAGGGCGTGCCGCTGAGGCTGCGCCTGAGTAACGACGAAGTCGCCAAGATCGAGGTTAATCGCCATCGTTTCCCGGGCGTGGATGTGCATGCTGCATTGTCACGTCATTACCCGCTAGGTGCGGCCGGTTCGCATGTGATTGGTTACGTCAGCAGCATCACTGAAAACGAATTGAAGAGCCTGGATCCGCGGCGTTACCAGGGCACGCAGAATATCGGCAAGGTCGGGGTGGAAAAAAGTCATGAAGATCTGCTTCACGGCACCCCGGGCTACAAGATCATCGAAAGCAATGCCACCGGCCGGCCTCTGCGCGAACTCGAATATGAGCGCCCGGTGCCAGGCCGCAATCTGCACTTGAATGTCGACGCCAAACTGCAGATAGCCGCCTATAACGCTCTGCATGGTGTTGAGGGTGCGGTCGTGGCGCTCAACCCAAAAACCGGCGGCCTGCTGGCGCTGGTCAGCCAACCCGGCTTTGAGCCGGACCTGTTCGTGCACGGCATTGACCACGCCAGTTTCAAAGCCCTCAACGAAAACCCGCTGCGCCCGCTTTACAACCGCGCGCTGCAGGGACAATACCCGCCCGGCTCAACCGTCAAACCCATGATGGCGCTCGCAGGACTGGAATACGGCATCAACACGCCCAGCACCGCACGTTACTGTCCCGGCTTTTTCCGCCTGGGTAATGCCCGCCGACGCTACCGTTGCTGGAAGCGTCATGGTCATGGCTCAATGAACATGCTGCATGCCATCATGCAGTCCTGTGATGTGTATTTCTACGATCTGGCGGTAGAACTTGGCGTTGACCGGATTCACGATTTCGCCAGTCAGTTCAGCCTGGGCCAGCTCACCGGCATCGACCTGCCGCGGGAAAAACCCGGCGTGCTACCGTCCAAGGCCTGGAAGAAAGAACGTTTCGGCCAGATCTGGTATCCCGGCGAAACCGTCAGTGTCGGCATCGGCCAGGGCTACATGACCTCGACACCCATGCAGCTGGCCCAGATGACCTCGATCATCGCCCGCCGCGGTGAGGTACTGCGCCCACAGGCGCTGCGCAAGATTGAGGATGTGATAGACCAGAACATCACCGAGATAGAAATGCGGCAGGAAAAACCGGTAACGCTTCGCGACCCGGTGTTCTGGCAACGCGCCATCGATGGCATGCATGCGGTCGTGCACCACGCGCGCGGCACAGCCCGACGTATCGGCCTGGACGCAGATTACGAGATCGCCGGCAAGACGGGAACTTCACAGGTAATCGCCCTTGCCCAGGACGAGCACCGGGCGCCAAAAAACGAAGACCTGCCCAAGCACGCCCGGGATCATGCATTGTTCATCGCTTTTGCGCCGGTAGAAGACCCGCAGATTGCGGTCGCTGTGCTGGTGGAACATGGCGGCAGTGGCAGTGGCGCTGCCGCACCGGTCGCGCGTAAAGTGCTGGATGCCTACCTACGCGGCATCCCCGTGGAAATTGTCGAAGAGGAACCCGAAAAGCCATGAGCGGCCCGCAGGAAGAAGAATTCAGCCTCAGCCGCTGGCTCGTGCAACATCGCATCGATGCCACGTTGCTGATGCTGCTGCTGGCAGTCTGCACCCTTGGCCTGCTGGTGCTCTACAGCGCCTCCGGCCAGAACATGAGCCACATCTACGCGCAAGCCATCCGTCTGGGGCTGGGCCTGACGGCCATGATCATCGTCGCCCAGATTCCGCCGGAATGGGTGCGCACCTCCGCTCCCTGGCTGTTTGGCGCCTGTACCCTCCTGCTGATTCTCGTGCTGACACTCGGCGACGACGCCAAGGGGGCGACCCGCTGGCTCGATCTCAAGATCATCCGTTTTCAGCCCTCTGAAATCATGAAACTGGCCATGCCTATCGCGCTGGCCGCATACCTGCATGACCGTCCATGCCCCGTGACCTTTCGTGACCTGATTGCCTGCGGCATCCTGCTGGCCATCCCCACGCTGCTGGTGGCCCGCCAACCCGACCTGGGCACGGCCTTGCTGATTGCGGCCGCAGGGGGGTTTGTCCTGTATCTGGGCGGACTGCGCTGGCGCATCATTCTGCTGGCGGCTGCAGCTGCCGCTGCGGCTGCGCCGCTACTCTGGTTCAATCTGCACGAGTATCAGCAGGAACGCGTACTCACCTTTATCAACCCGGCACGCGACCCGGCCGGTGCTGGATATCACATCACGCAAAGCAAGATCGCCATTGGTTCCGGCGGCCTGTTCGGCAAGGGCTGGCTGAATGGCACCCAGGCAAAATTGAACTTTTTGCCGGAAAGCAACACTGACTTTGTGTTCGCGGTATTCGCCGAAGAGGCAGGCTTGCTCGGCTTCCTGGTACTGTTGATGCTCTATATGCTCATCGTGCTGCGTGGCCTGTCTATCGCTGCACGCAGTCAGGACACGTTTCAGCGCCTGCTGGCCGGCAGCCTCAGCCTGACTTTCTTTGTCTATGTTTTTGTCAACATGGGCATGGTGATCGGCATTTTGCCAGTAGTCGGCGTGCCCCTGCCTCTGGTAAGTTACGGTGGCACATCCATGGTCATATTGCTGGCCAGTTTTGGATTGCTGATGTCCATACACACGCACAGAAAGTTACTGGCTGAATAAATGACCAACAAGCTGCTCCTTCCCCTGTCTGCCCTGGTCATTCTGGCCACCCCCCTGACCGCCACCGCGGATTACTCCGACCATCCCCGTAGCCAGGAACTGGTACAACGCCTGGTGAAGGAACATGGCTTCACGCGCGAAGAAGTACTGGACACCCTGGAGGAAGCAGAGAAAATTCCCAGTCTGGTGGAAGCCGAGAAGAAATCGGCTGAAAAGGTCAAAACCTGGGCTGACTACCGGCCAATCTTCCTGAATCCCTCACGCATACAGAACGGCGTGAAGTTCATGCAGCAGCATGCAACCACACTGGCACAGGCCGAAACCGAATTTGGCGTACCCCGCGAAGTCATCACCGCCATTATTGGCGTTGAAACCCTCTATGGCGGCTTCACCGGCAGCGTCCGCATTCTCGATGCGCTCGCCACTCAGGGCTTCGACCACCCGACCCGCTCACCTTTCTTCTTTGAAGAACTGGTAGCCTACCTGGTGTTCTGCAAACAGTACGGCTATGACCCGGAAGATCCCCGCGGCTCCTATGCCGGCGCCATGGGCCTGCCGCAGTTCATGCCCAGCAATTACCTGAAACTGGGGCTGGATTATGACCGCAACGGGGTAAGGGATCTGTGGACTGTAAACGACGCCATCGGCAGTGCCGCCAACTACTTCATTCATTACCGTGGCCCGGGACGGGGCTGGCGCCGCGGCGAGCCGGTTGCGGTCAAGGTGACCCCCGAGTTCGAGGTTCCGGCTGACATGCCGGTCAATCAAAAAGATACCACCACGACGGTTGGGCAACTGACCGCAGCCGGCATCACGCTGTCCGGCCCGGGATTGAAGAACGACACTCCGGTCGGCCTGCTGCGACTGGAAGGTGATGAGGGCACCGAATACTGGGCTGCCTTCCATAATTTCTATGTCATCATGTCCTATAACCCCAGAGTCAAGTACGCGATGGCGGTATACCAACTCAGTCAGGCCATTCGTGAGGCAGCCGGGATTTAGGTCCATGCTGACGGCTGCAGCGCTTTGCATTTCAGTCATCGGATGCAGCGGCCCTGCCGTTCGCCCGGTTCAAGACGGACCGCCGATCGGAGGGCCCGCTGCACTGGACAGCATTCCCGATGCTATCCCCCGTTCAGAGCCGCTAAGCAAATACGGCAACCCCGCTTCCTATGAAGTCTTCGGCGAACGTTATTACGTATTGCCGGATAGCCGTGGCTACAAAAAACAGGGGCGAGCCTCCTGGTACGGGCGCAAATTCCATGGCCAGCGCACCTCCAGTGGCGAACCCTACGATATGTATGCCATGACTGCGGCACATCGCACGCTGCCCCTGCCCACCTATGTGCGCGTAACCAACCTCGACAACGGCCGGCAGGTGGTGGTGCGCGTCAACGACCGTGGGCCCTTCCACAGCAACCGCATCATTGATCTTTCCTACACGGCAGCCATCAAGCTGGACATCGTGCGTAACGGCACTGGCCATGTGGAAGTCGAAGCCATTGAACCCGGCATTAACCCTGCGCCGCCCAAAGCCATGCCGGTGGTGCTGCAGGAAGAACCGGCAATGACGGCACAACCGGTTAAAGCCGTGGCTATTAAACCTGAACCACAGGGCTTTTACCTTCAGGCGGGCGCCTTTGGCCAACGCCGCAATGCGGAAGAACTGGCACAGCGCCTGCGGCGCTCGGGACTTACAGGCGTGGAAGTGTTCGAGAACGGCCTGGACAGTTTTTTCCGGGTTCGTCTCGGGCCTTATAGTGACGAAACTCTCATGCGAAGTGACCGGCAAAAACTGCGGAATATGGGCGTAAACAGCCATATTCATGGCCACTGACTGTCTCACAAAGGGCGGTTTCAGCTAGAATAGCGCACATCAAGCTCGGCGCTGTGGCTGTTCCAGCCTGTGCTGCGCCAGAATTTTTTAAGTAATCCGCAGTCATACCGACTTACGTCCTTGACTCATCCACTCCGAAGATACGAATAGCCAACATGCCACAGCGTTTTATTACCCGTACCCTGCTTTCTTTCTTCCTGCTCTTTGCCGGTATTGCGGCCAACGCCCAGACTGCCAGCATGCCCCTGCCGAAGCCGCCAGGGGTCGATGCCAAAAGCTACATCCTGATTGATGCCCAGAGTGGACAGGTGCTCGCAGAAAGCGAGCCTGACGCCAAGATCGAGCCTGCCAGTATTACCAAGATCATGAGTTCCTACGTGGTCTTCAGCGAAATCGCCAAGGGCAACCTGAGCGAAACTGATCTGGTGACGATCAGTGAAACCGCCTGGCGCATGGGTGGCTCCAAAATGTTTATTGAAGTAGGCAAACAGGTACCGGTCATGGACCTGTTGCGCGGCATGATCGTGCAGTCCGGCAACGATGCCACCATTGCCCTGGCCGAGCATATCGCCGGTACGGAAGACAGCTTCGCCGCCTTCATGAACCAGTACGCGACCCAGCTGGGCCTGAGCAACACCCATTTCACCAACGCAACCGGCTGGCCCGATCCCGAGCATTACACCACGGCACGCGATATCGCCACGCTTATCCGCGCCCTGGTTTCGGCATTCCCCGAGCATTACAAGCTCTACGCAGAAAAGGAATATACCTACAACAACATCACCCAGCACAACCGCAATCTGCTGCTGTGGCGGGATGAAAGCGTTGACGGCGTCAAGACCGGCCACACTGAATCCGCCGGTTATTGCCTTTCCGCCTCGGCAGTCCGCGACGGCATGCGGCTGATTTCCGTGGTTATTGGCGCCGATGGCACCAAGTCGCGCACCCGTTACAGTCAGGCGTTGCTGAATTACGGCTTCCGTTTCTTCGAAACACGCAAGCTGTTCGAAGCCGACAAACCGATGGACACGGTCCGGGTCTGGAAAGGCGCCACACAGGCATTGGGTATTGGCCCACAGCAGGATTTCTACATCACCATCCCACGCGGCCGCTTCGACGACGTGAATGTCAAAGCCGAGTTGCAGGGTCAGGTATTTGCGCCGGTCAGCGCCGGTCAGAAGCTGGGCAGCATTACCGCCACGCTTGATGACAGCCTGTTGAGCACCGCCGACATCCATGCCCTGGACGCAGTCGAACAAGGCAGCTGGTGGCAACGCCTGCTGGATGAAGCCCGCCTGTTCATGCACAGATAGTCCAGAGCTATACTCCAGGCATGACCATCGCCTATCTGAACGGACAGTTTTTACCTCTCGATGAAGCCCGGGTGCCGGTGCTAGATCGGGGATATTTGTTTGGCGACGGTGTCTACGAGGTCATTCCCGCCTATAACGGTCACATATTCCGGCTGTCGGCGCATCTGCAGCGCCTGGATCGCAGCCTTGCCTCCATTCGCTTGCACAATCCCATGCCCCGGACTGACTGGGAAAGCATGATGCAGGCTTTACTGCAACACAACGACGGCGGTAACCGCAATCTGGCGATCTACCTGCAGGTGAGCCGGGGTGTCACAGCCACACGCCAGCATGGTCTGCCAGACACCCCCACGCCCTCGATTCTGGCGTTTGTATGGCCCCTGACCGGCGTATCCGCGCAGGTGCAGGATGAGGGGGTATCCGCCATCACCCTGGAAGACTTTCGCTGGCACCGCTGCGACATCAAATCCATTGCCCTGCTGGCCAATGTGATGCTGGCCGATGATGCACTGCGCAACGGTCATAATGAGGCCATATTGCACAGGGACGGCCAGGTCACCGAGGGCGCTTCCAGCAACGTATTCGCCCTGTTTGGCGACACCGTCATCACGCCACCCGCCAACCAGCTGATCCTGCACGGCATTACCCGCGAATTCCTGATCGAGCTGGCGCAGCAGGCCGGTTTACAGCTGCGCGAAGCGGAGCTGACGGTTGATGAGCTGAAGTCGGCCGCGGAAATCTGGATCACCAGTTCAACCAGGGAGGTTTTTCCTGTAACCAGCCTGGACGGCAATGCCATAGGCAATGGAAAACCGGGTGACCAGTGGCGCAAGGTGCATACGCTCTACCAGCAACAGAAATTACATTGAAGCATGCAACCGCAAGCACCCGCCCTGGAATTCCCCTGCCGCTATCCACTCAAGATATTCGGCCACGACCACCCCGACTTTGCCGACCTGATGCTGGAGCTGGTGCGCAGTCACGCCGAAGATGTCAGCCGGGATGACCTCAACAGCAACACCAGCCGCAATGGCCGCTACCTGGCGCTGACTATTACCATTACCGCCACCAGCCAGGTCCAGCTGGACAATATCTACCGCGCCCTCACCTCCCACGAGCGGGTGGTCATGGCGCTCTAGGCGCCCGCTCATGCAGCCTGCTCAGTGCCTCTGGCTTGGCCGCCGCGACTACCGGGAAGTCTGGCAGTCCATGCGCCATTTCACCGATGACCGGGATGCGCATACTCCGGATCAGATCTGGTTTCTGGAGCATCCTCCGGTCTTCACCCAGGGACAGGCCGGCAAAGCCGAGCATGTACTGGCGCCCGGCGACATACCGGTCGTTGCCAGCGACCGTGGCGGACAGGTCACCTATCATGGCCCCGGACAACTGGTGGTCTACCCACTGCTTGATCTGCGCAACCTGCGTCAGGGCCGGGGGTTGGGCATACGCAGCCTGGTAGCAAGTCTCGAGCGAGCCATGACCCTCTGCCTTGACGGCTATGGCATTACAGCACTGGGGAAAGCGGGCGCGCCCGGCGTGTATGTGGAAAACGACAAAATCGGCTCCATAGGCCTGCGCGTTCGCCGCCAATGCTGTTATCACGGCATTTCACTGAACGTATCCATGGATCTGGAACCTTTCGCTCGCATCAATCCCTGCGGCTACCAGGGACTGCGAATGACACAAATAGCTGACCTGGGCGGGCCTGTGGATATCCGTCAGGTGGCAGGTGATTTACATAACGTGCTTGCACAGACTCTGGGCCTGGCGCTTACACCCATTGAAACAATGCATACGGACTCACAGCAGGCCACGACAAGTCCGGGAGCAAGGGATTCTGTTTCTGCCTAGCGGCTCAACAGTTTCGGCACGGTCAGGACGCGCCCCACTGTCGGGGTGGGTAATTCGACTCGCTGGATAGTCGCGGTTGTCTGCCTGACAGCGCGCCGCGCTGCATCCCGTTCAGCAGCATCCGCGGCATCTGCTGCCTCGACACCGGGGCTGCCGCCCTGTCCCTGCCGGGTCTGTTGCGCTGCGGCTGAATTGTCGCTGGCGCGGGCAGCTTCCAGTCGCTGACGTTCCATCTCGGTTTCGCTTTGTTGCAGCGCCATACGTTCATCCTGTTGCTGCTCCTGCAGACTGCGCTCCCGCGCAAAGGGATCAGGATCATGCGCACAGGCACCCAGCAGCAGTACCACCGGCAAACATGCGCTGATTTTAATCAAGCTGGATTTCATATCGGTACCACCCGGGCAGCTACAGCCACCCCGTCTTTCTCCACAGCAGTTGTTTTGACCACAGACAGGCCGCGAGTTCAGTACAAGTATAGCTGAGTCGGTATTCACCGCTGGCTGCATAGCTACGCGCAGTATGGGAAAATGCCGCCCTGCCCGTTTGTCACCACGGAACTGATTTCATCCGACAGGGTCCTACAGGCAGTTTCAGGAGTAGTGAATAATGATCATCATCAAGTCTTTCAGCCTCAGGATATACAGCCTGTTCCTGGCACTGACCCTGTCGCTTGCCCTGCCGGCTTCTGCCGAAGAGGCGTCGGCTGACAAGGTTATCAGTCAGGCCTCGCAGGAAATCCTGCAGCAGATTGCGCCGCGCAAGGATGAACTACGCAAGGACAGCGCCAAACTGTACGGTCTGGTCGAGAACATCATTGTTCCGCATTTCGATTTCGACGCCATCAGCCGCCGTGTGCTCGGCAAAACCTGGAAGGAGGCTTCCGCAGACCAGCAGGCGCGTTTCTCTGCAGCCTTCAAGAACCTGCTGATCCGCACTTACAGCACGGCTCTGCTGGAATACAGCGGCGAACAGATCGACTGGCAACCACTGGATGCACCTGCCGATGCCGAGAGGGTCATTAAGAAGGCCGAAGTCACGCTGACCAGTGGTCAGGTGGTGCCCATGAACTGGGGCTTGCACAAGGTCGATGGCGCCTGGAAGGTTTACGACATCAATATTGACGGCATCAGTCTGGTGACCAATTATCGCAGCGTGTTTGCCGGCGAAGTTCGCAAGAACGGACTGGACTCCCTGATCCAGCGCCTGGAAAGCAAGAACGCAAACGACACGTCCGCCAGCGGCTGATTCCCGGCCGCTTGCCTCCTCCAGCCGGCAGGCGCATGCTGGCTTGAGGGAGGAGACAAGCATGCAAACCGTCATACTGATATTCGCCGTCCTGGCCGCACTTTTCCACGTTATGGCTTTTGTCATGGAAAGCCTGCTTTTCATGCGCCCCCAGGTACACAAACGCTTTGGCGCCCAAACCCCGGAGCAGGCCGAAGCTACCCGGCTGTTCGCCTTCAATCAGGGTTTCTATAACCTTTTTCTGGCCACCGGCTGCTTCGTGGGCCTGGGGCTTTGGTATACGGATCACGTGATCGTGGGCAGCACGCTGGTGCTGTTTTCCTGCGCCTGCATGCTGGGCGCCGCCCTGGTATTGCTTTCATCGGCACCGGGCATGCTGAGGCCGGCAATCTATCAGGGGCTGCCGCCAGCCATAGTGCTAGGCAGTTACTTCCTCGCCTGACCATAACCAGGCTGCGCCACGCACGCCACTGGCATCGCCATGCCTGGCAGGCACCAGACGGGTACGCACGACATCTGAAAATACCCACTGATCCCAGAGTACGGGCACATGCCGGTAGAGGCGTTCGAGGTTCGACACGCCTCCGCCCAGCACGATGACTTCAGGGTCAAACAGATTGATCACATGCGCCAGGGCACGGGCCAACCGGTCTTCATAACGCGCCAGAACAGCGCGTGCGCCTGAATCCCCCGCCTGCTCCAGGTGGAGAATTTCCTGTACATGTTTGCACTCCGGCGAGAAATCACGCACCAGCCCCGGGCCTGAGAGCCAGGTTTCTATGCAGCCTTGCTGCCCACACCAGCAGGTACGCCCAGGATACTCCTCCCATTCCGGCCGCATCCACGGCAAGGGGTTATGCCCCCATTCGCCAGCCACCGCATTCACGCCCTGCAACAGGCGCCCGTTGATCACCAGCCCTCCGCCTACACCGGTCCCGAGGATCACGCCGAATACTGAAGATGCACCTGCCCCGGCACCGTCCGCCGCCTCGGACACCGCCAGGCAGTCGGCATCATTGGCCATACGGATTTCACGTTGCAGGGCCGTTTCCAGGTCCTGCTTGAGGGGTTTGCCGTTCAGGCAGGTGGAGTTGGCATTACGCAGCAGCCCTGTCGCAGGTGAAAGCGACCCCGGTGTGCATATACCTACCGGCAAGGCGCTGCCCTGCAGCGTTGATTCCAGGCGTGATACCAGGTCCAGAATGGCGGCCAGCGTCCGGCCATAGTCACCCTGCGGAGTGTCTATGCGCTCGCGCTGCACGATAGCCCCATCCGGCGCCATGGCAACCGCCTCGATTTTGGTGCCGCCCAGGTCGATACCCAGGCGCATGGATGCTTGCTTTTTCATTCCGCCAGGCTGGCCATTCATGCAGTGTTAAGCTAGAAATGATGAAACTGTACGCGTTACAGGGATTATAGGTAAGCCGTATGGA
The DNA here is from genome assembly GCA_913055805.1 of uncultured Salinisphaerales bacterium. Taxonomy (GTDB): domain Bacteria; phylum Pseudomonadota; class Gammaproteobacteria; order Nevskiales; family CAJXLF01; genus CAJXLF01. The sequence goes on from CAJXLF010000015.1 coordinate 20,411, forward strand.
ACAATTTAACGAAATCAGTGCCTTGCTCGCGTTGACCATGGGGGCCGCCTGGGCCAGCGGCATCAACCTTTACGCCACGATTGCCATGCTGGGCTACATGGGGGCGACCGGTAATATCGATCTGCCCGCGGAACTTCAGGTGCTGCAGGATCCGATGGTGATCCTGGCGGCCGTGTTCATGTATTGCGTGGAATTCTTTGCCGACAAGACACCCGGCGTGGATACCGGCTGGGATGCCATGCACACCTTCATACGTATTCCGGCGGGCGCACTATTGGCGGCCGGCGCAGTAGGGGAAATCGGACCGGGTGCTGAACTGGCGGCCGCCATTGTCGGCGGTAGTCTGGCTGCGGGCAGCCATATGACCAAGGCTGGTTCGCGCATGCTGATCAACACTTCGCCGGAACCGGTGAGTAACTGGACGGCCTCTATTACCGAGGACATTCTGGTAATCGGTGGTCTGTGGACAGCGCTGAATCATCCGATTCTGTTCCTGTGCCTGCTTGCGCTGTTCATCGTGATAATGATCTGGCTGTTACCGAAGATCTGGCGCGGCATTAAAAAGATATTTGCGGCGATCAAAGGGTTCTTTAGTCGAAATGACGGCACAGCTGACAAGGCGACGACTGATTCTCCTTCTGCCCCGTTGCAGGACAGCGCAGCCAGTACTGCTCCGCCGCCTCCACCGGGACCGCCTGCTCACTAGGCCTGGATATAGTCCAGCGCCCTGTCGATTCGCGCCAGGCTGCGTTGCCGGCCGATCAACACCAGGGTGTCGCCAATGGACGGCGATACCGTGCCGCCGGTCACGGCTACGCGCAACGGCTGCGCCACCTTGCCCATTTTGAGTTCCAGTTCCTCGGAAACCTGCTTGACGGCAGCATGAATGGCTTCGCCTTGCCATGCATCCAGCGCGGCCAGCCTGTCCTTCAGAGCCGCCAGGGCTGGCGCCGTTTCCGTGGTCAGATTCTTGCCCGCGGCCTGCTCGTCATACCCTTCCGGCTCCTGGTAGAAATAACGGCTGCGCTCAACCATTTCCACCAGCGTGCGGCAGCGGCCGGCCTGGATCGGTATCAACTGCTCCAGTGAAGGACCGTTACTGGTATCCAGGTCCATACGCTCGCAGTGCCAGGCCAGGTGTTCGGCCACTTCAGCGGCCGGCATGTTCATCAGAAATTGCTGATTCAGCCACAGCAGCTTTTCCGGATCGAAGCTGGCGGCGGATTTCTGTACCGCCGGCAGATCAAATTTCTCGATCATCTCTTCACGACTGAACACTTCCTGGTCGCCGTGTGACCAGCCCAGGCGCACCAGGTAGTTGAGCAGCGCCTGCGGCAGGAAACCTTCCTCGCGATACTGCAGCACGCTGACCGCACCATGACGCTTGGACAGGCGCTTACCGTCGGCGCCCAGGATCATGGGCACATGCGCGTAGCGGGGCGGCTCATGCCCCAGCGCCTGCATGATATTGATCTGGCGGGGCGTATTGTTGATGTGATCATCACCGCGGATGACATGTGTAATGCCCATATCGCAATCGTCGACCACCACCACGAAATTGTAGGTGGGTGTACCGTCCGAACGCGCAATGATCAGATCGTCCAGCTCGCTGTTGCTGATGCGAATACTGCCCCGGATCAAGTCATCAATAACCACTTCGCCGTCCTGCGGATTCCTGAAGCGAATCACCGGTTCCACGCCCTCACGCGGTTCCCTGCGCTGCCGGCAGCGTCCGTCATAACGCGGCTTGAGCTTCTGCGCCCGTTGCTGCTCGCGCATTTCCTCCAGTTCCTCGTGTGTGCAGTAGCAATGGTAGGCCTGGCCGTTGTCCAGCATCTGGCCGATCACTTCGCGATAACGATCAAAGCGCCGGGTCTGGTAATAAGGACCCTCGTCATACGCCAGCCCCAACCATTGCATGCCGTCCAGAATGGCCTGAATGGACTCCGGCGTGGAACGTTCGCGGTCGGTATCCTCAATGCGCAGCACGAAGCGGCCGCCGTGGCGACGTGCATAGAGCCAGGAGAACAGCGCCGTGCGGGCGCCGCCGATATGCAGATAACCGGTAGGGCTGGGGGCGAAACGGGTAGTGACGGACATGCTGACCACTTATGCGTGCAGGAAATAGTTGGGCTTTCAATTCAAGCGGCGCATTTTAGCAGAGGCGGGCCTGGCAAACGCTGCAGCCTGCTTCCCGCTGAATGCTAAGCTATGCGCATGAATAATCCCGACCCTGCCGTACTGCGCTGGGAAGACCGTTTCCCGCGGCTTGGCCTGGCCATCGACCTGACCATGGTGACCCTGGTCATTATTAATCTGAGCTGGATCATCTTCGACAGCCTGTTCGCTTTCGGCGGCGTTCAGTCCCTGCTGGCCCTGGTCTTCAGCCAGGGTTTCGTCGACTGGTACGACACCCGTATCCACGAATGGTTTTTTGCCTACGACCTGTGCTTTGTGGCGATATTCGTCACCGAACTGCTGGCCCGCTGGATCTACGCCATCCGCCACCGCCTTTACAGTCACTGGGCCGCCTATCCGTTTATCCACTGGTATGACGTACTGGGCTGCATCCCCGTCGGTTCCCTGCGCGCACTGCGCATTCTGCGCGTGATTGCTGTACTCACCCGCCTGCAGAAACTGGGCGTGATCGATTACACCCAGTGGAGTCTCTACCAACTGTTCAACCGCTGGTACAACATCGCGCTGGAAGAACTGTCTGACCGCATTGCCGTGAAAATTCTCGAAGGCGTACAGATCGAACTCAAGCAAGGCAGGGAACTGGAGCGCAAGGTCATCGAGCGCGTTGTATTGCCGCGCAAGCAACAGCTGATCGATAGCGTAACTGACAACCTGGCGGGCTCGGCGCGCGAACTGTACAGCGACAGCCAGGCAGATCTGGAAACCTATATCAAGGACATGGTTGGCACGGCGCTGCATAACAACCTGGAAATTCGCACGGTCGAGAAAATCCCCATGCTGGGCGCAGCCATAAGCAAGCTGCTGGAACATGCCGTTACCGATATCGTCTGTAACAGCCTGGAGAACGGGGTCAACAACATGGGGCGGCCGGAATTCAAGCGTATTGTGACCGACATCACCGATGCCATTATTGACGGACTGGCTGCGCCCGAATCCGAAAGCTCGGGCACCATTACCGATGCCCTGGCCGATCTGGTAGAGGTGGTCAAGGACGAAATACGTATCCAGCGCTGGAAGGAAGCATTGCCTACCCCCTGATAACACCATGAACAAGAAAAATCTCCTGCTGCTGGCTGTTGTCCTGTCTGCCCCAGAGGCCCTGGCCGATGCTGCAGCCCCCTGCCTGCAACGCGCACTCACCCAGGCCGAAGATCAGTTGACCATCGGCGAAATCCGCCTGCGCTGCGAAGAGGACCCAGGCAGTTTTCCCACCGCCGCAGAGCAGTCCCGGGAAACGGATCAGAATAAAAAAACCGTCAAGGCAGAACCCATTGACGTTGATCGCAAGCGAAAACTCGAATTCCTGGCAGCGGAAAACCCCTATGGCATCAGCCCTCATCGCAGAAATTACATGATGCCGCTCACCTACAACCGGCGACCCAACGGCGCACCCTTCGGAGTGGCCGACCGTGCGCTGGACCAGGGGGAAATAAAATTCCAGTTCAGCTACAAGGTGCCGCTCATGCAGGAGATCATGAACCGGCCTATCGACCTGTTATTTGCCTATACCAACCAGTCCTACTGGCAGGCATTCAACGGCAGCACCTCGCGCCCTTTCCGGGAAACCAACCATGAGCCGGAACTCTTTCTGACCTGGACTGATCCCTGGATGCCACCCGGAGTGGAGCATGCCCAGTACAGCGTCGGGCTCTCCCATCACTCCAATGGCCGCAGCGGCGAACTGTCACGCAGCTGGAACAGGCTGTTCGTCTCGAGCCTGCTGCAACACGAGAATTACTATCTCGGCCTGAAACTCTGGGACCGCATCAAGGATGATCCCAAAGAGTTTCCGGGCGACCCGCGCGGGGACGACAACCCTGACATCGAGAAATTCTACGGGCATTTCGAGCTGGAACTGAGCCGCGTGAAGGAACACCGGAGTTTCAGTGTCATGCTGCGCAACAACCTGCGCAGTGGAGACAATCTGGGTGCCATTCAGCTGGGCTATTCCTTCCCCTTGAGCAAGACCCTGCGTGGCTACATGGAATACTTCGAAGGCTATGGAGAAAGCCTGATCGACTACAACCATGACGTGCAGCGCTTCGGTATTGGCATCGCCATCAGCGACTGGCCCTGAAACCAGGGAAAAACGCCCTGTAAGCGTTTTCTGTGCTCACAAGGCGCTGATTTCCTATTGGAAAACAGTCTGATCCGGGGTTTACTGATGATCGGGACAATGTGCATGCGAGGTCGCCATGACCAATGCCGAGCCCCCTCTCGTCATCTATATCGAGGATGACATAGAGGATCAGGAGCTATGTCAGTTTGCGCTGGAAAAATCGCAAATGGACATCAATATGCAGTTTATCGGCGATGGTCAGGGAGCCATGGCCTATTTCGACGGCTTTTGTTCAGACGAGGTTGGCAGGCAACGTCCGAAACTGGTACTGCTGGATCTGAACATGCCCGCCATCAGTGGCTGGGATCTGCTGCGGCATATTCGCGCCAAACCCGAACTGCGCTGTGTACCCGTGCTCGTTTTCACTACCTCGCATGCGCCGCGGGACCTCAGGCTGGCTTACGAAGAAGGCGCCAACGCCTATATGGTCAAGCCGGCCGGGTTGGACGCGCTCACCGAGTGTTTCGAGACTACAATGCGTTATTGGCTACATACTGTGGTATCCGATAGCACCTGATACCGCGGCCGTTGCAAGGAAATAATCATGGATACTCTCAGGGACTTGCTCAGCAACGATTTCATGCCGCATGGCCATTGCTATTTCTGGCGCCCGGACATTCTCTGGACCCATGTCCTGGGTGACGCCGCCATCGCCGCGGCCTATTTCTGCATACCGGCCATTCTTCTGTACTTCCTGTTCAAAAAACGCCCTCAGGGCATCCCTTTCTGGTGGGTGCTGATTCTGTTCGCTGCCTTTATCTATCTCTGCGGCGTGACCCACATATTTGGAATCATTACCGTCTGGGAGCCCGTCTACGTTATTGAAGGCTGGCTCAAGGTCGCCACCGCCATTGTTTCGGTCGTCACCGCAATAGCCCTCATACCGCTTGTACCCAAGGCACTCAGCCTCAAGTCGCCGGAAGAACTGGCACGCGCCAACACTGCGCTCAGCAACGAAATCCGCGAGCGGGACCGGGTACAGCGGGCGCTGGAGATCTCCAATCAGGAACTGGAAGACATCACCTCGATTACCGCGCATGATCTGCAGGCGCCGCTACGCCGTATGATCACCTTCACCGACCTGCTGCGGGACAAACTCAGCGGCAATGGCGGCAATCCCGAAGAACTCACCGAGATTATGGATTCCATCGTGCGCAACGGCCAGAACATGCGCCAGCACCTGGAAGATGTCATCACTTTCAGCACCATCAGCCGTTTTGGCGCCGAGTCCTCCGCCGTTGATGTTGGCAAGTTGTTGCGGGAAATCACCGACAACCTGGGCAAACTCGGCAGCAGTGGCGAGATTGAATTCATCATTGATGAAATGCCTGTCATTCACACTTCCAGACAGGTGCTCTATCACACCTTCCATAATCTGCTGGATAACGCCATCAAGTACCGCGCCAGGGATCGAAAACTGGTGATTCATATCCACGCCGAGAAAGCGCAAACCCATGAGGGTCAGACCGAATGGGTGTTTTCGGTGAAAGACAACGGCATCGGCATCGAGCCTGAACACAGTGACAAAATCTTCAAGCTCTTCGGCCGCTTGCACAGCAAGGAGGCCTACCCCGGCAGCGGCATCGGCCTGGCTACCGTGAAAAAACTCCTGCTCAACCAGGGCGGCCGTATCTGGCTGAACTCGGCACTGGACGAAGGCAGCTGTTTCAGTTTCAGCCTGCCTGTTACGGCAGGCGCTTAATCGATCAGGTCTTCGAGGTCGTCAGCAATTTCATCGACCGCATCCACACAGGATTCGCTGCGGTCGTCGCCCTCTTCCTCGCCATGGCTGTAGAAAAGCCGGATGTTGTCACTGTTACGCACCGCTTCGGCCCGGAAATGGATGCTGTAACCGCTGTAACGGAAGGGACCAAAGCTGCCGCTGTAATACTCGGGACTGTTCATGGTCACTGTTAATGTAATATCTGGATCTGCCCTGCGGCCAACCACCTGGATTTTCAAATCATCCAGCTCCTGAATCAGGGCCTCAAGACATTCGGCGTCCATATACCCTTGTGTCTTGACCAGCCAGCGCCGGGCACTTCTCAAATTCTTGGGTACCTGCTTGTCTATAGCCGGTGGTTCCTGCGCCAACGGCACCGGCCTGTCCGGCTCGTTATTACTTAACAACCGTGCCGCCTCGCGCACACCCTGCGCCTGAGCCAGCAACAGCCACTTTCTCGCCTGCTCCCTGTCCTTCTCCACACCCAGGCCCAACGCATACATGCGCCCCAGGTGATACTGCCCCATGGGGTATGCCTGCTCGGCAGCCTGTCGGTACCAATACAGCGCCTTACCCAGATTGATTTCATTCAGACCATGTCCGGCTTCGTATATCTGAGCCAGCAGCACCTGCGACTCGGCCACTCCCTGATTCGCCGCCGCATCCAGCCACTGTTGTGCCTTGGCCCAGTCCTGCGGACGTCCTTCCCCCCCGGCATAAGCCTGACCCAGACGTTGACGGGAATAGGCATCTCCCTGGGTAGCAGCTTTTTCATACCAGTCCAGAGCCCGGCTCAGATCGGCCTCAACAACGCCGCCCTGCTCATAGATCCGTGCAAGCTGTAACTGCGCCGGCAAATCACCGCTCAGGGCGGCAGTCGTGTAATAGGCAAGTGCCAGGCGAGCATCATTGCCGGCCCCTGCAGACGGTTGTTCATGTATCCGGGCCAGCGCGAAGGCTGCCCGTGGCAAACCCAGTTCGTGGGCTTGCTGCAACAGGCGCCTTCCTTCTTCAGCGTCGCGCGCCACACCTTCACCATTGATGTACTTGCCACCCAGGGCAAGCAGCGCAACCGCATAGTCCGGCCTGAGTGAAAGAGTCCGTCGATAGTGGGCAATTGAGGACTTTTCCTGCTGGTGCGCATCCAGTGCCCGGCCCAACTGAAAATGAAAGCGCGCCGTAGAAGGATACTTTCCCACTGCCTGACCACAGAGGCCGATCGCGCCGACGTCGATATCCTCGAACTCAACGCCCGGCATGACCGCATGCACATCCAGCGGTGAAGCCGCCAGCAAGTCACAACGGTGAACGGCATGAGCCTGTATGCGCACATCGTTGAATACCGGTACCGGCCTTGTCGTAATACGCATATGCAGAACATCCGCTTCTACCTGCAGAATTCTTGCCGAACCGACCTTGCCCCGCAGGCCGGTAGAGTCCACGGCTTCGAGTATCACCTCATCGCCGGGCCGCGGCACCAGCTCATCACTGAAGGGCATTTTGAATTCTGCTTCGGGGGTCTCGCCCTCGTAAGACAGGTGGATCTCTGTGATGCCATCGGGGAATGCCAGACGTTCGGTACGCGCCAGTTCGGTCTGCTGTGGTTGCGTGGAAACACCCGGCTCAACCGGCACTTCGCGGTCCGCTTCACAACCAGCCAGCGCCCAAAGGAACACCCCGAGCAGGGACAACTCTACGGGACGCGATATCCGGCACAAGCCAGTCATGTGGCAGCATTCCTGTTGCTGGGATCCTGATCGGAGTATAGAAGCAGCACCCCTGGATACACCACAGGCATGCAGGCAAGGTAGGATGTGTTCATTAATCACATTGCGAGTGGAGAAACCGGCATGGACTTCAGCCATAGCCCCAAAACCGAAGACTACCTCAAACGCATACGCAGCTTCATGAAGACGCATATTCTGCCCTGGGAAGAAGAGCGGCTGGGCGAACTTGCGCAAAGCACCAACGGTGGTGACTGGACTCAGTGGCAGATTTTGCCCGGGCTGGAAGACCTCAAGGCCCGCGCACGGGAAGAAGGACTGTGGAACCTGTTTCTACCCGATCCCGACCTGGGCGGCGGACTCGGCAATGTCGAATACGCGCCGCTGGCCGAGGAGATGGGCAAGAGTTTTTTCGCCTCGGAGGTCTTTAACTGCAGCGCGCCGGATACGGGCAACATGGAAGTCCTCTACAAATACGGCAGTGAAGAACAGAAAGCCCAATGGCTCAGACCTTTGCTGGATGGAGAAATCCGCTCGGTCTTTTTCATGACCGAACCCGACGTCGCCTCTTCCGACGCCACCAATATGCATGCCACCGCCATACTGGAAGGTGATGAAGTGGTACTCAACGGCAGGAAGTGGTGGTCCTCGGGTGTCGGCGACCCGCGCTGCAAAGTCGGCATCTTCATGGCTCTGACCGACCCGGACGGCCATCGTCACGGGCAACACAGTATGGTGCTGGTCCCCATGGACACACCCGGCATCACCATCAAGCGCATGCTGCCGGTTTTCGGCACCTTCGACGAACCCCATGGACACGGCGAGGTGTGGTTCGACAATGTACGCCTGCCTGCCAGTGCCTTTATCGCCGGCCCCGGCAAGGGCTTCGCGATTGCCCAGGGCCGTCTCGGTCCGGGACGCATTCACCACTGCATGCGCGCCATCGGCGCCGCCGAGAAAGCCTTGCAGCTGATGATTGAGCGCGGCCTGAAACGCAACGCCTTTGGCAAGCCTCTGATAAATCTCGGAGGTAATCGCGAACGCCTGGCCAATCATCGCATGGCCATCGACCAGGCCCGGTTGCTGACGCTTTATGCCGCCTGGAAGATTGACCAGGCCGGCGCCATGGCCGCGCTCACGGAAATCTCTGCGATCAAGGTGGTAGCCGCCAACATGCTGCAATCAGTGGTGGATGACGCCATTCAGATACATGGCGGCTGCGGCGTTTCCCATGACACCCCCCTGGCAGCGCTCTATGCCATGGCTCGCTGCCTGCGCCTGGCGGATGGCCCCGACGAAGTGCACCGCGGCATGGTTGCCCGTGTAGAAATGGCGAAATACGCACAGCTGGCAAAATCCTCATGAGCGAAAGAGGCATCGACATCGCTGGCGCGGTCCGCAGCGGTGAGGAACTGGATATCCTGGCCGTGGATGCCTGGCTGAAAAGCCGGCTCGGTGATGCGCTGCAAGGCACACCCGAGGTTACCCAGTATTCGGGCGGCGCATCCAACTGGACCTATCGGCTGGCCTACCCCTCGCAAGACGGATCCGGGCATGATCTTATCCTGCGCCGCCCGCCGGCCGGCACAAAGGCCAAGGGCGCTCACGACATGGGCCGCGAATACCGCATCCAGCAGGCACTGCGGCCGGTTTACCGTTATGTGCCGGAAATGATCGCCTACTGCGAGGACGAGTCAGTCATCGGCGCCGAGTTCTATGTCATGCGCCGCCTGGAAGGCATCATCCCGCGCAAGAATCTGCCGCGCGGGGTGGAACTGGATGAAACCGAAGTTCGCCGCCTGTGCACCAACGCACTGGACACACTCATTGCCCTGCACCGCGTGGATTACAAAAAAGCCGGGCTGGAGCATATCGGCAAGGGCGCCGGTTATATCCGGCGCCAGATCGAAGGCTGGAGCAATCGTTATACCCAGGCGCGCACCTGGAATGTGCCCAGCGGACGCCGCATCATGCAATGGCTGGAAGAGAACATTCCCGGCCGCGAACGACTGTGCATCACACATAACGATTTCCGTTTCGACAATCTGGTGCTGAACCCGGAGCGGCCTACGGAGATCATCGGCGTGCTTGACTGGGAACTGGCCACGATTGGCGACCCACTCATGGAACTGGGCAACACGCTGGCCTACTGGGTGGAAGCCGATGATGATTTTCTGGCTCGCAGCGTGCGCCGTCAGCCGACGCATCTGCCCGGCATGCTGACGCGTGCCGAAGTGGTCGACTATTACTGCGAAAAAATGAAAATACACACCGAAAACTGGGCCTTCTATGAAATCTACGGCCTGTTCCGGCTATCAGCCATCGGCCAGCAGATCTACTACCGCTATCACCACAAGCAAACCGACAATCCGGAGTTCGCAAAAATCTGGATCTTTGTGCACTATCTGCATCGCCGTTGTAAACAGCTGATGAAACAACACCGCCGCGGACTCTGAGTGCTGTCAGGCAATGGGCGCCATCTATCTTATCCGTCACGGTCAGGCTTCATTCGGCAAACGTAATTACGATGCGCTGTCGGACACCGGCATTCAGCAAGCCAAAGTACTCGGAACTTCCCTGAAATCACGTATACCGGTGATCGACCGGCTCATTTGCGGCAGTATGCGCCGGCATCAGCAAACGGCGGAATACTGTCTGCATAGCATGGGCATCGAGCAAACACCTGAAGTCAACACTGACTGGAACGAATACGACCACCAGGACATCATCCGCCGTTACAAACCTGCTTACCGCAGCCACACGCTGATGATGGCGGATCTTGCGCGCACACTGCAGCCCCGCCGTGCTTTTCAGGAAATGTTCGCCAGGGCTATCGACCGCTGGATGAGCGGCGACTTCGATCACGAATACGCTGAAAGCTGGCCGGACTTTGAACAGCGCCGGGTTCAGGCTCTGCAAGAACTCAGGAGCACACTGGGCGCCTCGAAAACCGCTGTGGTCTTCACTTCCGGTGGCCCCATCACGGCCATCTGCCAGCACCTCATGAATATTCCCGCCGACAATATCTTCCGGCTTAACTGGACACTGGCCAACTGTGGTGTCACCAAGGTCATTTACTCGCATCGTGGCACTTACCTGTCCACACTCAACGAGCACAGCGCCTTCGAGGGCCCACACCGCGACCTCATCACGTATCGTTAGCCATTTGTTTTTCCCTTTACCCCGCATTGTTTTATATTGTCTGCTGGCTAATCCTTGTAATTGACGGCAGGTAATGAATACAGAGCAGGCTGCCAAAGCCAGGGTCTTGCTGGTTGAAGACAATGCCACGAATCTGAAGATTCTCAGCGGCATCCTCACCAAGCTGGACTGTGAACTGATAACGGCAAGCACCGGTCGCGATGCCATGGGCGCGATTGCCGAAAATCACTTCGCCCTGATCCTGCTCGACATCAACCTGCCTGACATGGATGGTTTCCAGATCGCCCGGACCCTGTCGGAAGATTCCCGCAAGCGTGAAACGCCCCTGATTTTTCTGACCGCCACCTTCAAGGATGAAATAAGCCGGTTAAAGGGTTATGAACTGGGGGCCGTTGATTACATCCTCAAGCCGGTGGAACCCTTCATTCTGCAATCCAAGGTGGAGGTATTTCTGGACCTGTATCACAGCCAGCTACGGCAGATGGAACTGCGTCGCCTGCTGCACAAGCGCAATCAGGAACTGGAAACCGAAATCACCGAGCGCCAGAAGGCAGAGGAAGCCGCCCGGCATCAGGCCAGCCATGACCCCCTGACCGACCTGCCGAATCGCCTATTGTTCATGGACCGTTTTGAAACCGCACTAGCGCGTGCCCGCCGCGAACAAAGACGCATGGCGCTGATTTACATCGACCTGGACAAATTCAAACCGGTGAACGACGAACATGGCCATCATGCGGGAGATGCACTACTCAAGGCGGTAGCCAGGCGACTGTCTTCCCAGTTGCGTGAAGCGGATACAGTGGCGCGCCTGGGTGGTGACGAATTTGCCGTATTGCTTGAAGACATCCAGAACCGCAAGGACGCAGAACAGGTTATGGAAAAACTCGCCCAGGCACTGGATCAGCCTTTCAGTATCGAACCGCTGCCGGGCAATCCGGAAATTACAGTTCAAATCGGCGGCAGCTTCGGGTTATCAATCTATCCTGACGACGCCGAAGAGGAAGAAGCACTCCTGCATGAGGCTGATGTACAGATGTACGAGATGAAGAAAGCGCACAAACACTGAATCAGATCGTGCCGTGTTCCTCCAGGAACACTTCCAAATCCTCTATGGGCATCGGCCGGGCAAAACAATAACCCTGGCCATAGTCAATGCCCAGCCCCTGCAGGGTATCGGCAAGTTCCTGACTTTCCACACCCTCGGCCACAGTGTCCATCCCCAGTTCCTTGGCCAGTCGTGACACGGTACTGACAATGGTCAAGGCCGTATGATCCTGGTGAATAGCTGATACAAAACTGCGATCCAGTTTCAGCGTATCGGCCGGGAACTGATGCAGATATTCCAGGGAACTCTGCCCCACCCCGAAGTCATCCAGCGCCACCGTCACCCCAAGCAACTTGAATTGCAGCAGCAACTCGTTTGCCGCCTGAATATTCTGCGCCAATTCGGTTTCGGTGACTTCTATCTTCAATTGCCCCGGACCCAGGCCATGCACCTGAATGGCCTCGCCGACCTTTTCAGCCAGTTCCGGATCGGAAAACTGACGACCGGAAAGATTCACACTGACGAAGGGAGATTTGGACTCGGCATCTTCATTCATCCTATTGATGCCAAGGCGCTCCATATCAGCGCAGGCCTGCTCAATGACCCAGCGCCCGATCTCCACAATGGCCCCCGAACTCTCTGCCAGCGGGATAAACTCTGCGGGCGGCAAGAAACCATACTCGGGCCGGTTCCAGCGTATCAGCGCCTCCACGCCGGCGACTTTCATATTGTCCAGACGCACAATGGGCTGGTAATAAAGCACGAATTCGCTTTTTTCCAGGCCGCGCATCATGCTTTCCACATCCTGCAACTGACGCACGGCAGATGCCAGACCTTCCGCAGAAGACTTGGTCACATCCCAGTTGGAGATGAGCATGTTGCGCATATCACTGAGAATCGTGATGAGGAATTCGCGCAGCAAGGGGTCGCTTTCCGACAGACGCTTGTCGATGTCCTGCCGGCGCACGATCAGCACCTGCGAATCTTCTCTGGCTACGGCGGTGGCCGTGCGTATGCGCTGCCCCAGCAGAGCCATTTCGCCAAGGAAATCACCAGCGTAGTGAATGGCATGTAACTGCTTGCTGGTCCCGGAGCCGCTGTACCGCGCGAGGCTGCCGCTTTCAATCAGATAACCGCAATCACCGGCATCACCCTGACTGTAAAGGGTTTCGCCCGTCTTGAGCTGACGCCGACTCAGGTCATCCGACATTCTTTTTTATCCCATGCCGTCCAGCAAAAATTGCTGTGATCACTGTCTCCCATTAAGCCTACTTTAACGATGGGAATCAAGCAGCTACTCAATACAGTCTGCAAGCTGCCAAAGGCCCGGCTAAGATATCGGGATATAACAGAATTCTGCAGGAGACCTTATGCCTGGTTACCGCCACTTCCGGATCAGCCTGTTGGCGGGTCTGGCCCTTTCATTCCTCCTGTCCGCCTGTGACAACGATTCATCTTCCGATAACGGCGCCCGCGGAACAGCCGCATTCAATGATGCCGCCATGGCCCGCTGCATCAGGCAAAGCCCCTATTTGCAGGTAGGTAGTGATATCGACGCCCCCGGCCAGCGCCTGGCAGTACCGGTACCGACAGTTACCCAAAGCAATATCGATTGCAGTAACAGCCGGAACTTCCGCTTCGGCTCCGGCCTGCATGACATCACGGGACCGGTAGCCAATACCAGTGGCATGGGCTGGGAATCGCCTACCCAGGTGTTCAACGGCCTGCACATGCGCCAGTTTGCGCGTGCTTTCGCCCTGGAATCAGCCTGCAATGGCAAGCGGGTGCTGTTCGTATCCAGCGATACCGGCATGGTGTTCGGCTCGGTACGTCACGGGGTGTTACAGGCCATAGCCGACGACCCGGAACTGGCCGAACATTACGGGCCGGACAATGTGATGCTATCGGCCACGCACACACACAACGGACCAGCCGGCTATTCACATCACGAAGCCTTCAACCTGCTGCATCTCGGCTTTGACCCACTGGTACTGGAAACCATCGTCAACGGCATTGTCGAAGCCATCCGTCAGGCACATGCCAATATCGAGGCTCATCCGGAAACGGCAGAAATCCGCATGGCGGTGGGCGAGTTGCTCAATACCAATATCAACCGTTCCCTGCCCGCCTTTGAGAGAAACCCGGAAGCCGAACGCAACGAATTTCTCAACGAGCGCGGCGAAGTGGTGGATACCGACAAACGCATGGTGCAACTCAACCTGGTGCGTGAAGACGGGTCGGCGGTGGGCGTGATCAACTGGTTCGGCGTGCATCCCACCGTCGTCGGCCCGGAAACGACGCTCGTCAGTTCGGACAACAAGGGCTACGCCTCGCTGGGTTTCGAACGCATCATGCACAGCGAGGGTCAGGCAGAAGCCGGCGAGGATAATTTCGTGGCCGCCTTTGCCCAGAAAGACGAGGGTGATGCCTCGCCCAATATTTTTATTGTGGAACGCCCGCATCCCGACCCCACCCGAGGCGGAGGCGCCGATCCGTTTGAATCGGCAGCCATCTCGGGCACCAAGCAGTTGGCCAAGGCGCTTGAACTCTATACCCGGGGTGCAGCCTTGCGTGGTCCCGTTGATTACCGTTTCTTCCACGTGCAGATGGACAGCGTCACGGTGACCGATGCGGCCGTACTCGGCAGCCTGCAGCATCCGGCGGAACTTGATGCTGCGGAAAAACGCACCTGCCTGGCGGCACTGGGTCCGGCTTTCGGGGCCGGTGCCGAGGATGGTCCCGGCTTTACCCATGAGGGCATCAGCTGCAACGACAGTCCGGATCTGATCCAGGCTGCTGTAGACGACATCATGGCGGGCAGCATGGGCCTGATTCCGCCCAACCTGGCCTCCACCGCGGTGCTCTGCAACCTGGATCAACAGCCGCTACTGGATCTGTCCTGCCATGCCGAAAAACCGGTCCTGTTCGCCGTGGGCCCGCCGCTGTCTGCGGAGCCGCATATCCTGCCCTTCCAGTTATTCCGGCTGGGTAATCTGGCGCTGCTGGGTATCCCCTGGGAAGTCACCACCATGTCGGCCCGGCGTATCCAGAAACTGCTGTTTCCTATCCTGGCGCCCGTCGGCATCGATACCATCGTGGTGGCCGGCCTGGTCAATGACTACTCGCATTACCTGACCACGCGCGAAGAATACGCCTCACAGCAATACGAAGGCGGCTCCACACTCTACGGCCCCTGGTCGCTGGCCGCCGTGCAACAGGAAAGCCGCCGCCTGGCGCAGACCCTGGCCGACGGTACGGTCGCCCCCGATGGTCCGGCCTATGTGGATGGCACGCCGATCCTGCAACGCACACCCTATATCCCGTCAGACCTGCCGGGTCTGGGCACCGCTTTCGGCGACGTCACCCGGCAACCACCGGAAACGCTGACTGCCGGCGAATCCGTCAGTGCCGAATTCCAGTCCGCCCATCCGCGCAATGATCTGAAAATCCAGTCCAGCTATGTCTACGTGGAGCGCCAGATTGGAGAAGAACAATGGGAGATAGTCAGCACAGACAAGGACCCGCAACTGTGGTTCGTCTGGCACCCGAGCATTCCCTCGCCGCTGCCCATCGAAATACCGGAAGTCGGTCCATCCACGGCCGAAGCCGTCTGGCATGTGCCCGCCAATACCCCGGCCGGCACCTATCGTTTCCGGCATGAAGGCGCAGCACAGACGCTGCTGCTACCGCTGGAAAATTTCGAGGGCGTTTCCGCACCGTTTACCATTCAGGCAAGTGGACAGGCATGCCCTTGAGGAGTTGACATGAGCGATATCAAATCACAGGTTTCAGAAGAAGAATGGCAGCGGCGGGTGGATCTGGCCGCGGCCTACCGACTGGTAGCGCTCTACGGCTGGGATGACCTGGTATTCACTCATTTGACGGCTCGCGTGCCCGGCCCGGAGCATCATTTCCTGATCAACCCCTACGGCATGATGTTCGACGAAATCACCGCCTCCTCATTGGTGAAAATCGACCTGCATGGCGAAAAGGTAATGGACTCGCCCTATCCGGTAAATCCGGCCGGCTTCACCATCCACAGCTGCATCCACGCAGCGCGCGAAGATGCCTTGTGCGTCATGCATACCCATTCACTGAATGGCGTCGCTGTCTCATCGCAAAAAGATGGCGTGTTGCCTTTGTCGCAACAGTCTCTGTTTGTCCTGGCTTCCCTGGCCTACCACAACTACGAGGGGGTGGCTCTGAACGAAGACGAGAAACCCCGGCTGGTCGCCGACCTGGGCGACCGCAACTTTCTTATGCTACGCAATCACGGACTGCTGACCTGCGCCCCGACAGTCGCAGACGCTTTCCTGTTCATGTACCTGTTCGAGGCCGCCTGCCTCATCCAGGTGCGCGCTCTGGCCGGCAACCGCGAACTTATTCATGTGGCCCAGCCCATTGTGGAGGGCATCCGTGAACAGGCTGAACGCGTCACCAAAGGGCTGGGCGGCGCCCTGGCCTGGCCAGGGCTGTTACGCAAACTCGATCGCAAGTTGCCTGGATACGACTGCTAGCAAGGGAAAACTGACAAAATTTGTCACCACAGGCCGATAGACAGGCTGCCCCGTAGCTGGCAGGCATTAACCAAACGGCTAATCGCCGACCTAGACTATTAGCTAATAGCCGTACTGGCACGACCCATGCATCATAAATGGCAAGGATCAACGTGCCACCTGGGGCCAGACGCCCAGGGCAAGAATAAAAAACGGCAGGAGGTGTTAATGCCACGCTACTACGTCAATATGCTGATGCAGCCTGACGGCCTGCATGAGGTTCACAAGGCCGGCTGTGACCGCTTCCCGAACTTCGAAGACGTGCTGCCTCTGGGTGAGTTCACCGACATCGAATATGCCGTACGCGAAGCCGCAAAAACCTTTCCGCAGTCCGCTCCCTGCAAGCATTGCTCCCGCGTTGGCGTACTGAGCAAAACAGCTCATGCCTGAGACTGATCAAAAACCGGCCAGCTCTCCACAATCCGCCCACCCCGTACCGCCAGCAGATCACCGAACTGCAGAAAAACAAATTCGCTCTGTGTCGGGCGCAGAAAGACATGATCGTTGACGCCGAGCGCTGTAGCCGCCGAGCCCGTCACCATTTCCTGATTGGTGCTGCGCCCGTAGAGGCTGTTGTGACGCAAACCACCGGGAGCATGCAACCTTGCTTTCCAGTATCCACCGTAAATGAAATACGTGCGGCGCTGATTTACATCCCACCAGGACAGTAACCGGGATTTTTCATCAAGTCCCGGGATCTCGACTTCGCCCGTGGATTTGAGCACCGGCGTGGCAATAAAGGCGGCCGGCCTGTGCTGCTCCAGGGTATCAATGTCGAAATCGGTGGGTTTCACCAGTGCCGAACCCACGGCAATATCGTTGGACAGCGTTTCGCCTTCATGCAGCTTATAGGTCGGGCTGCCTGCCGTATTGAGCGTCAGGCCCACACCGTTATTCCACAGTCGGGGATAGTCCTGCCTGACCTGCGACACCGCGGCATCATAAATCCGCATGGCGCGCTCCAGCAGTTCCGACCTTGAAGCCAGCAGCCCAGGCACCTTCACTACATGCGGGTCGTAGCCCATGAAACCGGAAAAGGTCAGATGATCGGGATTCGCCTGAATCAGATCGCAGATCGCTGCCAGCTGGCTACCCGGCAATACGCCTCCGCGATGCAGGCCTACGTCGATTTCAATATTGATGCGCATCTGCAAATCCTGGCCCTGTGCCAACGCCAGGTATTCGCTCATGCGCTCAGGCGTGTCCACCAGCCATTGCAACTGGTGCGCCGGATCGAAGTCGCCTCGATGTTGCCGGTAGAACAATGCCGCAGCTCCCGCCGGCATGGGCTTGCCCAAGAGGATATCGGCCTGCGGATACAGGCGGGCATGTTCATTGAGGAATGGCTGATGAAAAGCCATCAGCCGTCGGGTGCCTGCGCGCCGCATCACATAGTCGATCATCTTGCCTGAAGGCACGGACTTGGCCACCACCCGGTAGCCCCGGGGCATACGGGTGACCTGCATGGATCGATTAATCAGCTCAATGTTCCGATCCAGCAGGTCCAGATCGACCAGCATGACCGGACGCATGGGCCCGTGTTGTTTCAGCTCTTCATTCAGACGGGCAAAGTAGTCTTCGTAGGGCGCGCCCTCATCCCCTGGGCGCAACGCCCATGCGCCGGCTGCCGCCGCAGCCGCCCCCAGCACGAAATGCCGACGCTTCACTACGTCACTCCGAACAGACTGCGCAGATGCCCATTCAGAAACTTGCCCTGCGGATCAAGCGCCTGACGTACTTCGGTGAATTCTTCCCAGCGTGGATAAAGCGATCCCAGATGCCGGGCATTCAGACTGTGCAACTTGCCCCAGTGCGGTCGCCCTTCATACTTCCAGAAAATCTTTTCGATAGCACCGAAGTATTCGTGCCAGGACTGGCTGTAGTGCTGGTGAATGGAGATTGCACAGCTGTCACGGCCTTCAAACATGCTGATGGGAATTTCATCGGCCTTGATATACCGGTATTCAATCGGAAACCAGGTATGTAACTGCTGCTCGTTGATGGTCTGGATGATTTCTCGCAGACAGGCCGGACCCGCTTCGGCCGGTACCGAGTACTCCATTTCATTAAACCGCACATCACGCACATTGGCGTAAATCTCCCAGGACTCGCCGACCCGCTCTTCGAAATCAGCAAAGCCGGCCACCAGATTCAGCAAGGCGCGGCGTGCGCCCGGCGCATCGCGACCATACTGGTCGGCTTTCTGCATCCAGTAGAGATATTCGTTACCGCCTTCACTGGCGCCCTCTTCCACCGGCGTCGGTTCCTCGTCGGTTTCATTAAGAGAGATCGAAGCGGCATAGTCGGAATGCGTTACCACCTGCATTTCCCAATGGCGGTTCTCCCTCACCAGGCTGTCGATGTTGTCCAGCAGATCCTCGGTCTTCTCAACCGACATACGCTCCTTCAGCCGGAAGGCGCTGCGATTCTGCAAACGCACCCTTGTCACCACCCCCAACGCTCCCAGGGAAACGCAGGCGGCATTAAATACCTCGGGCCGGTTGTCGGCGTCGCAATCAATCACTTCACCGCCAGCCGTCACCAGACGAAGGCCAGTGATGTTGCTTGAATAGGAACCGAAACCGATGCCGGTACCGTGTGTGGAAGTGGCCAATGCGCCGGCCAGGGTCTGGTAGTCGATATCGGCCATGTTGAGCATGCCCTGACCGACCTCCTTGAGCGCCGGCCCCATGGTTGCCATGGCCGTACCGCCATGGAACTCAGCCTGGTGCTTATCGGCATCATGGCTGATCAGCCCCTGCATGCGCGCCAGCGTGAGCAAGGCGCCATCGGTCGGCACCACTGCGCTGAAAGAATGACCGGCGCCCACCGGCCGTACCGAATACGGTGTAGCACGTAGCCAGTCAGCCAGTTCCATTTCATCGCCTGGCGCAAAACGCTCGGCCGGAACGCATTGCTGCGCGCCCGACCAGTTACGCCACACCATGATGCGCTTGCGACGCGCCGTTGCTGCTAGCGGCCAGCCGCCACCGGCAGCCAGTGCTGCCAGAGCACTCATACGAGCAATAAGTTGCCTGCGTGTCAGCGCCATAAACTCATCCCTTGTCGGATTTATTTAATCGAGGCTGGTTCCGGACATATATTCGATCAGGGCCAGAAACTGGTCTTCCGTACAATCCATGCACATACCCATGGGCGGCATGGCCTTGTAACCGTCGATGGTGTGGTCGAGCAGAATGTCCGCTCCTTGGGCAACTCTCGGCGCCCAGGCCTGGGCATCACCAGTCTGCGGGGCTCCGGTTGCGGGAGTGCCGTGACAGGCTTTGCAGCTGCGCTCATAGACCCCTTGGATTTCAGCTTCTCCGGCCTGGGCCAGCAATGGAAGACAGGCCAGCAGCCCAGACAAAAGCAGACGTTGAGGGAATTTCCCGGCATGCATCGCTCACTCTCCTGTAAGTGAATGGTTTTATTTACATCATAACGATGCCACCGCCCTTAAGGAATCGGCAGACAGGAACCCCTACTTGCCGGTCTGCGCCACACCTACCCGTTCCAGGTTCTGTTGGGCCAGCGCATAGTAGCTGGGTGACAGCTCAATGGCCTGCTCCAGGTGGGCGCGAGCCTTGTCGCTCTGGCCACTCATATAGAGCAGATAGCCGACATTGTTATGCGCCCGGTACGGCTCCATGATTTCCACAAAGGCGGTCACACCGCCCTGCTCGTCTCCCAGACGTACCCGGGCCAGCGCCAGGTTTGCCCAGGCCGTGCGGTTATCAGGATCGGCTGCAAGCGCACGCTCGAAGTGGAGTACGGCCATGCGGTAGTCACCAGCGAGATAACGTGAATAGCCAAGATTGTTATGCAGCATGGACACTTCAGGTTGCAGTGCCAGCGCTTTCTGGTAATAGGTCCGAGCGGTATCCGGCGTACGCCGCAGATCGGCAATTACGCCAAGGCCGTTGTAGGCACGCCAACGCTGACCGTCCAGCGCCACCGAACGTTGCAGATGATCTCCGGCCTGATCAAGCTTACGGTTTTTCAGCAGAATCAGGCCCATGCCCTCCAGCGACCCAGCATGTCGGGGTTGCGTTCTCAGCACATCGCCAAAGGCCTGGGCGGCGGCTGGATAATCCTCGCGCCGCATATGAATCTGGCCAATTTTGTAGCGGATGCCGGCATTCTCCGGATCCAGCTGCAAGGCAGCCACATAACCCATCAAAGCCTTGTTTTCATTACCGGCCCGCAGGGCAGCATCCGCAGACGCTTCCTCGCTCGCAGCCTGTTGCACATCATTCTTCACGGTTGTTTCCGTCGGCCGCGAGGCCATAGCCGCACAACCCGAACTCAACATAACCAACAGCAATAGTCCCGGAGGCAACCATGTGACGGGGTTACGGTTGATCTGTTTCATGACAAGCCTCCTTGCTCATGCTAGAAATTCGATTCGGCCATGGCCCGGATCACACCGATCACAGCCGGGCCAACGGTTACGATGAAAAAGGCCGGGAAGATGCAGAAACACAGCGGAAAAATCAGCTTGGTGCCTACCAGGGCCGCCTGTTCCTCGGCGCGCTGCATGCGACGGTCACGAAACTCCTCGGCGTAGATGCGCAGGATTTCCGCAATTGAGCTACCGAATCTCAGGCTCTGCGAAAGCAGAGAGACCAGACCGCGGATTTCATCCAGACCGGTGCGATAGGCCAGATCGCGCAGGGCCTCAATGCGGTCGACACCGCCGCGAATCTCGGCATTCACCTGTTCCAGTTCGGAGGCCAGCAGCGGACTGCTGATATCCATCTGTTTGGAGACACGTTGAAGTGCAGCGTTCAGACCCAATCCTGCTTCGGTGCAGGACACCAGTAGATCCAGCGCATCCGGCAGGGCATTGAGCATTTCCCGGTGGCGCGCCCCGGTGCGGTTGCGGATATGCAGATTAGGCACCAGCATGCCGATAAACGCCGAGGAAGCGCCGGCCAGCATTACCGCGGCCCAGTGCAGATCGTAAGACAGCAACAGCCAGGTCACGATGGCCGCCGGCATGACAAGAATGCACAGCACCTTGATGCCGTAGAACACCAGCACCGCACTCTGCGAGCGGTACCCGGCGCGGATCAGCTGCAGGCGCACCGTTTCACGTTCCTTTTCCCGCTTCGGCAGCAGATAGGGCGCCAGCGGCTCCAGCGCCTTGCCGAACCGATGCGACTTGGCAGCCTTGTGCGCCAACGGCGCCTTGCTCAGTGCCGCCAGGCGGCGTTGCAGGGGATTGTTGCGCGCATTCACCACGCTCAACCCGGCGTAGGTCGCCAGCATCACCACAGCTCCTGCTGCCAGAGTCAGCAGAACAATAAAGAGATCGCTGTTCATCGCTTCTCCTCCGGACCGGTCACTAGAAGCGCACCCGGATAATGCGTCGTATCCACCACACGCCAAATGCCATCACCAGCAGCGCGGTCACAATCAGCTTGATCCCGAGTGGGTCTTCGGTCATGAGTGGCAGATAATCCGGCGCAATGATAGTCAGCACAACGCTGAGAACGAAGGGCATCAGAATCAGCACCCATGCCGACATGCGCCCCTCGGCGGTCAGACTGCGCAGACGGCGGCGAAAACGGTGCCGCTGCCGCAAAATACTCGAGATACGGTCCAGGATTTCGGCCAGATTGCCGCCGGTTTCGCGTTGTACCATGACCGCCGTCACCATCGCGGCCAGACTCACGTTGGGCACTCTTTCGAGCAAGGCCAGAAAAGCCGACTTCACGCTGACGCCGTAATTCAGATCGGAAAAGGTAATGGCGAATTCGGTAGCGATGGGGTCATCCATCTCATCTGCCACCACTTTCAAGGTGCCATTGAAAGGATTGCCGGCACGCAATGCGCGGCCCATAACATCCAGTGCATCTGGCAGCTGATCTTCAAAACGGGACATGCGTTCATTGCGCTCTTTCACCAGCTTGGCATAAGGCAAGGGCAGCACACAGGCAAAGGCCAGCAACGCCAGCAACGGCCGTCCCATCAGCAGCACCGCCGCTGCGGCCAGCAGGGCCAGTCCCATAGACAGCAGCACCACCCGGTAGGCCGGAACGTGACGACCGCTTTGCTCACAGAGTTTTTCAACATGTTCCATGCCCGGCAGGCTTTCGAACATATGCTCCAGCGGCGTCAACTCACGCAAATACTGCTCGCGCAACAATGAGCGCGGCTGCTCGCGCTCACCCTGCTGATTGATGCGCCGCATCCTTTCCCGCAGGCGCCGCTCGTTAGCGCCGCCGAGCATACTGGCAATCATGAGCATGAGCGCCGTTACAGCAAGAAAGACCAGCAGGGGAATCAGCCAGGTGTAGGTGTCCATGACAGCCTCCTATAGTTCCCTGGAAGGCTCGAACAGCGCCAGGTCGAGTTCAATGCCGCGCCGGCGCAGATGATCGTGGAAGTTCGGCACCACACCGCTGGCCAGAAACTGACCAAGCACATGATTTTCGTCATCGATGCCATGGCGCTCGAAACGGAATATCTCGGCCATGGTGATAATGTCGCCTTCCATTCCCTGAATTTCCTGCACGCTGACCAGGCGGCGCTTGCCGTCCTCCATGCGCTCGAGTTGCATCACCACATCAATGGCCGAGGCAATCTGTGAGCGCACCGTGCGCGTCGGCAGATCAACGCCGGCCATGGCCACCATGTTCTCGATGCGCGACAGGGCGTCTCGGGCCGAATTGGCGTGTACGGTCGTGAGCGAGCCATCATGCCCGGTGTTCATCGCCTGCAGCATATCCAGCGCCTCACTGCCGCGAACCTCGCCGACGATGATGCGGTCGGGCCGCATACGCAGAGCGTTACGCACCAGATCACGCTGGGTAATTTCACCCCGGCCTTCAATATTGGACGGTCGCGTTTCCAGCCGGCCAACATGCGGTTGTTGCAGACGCAACTCCGCCGAGTCCTCAATGGTAAGAATGCGTTCAGTAACGGGAATGAAGCTTGACAGCAAATTCAACAGGGTCGTTTTACCGGTACCGGTACCGCCGGAAATCAGCACGTTCAGCCGACCGCGCACTATCCCTTCCAGCACGCGGGCGATGTTTTCGGTCATGCTTCCCATACGTACATAATCGGCAACGGTCATGTTATCCACGGCGAAACGGCGGATGGAGAGCA
The DNA here is from genome assembly GCA_913055805.1 of uncultured Salinisphaerales bacterium. Taxonomy (GTDB): domain Bacteria; phylum Pseudomonadota; class Gammaproteobacteria; order Nevskiales; family CAJXLF01; genus CAJXLF01. Next base: position 44,055 of record CAJXLF010000015.1, read on the forward strand.
TGGCGCCGTCCAGCGCCAGCGGCGGGATGATGGCATTAACGCGCGAACCGTCGGCGAGCCGGGCATCCACCATGGGTGATGCCTCATCAATACGCCGCCCGACACGAGTGACGATCCTGTCGATGATCATCATCAGATGAGCCTCGTCGCGGAATCTGATCTCACTCGGTTCCAGGCGACCGTTACGTTCCACATATACACTGTCCGGCCCATTGACCAGAATGTCCGACACGTCCGCCGCCACCAGCAACGGCTCCAGCGGCCCCAGACCCAGAATCTCGTCCTCAATGCGTCGCGCCAATTGCTGGCGAACAGGTGCTGAAAGGGGCGCGGACTGCTCGTTCATCATGCGCTGCGCCTGTTCGCGGATTTCCTGCCGCGCGGCAACCTCGTCCATGTCTCCCAGACGCGCCAGATCCAGTTGCTTGAGCAGACCCTGGTGAATGATTTGCAGCCACTCCTGCTCCTGGTGGCTGGGCACCCAGGGCTCCGCAGCCGCCTTGTCAGCCGGTGCAACCACAGTTTGCGGCTGTGTTTTTTCTCGACCGAAGAGGCTGCCTGCAAGGTTCATCCGGGCCACCTCAACCGCTTAAGCCCAGCAGCCGCGGAAGATGCCAGCGTGTAGGCGGTTTTTTCTGTCCGTCCTGCGGCGGCTTGGCCTGCTGACCGGCGTCCACCCGCTCGGCCATATTGCACAGTGCACGAGTAATGGGCGCACCCTTTGCCGTCTGCAGCAAGGGCAGACCGACATTGAGCGCGTTGGTGACATTGACATAATCATTCGGCACGAACATCACCTCGGCCGGATGCACCGCATCACGCACATCGTCCACCGTGATGGAGTTGCGATCTGTGTGGCGATTGACCACCAGAGTCAACTTCTGGCTGGGGACACCCAGGTAGTTACGCAGCAACTCAAACATGCGTTTGGCATCCCGCAGATGCGCAAAACTCTGTTGCATGACCACGAGCACGCGGTCTGCAGAGCCCAGTACAACACCAGTCACCGGATTGATATCCCGCGACAGGTCCGCCACAACATGGTCATAAGTCTGCACCGCGAGTTCCAGTAGCTTGCGCACATCCGCACTGGATACTTCCCAAGGCATCACCAGCTGGTCTGACATGCTGCCGAGTACATCCAGGCCACTCTGGTGACGGGTCATATATCCCCGCAACGCCACCGGATCGAGCTGTTCCACCGCACCGATGACATCCACCACGTTATGCCGTGTCTGCAAGTCGAAAGACAACGGCAACGCCCCGAACTGCAAGTCCATGTCGAGCACCGCTGTCTCCCGCTCCAGAAAGGCGGTGAGAATATGAGCCAGGTTGGCGGCGATCACCGATGCGCCGGAACCGCCCTTGGCATTCACGACCGCAGTCAGGCGGCCACGGCCCACAATCTCGGTACCAGGTTGCCGCAACTGCGACAGCACCTGTCGCACCGCCGACGGCAATTCGTCGCCAGGTACAGGATGTGCCAGATAATCCCGCGCACCTGCCTGCATGGCATGCCGCATCAGCTGCGCATCATCGGCCGGACCCACGACAATCATGGGCGGCCGCTCACCCGGTATACCGGCCCAGTGCACCAGCATCTGGTCGCTGCCCTGTTCGCCCAGGTCCAGAATCAACAGATCAGCGGCAGTATCCGCCTGGGCGGAGAAATCCGCACCACCATTGAGCATGACGTGGCTTTTAACCTCCAGGCCGCCCTGCGCCTCGAGCATGGTTTTCACCCGGTCACAGAATGCCCCGCTTGGACTGGCGACGAGAACGATGTGCTTGTTCATAATGCTGCTCCCGGACCTACTCGCTTATCTCGATGCGCAGGGTTTCGGTCACTTCTTCGGGATCACCCACATGCTCGCGATAGACATCCAGCACCGCTTCGGCCTGTACGCCATCCAGCCCCATGGGCGGATCCTTGCGCGGGTTTTTTGCGGCTTCCGGATCATAGATCTGGGCATCCACCATCTGTCGCACCGACGTTCCGAAGTCCTCTTCCACCCGCGTGGCATCGGTGCTGGCGCAACCTGCCAGTAGCACGGCAGCCGTGAATGCCACAAACGGCAGGATCATCGTTGTGTTGAAGATATGCATGGCTGACTCCTATAGGTCATGCCCGAAGCGGGCGGCTTCCACGCCACCTTTCGAGCTCTGGATGCGAGGTGCCTGGCCTTCGCGCGCTTCCATGCGGCCCATCAGGTAAAACTCAAGGTCGCTGGGCGGCACGAAGCTGTCGGTGGGCAGGCGCACATCGGCCGCCTCAATCGGTTTGGCCAGATGCGGTGTCACGAAGATCACCAGTTCGGTCTGCCCGGCCAGGAATTCCTGGCTGCGGAACAGCACGCCCAGGCCGGGGATATCGCCCAGGCCCGGCAGTTTGTCCACAAACTGGCGCACGTTATCGTTGATCAGTCCGGCGATGCCGATGGTCTGGCCATCCGCCAGTTCCACCGTGCTGACCGCGCTGCGCTTGGTCAGCGAGGGGATCACGAAGCTGCCGTTGGTGCCGCTCGGCGACAGCGCCACATTGTTGTCCTGCGACAGTTCGCTGACGCCGATATTCAGCTTCAGGTTGATGCGTCCCGAATCGAGTACTACCGGCAGGAATTTCACGCCGACACCGAACTCCTTGAATTCGATAGTCACGGAATTACTGTTGCCCTGCGGTACCGGAATGGGAAACTCACCGCCGGACAGGAATTCGGCCTGCTGACCGCTCAGTGTGGTGAGCACCGGCTCGGACAGTATCTTGGCCAGGCCCTTGCGGCGTGAAATGTCCAGCACCGCCTGCAGGAACAGGTCTCCGCTGAGGTAACTCAGGAAGATGCCGCTGCCCTCGATCGAGGGTGTCACCGGATCAAACTTGTCCACCACAGGCCCGATTGGGCCGGCATTGCCATTCAGCGCGCCCTGCAACGGTACTTCCAGACCGTTGGGATCCAGCGCGTTGGGAAAATTCGCACCGCCCTGCACTGCGCCGATACCGGCCTTGTTGCCCAGGTTGAAGATATTGAAATCCGAGTCCAGCTTCTTGAGCATGGTGCGGGCCACTTCGGCCACCTTGATTTCGATCATCACCTGCTGGGCGCCGCCCACCTGCATCAGATTGACCACGCTGCCCTTGTCACAGTCCCGGCCCTGACCGGCGCCCGGCAGAGCCTCGACACTACGCTTGCCTTCGTCGCCCTGGGTTTCGGACTCGATGCACTCCGGAATGAAGCTTTCAGCCAATGCCTTGGCCGCCTGCATGCGGCTGAGATTGGTCACCTCGCCACTGAGCACGATGTTCTCCTGCGCAGAACGCACTTCGATACTTTCCTTGGGCATGAGCTGATGCAGCTTCTGCTTCAGGGTCGCCAGGTCATGCGTGACTTCCACCGTATAAGTCGACATGACCCGGTCGCTGCCATCCCACATCACCACATTGGTCGCGCCCAGTGCCTTGCCCACCACCTGCACTTCGTTGCCACGCAACATCACAATATCCGCCACGCCGGGATTGCCAACCGAAACCCGTTTGGCGGGCTTGTCCAGGGACATCGTGACGGATTTGTTGAGCGATACTGACAATGCCCTGTCCGCTGCATTGGCGGGAGGCGCCAGCAAGCTTTCCAGTGCCAGCATGGTCAGCAGAAACAGAGGCCACAGCAATTTCAGGAAACTGCCGGGGTCGTTGTCTTTTGTTGTCGTATTCCGTTCCATGGCTCGACTCCTTCGCGATCAGCGACGTGTCTTCTGTGTATTGACCTGGGTGCCCCGAATAATGGTCACCTGGCTGCCGGTGGATGGCGCACGCCTCACCACCACGCGCTTGGCTTCGGGCTTGACCTCCGCCACCTGCGGAATCGCCTGGTCTTCTGGATTGCGCAACGCCAGTTGCACGCTGCCTTCACTGGTAGCCTTGACCAGCAGTTCAGCCTGGGCTGGATCCACTTCCAGCGTCACCGCCCGCACCACCACCGGTCGTTCCTCACTGCCGGCGGAGGCAGTCTGATCCACCGCCAGCACCTTGAGGTTGTGCAGTATGGTTTTGGTGCTGTATTCCTGGCTCTTTTCCACGGGCTTGGAAGCCACCACATCCACGCGGCTGCCGGGCAGCAGGAATCCGGCCACGCCGACCACGTCGTCGACCCGTACCGCCACCGCACGTTTGTTGGGTTCGATCAGGCCAGCCAGCAAGGGGCTGGTTTTAGGATCAGCCACCCGCGCGGCCAGTACCGGCTCGCCGGGCAAAATGTGGTACTTGGAAACCATGCCCACCACCTGGCCGGTATCATGGAAGGCACCTTCAGGCTGAGCATCGATCGGCCAGGCCACCTGCTTGATGGAAGCCTCCTCAATACGCTTGCCGAATTCGATGACGCCGGCCGCAACCACCACTCTGGTCTGCGTGCTGGCCACCTGGGCCTGCGCATCCACGAGGCGCTGCTGCGCCCAGCGCTGTGCCATGAATGCAGCCACCAGACCGAGGGCAATGGCCAATCCGAAAAACATGATGGAATTGCGTTTACTGGCCATGGTGATCTCCTTATCAATCCGCTGTTCTAGAATCCCGGCGGCAGGCCCGCAAAGACCAGCAACAAACAACCCCCGGCTATCGCCGCGGCGTACGGGAAACGCTGTGAAAGAACTGAATGGCTGGCTGCCGGTACCCATACCCTCGTCAGGGCATAACCCCGGAACTGGCGTCGCATATGCCCCACGGTCTGGCCGAGGCCACCGCGGACGCCGACGAACAACAGGGCGAGAAACGCCCCGGTCACCAGGGTATAAGCTCCTGCCCAGAAGGCGGCCAACGGGCCCAGGCATGTGCCGGCCGCAGCCATCAGCTTTACGTCGCCAGCAGCCATGCCGCCGCGCATGTAAAACGGTAGCAGCACCAGCAAGCCAACGCCGCCACCGGCAGCCGCCTGCATAGCCCCGCTCGCACCGGCAAGACCGCCCTGTACGGCAATGCCGAGAAAGGCACCGGTGAACGTAATCCAGTTATCAATACGGTGGTGGCGCGCATCCCGCCAGAGCGAAACCGCCAGCATGCTCGCCAACAGCACCAGCAGCGCCGGGTTCAGGGTCAGGGCAAACATGCGTACACCGCCAATCTGTTCGGTCAGGTGAACCGCCGGGGAGCCGGACTCCCCGGCCGGTTGCCTGACTGCTAGTTGAGATTGTCGTTAATGCCGCGGATCTTGTCGTTGACGGTACCGCCCAGCAGTACGAAGGCGGCAATCACAACAGCGGCAATCAGCCCACCGGCCACGGCGTATTCCACGGTCGTCAGGCCTTCTTCGTCGCGAATAAATCGCAGTACAGCTTCTTTAATGGACATGGTTCATCTCCTTTGGCATGCCAAGTAAAGAGAGGCTGGGTATTTTTGCGTCCATTCAATCCATCGAATCACAAGGGGACGCCGCCCACTGTCCTACTCGTTTATCCGGTATCTGAATCTTGAACCAGGATGGTTACCGTGTATTCCAATACCAGATAGGGGAAATATCATGCATTAGTATTCAAATGTCAAGGGTATACCCTGTATTTATTTTTTAACTTATGAGAATCAGTCAGTTATCCACCGGTATCTGTACCACTTTGGCTGGAATATCTGCGCCGCCGCCTTTCCGCAAGCATCAATGGCGGTATGTACTCCTTGCCCTACAGGGATACATGTGCTATTAATCACACTGGACCAAGGGTTTACCCGGTATGCAAGCAGAAGGCACGGTATTTATCATTGACCCCGACCCGGTATTGCGGGAATCGCTGCAGAGCTTTCTCAAGGCCATGTCCATTCCTTCCGCAGGCTATGCCAGCGCCGAGGAATTTCTGCAGCACTGGGACGACAGCCAACCTGGTTGCCTGCTCAGCGAACTGTTCCTGGGCGGCATGAGCGGCATCGACCTGCAGAAAAAGATCAATGGCGGCAGTGAACGCCTGCCTTTTATCTTCATTTCCGAATTTGCCGATGTACCGACGGCCGTACAGGCCATTCAGGCCGGCGCCGTCGGCTTCCTGACCAAACCATTCTCCAAACAGACCCTGCTGGAGAATCTGAGAGAAGCCCTCAAGCGTAACCGGCAACAGCGGCGCAAACAGACGGCTGCTACCAGCGCTCGACAAAAAATCGAGGCTCTGACCCGGCGGGAAAGCCAGTTGCTGGAATACGTGGTCAAAGGTCTGAAGAACCGGGAAATTGCGGAAAATCTGGATCTCAGCCTGAAAACCGTGGAAATGCACCGCAGCCGCATGATGAAAAAGATGCGAGTGGATTCGGTTGCCGACCTGATTCGCATTTACCTGCTGGCCTACCCGCAAACCGTCGAGAACGCGGAATTCTTCATCCGCGACCTGTCATCCGGAGAATAACCCCGCCCGCTGTTTCCGCGGAAGACGCAAAGCTGCCCTGCACTACTCGCCAGTTGCCTGTCCGCCTATAATCGAAGCACATTGCAAAATCGAACGAGCCCAATGGATGCTATTCAGCTGACAGGAAGTGATGCCGCACAAATCGCGCTGGCCTTGATTGCAGATCGGCATGAGGGCCAGTCCGGCCTGCATGCCGGACAACTGCAAAGCTGGTGGCAAGCACTGGGCTTGCGCGCGGACGACCTGATCCAGGCATTGTCAGTACTCAGCCGTGACGGCGATCTGAAAATCGAAGGCGAAGGCGAAACGGCTATTCTGCATTTACAACCCCCGGCACTGGCCCGGCTCCCGACCCGGGGCTCCGGACTCGCCGGCCTGCCGAGCATACTGAAAGAAACCCTGCAGCGGGCCTCTGAAAGAAGTGCCGGTACCGGTGGCCACTCAGCCGGGGAACGGCGCGACGGCTTCAAATAACTAACGTCTGATCCGGCATCCTCGATCCGACTCTCCCGACTCGTTATCCCTCCTATAATATTTACCATTAAAACAGGGTTTACCCTGGATTTTTAAAATAAATAAGATATAATCCATGTATATGAGGGCATCCTGCCCAGTGACACGGAGGTCACCATGCGGGAAAGAACGCGTAACGGCGCCCGGCGCAAGCGTGCATCACGCAAAGGTCTGGTGGTCACGGAAATGGCCATCATCCTGCCGGTGATGATGCTGCTCATTTTCGGCATCCTGGATTTCGGACGCCTGTATTTCACCCAGATCACCCTGCAACACGCCATGCGCGAAGGCGGACGTTTCGGTGTGACCGGCCAGCAACTGCCGGACCCCGGCAACCCTCTGGCCCTGCAATCGCGCATCGCTTCCATACGCCAGGTGGTACACGACGCCGCCGTGGGCGTAGGCGTGGAACCAGGCGACATCGTCGTCAGCAGCATCAGCGGCGGCAGCGACAATGCAGGCGGCCCTGGCGACACCCTGACTATCTCCATGTCGTACAGCTTCCGCTTTATCACACCGATGATCGGCCAGTTTTTCAACGACGGCGAACAGAGCTTCACGGTCAGCACCAGTTTCCGTAACGAACCCTTCCCGCCAGGGGACCGTTCGTGAAGTGCCTGCAAAAACCGTGCGCCCAGTACGGACTGGCGGTGGTGGAATTCGCCATGATTCTGCCCATTCTGATGGTGTTAATGTTCGGCGTAGTTGATTTTGGCCGCGCAGTGCTGGTCAAGCAGGTGATGATCAACCTGAGCCGCGAGGCCGCCAATCTCGCCTCGCGCGGTACCAACCTGCCGGACGTCATCGCTGCCATCCAGATATCCGCGGCGCCGCTGGACCTGCAGGCCAACGGCTATCTGATTGTGACCGAGGTACAGAGAGACATTAACGGCAACCTGACCATCAGCAAGCAAATGGGCGATGGCGGCCGTCCCGGCGGCAGCCATGTCGGCAGCGGGACAGGTAGTCCAGCCACCCTCCCGGCCACGAATACTGCCATCCCCCTGCCCGGCCAGAACATGTACGTGGCCGAGGTCTTCTATCACTCGCGCCCCATCACGCCACTGGGGCAACTGGTCAACATCACCCTCAACGAAAACTTCTACGACAGCGCGTTCTTCTGATGGAGGCAACCACATGAAGCAACTGGCAAAACAACAACGTGGCGTGGTTCTCGTTACCTTCGCCATCAGCGCGCTGGTGCTGTTGCTGTTCTTCGGACTCACGGTCGACGTCGGTTTCTGGTACATGAGCCGCGCCGCGCTGGCCAAGGGTACGGACGCCGCTGCCCTGATGGGTGTACGCAGCCTGTCAGACGGCGAGGCCGTGGCGCGGGACGTGGCCGAGAACACCTTTGCCATGAACTACGCCGCTTCGAGCCTGCCGGAACGTCAGGCGGAGGAGCCGCAGGTATCCGTCAATTTCGAACGCGACGAAAACAACAACCTGCGTGTCTCGGTCAGCAGCCGTGCCCGTATCCACACCTATTTCCTGCGTTTACTGCCCGGCTTTGCCACCGTGGGTGTCAGGGCCAACGCCCAGGCAGCACGCGCCAAGCTCATCATGACGCTGGTGCTGGACCGCTCCGGCTCCATGAACAGCAACGGTGGCGCAGCCGCATTGCCCGGCGCGGTTGAAACTTTCATCAACTTTTTCGACGACGCCAACGATTTCGTGGCCATGAGCAGCTATGCCGATCACGCCACATTAAATGTCGCCATCGGCCACAACTTCAAATCCGACATCCGGCGAGAAGTGCGGCGGCTGCGCTTCAGTGGCTGGACCTACGCGCATGGGGGTATCGATATCGGTCGTGCGCAAATCAACAGCATCGCCACCTCCCCCGGCGAGAACGTTATCCGCGCCTTGGTGTTCTTTACCGACGGCCAGGCAAATTCCTTCCTGGACAACGTGGAATGCCGCAATCGCAGGCACATGGATCTGATACTCGTGCCCGGCAGCAGTGACGATGACTTCCGTGACCCCGATGACGGCTCCACGGTGAGTTGCAGCCGCAACCGAACCCGGAATTTCTTCTCCTCCAAATACCAGTCCCTGCGCACACGCAATAGCAACAACGTGGAAGAAGAAGGTCTGTTCAGGGCAGAGAACTCGGCACTGATGGCACGACAGGATGGCATCTTCGTCTTCAGCATTGGCCTGGGCAACAATATCAACCAGACCTCCCTGCGCAACATGGCCAATGATCCCGGCAGCCCCAGTTACAACCCGGCACAGCCGGAGGGCGTAGCGGCCTTCGCGCCCAATGCCGGCCAACTGGATGCAGTCTTCAGGCAAATCGCTGCCAAGATACTGCTGCGCCTGACCCGTTAGTTTTCTCTCCTGCCACCCACACTACCAAGTGGATGACGCTGCTCGGCCAAGCATGGTTTAATCTAGGTCGTCAACAGGAGGAGCGACCATGAAGTTTTCATACTCACAACAATTTCACAAAGGCAAAGACACCGTGCTGAGCATGCTCTGCGACCCCGCCTATCACAAGGGTTTGCAGGACGCGCTGGGCAGCTGGGATTTCAAGCAGCTGGAACTGGACGATGACGGCAACCAGTTCCGCATCAAGTACAGCTACGTGGTGAAATCCGAAGTCCCCCTGCCGGGTTTTGCCAAGAAAGTGCTGGGTGAAAACACTCACGCCACACAGACTGAAACCTGGAATCGCGCCACCGGACGCGGCACCGTGGATGTGGAACCCCGCGGCCTGCCGGGCAAGATTCATTGCGATCTGGTGATCGAAGACGATGGCGAGGGCGGCGCCACCAAAACCTTCAACTGGGACATCAATGTCAAGCTGCCTCTGGTTGGCGGCAAACTGGAAAAACTCATTGCAGACGATATCCAGGGCAAGGATGGTATCGACGCCGATGCTTCCAATGATTTACTGAAAAATTACTGAAAATCCGGCTCTGTGAAAACGGCTCCTGCGGGAGCCGTTTTTGTTTCACCGCCGCTGGCCCTTGGCAAGCCACACAAATCACTGCAACATTGCCGGCTGTCATCATTAAAACGCAGGCGCGGCGGCCGGTTTCTTGGCATGATAGAAACGAACAGGGGACGCCGACCGCATATATTGAGTGGGGAATCCGTGGCGAAAAAGATACTCAGAAAACCTTCCAGAAATTTACCCCGGGAAACGGGTGTTTCCCGCCTGGCCGACCGGGTAGGACGCCTGGTGCGCACCCTGCCTGGCGCCGAATTTGCCGAAGAACAATTACATAGCGCCGAACTGCGCGTGCTGCGCGAACTCAAGCAGCGCCTGGACGCCCTTGATGACCACCGGCGGCTACCCCCTCCAGAAGATCATGCTGTACCGGTGGCGCGCTCAAGCCGCAATAACAAGGTACAGCGCTCCGTTCCCGGCATGCTGCTGGATGATTTGCTAGCCAAGGCTAATGGCCAGACCGAAGAAGAAGCTCGCATGTGGCTCTACAGCATGCTGCTTAAGCAACTCACACCGGATGAAGTGCGCATATTGAACGTGTTATCGGATGGCCAGGCCCATCCCCTGCTTCATGTAGGCGTCGGCCCCAGAATCGGCGCCGCACCCAAGCGTGTAGTGGAAAATTTTTCCACGCTCGGCAAGATTGCCCAGGTCAAACTGCGGGAATTCACCCCGGCCTACATCACTCACCTGCGCAGCCTGAACCTGATTGAAACCGGCCCCGAGGACAAGGCCCTGGATATGAAGTACCAGGTGCTGGAAAACGACGCGGAGGTTCGCAAGGCTGCTGAAACCGCCAACAAGAACACCGGACCGGGTTCGGGTGCGCGCATGATCCGCCGTGTGCTCAGAATCTCAACACTGGGCAGGGAACTCTGGGAAACCTGCCGACCCGATTCGAATAAATAAACGCCCCCCCGCGGGCTGGCCACACCCGAGGAGAAACCGGGAATGCTGGAAAACGCGATTGCTCAGTTTTCGTCGCACTGGTTGTTGTATCTGTCCATGCCGCTGACCAGCGGCCTGGTGGGTTATGTCACCAATGTCATCGCCATCAAGATGATGTTTCATCCCCTGGATTTCTGGGGCATCAAGCCGCCGTTTCTGGGCTGGCAGGGCATTATTCCACGCAAAGCCGGCAAGATGGCGGCGATTGCCTGCGACACCCTGGTACCGCATCTGGTGTCGGAAAAAGAGGTTTTCGAACGGCTCGATCCGGATCAGGTCGCCGCGGAAATCGAACAACCGATCCTGGACATGGTGGAACATCTCACTCGCGAAATTCTCAGCGAATATGAGCCCACCCTGTGGGAATCCCTGCCCAATGCCATCAGGAACATGATCATAAAACGCGTGCAGGAAGACGCGCCCAATGTGGTCAAGGAACTGATGGACCAGATGAAAGACAACATCAGTGATGTTTTTGATCTGAAGGACATGGTGATCACCACTCTGATCCGCGACCGTGAACTGATCAACAAGGTATTCCAGGAAGCCGGTCGCGAAGAGTTCATATTCATCGGCCGCTCCGGATTCTACTTCGGCTTCCTGTTCGGTCTGTTGCAAATGGTGGGCTGGATGTTCTATCAGGCCGACTGGCAGCTCCCCCTGTTCGGCCTGCTGGTCGGCTACGCCACCAACTGGGTGGCGCTGCGCATGATTTTCCAGCCGCAGCAGCCGCGAAAATTCGGCCCGTTTGTCGTACAGGGTCTGTTCTTCAAGCGTCAGCGCGAAATATCACGCGACTACGGCAAGCTGATTGCCGATGAAATCGTTACCCCCATCAACGTCATCGAAGCCGTCCTCAAAGGTCCCTACGCCGATCAGATGTTCAACATGATCGCCAGGGCCGTGACCCGCAGTATTGACGAGCAGGCCGGCGTGGCCCGCCGCTTCGTAGCCTGGACCGTCGGCAGTGACAGTTATGTACAAATGAAACATGCCGCTGTGGAGCGCATTGTGCAGCAGGCGCCCGACCTGGCCCGCAGCGTGAACGACTATGCCCGTGAAGCCATGGACATTAAAAACGTGCTGGCCGGGCGGCTGGAAGTGCTGCCCCCCGAACAGTTCGAAGGCATGCTGCGCCCCGCATTCCAGGAAGATGAATGGATGCTGATCGCCGTTGGCGCGGCGCTGGGTTTCTGTGTGGGTGTCGGTCAGGTGATGATTTTCACCGCTGTCATGGCCGCGGACAAACTGAATCTGGGTAGTTTCCTGCCTGCGCTGGGTCTGGTCTGACGCTGCAACTACGGGCAGTAAACGCAAAACGCTATTCCGCATCCCATACAACGATATAGAAATCCGGGTTGACATATTTTTATAATTCTATAATTATGGAAATATGGAAACGAAGAATGTACTTGACGCCCTGAGCGCCCTGGCCCAAGAAACACGCCTGGAAATATTCCGCACACTGGTGCGCCATGCGCCTTCAGGACAGAAGCCCGGCGAACTATCCGAGGCGCTGTCCCTGGCGCCGGCCACGCTTTCCTTCCACCTGAAGGAATTGAGCCACGCCGGTCTGGTGGACGTGGAACAGCAGGGCCGCTGCCTCATCTACACCGCCAACCTTGCCGCCATGACCGGCCTGGTTGGCTATCTGACTGAAAACTGCTGCGGTGGCAACAACTGCACTCCGCAATCCCCCTGCTAATCGGCCCCCATTAACCGGAGACCCCCATGCTGAAACTTCATGTTCATATTGCTGTGCATAATCTGGAAGAGAGTGTGCGCTTTTATTCAGCGTTATTCGCTACCGAACCCAGTGTGCAAAAAGACGACTATGCCAAATGGCTCCTGGAAGAACCGTGTATGAATTTCGCCATTTCCACCCGTAGCGCCAAACCCGGCCTTGACCATCTCGGTATTCAGGTGGAATCCGAAACAGAACTGGAGGAAATGAAGCGCAGGCTGAAAGCCGCTGACCTGCCAGTCACCAGCCAGATCGGCGAAACCTGCTGCTATGTGGAATCCGACAAGCACTGGACCGTTGACCCGCAGGGTATTGCCTGGGAAAGCTTTCATTCACTCAAGAACTCACCCACGTTTAATGGAAAGTCGGCCGCGGCTAACGACTCTGCATGCTGTGCAACCAGCCGTTGCGGATCGCCTGCTGACGTCGACGATTCAGACAAGGCCTGCTGCGCCTGAGAAACGGACGAAACGGAGATCTTTCAATGGATGCGAAAACCTACAACGTACTTTTCCTTTGTACCGGCAATTCGGCCCGCTCCATCATGGCGGAAGCTGCAATCAACCATCCCTTGATTGGCGGCGGTAAATTCAGGGGTTATAGCGCAGGCAGCCAACCCACCGGGGCCGTGAACCCGTTCGCACTGGAAACCCTCAAGCGTCACGGCATTGCTGTTGACGGCTACCGCAGCAAGTCCTGGGATGAGTTCGGAGCCGCGAATGCACCGCAGATGGACTTCGTCTTTACCGTCTGCGGTTCGGCTGCAGGCGAGGTCTGTCCTGTGTGGCCGGGCCAACCAGTGAAAGCACACTGGGGAATTGAAGACCCGGCCGCTGTTGTCGGCACTGATGAGGAAAAACGCCGTGCCTTCAACGAAGCCTTTCTCATGCTCAAGCGGCGCATCGAATTGTTTGCAGCCCTACCCATCGAGAAACTTGAGCATCTGGCGCTGACGAATGAGCTGCAACGCATCGGCAAGAGCTGATAACGCCTGCAACCAGCCGACAGCATCCCGTACACATCAATACACCTGGCAGATAAAGCAACGGCGGCCAGGAGCCGCCGTTGCTGACAGAACGTCTATTTCTGTCTACTTCAGATCAAAGCGATCCTGTGTCATGACCTTGGTCCAGGCAACCACGAAGTCGTTCACCAACTTCGCTTCACCATCCTCGGCCGCATAGGCCTCGGCCACAGCGCGCAGCTCGGAGTGGGAACCAAATATCAGGTCCACTGAAGTGGCGGTCCACTTCTTCTCGCCACTGGCACGGTCTACAGCATCGTAGAGGCCTTCAGTGCCGGCCTTCTTCCACTCGGTATCCATGCCCAGCAGATTGACGAAGAAGTCGTTGCTCAACTGCCCCGGCTGGTCGGTCAGTACGCCATGCGTAGCGCCGCCGCTGTTGGCGCCCAGCACACGCATGCCGCCAAGCAGGGCCGTCATCTCCGGCACGGACAGCCCCAGCAGGTCGGCCTTCTCTACCAGCATCCTGGTCGGTGAGGCATAGGCATCGTCGCTGTAGTAGTTGCGGAAGGCATCGGCCGTCGGCTCCAGCACCGCGAAGGACTCCACGTCGGTCATCTCGGCGCTGGCGTCACCACGGCCCGGCACGAACGGCACCTTGACCTTATGCCCGGCATCAGCGGCGGCCTTCTCGATGGCCGCGGCGCCACCCAGCACGATCAGGTCAGCCATGGAGACGGGCTTGCCGAAGTCCTGCTGAACCTTTTGCAGAGCGCTCAGCACTTTCGCCAGTTCTTCGGGATCGTTGGCGGGCCAGTCCTTTTGCGGCGCCAGACGCACACGGGCACCGTTGGCGCCGCCGCGCATGTCCGACGCACGGTAGGTAGAAGCCGAGGCCCAGGCCGCCTTGACCAGTTCCGGCACGCTCAGGCCGGAATCCAGAATCTTCGCCTTAAGACTCTCGGCCTCGGAGGCGCTGAGCAGGTACTCGGGCGCCGGCACCGGATCCTGCCAGATGAAGGTTTCCTCCGGCACCTCACTGCCCAGGTAGCGGGCGCGCGGACCCAGGTCGCGATGCGTCAGTTTGAACCAGGCCCGGGCAAAAGCGGCATCGAACTCCTTGGGTTTGTCCAGGAAGCGCTTGGCAATTTTGGCGAAGCCGGGATCCTTCTTCAGCGCCAGGTCGGTGGTCAGCATGATGGGCGGATTACGCTTACCCTCGACGTGCGCGTCGGGCACGGCTGTATGTGCGGACTCGTCGGTCGGCACCCAGACAGTTCCGCCCGACTCCAGCTTTTTCTGCTCCCATTCAAAGTTGAACAGGTTAGACAGGAACAAAACAGACCAGGCCGTCGGCGTCTGCGTCCAGGCACCTTCCAGGCCGCTGGTCATGGTGTCCTCGGCATTGCCCTTGCCGCAGCTGTTCTCCCAACCCAGGCCCTGCTCTTCCAGATCGGCCGCTGCGGGTTCGGGCCCCACGCAGTCACCCTTGCCGGCGCCATGCACCTTGCCCAGGGTATGGCCGCCAGCAATCAGCGCCACGATTTCCTCGTCATTCATGGCCATTCGGCCGAAGGACTCGCGGATGTCGGCGGCGGCGGAAACCGGATCAAGATTGCCGCTGGGACCTTCCGGGTTCACATAGATCAGACCCATCTGCAAGGCAGCCAGTGGCTTTTCCAGTTCACCATCTTCCTTGTAGCGCTTGTCGTTGCCCAGCATCCTGGTTTCCGGGCCCCAGTACACCAGGTCGGCCTCCCAGTCATCCACGCGGCCGCCGGCAAAACCCAGGGTTTCGAAGCCCATGGATTCCAGCGCCACATTGCCGGCCAGAATCATCAGGTCAGCCCAGGAAAGAGCAGGCCCGTATTTCTGTTTCACCGGCCACAGCAGGCGGCGCGCCTTGTCCAGATTGGCGTTATCCGGCCAGCTGTTGAGCGGCTCGAAACGCTGCTGGCCGCCATCGGCGCCGCCACGGCCATCATGCACACGGTAGGTACCGGCACTGTGCCAGGCCATGCGGATCATCAGGCCGCCGTAGTGTCCCCAGTCCGCCGGCCACCAGTCCTGCGAAGTGGTCAACACCGTCTCTATATCCTGCTTGACGGTATCCAGATCCAGGCTGTTGAAGGCTTCGGCATAATCAAAATCGTCGCCGTAGGGATTGGACTCAGGTGTGTGCTGCCGCAAGGGCGACAGGTCGAGCAGGTCCGGCCACCAGAATTGGTTGGACTTCGCTTCATGTACCGCAGCCATGGAATCCCGGGTCTCGGGCTGCGCTTTCGTCTGCGCCTTGTCTTCAGACTGGGGTTTGTCCTGTGAGGCATCGGTACAGGCCATTAATAACGTAGACAGCGCAATAGCGAGCGCCGCCAAAAGAGGAACCGGTTTGTTGAACATGTCTTGTCTCCTGAAGAACTGGAACAGTCTCTCGTTATATAAAACGCTTTATTAGTATTGACTATTGATTTTCAAATACAAATTGAATTTGTCTATGATGAAGATTGGGATTCTGTATCGTTAACGGATAACGCGCTCATTCTGGGCCTGCATCCCCATCTGCCCCCGATCCACCGACCAGGCCAGCGTCATTTCGGTAGCAAACGCAACTACTGAAATCACCGCGATTAAACCTTTCCTGATCATTTTCACGCTCCTGACCCAGGCAGGCTTTCAAGGATCAGGCAAGGCCCGAAGGCATACCTTGATGTAGGTCAATCAAATAGGGGGTTGCAATGAATGGCGCGCCCGGAAGGGTGGAAATGAGCACTATTGGATACTGAGGGTGTCCAGAATTTTGTGTAACCGGGTGATGGGTTACGCCTGAGGGATGCGATCCCCGAAGCGAATCGTAAACT
>CAJXLF010000016.1 GCA_913055805.1 uncultured Salinisphaerales bacterium
AGGAAGGGTTGCACGTGGGTCAAAATTCGATGCAAATATATGTCTCTAGTGGGTCAGTTTTCGGTGCAATTCAACAAAAGCTTGCTTTCGCTATTGGGTCTCACCCTGCCGGGCCCACCATTTCGTTTTCTCTACTGGTCAGTAAAACTATCCCGGCTCCGCTGCAGTACGCCAGGCCTGGGGTGAGCGGCCGGTCCATGCCTTGAAGGCATGGGAAAAGGCCACGGCATCACTGAATCCCAGGGTGGCGGAAATCTGTTCCATGCTGAGGCTGCTTTCCGAAAGAAGCTGAGTAGCGCGTTGCTGGCGGGCGTCTCGCAGTAGCTCGGAGAATGAAACACCCTCACTACTCAGCCGCCGTTGCAGGGTTCTGGGTGTGAGAAGCATGCTTTGCGCCAGTTCGCCGAGATTCGGTACGACGCTGCTTCTGAGCAGGCGCTGGCGTACTGCCTCGCTGTAACGAAAAGGCTGGTCCATGCCTCTGGACATGCGTTCGCATTGCGCCGAGTAGAAGGCGCAGATACTGGCATCGGCATGGGGCAGGGCCTGTTCGGCGGCCTGGCGGCTGACGCGCAGTTCAGTTCGCGCCGCCTCGAAGCTGACCTTGCAGCCAAAGAAGGCTTCGTAGATTTCAGGTTTGGCGGCGCAGGCATGGCGAAAGCTGAGTGACTGAATCGGAAAACGGGATTCAGTGGCTTCTTCGAACATGACCAGGGCGCAGGCCAGGTCGCGTTCCGCCAGGAAGCCTTCGATGGCTCCCAGTCGGGGTTGCGGCAGAAAACGGATGCTTATGCTGTCTGCGCCCAGGTTCAGTTCGCCTTCAAACATGCCCCAGGCCAGTCTCGGGTAGCGAATGATGGTCTGCAGCATCTGTAGCGGGGATTCGCTGGCTTGCATGGCCAGACCCAGAACCGAAAAGCCACGCAGACGGTATTCGCGGGCCATCTCCAGGCTCAGGGCCGGATCGGGGATGGCGCGCAGGACGGCGTTGAGAAAAACCAGCTCCTGATCAATGGAGATGGTGTAGGCGGGGTCCATGAGGCCGAAGCGGTCAATGCCGGCCTGTTCAAGCAGGCGGCTGGCGTCTATGCCGTGGCGCTCCAGGATGCTGATGACCGGCAGCTGGCCATAAGCCAGGCGGATGGGGGACCACAGGGAAATTCGCATTCCGTGTCGGTTATTCTCATCCATTTATCGTTTCTCTCAAGGAGAAATATAGATTTAATTATCATTATGTGTCGTAAAATATCAAGTATATGACTTCAAGCATCATTCTTCTGACGGCTCTGAGGCGAAATAATGGCAACGTCGAGAAATGTCGAGGAGCAGACCATGACAACGATCAGTAAAGAGCAAAGCCAGCCCTGGGCCCAGAGTGGCCGCCAGCCCCGCATAGCCATCGTGGGCGCCGGCATGTCCGGCATCGCTGCGGTGGTGAAGCTGCGCAAGGCCGGTTATATGGACCTTACCGTGTTCGAGAAGGAAGGTCGTGTCGGTGGCACCTGGCGTGAGAACCGTTATCCGGGCCTGTCCTGTGATATCCCCTCGTATTTCTACCAGTTTTCATTCGAGCCCAATCCGGACTGGACGCACCGCTTTTCCTATGGCCCGGAAATCCAGGCCTATATGCAGCGTACGGCGGACAAATATGGCGTGACACCGCTGGTGCGTTTCAACACGCCGGTAGATGAGCTGCGCTATGAAGCGCCTGTGTGGCATCTGACCGCCGGCGGCAAGACCGAAGTTTTTGATGTGGTGGTGGCCGCTACCGGCGTACTGCACCATCCTTCGGTGCCGGAGATTCCAGGGCTGGAAGATTTTGCCGGAGAGAAATTCCACACGGCCCGCTGGCAGGATGACCTGGATCTGAGTGGCAAGAAAGTCGGCATTATCGGCACCGGCTCCACCTCGGCGCAGATTGTTGGCGCCATCACCGAACAGGTGGAAAAACTCAGTCTGTTCCAGCGCACGGCCCAGTGGATGCACCCGCTGTGGCAGAAGGAATACGGCCCGGTCTGGAAGTTCCTGCTGCGTCATATTCCCGGCCTGAGCAAGCTGGCCTACTGGGGTGTGCTGCAGAGCATCGAGCAGAGTTTTGTACGGGCAACACTGGGCAATAAGCTGGTGCTGGCCTATGTGGCCTGGGCCTGCCGTCGCAATCTGGAAAAGAACGTGGCCGATCCCGAACTGCGGGCCAAGCTCACCCCGGATTACAAGGCCGCCTGCAAACGCCTGATCTTCTGCTCCAGCTTCTATCCTGCGATTTCGCGGGACAACGCAGACCTGGTGACCGAAGGCATTGAGCGTGTTGAGGCCAAGGGTATTCGCACCCGTGACGGCCAGCTGCATGAACTGGATGTGTTGGTGCTGGCCACGGGGTTCAAGGTGAGTAACTTCATTCTGCCGACCCGTGTTATCGGCGAGGGCGGTCAGGAGCTGGGTGGCCGTTGGGACGGGACGCCACGTGCGCACCGCGCCATGAGCATTCCCGGCTTTCCCAATTTCTGGATGCTGGAAGGGCCTACCGGGCCTGTGGGCAATATCTCCCTGATCATGGTCAGTGAATATCAGGTGGATTACCTGATCAGCAGCCTGAACAAGATGAAACGTGACGGCCTGGCCGCCATGGCGCCCAAACAGTCGGCTTTCGAAACTTACAATCAGGCGATGGCGGAAGCCGTGCGGCACACCATCTGGTTCACCGGCGGTTGCCAGAGCTGGTATCTGGACAAGGAAGGCGTGCCCAACATCTATCCCTGGACGCCTGCGCGTTATCGCCGGGAAATGCGTAACCCCGACTTCAATGAATATCGCCTGATGAAAGATGTGGCGGAGTTCGCCAGTGAGCCGGACGCCATCGCTGAGTCAATGGGTGCCGAACAGGCCGTGGCTGCCTGATTCACTTCGCCAAATTTAATGGGGGCGCCTGACTGCAGGCGCCCCTTTTTTGTGCCGGGAAGCAGCAGTCCTACCAGTTTTCCTTGCAGGGCCGCAGATCCATTTCATGGGTCCATGTGGTGCGGTGTTGCTGGTGCAGCTGCCAGTAATTGTCGGCAATCGCTTCCGGTGACAGGCTGCCGTCCTCGCCGAGCTGATCAAGCAGGCCGGGAATGAACCGGCGAATACGGTCGCCATTGACCACGCCGTCCACAATCACATGCGCCACATGGATGCCCTTGGGACCAAACTCGCGGGCCAGCGCCTGGGCATAGATGCGCAGGCCGGCTTTGCCGGCAGCAAAGGCAGCGAAACCGTTGCCGCCACGCATGGAGGCCGTGGCGCCGGTAAAAAACAGGCTGCCGCCCTGCGGCAACATATGCGGTATGGCCTGTTTGGCCACATGGAAGCCGGACAGACAGTTGGTGCGCCAGGCGGCTTCCATCAGGTCCGGGGTGAGGTCCATGAAACCGGCTCGGACATTGGTGCCGACATTGTGCAGTACGAATCGGGCCGTTCGTCCATCACTGCTGACTTTCGCGAATACAGCGGCCACTTCCTGTTGCTGTGTGCAGTCTGCCGCGACGGCGGTCGCTTGGCCGCCATCAGCCTGTATCTGATCAGTCACCGCTTGAAGCTTGTCGGCATGGCACCCCACCACATAGGCATGCATGCCTTCTGCGGATAGCTTCCGGGCCACGGCTGCGCCAATACCTTCGGGGGCGCCCACGCCGAAAATGACGGCAGCAGTAGTTGGATGAGTCGTCATGTCAGGCTCCTTAAAAGACTTCCTTGAACGGCCGCAGGTCGAGTTCCTGGGTCCAGGCGCTTCTGGGCTGTGCATGGATGGCCCAGTAATTACGGGCGATCTGGTCGGGCAGTAGTCCGCCGTCCTTGCCCTTCTTGCGCAGGACCAGCCAGCCCAGACCACGCATGAATTTGCGCACCACCTCGCCTTCAATGGTGCCGTCAATAATGACGTGGGCAACATGAATGCCCTGTGGCCCGAATTCCCTGGCCATGGACTGCGCCATGGCGCGCAGGCCGGCCTTGGCGGAGGCAAAGGCGCCAAACAGGGGGCGACCACGCACCGAGGCGGTGGCGCCGGTATAGATGATGCTGCCGCGGCCCTGCGGCAGCATGATTTTCAGGGCTGCCTGCCCGGTGAGAAAGCCACCCAGCACGCAGCGTCGCCAGTGCCCTTCCACAAACACCTCGCTGGTATTCAGAAAGCGCGAAGGGTAGTTGCCGCCGGTGTTATAGACCACCAGTTCCAGAGGCAGGCCCGAGGCTGCCACTTTTTCGAAGAGCGCCTTGACCGCCTGTTCATCGGTGCTGTCGGTTGCTATTGCAGTTGCCTCGCCACCGTTCTGATGGATTTCCTCGACTATGCGGTTGATCCTGGCCGCTGTGCGTCCGGCTACAAAGACATGCAGCCCCTTGCTGGCGGCCAGCACCGACATGGCGCCGCCGATACCCTCGCGTGCACCGACGCCGACGATCACGGCGCAGCTCTTTGCGGTATCTCCCGTCATGTCTCCTCCTCCTTGCATTGCAGATTTCAGGCCGCGTCTGTCGCTGCCGTATTGCCGGTGCCTGCGTTTATCTGCCGCGAGAGCCAGCGACGGTAGCGCCAGGCGTGGTATTGACCTATGACGATGTCATGCAACAGGTTGCTGACTGTGCCGATATTCAGGTCAGGTTGCATGTTGCCGGCCATGCGGTGAATCTGGCGGCGCGCCCAGCCCAGTTGCGACATCGAATCCATGGCCGGATTCTTTAGTTTCTTCACCGGCCAGGCAACACGCAAATCTTCGCCGGCAACCATGCGATTGGCCAGATCCGGCATGACCGTGAAGGGTTTGGCCATACCCGCGATGTCCAGCGCGCCGGAGGCGAGTGCGGCCTCGATACCTTTTGAAGTGTGGAAGCCGCCGGTCACCATGATGGGCATTTTCGCGACCATGCGAGCCTTGTCGGCAAAATCCAGGAAATAGGCCTCGCGGGCAGATGGCTTGCCATCCTTGCCGTTTACCATGGCGGGAGCTTCATAGGTGCCACCGGAAAGTTCCAGCAGGTCCAGTCCCATCTCATTGAGCTGCTCAATGACCCACAGGGCATCGTCTTCACCGAAGCCGCCTTTCATGAAGTCGGCGCTGTTCAGTTTGATGGCCAGAATCCTGTCGGCAGGCAACACTTCACGTACACCACGCATGATTTCAAACAGGAACTGCGCCCGCTTTTCCAGGCTGCCGCCCCATTGGTCTTCTCGTCGGTTGGTCAGCGGCGAGAGGAACTGGCTGATCAGGTAGCCATGCGCGCCATGCAGTTGCACGCCGTCAAAACCGGCTTTTACTGCCAGCCGGGCGGTCTCGATATAACGTCCGATCTGTTCCTCGACTTCTGCGCCGGTTAATGCGCGAGGGGTGTTAAACAGGCCGCGGCCACCGGGCACTTCCATGCCGACCGCCGAAGGGGCGATCGGCTGCCTGGAAATGAACTTGGGGATCTGCCGCCCGGGGTTGCTGATCTGCATGATCAACTTGCTGCCGCCTGATTTGCCGGCGGCCGCCCAGTCACGGAAACGGTCCAGATAGCTGTCATCTTCGAGAATGACGGCGCGGGAATCGGTCAGGGAGCGCTTGTCGATCATCACGTTGCCGGTGATCAACAGTCCGGCTCCGCCCTGTGACCAGGTGCGGTAGAGGTTGTCCAGCCCCCGGCCGGGTACGCCCAGATTGCCGAGGTCCTCTTCCATGGCCGATTTTGCCAGGCGGTTCTTGAGAACAACGCCATTGGGCAGGGTGAGCGGTTGCGCGAGCATGAGCATGACTCCAGATAAGTTAAATACCGACTGGTCGGAATTATATGCAGTATATTGCCGTTGTCAATAGATTCCGACCGGATGGTATTTATTTATCTTTGCAGTAGAATAGGCGTCGTTGAATAAGCAGGAGTGTTCCGATCATGTCAGAGGCCCAAGCACGCAAACCCCGGCGCGGCGGCTGGACCAAGCAGCCGGAAGAAGTGCGTCGTGCGGCGATTCTGGATGCCGCGCGACGCTGTTTCTGCCAGAAGGGCTATGCCAATACTTCGATGCAGGACATCGCTTCAGCAGCTGAACTGACCAAGGGCGGTGTTTACTTCCACTTTGAGTCCAAGGAAGTGATTCTGGAAACGCTGCTCAAGGACTTCACCGATGTGGCGCGCTTCGGTCTGAATGATCCGGATGTGCTGGTGCTTGATCCTCCCGCCAGACTGCGCGAACAGATCGGACGGCTGATTGCCGGCATGCAGTCGGAAGGCGTGGCGACGATAGGCTCGCTGACCGAAGCGGTGACGCGTTACGGGGTCGGCATCGAGGAATTGAAAAAGTTTTTCGTGGATGTGGTTACGGCCCTGACCACAACCCTGGTCGAAGGACAGAAGCAGGGTGTATTCCGCCAGGCGGAACCGCAGTTGCTGGCCGAAGTGGTGCTGGCCGCCGTCGATGGACTGGCGCTGCATCAGGAACTGGACCATGCGGGTATCAATATGTGCTCGGGCAACCAGCGTGTACTTGATCTGATCGCTGCCTGTGTTGCCACTTGAGGTAGGCAGCCAGTGTTTGACATGCGCGCACTGACCGGCAGCCTGTGCCTGATGCTTGGCCTGGCATGTCCGTCTTTACATGCCGCTGAGACACTGGTGGCGGTGGCTTCGAATTTCACCGGCGCCATGCAGGAGATAGCGGCTGCATTCACCGGCGCCACCGGGCACCGTGCGCGCCTGTCCTTTGGTTCGTCGGGCAAGTTCTACGCACAAATCAGGAACGGCGCGCCATTCGAAATCTTTTTTTCCGCCGATCAGGTAAAACCCGCCGCTCTCGAAAGAGAAGGCCTGACCGTGACAGGCAGCCGCTTTACTTATGCAGTAGGTTCGCTGGTGTTGTGGTCGGCCGATCCGCACACGGTGGACGCAGACGGGGAGGTGCTCAGGAATAATGCCTTTCAGCGCTTATCCATTGCGAATCCCAGGCTGGCGCCTTATGGCGCGGCTGCCATGCAGGTTCTGCAGTATCTGGGCCAGGAGCAGGCCACCCGCCACAAACGGGTGCAGGGTGAAAACATTGCCCAGGCCTATCAATTTGTACTGAGTGGCAATGCCGAGTTGGGGTTTGTGGCGCAGTCGCAAATCATGCGTGATGGAGAAATAATCAGAGGTTCCGCATGGCGGGTGCCACAGGAACTCCACACAGCCATCCGGCAGGACGTGGTTCTGCTCAAGCAGGGAAAAGACAGTGAGGCAGCCCTTGCGTTGCTGCAATTCATGCGGACCCCGGCGGTGCATGCCATCCTTCAGCGCTTTGGTTATCGGTCGCCAGAATCAGCGCAATCGTCATGAAAATGCAGCAAAAATGTCGATAATTCAGTTTTAGGTTCATAGACAACCGCTTGTCAGGCATTGACGACCGGCTGTCCTTTTCCTAGTAATATGTACTGACTTCCATGGCATAAAGGGTCTGAATCGACCCCTCAGCAGGAGGATATATGGGAGAGCCGTCGCGCGACTACTCTCATGATGACCGTCTGGCACTCGGCCAGGCGACCCTGAGTCTGCTTGCGGACTGGGGACTTAACAGCCAGCAGCAGGCCGCCATGCTGGGTCTGGACGACAAAAGCGTTTCCATCGACATGATCAGCGGCGGTGAAGCATTGCCGCAGGATGACGATGTGCTGGACCGCGCCAGCCGCTTTCTCAATCTCAGTATCGCGCTCAATGCACTCTACAATTACGAAACCAGCATGCTGCAGCACTGGATGGTGCAACGTAACGAGGATCTGGGTGGCCAGACACCCTTTGAATTCATACGCGAATATGGTGTGACCGGCCTGGCCTGGCTGGAAGACTTCATCAGCCAGCAGCTGGCGAGCAGGAACCGCCATGAAGTTACGCTGGACATGCCTGCCTAGGGCTGCCCGTGGGATTTCGTGACGGCCGACTCTCCCGCCGCCAGGCGGTGATTTTCTATCTGGCTTTGGGTGCTGCGGTCATTCTCGTGGGCCTGTTGCTCATTCCCAATCTCTAATCCTGCTTCGCAGGTTCCGATATCAGGTTACTTAACCAGACGGACTGATACGGCGCCAGCCTCAGTTCCCCTAAACGGTCATTGATCACATCGCCGCTGATCAGGTCGTACCAGTGGTCGGTACTGATCAGGTTGATTTCAGCCAGCGGCACGATCTGGGTTTCATCGCTGACGTTGTTCAGGGCAAAGATGCTCTGCCGTCGATCCATGCTTTGCCGCCAGAAGGCGAATACTGCGTCGCCCAGGTGCATCGTGAATTGTGTCGCATTGGGGTGGAAAGCCGGCTGCCGCTTGCGAACCGTGATCAGATGACGCAGCCGCGCCAGAGCCATGGCCGACAGGCTGTTTTCATCGGCCAGTAGTTGCTCAATGTCATGCAGTTGCCACTGATGTCGGTTAATGGCCCGGTAATGACCCTTGGCTTCAACGCGTTGATGGTCGTTTTCAGTGGCCAACAGACTGTGAATATAAAAGGCCGGTATCCCCTCCAGGGCGAGCATGATGGTATGGGCGCAGACAAATCGTGCGAGCTGATATTCATCTACGCCACGCAGGGTGCCTTTGAGCGCATCAATCAGGGAAATATTGATTTCATACGGCCGGCGTTCCACGGAGTTCAGGGCGCGCCAGGAAATATGGCCGCCAAAGCTTTCCATGCTGCGGATCAGCGCCGTGAGTTCATCTTCGTCCAGCAAGCCCTCTGCAGGCCGCAGGCCGATGCCGTCGTGCGAGGCGATGAAGTTCAGGAAAGTTGTGCCGTGCTGGGCCGGCGGCATGCTCATCATCCAGGTTTTCAGATGCCGGCAGCTGCCACTGACCAGAGCGTTCACCAGCAGCGGCGGCAGCGAAAAGTTGTAGATGATGTGCGCTTCGTTGGCATTGCCGAAGTAAGAGAGGTTTTCCTGATTGGGGATGTTGGTCTCGGTAATGATCACCGCCCGGGGGTTGCGGTGTTCAATCAGTGTGCGCAACAAGCGCACTACTTCATGGGTTTGCGGCAGGTTGAGGCAATCGGTGCCGGGCACTTTCCACAGAAAGGCGATGGCATCCAGGCGGAAGATGCTGATGCCGGCGTCCAGGTAGCGGCGCACAATGCGAACGAACTCGGTGAGGACAGCAGGGTTACTGAAGTCGAGATCCACCTGGTCATGACTGAAGGTGCACCAGACCAGTTTTTCGCCCTCCGGCGTTGGGGTCGGCCGTAATAACGGACTGGTGCGGGGGCGCACGACGGCCGACAGGTCCCATGCCGGGTCGGCTTCTACAAAATAGCCGCTGCCCGGCTGGGCGCCCAGCTGGTAGTTAAGGAACCAGGGGTGTTGCGATGAGCAGTGATTGATCACCAGATCGCCCATGATTCTGAAATCTCCGGACAGCTTGCGGATGTCCTCCCAGTCGCCCAGTTCCGGGTCAACTGTGTCGTAGTTTTTTACAGCAAAGCCGTCATCCGAACTGTGCGGAAAAAAAGGCAGCAAGTGCACTCCGGAAAGCAGGCCGGAGAAATGTCGTTTGAGAAAGCCGTGCAGGCTGTGCAGAGGCGCTTCATCAGCATTCAGCACGCTGTTGCCGTAAGTGATGGCCAGGACATCGCTCTCGTTCCAGAGATTGGTAAAGGGCTGCGGCTGTATGTCCGGCAGTGGCAGACCCATGACGGCAAGCAGTTCCTCTGCGAGAGTACTGTTCTGCCCGCCCGGGTAGATAACCTCAAGATGTTGCTCGACCCGGCTTTTCAGCAAGCCGTTGCCAGCGCTCGCCTGCGGGTTTTCAGCCGGCGAACTCATCGTGATCCGCCGCCACGGCCGCGCGCAGCTTGTCGAAGATGTCCGGAATGGCCGAGGTCACCCGGTTCCAACTGGGGATGAAGGGCGTTTCCATGGGATTGTCGAGGAAGGTCTTGCCGGCGCGCACGATGTTCTGCGCGAACAGCTCCACCGCCAGTTCTTCCTTGTGCACATCCAGTGTCAGGCCGTTAATGGCGGCGTCACTGGCGTAGGTTTCGATGAAGTCCAGCGCTACCCGGTAATAAGTCGCCTTGATCGAGCGGAAGCTTTCACTGGTAAACACCACGCCCTGGGTGGCCAGCTTGCGGTAAAAAGCCTTGGTGATGTCGATGGACATTTTCGACAGGCCGGCTTCCGGATCGTCGGCGGAAAGATTCTGGTGCTTGTGGTCGTAAACACTGGCAATGTCTACCTGACAGATGCGGTTGGTGGAGTAGTTCCGGTACAGCTCGGAGAGCACACCGATTTCCAGACCCCAGTCGCTGGGAATGCGCAGGTCATTGATGACATCAGTGCGCATGGAGAATTCTCCGGCCAGGGCGTAACGGAAACTGTCCATGTAATCCAGATAATCCATGGGGCCGCAGATTTTCATCAGCGTACGTACCAGTGGTGTCAGCAAAAGCCGGCAAACGCGTCCGCGCAATGCGTCGCCATCCACTCTTGCGTAATAGCCCTTGCAGAACTGGTAGTTGAAATGCGGATGCGCTACCGGGTAGATCAGGCGCGCCAGCAGACTGCGGTCGTAGGTGAGGATGTCGCAGTCGTGCAGGGCCACCGCGCCGGGTTTGCCGGCGGCCAGCAGATAGCCGAAGCCGAACCAGACGTTGCGGCCCTTGCCGGGTTCGTTGGGCGCCAGGCCGGCGGTCTGCAGCTCGGCGTCGATGGCCTGCATGCGTGGTCCGTCGTTCCACAGCAGGCTCACCTGTTGCGGCAGGCGGGAGAAAAAGCGATGTGCTTCGCGATACTGATCGGCATCGGCCTGGTCCAGGCCGATGATGATGCGGTCCAGGTAGGGTACCTGGGCCAGCTCTTCCACAATGTGCTGCAACGCAGGCCCTTGCAGTTCGGAATACAGCGAGGGCAGTACCAGGCTCAGCGGCCTTGTCCTGGAGAAACCCAGCAGTTCCTGTTCCAGGTCCTCCACCGGTCGATCCGTCAGGTTGTGCAGCGTCGTGACGACACCGTTCTGGAAAAAATCAGCCATGCTTGAGTTGTTCCTGTTCTGCTTCCCAGTCATCAAGTATCTGATGCATGGCTTCGGCCCAACCCGCCGGGCCAGGCGAGCGTGTGCGCAGGGTTTGCTTGCGGCCCTGCGCCTGCGGGAAGTCATGCTGTTCCGAACGCACCAACACCGCGATATCCACAGCGTTCAACATGTCGATGTCATTGCCCGAGTCTCCCAGCGCGACAGTGCAGGCCGGAGTCTGCAAATATCGCCCGCACAGCCATTCCACTGCCCGGCCTTTGCCCGCCGCCGCATCCATGATGTGCAGAAAGCGGCCGCCAGGCACCGCCTGCAGGCCATGTGCCTGCAGTGTGGCGATAAAGGCACTCAGTTGTGTCTCGTCGTCCAGCCATACCACCGGTTCGCAAAATTCGCGCCTGGACGCATTTTGCGCAGCGCTGGCATCGAGTCCCGTGCGCTGCATGATTTCGTCGAGTGGCATATCCGAGAAGCCTCGCCAGTGATACTCGCCGCCGGCTGAAATTTCCCTGAGCTGTATCAGAACGTCCTTGTGTTCCCGGCCAAAGCGCTGCAGCAGAAAATCACTGCCAGGCGGGTGGACAAGGCCGGCGTTGTCAAAGCCCGCCAGGTTTTCCGGAATAAAGACAGCGCTGCCATTCTCCACAACGAAGGGGCTGTTCAGGTTCAGTTCGCTGCGTATCGATAACAGTTCCTCGCGCGTTTTGCTTGTCACCGGGATGCAGGGGATGCCCAGCACGGCCAGCCTTTGCAGGGCGGATTCGGCAGCATCGTGCCGGTAGCTGTCGTGGTCCAGCAGGCTGCCATCAAGATCGGTAAAAACGATCATCGAACGATCATCGAGGGAGCTGGTTTGTTCAGGTCCATACCTCATACTAGCAATAAACATTTACGACAGGCCCTTCGGGACAGCCTACCGGCGGAATGCTATCGTTGGGCCTCGAAGTGAATGCCCGCTACCAGCGGGCATGGGGAACGAGCACGGGGGAGTGGCAGTGACGCAGGGTAATAACGGAGCCCAGGCCTACTGGAAGGCAAATCTCAGGCTGGTAGGCGGCCTGTTGGCAGTGTGGTTTGTCGTTTCCTACGGATTCGGCATCCTGTTGGTGGATGTGCTCAACCGGATACCGCTGGGTGGTTTCAAGCTGGGCTTTTTCTTTGCCCAGCAGGGTTCGATTTATGTATTCGTGGCACTGATTTTTTATTACGTGCAACGCATGAACCGGCTCGACCGTCAGTTCGACGTGAACGAGGATTGAGGTTGCGTCATGGATACACAAACCTGGATTTACCTCGTCGTCGGCAGCACCTTCGCCCTGTATATCGGTATCGCCATCTGGTCGCGAGCGGCCAGCACCCGTGATTTCTATGTGGCCGGCGGCCACGTGAACCCGGTCGCCAACGGCATGGCCACCGCCGCGGACTGGATGAGCGCCGCTTCCTTCATTTCCATGGCCGGACTGATCGCCTTTCTTGGGTATAACGCTTCGCCTTATCTCATGGGCTGGACCGGCGGTTATGTCCTGCTTGCCCTGTTGCTGGCGCCGTATCTGCGCAAGTTCGGCAAGTTCACGGTGCCCGAGTTCATAGGTGAGCGTTTTTATTCGCGTACGGCGCGACTGGTGGCGGTGTTCTGTCTGATTGTGGCTTCCATTACCTATGTCATTGGCCAGATGAAGGGTGTGGGCGTGGCCTTTGGCAGGTTCCTTGAAGTGGAATTCGAGACCGGTGTGCTGGTGGGGATGGCCATCGTCTTTTTCTACGCCGTGCTCGGGGGCATGAAGGGCATTACCTATACCCAGATAGCCCAGTACTGCGTGCTGATTTTCGCCTATACCGTGCCCGCCATTTTCATTTCCTTCCAGATGACCGGTAATCCCGTGCCGCAGCTGGGGTTGGGTAGCCACATGGTCGGCAGCGACGTGGCGTTTCTGGACAAGCTCGACCAGGTGGTGACCGAACTGGGCTTTGCCAGGTACACCGAACCGACCGGCGCACGCATCAATACCTTCATGCTGACTCTGTCACTGATGATTGGCACCGCCGGTTTGCCGCATGTCATCATCCGCTTTTTCACCGTGCCCAACGTGGCCGATGCGCGCCGCTCGGCCGGCTGGGCGTTGGTGTTCATCGCCATTCTCTACACCACGGCGCCGGCAGTCGGCGCCATGGCGCGCATGAATCTCATGGACACTATTCAGCCAGGCCCGGTGGGTGCTGTCGAGGGCAATCTGGTCTACGAGGATCGGCCCGAATGGTTCCGTAACTGGGAGAAGACCGGTCTTCTCGCTTTCGAGGACAAGAATGGCGACGGTCGCATCCAGTATTACAACGACCAGAACGCTGCCTTCGCCGCAAAGGCGCAAGCTTACGGCTGGCAGGGCAACGAAATGGTCACCGTGGACCGCGACATCATGGTGCTGGCCAACCCCGAGATTGCGAACCTGCCCGGCTGGGTGATCGCCCTGGTGGCCGCCGGCGGGCTGGCCGCGGCATTGTCGACGGCAGCCGGACTATTGCTGGCGATTTCTTCGGCGATTTCCCATGATCTGCTGAAGGGTACGTTCATGCCGCAAATCAGCGAGCGGCAGGAACTCATGGCTGGCCGCATCGCCATGGCCGCCGCCATTGTAGTGGCGGGCTATCTGGGCATGAATCCACCGGGTTTCGCCGCCCAGGTAGTGGCGCTGGCTTTCGGCTTGGCGGCTTCGTCCATTTTCCCGGCGCTCATGATGGGAATTTTCAGCCTGCGCGTGAACCGCGCCGGCGCCGTCTGCGGCATGCTCGCCGGCCTGACCAGTACCCTGCTTTACATCGTGGCCTACAAGGGCTGGTTCTTTATTCCGGGTACCGAGTGGTTCCCCAACACCGCCGAGTACTGGCTGCTGGGCATCCAGCCCGAGGCCTTCGGCGCGGTCGGCGCGGGGATCAACTTCGCAGTGGCGATGGTGGTATCGCGCCTCACCGCCGCACCGCCGGCGCATATCCAGGCGCTGGTCGAGGATATCCGCGTACCGCGTGGTGCCGGAGCGGCAACGGGGCATTAGCAGGGTTCAGGGTTTCAAACTTTAAGCCCGTATAAATATTGCCCGGTGTCACTCACGGTATTCACTCGGTGTCTTGCCGGTGTGGTTTTTGAACCAGCGTAAGAAAGCCTGACGTGTGCTGAAGCCGAGCTGTTCGGCTATTTCCGCAATGGACTCTGTTCCCGCCTGTAATTTCCGGCTAGTCATTTCCAGTCGCACCTGGTCGAGAAGCTCGCGGTAGGATGTGCCTTCTTCCTGTAGCCTGCGGTGCAGGCTGCGCCCACTTATACAGAGCTGGGCGGCTACGGTTTCCTTGGTCGGATTCGAATTGATCATTAGTGCCCGGATCAGGTGACAAACTTCGTCGCTGAGGCTTGAAGTGGTCATGCGTTTCTTGAGTAATTCCTCGGCATGGTTCTCGAGAATCTCTCGCATGAAGGCATCCCCATGCCGAAGACGGGTTTGCAACACCTGCGTGGGGAGCAAGGCGCAGGCATATGATCGGTCGAAATAGACCGGACATTTGAAGAAAGCTATATATTCGCGGATATACCGGGGATCGTCCGGTCTTGAATGGGGGAAGCTGATCGACAAGGGCAGTTCCTGGCGCTCGGGCATAAGCAGCCGGGCTAACAGGACCAGGCTGCCTAGAAGATATTCCACCGCATGCTGCCTGAAGAGACGACCGCCGGCCAGAATTTCCCAGCGCAGCTCCGCGCCGCCCGGTACCGGGACGACGGATGCGCGGCCGATGTTACTCAGAAGGCCCCGGTAACGGACGGCAGCATCAAGCGCATCGGCCAGGGTGGTACATGTCTGCGCAAGATATCCAAGGGGACCCAATTCAGCCGGCTGAATATTGTGTGCCATTCGCAGGCCAATCAGGGTCTGGTCGGGTTGTCGGGTAATGCTGGCCAGCATCAACTCAATAACGGGGAGCGGCACCTGATAGTCAGGATCATCCAGGCGTGCACGGACAAGGCCTGCTTCGTCCAGCAATTCATCCATGCTAATGCCTGATGCTTCGGCCTGGGCAATGAAGTGCTGTAAATGACGTGCTGAGACCCACTTCATCGGGCCTGAACCCTGGCTGACGGACATGGCAATCTCTGTTAGCGCTTTACAGCTATCTTGTTACAAAACGGGACGCAGCGTAAGTCGTGGCCGAAAGTGATACCCGACCTGGCCGATATGGATACCGGCCCTGACAGTTTCGACGCATAGCATATTGGCAATAAACGCTGAGAAATGTGGTGTGCTCATGAAAAATCCGGCTTACGGCTTCGCTTTCCTCGCGGTGCTGCTGGCGGCCGCCTGTGGCGGCAGTGGCGACGATAATCTGCCCATAGATCCATCGGCGGGTGTGACCAGCGCGGGTTCGCAATGGACCTCTCTTGGCATGCGTCGGCTGGACAGTCATGTCAATCGGGCCACAGCGGCAAAAGCCGCGATGGACTGGCATGACTATAACCCGCCCGTGATCTATTCCGGCGCGGTCAGGGAGGCCAATCAGCCCATTGTCATGGACGATGGCGTGCAGTTGGTCGCCGATATTGTGCGTCCTGCCGATGAAACCGGACGCGTTGTCGAGGCGCCGCTGCCGGTGATTCTGACCCTGACGACCTACAACAAGGATCTGGGTGGATTCATTTCGGATTTCAGCGGCATCTCGGCGCTGGGCGGCGCCGAACCGGTTTTCCTGCAGCACGGATATGTGCACGTGAACGTGGACGTACGCGGTACCGGCCGCTCGGAGGGCACCTGGGAGGCCTTCGGTGAGCGCGAGCAGCAGGATTACAATCAGGTGATCGACTGGATCGTGGCCCAGCCCTGGTGTAACGGCAAGGTGGCGCTGCATGGTGTCTCTGCTCTGGGGATTACTTCCATGCTGGCCGCTTCAAAACAGCATCCGGCGTTGCGGGCGGTATTTGCCATTTCGTCGATGGCGGATGCCTATCGTGACGCGGCCGCCATCGGCGGGCAGGGCAGTTACGCCTTCCTGGGTGGCTGGTTCACGCTCGTTGCGGCCAGCAGTCTGCTCAACCCGCGCCTGTACGAATCCCCGGAACTCTATCTCACCACGGCCACACAGCATCTTGCCAATGCCCTGACGCAGTTCCAGTACCCGATTCTGTTTAATGGCTTGATGGGCGATCCCGAAGTGGTGCACGACGGGGAGTTCTGGCGGATCCGCTCGCCGGTGGAGCAAGCACACAGAATCCAGGTGCCGGTGTTCCTGGTCAGCGGTCTGCGTGATGTCTACCAGCGCGGCAAGCCGGTGCTTTACGAAGCGCTGAAGCACCAGGTTCCAACCAAGCTGTTGATGGGGCCCTGGAACCACTTCGAGGCCGGTGTAGGTCAGGGGTTGCCGCGTGAAGGCATACCCACGCTGGATTACGTGGCACTGCAATGGTTCGATCATTATCTGAAAGGTGAGGACAATGGTGCCGCCCGGCTGCCCAACGTGACGCAATGGGTCTGGGGGGCAGAGCGCTACGTGACGGTCAGTGACTGGCCTAACCCCGCTGCACGCGCACGGCGTATCTATCTGGCCGGTGACGGCCGCCTGACAGAGCAGTCGCCGCAAGGTGAAGCGGCGCCACGAATAGTTCTGCAGCAGCCGTTTAACGGGCTGTGCTCGCAAAGCGCCAGCCAGGTTTCATTGGGCGTGCTCAGCCTGACGCAGCTACCCTGTTTCTCCGACGACCGTCTGGTCAATGCGCTGGAAACCGTCTACGAAACCGAACCGCTGACCGAACCACTCTATCTCGACGGCCCCATCCAGGCGGACTTGTGGGTGTCCACAACCAGTCAGGATTCCGGCCTGGTGGTGCGAGTCTCGGATGTGGCGTCTGACGGCAGCGCCTTCAACCTCAGCAACGGCATGTTGCAGCTCTCGCACCGGTCTGTAGATCCGGGTCGGTCACGTTACCTGGACGGAGAGATGATCCAGCCCTGGCATCCCTTCACCGGCGAGGCGAAAGAGGCAGTGGACAGCGGCGAGATACTGTCTGCGGCGGTCGAGGTTTGGCCGGTCAGCGCTGTGATCCAGTCGGGACACCGTCTACGCATTTCCGTGGGTTCCAGCAATTTTCCCTACGGGTTGTCGCCGCTGCCGGAACTGCCGCTCTCCGCGCTGGGCGTACTCAGTGTGTACGGGGATGCCGACCATCCTTCGAGCGTGGTGTTGCCGGTGGTGCCCGCAAGTAACCTGGAGCCGGAGGAATAGCGATGCCGGTTTTCGATTTTGATGGCATGGCCATCGCTTATGATCACGCTGGAACAGGTGATCCCGTTCTCTTTCTGCACAACCTCGGCGGCGACCGTAGCATCTGGGCGGCCCAGTACCAGGCCATGCAGGCGACGCATAGCGTATACGCCCTGGACTGGTTCGGTTACGGCGATTCGGATATCCCCGACAACGGTTACAGCATCGAAAACTACCAGCGGTTGCTCGGTGATTTTATCCAGGCTCACGGCCTGCGCAATGTCACCCTGGTAGGGCATTGCTTCGGCAGTGCCATGGCATTGCTCTACGCCAAGCGGCACCCGGAAATGGTACAGGCGCTGGTGTTGAGCAGTCCTCTGACAGCCGCCACTTTGCGCCCTACCCTGACAGGCTGGACTGCCCGGATCGCCAGGCACATGCGGCTTGACGCCATCGCTGCAGGCCTGCGCTTGCCCGCCTTGGTTGCCGGGTGGTTGGTGCGTGAACAACTCGGCCCATTCAGTCGTGGGATAGACAGTAACGCTTTCCTGAAACTGAAAAATCGCTGGTCAGAGCCACGCCGGTTGTTACCTGTTGCGGCCGTGGCGCGTGATCTGCCCGGTCTGGCTGAGCTCGACAGTTTTCGGCCGCCTGAAACTTTTCCTCCGATCACAACAATCTGGGGGGAGGAAAACCGTATTCTTTCACCGAATGCGGGTATGCAACTCAATGTTTCTCTCAAACCGCAGCGCATGGTCACTTTGCCCGACTGTGGTCACTTGCTCATGCTGGAAGCGCCGGATACCGTCACTAACGCCATATATAGTGCTTTACCATCAAGGTAGTTGCCCGCCTTCTGCATCTGGCCTGAAAGTGTGGGATGCACACAACGGAGACAGGTATGCAATGGCAGTTATTGCTCGCGGCGGCTTTCTTTGCCGGCATGGGGCTGGTGGCCTTGGCGAGGCCCCAGTTCGTGGGAAACTTTTTTGATCAGCAGCTGATTTCTGTGGACAGCCGTAATGAGGTGCGGGCGGTGTATGGCGGTTTTGGCATCACCATCGCCCTGGCTCTGTATCTGGCTTCGGTCCGGGCCGAATGGCATGACGGCATTATTATCTGTGTGGCGCTGGCGCTGCTGGGTATGGCTGGCGGGCGCCTGATCAGCGTGCTGTTCGAACGGCCGGGTTTCTGGCCCTGGTTCTATTTCGGTCTGGAAATCGCCGGCGCGGCGATGCTGTATTCGGCGCTTTAGCCTTCAGGCGCTGGCTGCCTGAGCCGCCATTTCGGCTGTTTCGGGGCTGCCGGGGAGTAGATCCTCGCGGCGGTGCATCAGCCGGTATTCGCTGAAGTCCGGGTGCTGCATTTCCTTGCGGAATCTGCGTGGCGCCCAGGGGTACAGATTGGGGATGCCGTTCTTGTCCAGGTACCAGCTCTGACAGCCGCCCGTGAACCAGACGGTGTTCTTGACCGCTTCGGCCATCGCGGCATTGTAGTCTTCGAAGGCTTTTTTCTTCGGCGCCATGGCCAGCAGGCCATCGCGCTTCATCTTGTCCAGGCACTGGATGATGTAGTCGATCTGGTTCTCGGTAATGGAGGTCAGGGAGATGTTGCCAACCGGACCGGTGGGGCCTTCCAGCATCCAGAAATTCGGAAAGCCGGGAATGCTCATGGCGCGGTGGGCATGTGGAATACCGTTCCATAGCGCATTCAGTTCCACGCCCTTCTCGCCGGTGACCCGGGTAGGCAGGATGAAATTGGAGACCTTGAAACCGGTGGCCAGCACCAGCACGTCCAGTGCATGCAGTACGCCGTCTTTGGTGCGAATCCCGGTTGGCTCGATACGCTCAATACCCTCGGTGACGATGTCGGCATTGTCGCGGGAAATGGCCGGGTAGAAGTCCGAGCATATGATGAGTCGCTTGCAGGCGGCCTGATAATCAGGCGTGAGCTTGGCGCGCTTGACCGGGTTCGGTACGTTCTTCTCCAGATTGCGCCGGCACATCCAGCTTACGTACCACTGCAGCAGCTTGTTGCCTACCGTGGCTTCGGCAATGGTCCACTCGATGACCTTGTAATAGAACCAGTAGGAGGCGCGGCAGAGCACGGGGAAGGCGCGCAGCAGCTTCTTCCAGTACTCGGGATATTCCCGCTGGAACAGCGGATGCATCCACTGCGCGGTACGCTGGAACAGGGCTAGATGTTCCACCTTGTCGGCAATGGCGCCGACGATCTGCGCCGAGGTGGAGCCGGTGCCGATAATGCCCACGCGTTTGCCTTCGATGGACACATTGTGGTCCCAGCGGGCAGTGTGGAATCTGGCGCCCTCGAAACTGTCCAGACCGGGGATATCCGGCACTGATGGGTGATGCAGGATGCCGGTGGCGGCGATCACCAGATCATAGGTGGCCTGTTCGCCCTGGCTGGTAGTGAGCTGCCATACCGGCGCCTCGTAGCGCAGGTCGGTGACTTCGGTATTGAAGCGGGTGCATTCGGTGACGCCGTATTTTTGCGCTGTGCGTTCCATATAGGCCTGGATATCCGGGCCATAGGAAAAGCGGTGCGGCCAGTCGGGATTGGGCTCGAACGTGAAGGAGTACCAGTGTGAGGGAACGTCACAGGAAAGACCCGGGTAGCTGTTTTCGCGCCAGGTGCCGCCGACGCGATCCCCTTTTTCATACACCGTGATATCGGTGTATCCGGCTCTTCTCAGTTTCACTACCGCGGCAATGCCGGACATGCCGGCGCCAATAATGGCGATGCGCGGTGTGCGGCCGGTCTGTGCCCAGCCCTGATTTTCGTTGCCGGTTGCCGTCACGGGAATCTCCTCCTGCTTTTATATATTGAGGATAACGCAGCAGGTGGATAAAAGGGCTATTGGGGGGACTGGCGGATAATGGGCCTTACCGATCGGTCAGTGTGGCGCCTGGGTGACAGGTCAGGAGATGCCAGTTTTCTCTCTCGCGCCACCGGGCAGGGATTACGGAGAGGATGCCTGGTTAATCCTGTGGACCAAGGAAGTGCGAAGTTGTTCTTCCCGCCTGAGTCAGGGGGTCAGGGGTGTGGAAACAATAAAGGCGGGGCCATTTTCATGGCCCCGCCATTCCTCGGGGGGAGGGGTCGCGGCCGCCGCCGCTATCGGAAAGAGGTCTGCCAGACACCGCTCAGTAACCGGCAGACCTCAACATCCGAATCCTGTTTACGGGCAGATGAGGCCCGTAGATAAGATTCATGAATAATTCAGGTAGAGCAAGACTAGACCCGCAACAGAGGGCTGACAAACGAGAATTTCACTGCTTCAGGTGAATAAAACTCAACTGAAAGATTCCAGGCGCTTAAGAATTCGCTGTAACCAGTTGATAAAAGCCTGAATCTCGGCGCGATCGCCGTCCTCTGGCCTGTGGATGAGATAGTAACTTTCGGCCACCGGTATATCGATTTCCCAGGGTAGCGCCAGGCGTCCGGCCTTGATCCAGGGTGAAATCCAGGGAAACAGCCCCAACGCCAGGCCCAGCCCCTGCTCGGCGGCCCGCAGGATCTGCATATAGTCGTCCAGCCACAGTTCCTTGGGCGGGGCATCCAGGTCGATGTCCGCGAGGTCGCCCCAGCGTTGCCAGGAATCCTGCGCCTGCGAAGACTGAATCAGGGTCAGGCGAGTGATCTCTTCCAGCGGAATGGTGCTGATACCCTTGGCCAGGCGCGGGGCACAGACCGGGGCGGCATTGGTGTCGAACAGTTTGACCTTGCTGACACCCGGCCAGTCACCCGAGCCATAGCGGATAGCCAGGTCCATGTCCGAAACCAGGAATTCCTCGCTGCGCAGGCCGGTATCAATGCGCAGGTCGATTTCGGGATGCTCGCGCTGGAAACTGCGCAAGGCCGGCACCACGACCTCACTGGCAATGAAGGGACCCATGGTGATTTTCAACTGCGGCCGCCCATAACGACGCAGGGCGTCCGCCGTGCCGGTGCGCAGCATTTCCATCGCCTGGCTGACAGTGCGCAGATAGGCATGCCCCGCGTCAGTCAGCTCCAGCGCCCGGTTCAGACGGTGGAACAGCATCACGCCCAGATGGTCTTCCAGTGCCTTGATCTGATGACTGACGGCAGAAGGCGTAACATGCAGCTCTTCGGCCGCCAGTTTGAAACTCAGGTGACGTCCAGCCGCGTCGAATACGCGCAGCAGATTCAGGGGAGGCAGTCGGCGATCGCTCATGGGTGAATATCATTCATGAAATAGTCGCCGGGGCCAAGTGCAGGCCACCTGAGCCTGGCGGGCCCGATCCAGGAAGGGTCGTTAATGTTCAGCAAGCGTTCATTTAGCAAATGCACAATGGGCAACGTTCCATTTCAAAAGACCGAGTTGGGGATAGAGTCAAAGGAGCACTCATGAACCGTTTTACAGTTATTTTTCTCAGCAGTGTATTTATAGCCTTGCCCGCCTGGGCCGCGGAAGCGGATGTGCAAGCCGAGGCCGGGGTGCAAGCCGAAACCGAAGAGGGCCTTTTCAGTCGTGGCTGGAACAACTTCAAGGGATTTTTCGGCTTCAATGGTGAGGAGCAGCCAGTGGAAGAACAGGCCGCTGCCGAGCCGCAAACCAAGCCAGAGACTGTGGCCGAGGATGATTCGCTGATCGACAAGGCAGCTGAATCCACCAAGGCGGGCGTGGACTGGACCGCCGACAAGGCCAAAAAAGGCGCCGAATGGACCAAGGAAACGGCCGTTAACGTCAAGGATGATGCCGTAGGCGGCGCCAAGGCGGTTGGCGGGGCTGTGAAGGAAGGCGCCGGCAAGGTCGGCGGAGCCGTCAAGGATGTGTTCACCTCCGACAGCAAGGTAGAAGCCGAAGCTACGGTGGAAGCTGATTAGTCATTCCAGCCAGCCGCCTCATGCGGCTGGCTTTCTTGTGGGCACTCACGTAGGGTGCGCCACTCATAAACTTTTAGAACTCACAGGAGTATCACAATGAATTTCAAACACATCGCAATCGCCTTGACCGCAGTGGCCATCAGTGCGCCGGCCCTGGCTGAAAGCGAAGCCTCTGTTGGCGCCGATGCCAAGGTGGAAGCCAAGAGTGAAGGCGGTTTCTTCAGCCGTGCCGTAGACGGGGTGAAAGGCCTGTTCGGCGGTGAGGAAAAGGCCGCAGACAATCAGGTCAAGGATGATGCAGCCAAGGAAAATGCCGCTGAAGCCAAGGCTGCAGGTCAGGCCAAGGCCGAATCCGCCAAGGACGCGGGTGAAAGCAATGCCGACGCTGCCAAGGCCAAATCCGACGAGATGAAGAGTGAAGCCAGCGCCCAGGCTGAAGCCGGCAATGACAAGGCCGGGGACATGAAGGCCGAAGGTGAAGCCAAGGCCAAGGAAATGGGTGAAAAGGGCGCCGACAAGATGAGCGAAGGTGCTGACAAGACCAAGGATGCGGCCAAGTCCCTGATGGACAGCAAGCCT
Organism: uncultured Salinisphaerales bacterium; assembly: GCA_913055805.1. Lineage (GTDB taxonomy): Bacteria > Pseudomonadota > Gammaproteobacteria > Nevskiales > CAJXLF01 > CAJXLF01. Next base: position 22,676 of record CAJXLF010000016.1, read on the forward strand.
GAAGCCAAGGTCAAGGCTGACGTCAAGGTGGACGCTGAAGCCAAGTAAGCGTTCAGCCTTTAATAAAAAAGCCCCGGTTTTGCCGGGGCTTTTTTTGTTTCCACGACCCCCTCGATTCCCCTTGACTCAAGGGGGAGGGGAGCGTCTTTCACGAGTTTTTTATTACGTCCGGCACCGGCGTATTGGCCGGCACGAAGAAGTCCGGCATGAGCTTGTCGAAAGCTGTGCCGGGCGTGACTGCATATTTGCCAAAATCGGTTTCACCAGCTTCCGCCAGTACCAGATCATCGATGCAGAAATTGCCGCTGAACTCGCGGCTGTTTTTGGTGAGAATGGCATAGGCGGCATCACCCATGATGTCCGGTGTGCGACTCTGACTCACCATTTGCTCGCCGCCCAGCAGGTTCTTGACTGCGGCCGTGGCAATGGTGGTACGGGGCCACAGGCAATTGAAGGCAATGCCGGCTTTCTTGAATTCGGCGGCCATGGCCCAGGCGTAAATGCTCATGGTGAACTTGGCCAGGGTGTAGGCGGCATGGTTTTCAAACCATTTGATGTCCATGTCCAGTGGCGGCGCCAGATTCAGTACGTGCGGGTTTTCGGCCTTTTTCAGATGCGGGATGCATAGCTTGGAGACCAGATAGGTGCCGCGGCCGTTGATCTGGTGCATCAGATCATAGCGCTTCATGTCGGTGGCTTCGGTGCCGGTCAGGTTGATAGCGCTGGCGTTGTTGACGCAGACATCAATGCCGCCGAAGGTTTCCACGGCTTTTTCCACCGCCGCCAGCACCTCATCATCGTTGCGGATGTCGGTTTTGATGGGCAGCGCTTTGCCGCCGGCAGCTTCGATTTCTTCGGCCGCCGTGTAAATAGTGCCGGCCAGCTTGGGGTGTGGTTCGGTGGTTTTGGCGGCAATGACGATGTTGGCGCCGTCGACAGCAGCACGCTTGGCAATGGCCAGGCCGATGCCGCGCGTGGCGCCGGTAATGAACAGGGTTTTGCCCTTCAGATCAGCCATGGGGGTCTCCTCTCAGGCGTCCAGGATTTTGAAACCGTTCGAGTGTGCCAGCAGGCCCGAGCAAAATCCACGACTGGGCAAATACAGATTACCGCTGCAGAGATGACATAATGCCGTCATGATGCGCTTGCAGAATGACGCGTTTCATCAAGACAAAGATCGACAGGATATGCAGGAGAAAACGCTGATAGCCGGGCTGTCGAGGCGTGAGTTTTTGCGCCGCGGCCTGATTTGTGCCGGTGTGGTGAGTTCGCCATCGCTGTTGCTGGGCTGTGGGTCCGAAGGGGACGGCGGCAGCACTGTGATGGGCGGTGGCACCATAGTTCCCCCATTACAGAGCACTGCAGATGCCAATGGCCTGCTGTTGCCTGAGGGTTATGTCAGCCGGGTGATCGCCCAGGCGGCACAGATGGTGCCGAACACCACCCAACTGTTGCCACTACTGACTTTTCCTGACGGTGCTGCCAGCTTCCCTGATCCGGAAGTGGCTGGCGGCTGGATTCACGTCATCAACAGCGAAGTGCCCAAGGTGCCTTCATTGCTGGGTATGGGGCTGGATCCTCTGACCGATCCCCTGATCAGCGCCCTGCAGGACCTGGGACTGGAGCTCAGTCTGTCCGGTGGCGTATTCGCCATCCGTTTCTCACCAGAAGGCGACATTACCGGCGCCTACCGTCTGCTTAATGGCAGCAACACCAATTGCGCCGGTGGTATGACGCCCTGGGGTACCTGGATTTCCTGCGAGGAAGTGGATAACGGCACTTCCTTTGAAGTGCATCCGCTGGGCCAGGGCATGATCAATGGTGTGGAGTACCCGATCCGTCTGGATAACCTCGGCATCTTCAAGCATGAAGCCGCAGCGGTGGATCCCCTGCGCAAGCATGTCTATCTCACCGAGGATCAGGGTGACGGTCGTTTCTACCGCCTGGTGTCCAGTGATAGCCAGCCCTGGGACGGCAGCGTGAAGGGTGATCTTTCGCTGGGTACGCTGCAGGTCGCGCAGGTTGTGGGTGATGATCCCGCCGCGACCCGGGATGTGATCTGGCATGACTTGCCGGACCCGTCAGGAGCAACGCCAACGCGTGAACAGGTGGCGGCTTCCACGATCTTCGACGGCGGCGAGGGCTGCTGGTATCACGAAGGTATCGTCTACTTTACGACCAAGGGTGATAACCGCGTCTGGGCCTATGATGTCGTGGCCAGCACCCTGGATGTGCTGTATGACGACGACCAGTACGAGAGCCCGGTGCTGACCGGTGTTGATAACGTGATTGTCAGCCCGGAAGGCAATGTGATCGTGGCCGAGGACGGGGGTGACATGCAGGCGGTGGTGCTGACGCCCGGCGGGCAGGTGGCGCCGATTGTGCAGGTGCAGGGGCAGGATGCCTCCGAAATTACCGGCCTGGCGCTGAACCCGGACGGCACCCGCCTGTACTTCAATTCTCAGCGTGGCGGCGACATCCGCATTCCGATCCCGGAACTGCCGGGGCTACCCATCTCGGGTGAAGTCGGTGGCGGGATTATCTACGAGATTCGCCGCGAAGACGGCGGGAAAATATTCGGATAAATATCATCTCGACTGAAGGCTCAACAACGGAATGGAGATATCCCGAACCGGGAGATTTCTCCACGCGTCCGTTTTACTCGCTTGGTCAAAATGACGGTTTGAATCAGGCCGCCTTGCGGGCCCGGTCGAGCGACACCACCTTGCCGTCGCGGCTCAGCCGGGCGCTCTCGTGGTCGAGATTCACCCAGTGGATGATTTCCATGCTGCCGTCCAGGTTTTCGGCCAGCGCAGTGCAGGATTCCACCCAATCGCCGCAGTTGTAGTAGGTCACGCCATCGATTTCGCGAATCTCGGCATGGTGGATGTGACCACAGATGACGCCGTCCAGCTTGCGCTTGCGGCATTCATAGGCCAGCGCTTCCTCGAACTCCGATATGAAGTTCACGGCCACCTTGACCTTGTGCTTCACAAACGCTGACAGCGACCAGTAGGGCATGCCCGCCCGCGCGCGTCCGTAGTTGAGCCAGCGGTTAACGGCCATCAGCCCGTCATAGGCCTTGTCACCGGCAAAGGCCAGCCAGCGGTGGTAGCGGGTGATGACGTCGAACTGGTCGCCGTGCGTGATCAGCAGGCGGCGGCCATCGGCTGTCTCATGCACGACTTCGTTCACGATCTTGATATTGCCGATCTGCAACTCGTAGTCGACGAACTTGCGCAGGAACTCGTCGTGGTTACCCGTCACATAGTAGACGTCGGTGCCGCGCTTGGATTTGGTCAGCACCTTGCGCACCACATTGGTATGCGTCTGCGGCCAGTAGAAAGTGGATTTCAGGCTCCAGCCGTCGATGATGTCGCCGACCAGAAAGAGGTTCTCGCATTCGTTCTGCTTGAGAAACTCTTCCAGATGGGCAGCCTTGCAATTGGGTGTGCCCAGGTGGACATCCGATATCCACAGGCTGCGGTATTTCTTGCGGCCGGTCTTTCCGGTCTTTTTGATTTTTTCACTCATAGTCTTCTCTCTCTTCTCTTTTTCCATGCCTCTACTATGCAAGTACGCTGTTGCACAGCTGTTAAGTGTTTGTGACAAATTGATGAAGCCAGAGCAGCATCAGCGAGAAGAAGGGGGTCTCGGCAACCGGCTGAACCAGGCCGGAAACGACGATGTAGACATGCAGTCCCGAAGACACCGAGCGGTCACGGCAGCGGACGGCGATATTCTTCGGCTCAGATGGATTTGGGGAGGGTGTCTCTGCCAGGTTGTCTGGACAGGGCATTATTTACTCAGGCCTGCTTGAGCCTCGGGGCAGAGGGTGCGGCCGACTTGGCGCCGCTTAATTCGGCTATGAAACGGTGCAGGGTTTGCACGGCCTCGCGCCGGCCGTCCCGGCGATGTGTGTCCATGTTGGCCCGGTAGCCGTTTTCGTTGAGCAGGAATTCTTCGATCTGATCGCTGCTGATGTCGGCAAAGCTGCTGCGCCGGCCGATGCCCATGCGTTCCACCATGAAGGCATTGAGGCGCTGTTCGAAACAGTCTTCCGGCAGCACGAATACCGGCTTGCCGAAATGAATGGCTTCGCCCATGGCCTGGTTGCCGGAGGTGGACAGCATGGCGCGGCAGCCGGCCATGTCCTGCACGAATGCCTCGTTGGCGCGTGGCCGGTAGTGCAGATTGCCGTCACGGCCGCGGCGCGTGGTGCCGTAAACCTTGACCGGAATGGAAAGTCCCTTGAGCGCGGCTTCCACATGCGGCAGGTACTGGTGTTCGCCTTTGTTGAAATAAGCCATCAGGTAGTCGCCGTCACTGGCGGTCTGCGCCAGTACTTCATCACGCATCAGCGGGCCGATCACTTCGGTGCCCGCCCAGCGGGGTATGGCCGGGTAGAAGCTGGAAACCAGAATGCGTTCGGGTATGCCCATCAGGCTCAGATATCCGAGTGCGTCGCGGTGACCCAGCAACCAGTCCTCCCGCGGCAGCGGTGGCTTGCAGTAGGCAATGATGCCGACGTGGTCGAAGCTGATGCGTGGAATGCCCATGCGTCTAGCCGCACGGTGAGTCCAGGCCTCCGAGTCTGAAATCACCAGATCGGTCTGGTGGTCGCGAATCAGCTGTTCCACGCGCCGCGTAGCGGCGCCACCCAGCAGCAGATCCGTCATGGGCGAAGCGTTGCGGCGAATGGTCAGTGGTGGCGATATGCGCCCACTCTGGTCATAGACATAACCAATGGTGGGAATCTTCACCGTCGGGAAACGCTTGTGCAGCATTTCGTAGGCGTCTTCGCCGGCCAGCACCAGCACGTCGTGTGTTTTCATCAGCGCGGGCAGTACGGCAGCCGTACGCATGGCGTGGCCGCGTCCGTAACCCATGACACCGTAGATGATCTTCATGCCGGCCTCCTGCGAAACATTGGCATCAGTCCACCACTACCAGGCCGCCGTGTGTGCCGGTCGCCGGCAGCGGCAGGGCGGCAGGTATGGACACAGACCGCTGACCGCGGCCGATGCCGTAGTAGGTAAAGCCTCTATCGGCCATGTCCTGCGGGTCGTAGAGATTGCGACCGTCGAAAATGACGGGTTCGTTCAGCAACCGCTCCATGATCGTGAAGCTGGGGTTGCGGAACAGATGCCACTCGGTGATCACCAGCAGTGCGTCGGCATTCTTCAACGCTTCTTCCGGCGTTTCGCACAGCAACAGGTCACTGCGGTCGCCGTAGATGCGCTGACATTCGCCCATGGCTTCCGGGTCATAAGCCTGCACCCGGGCGCCGGCGTTCCAGAGTGCATCCATCAGTACGCGGCTGGAGGCCTCGCGCATGTCATCGGTGTTGGGCTTGAAGGCCAGGCCCCACAGCGCGAAGGTCTTGCCGGCGAGATTGCCCTGGAAGTGCTGCAGTATCTTGCGGAACAGCACTTCTTTCTGGCGCTCGTTCACCTTGAGTACGGAATCGATCAGCGGCGTGTCGTAGTTCACGCTGTCACCGGTGCGCGCCAGCGCCTGCACATCCTTGGGAAAGCAGGAGCCGCCAAAGCCGCAACCCGGGTAGATGAAGTGGTAGCCAATGCGCCGGTCTGCGCCAATGCCGCGGCGAATGGCGTCCACATCGGCGCCAACGCGGTCGGCCAGATTGGCCATCTCGTTCATGAAGCTGATCTTGGTCGCCAGCATGGCGTTGGCCGCGTACTTGGTCATTTCCGAGGAACGGATGTCCATTTCCACAATGCGGTCGGAGCTGCGGTTGAAACCGGCATACAGCTGGCGCAGGGTGCGCGCGGCGCGTTTGCCATCCACACCGATCACGACACGGTCGGGTTTCATGAAGTCACTGATGGCCGCGCCTTCCTTGAGAAACTCGGGGTTGGAGGCGACGTCGAAGTCCAGCATCAGCCGGCGTTCGCGCAATTGTTCGCGAATGGCGCCGCGCACCTTCTCTGTGGTGCCAACCGGTACCGTGGACTTGGTCACCACCAGGCAGTAGTCGCGCATGTGTTCGCCAATGCTTGAGGCCACGGACAGTACGTGGCTGACGTCCGCCGAACCGTCTTCATCAGGCGGTGTGCCTACGGCAATAAACAGCACTTCGCCGTGGCGCACACCGGCCTCGGTGGAGGTGGTGAAGCGCAGGCGGCCACCTGCCGTGTTGCGTTCCACCAGGTCTTCCAGGCCAGGTTCGTAGATGGGGATTTCCCCGCGTTGCAGGGCGGCAATCTTGCCGGCATTAATGTCTACGCAGAGTACGTTATTGCCTTCTTCTGCCAGACAGGCTCCGGTCACAAGACCGACATAACCGGTGCCGAAAATAGTGATTTGCATTACATTTCCTCTCTATTCCTTTCTTTTTTACGCTGGAAATGCTGCGGCAGTGCCGTGACAGAGCGGTGAAAAGAAGATGACGATTTTGCGACAGGTGTTTTGATGCAGTTATCCGTATATCAGGTAGATGCCTTTACCCAACGGCTGTTCGGCGGCAATTCCGCGGCGATAGTGCCGCTCGATGAATGGCTGGACGAGGATTTGCTGCAGGCGATTGCGGCGGAAAACAATCTGTCCGAGACGGCCTATTTTGTGCCCGAACCACCCGGAGGCGAGGCCGACTTCGCCCTGCGCTGGTTCACCCCTGAAGTCGAGGTCGATCTTTGTGGACATGCCACGCTGGCCACGGCCTGGCTGCTGTTTCATGAGCTGGGCTATAGCGCGGATTCCGTCAGCTTTGTTACCCGCAGCGGCGTATTGTTCGCTGAGCAGCAGGGTGACAGGGTGGTGATTGATCTGCCGGCACGCGCCTCGGTCGAGGTCGATTGTCCGGCCCCGTTGGCAGAGGGCCTGGGCAGGCAACCGGCGGCCGTGCGCAGTGGCGCCAACCTGATCGCCGTGTTCGAGTCGGAAGCCGACGTGGCGGCCCTGTCACCTGATTTTCGCCGGCTGGCCGAGCTGCATCCCCAGGGTGTGATCGTGACTGCACCGGGCGATGAGGTGGATGTGGTATCGCGCTTCTTCGGGCCGTCTTTCGGTATCGACGAGGATCCGGTTACCGGTTCGGCGCATGCGGATCTGGCGCCCTACTGGTGCGAGCGTCTGGGCAGGGCGGCTTTCAGTGCGCGGCAGATTTCCAGGCGCGTCGGGGAACTGGCGGTCGATATGCAGGGTGATCGTGTGCGGCTGGCCGGGCACGGCGTGCTGTATCTGCGCGGCAGTATTGAACTGTCCTGAACTAGTGCTTGGCGGGTCTCTGCTTTTCCTGATTGAAATCCACGTGGTCGAACAGCATCGGGTATTTCTTCTTCAGCCGGATCTGGTCGGCCACGATGCGGCGCATGCCCACGCCCTGATTGAACTGCACGGAAAAGCCGTGTTCATCGGCACGCAGCACCTTGCCATTAATGTGCACTTCCTCGCCGTCTATGTAGCGGATCACGCCCTCGAAGGGATAATCATCCGGCGCGTTGGGGTCGTCGTTGAACAACACGCGCATGCCGCCCTCGGAGAGTTCGGCAATTGTGTAGCCGGCGTCGCCAACATGCAGTAGCGGCCGTTCCGCCATGGGGTAGTGCAGACGATACTGACGGCGACGTTCATATAAGTAGGATTTACCCATCATTTAGCGTATCCCGATCGAGCAATAAGCCAATGACGGCTTTTCTCGCCGTCACCCTTATATATCGGCGGAAAACGGGAAAACTGAAGGGTTTTCAGAGAGGGTTTTGTTGCAGGTACTGCTTGAGTGCGGTGGCGTTATTCAGTGAGGTTTCGCGGGAAGCGAACAGCAGGGTGACCTTGCCCTGCAGATAGGGGCGCAGGGTTTCAAGCGCCTGTGGTGCGGCATTCAGCTCGGCAAAATAGCGCTTACGGAATTCTTCCCATTTGTCAGGGTCGTGGTGGTACCACTTGCGTAACTCGGTGGATGGCGCGCAATCCCTGGCCCAGTAGTCGAGCCGGGCCTTTTCCCTCGACAGCCCGCGCGGCCAGATGCGGTCGATCAGGATGCGTTGGCCATCGCTGTCAGACGGTGGGTCATAAATACGCTTGGTGTATATCTGCATGCGCCCGGTCAGAGGTTTTTGCGTGCAATGCCAAAATGCTTATGCACCAGCGACGCAGGTCCGGCGAAGGGTATGGCCACCAATTCGAAGGCGGCCCGCCGGTAGTTGCCTGCCTGCCCATGGGCACGGGCCAGCGCCCAGTGCGTCTTGATATGGATGATCGCCTCTGCATGACTGTCGATATGCAGCTGATTCAGCATGTCGATGGCGGTCTGGCTATGACCGTTGGCGATGGCCTGTTTTGCCTGTTGCAACTGTGCATCCAGAGGCATTGCATTCTCCGAACCCTGTCTCTGTCACCATCTTAGACGGAATGAGCGACAAAGCCAGTCGCATGCCGGGGTGGGTTAAACGGCCTGGCCGGCGGCATGTCCGGAAGCCCAGGCCCACTGGAAGTTGAAACCGCCCAGGTGGCCGGTGACATCGACTACCTCACCAATGAAATAAAGCCCGGGTACTGACTTCACTTCCATGGTGGTAGAGGAGAGGGCGTCGGTATCCACGCCTCCCAGAGTCACCTCGGCTGTCTTGTAGCCTTCACTGCCGCCGGGCCGGAATGACCAGCCGGCCAGTTGTCCGGCAATAGCCTGCAATGCCTGTTCGTCATGCTGCCGCATGGGTTTGCTGCCGAAGCTGAGTTCACAGAGCCGCTGGGCCAGACGTTTGGGTAACACCTCTGCCAGTACATTGTGCAACTCGGCGTCGGGTCGCGTCTGGCGGCGTTCCTGAAGCCAGACTTCGGCGTCCACACCCGGTAACAGGTCCACCCGGATCTCTTCACCCGGTTGCCAGTAGGAGGACACCTGCAGGATGGCCGGCCCGCTGATGCCGCGATGGGTAAACAGCATGCCGGCGGTAAAGGCGGCGTCATGGCTGCGCGCGGTCACCGGCAGAGCGACGCCGCTGAGATCGGCATAACGGGCCAGCGCCTTGCCCTCGAATGTCAGCGGCACCAGCGCGGCGCGCGTATCTCGAACGCTCAGCCCGAATTGGCGGGCCAGATCGTAGCCAAAACCACTGGCGCCCATCTTGGGAATGGACAGCCCGCCACAGGCCACCACCAGCGAGCGGCATTCAAGACTTGTTTGCGGCGTGCTGATGGAAAACCCGTTGTCCGTCTTGCGAACCTCAATAATCCGGCTGCGGGTTTCTATCTGTACATTGGCCTGCAGGCATTCATTCATCAGCATGTTCACGATCTGCCGGGAAGAGTCGTCGCAGAACAACTGGCCGAGTTCCTTCTCGTGCCAGGCGATGCCATGTTTATCCACCATGGCGATGAAGTCCCATTGGGTATAGCGCGCCAGGGCCGACTTGCAGAAATGCGGATTGGCCGACAGGAAATTCTCCGGCGTGGTGTACAGGTTGGTGAAATTACAGCGCCCGCCGCCGGACATGAGGATTTTCTTGCCGACCCTGTTACTGCCCTCCAGCACGAGCACGCGCCGGCCACGCTGACCGGCCTGCAGGGCGCACATCAATCCGGCGGCACCGCCACCGATGACGACGACGTCAAATGAATTCAATGAGTTTTCCATTCAGGGATTGCAGTACGTATGAGTCAAACGTTTACAAAGCCGGTAATGATGAGCTACATGGCGCTGCGTTCAATAGCTTTGCTTCGTGAGCAATAGGCAGCAAATTCTTCATGCAGTTCTGAGGGTGGCAGTTTGGCCAGTGAATCCAGCAGGGCGCGGGATGCCGCAATCTCTTGTTTGAGACTAATTTTTGATTCATCCGGGCTCAGATATACCCTCGAAATAAGAGCCTGGCTGGCGCCCAGACGCGGCAATTGCGCGTAGACAAGACGAGGTGGCATAGGCAAAGATGAATCGTTTACACGACCTATGCCACCAATCCCGAACGGCATACCGCATTCCCTTAGAATCTGTGTCGCGTTATCGAGGTGCCCATCCGCCAGCACGTGGAAGTGGCTGGGAAGCTTCATTTGAAGGTGCAGGTCATTCAGCCCGAAATGCAGTTCATCTACACCTTCCAACCGCGAGAGTTCCTTGGCCAGTGCGAGCGCTTGCACAGTTTCAACGAGCAGGCAAGTCCTCGCCCGGCCTCCCACGAGTTCTATAAATCGATGTGCTTCATGCATACTGGAAAAAAACGGTAGCATCAGCACCTGTGCGCCATGCAAGATCAGGCTGTTGATCTCTTCTTCGGATCCGCTGTGAATCGGGTTGGTCCGGGCAAAGAGTTCGGCATTACGAATTACAGCCGCCACAGACACCAGGTCCTCGGGTAGGTGATTTGAGATGCGGTGGACGGACACGTTCTGTCGGTCGGTTTTTCCGATCTGTTCCAGGTCGACGCCGATACGCGTTATGCCTGCTTCATCCGCCCGCTGAGCCAGGGCCGGTTCGTTAGTGAACAAAATAAATGAAAAGTCTTTGCCGTAGCTCACTGAAGGTGGCCGAAGTTATTTGAATTGATAGGGAATTACGTCTGTGTCTGCCGGTAGACGCCATTCATCCGGGTCGTCATATTGATACGGATGGTCGGTAATATTGAGAAAACCTGAAGCTGCTGACTGGAGATTCTGCAGGCCATGCCATACCCCGGGTGGGACAACGACCAGACAAGGGTCAATATGTCCCAGCCTGAACTCGTTGACGAGCCCACGGGTAGGGGATTGGTTGCGGTCGTCATACATAACCAGGCGCACCAATCCCATATTTACAAAGAAACCATCGGTTTGTTTTTTGTGGTGATGCCATGCGCTAATGGCTTCGGGGTGCATGACAACCTGCATGATGTGCTGCGCCGAGTGCTGTAACTCGGGCCAGTCGGTTCTGAATAACTCGGTAGTAATACTGGAGCCGGTAATAATGTGCCGGGTTTGTTTTATCTGAACGCCATCTATGAAATTCATTACCCGGCGCCAGTCTGAAGTCATACTGGGGGAGTCTTTCTTGCCTTCTCCAGCCATTTCCTGATTCCTCGCGTAATTTTACGCCTTTTTTTCAATGGGTTGGGTCGCCACCAACGTTTGTGAACATTCCTTTTTTCAGGCGGAACTCCAGGGTAAATCACCCGTTCGGCAGAGCTTTTCAGCGTCATGTATTCATTGAGCGAAGCTTCCTTGTCCGAAAGGTAATGATAGCCCCAATGATTGGCGATATCTCTTGTGCGCAATCCCGTACTGAGCTCATTCCATCGTCCCGAAAGATATTCATAACCCAGAAACTTGTAATGTAGCAGGCGTAACTCGTCGAGTTCAGGATAGACGATGAGTCCCTCGGGCATAGCGGAATGACGGCCAACCGCAAAATTCGTATGCTGGATGGCGGTGGGGTTGAAGAGAGACAGCTTGTTCATCATGCGGTAAGGCACGCCCTGTTGAACCACATCGCATAATTTCTCTTCAGTGTGAGGAAATTCCGCGCTGAACATTTGATAGCCCACGGCCGGAATCAGTGTAATACCTTTCTTCTGGCATTCACTCAGGTACCCGGTGATGTCAGCGTGATAAAGATGCTCATCGATATTGGTAATAACCACCCAGTCCGCAAATCCCCGGCTTTGTCGCCAGCAGTGATCATAGAGATGACGATGGGAGTCAACCAGGGAATCTTCATACGGGTGGGGCAGGGGGCGAACTTCAACATTCTGGAACGATCGCAGATATTCGACAGAGCCATCCGTGGAGCCATCGTCGTAGATGAAGAAACGATCTACCCAGGGCTGATAATGCCGTATGAAATAGGGGAGCATGCGCATTTCATTCCAGCAGACGGCATACAGGTCTATGGCCATTGAATTTTTACATGCGGTGTTCAGAAGAAAGCTTATTTATATTCGGGATACTACACCAGTGACTGTGGCAACGGAGGGAAAAGTCGCTCAGCTGTAATGGGCAAACGCGGCATGCACCTGGCCCTGCGGGTTGAAATGAAACACCTCGGCAGAGAGTCCGCGCACACCCTGGTAAACCACACAAACGCTGTTGGCCCCGACGAGTACGTTCAGCAGTTCGAAATGCAGTTCCGGGTAATGGGCCAGCGCCTTTGACCAGTAAGCAGCGATTGCTTTCTTGCCTTTCAGTGTGCCGGACGGCTCGTCCATCATTTTGCTGATCACCGGCGAGGACATTTCAAAGTCATCGCTGTAATGCGAGAGGATGCGTCCCAGGTCATGCGCGTTCCAGGCCGCAACCCAGTCCCTGGCAAATTCTTCCGCAAACGCCTTATCCATCTGCTTGACTCCGCAAGAGCAGTAACTGAAGGGCGGACAGCATACCGGTTGCCGCCAGCAGGGCAATAGACACGGGTTGCAGGAACTGGGTATGTCCCGCAACAAAGAAGCCGCTGTGAATGCCCAGGGTCAGAAAGCCGAGAAAGGCCAGCAGTTGATGGGCGCGGCGCGCCAGCGCGCTGTTGACGGCCACCTGAAAAAAGGCGAGCAGCACCAGGGCGATGATGGGCAGGTTGAGCAGCAGGTTCAGCTGGTTGCCGCCGGGCAGCAGGAACATGTCCCACTCATGCCAGAACGCGGCATCGATCTGATGCGTAATCAATACCGTGGCATTGAGCAGGAAGACGCCTTGCAGCCGGTCAGGTTTCGACATGAGTTTCTCCGTCAGTCAGTGCCTGGGTCAGTGTCCAAGTCAGTATAAGTATCAGCGGCGAACTCAATCAGGCAGAAGCCATGGCCAAAGGGATCGGAGAAAGTGATGCATCTTGAGCCGCGCCAGTCGATGCAGTCGCTTTCCCGGGTCGCACCCGCCGCTTCGGCCTGTCTGGCTGCATCGTCGACATTATCCACGACAAAGTCGATATGCACAGGTGTCCAGTGGCGGCTGTAGTCCCGCTGTGTCTGGCTTTTTGCGGATGTTCTGCTGGCAGCGGGGTGTTTGAGCAGGTAGATGGCGGACGAGAAGCCGGTCATTTCCGCCACGTCATCATCCAGCATGCGCTTAAGCTGCAGGCCAACGGCTTCGGAGTAGAACCTGACCGCGGGAGCGATCTCGGGCACATCGATATTCACGATCATTCTCATCAGCCAACTCCTGTACGCAGCTTCGTCTTTTCAGAAGACCGGACAGTCCCGGACCGGATTGCGGAATGAGCGCTTTCGGTTAATAGATGCCCGGAATGATATGCCAGCGTACCTGCTTGCGGTAAGTCTTCCAGTCCTCGCCGTATTTCTCGACGCAGTGTTTGTTGTCGCGCCAGTCACGGTGAAGCAGCAGCACCACGAAGGCCAGAAAGTAGCCGTAGCCGAACACGGTGTTGAAACCCACGGTCAGGCCCATGGCCAGCGCCATCATCAGGTCGCCCAGATAGTTGGCATGGCTGGCAATGCCCCACCAGCCGCTGGTGAGCAGTTTCGTGCCCTTGGCCGTCTGGATGAAAGTCGGTTCCTTGCCCCAGATTTTCTTGCCTGCCCCCTGGCGGAAACGGTGTTTCTGGATGTTGGCCTGGCGGAAGATGACATAGCCGCTCACGCCCAGCAGCAGAATCCCGGCCGCGCCCCAGCCCGGCAGTTCGTAGGGGTGATTGGCGAGCCAGATCGCGGACAGGGGATAGAAGAACGGCACATAGATCAAGCTGCCCCAGCACAGCATCCAGCCAAAGGGCTCGTGAATGATGTCCCAGGTGGTCAGGATGGCGTCTTCGTTCACATAGTAGTCGACGATGTACAGCGAGATCAGGCCGCAGATCAGCCACATGGCATTGGTCACCACGCCATGCGTCTCATACTGATGCACAGCACAGGACAAACCGATAATCACCCAGAAGGTCAGGCCCGGCCGCGACTCGCAGAAGAACTTCCAGTCGAAGCGGCCGTTGCGCGGGTTGCGGGCCGCGCCGACGAAGAAGGCTTCCAGAAAGTTGAACTGGCGTTCTTCGGCTGTCGCCTGCCGGCGTCCCAGGAAATAGATATAGAAGCACATGGCGAACACCACGATATTCGCCGTGCTCACCAGCGCCTCGATGTTGCGGTAGATATAGTCACCCGGCAGCAGGCCGCTGAAATGCAGCGCCGCCCACAGGCCGATACTGATGATGAAAGAGCGCAGTCCGTTGAGCCGGTACTCCAGCCGTGAGCCGTCCGGCAAGGGTTGGCCCTGTTCCGGCTTGCCCGGCAGCCAGTGATACAACGATGCCTGCAGCAGCAGCCAGCCGAGATAGAAACCCAGCGCTTCAAGGGTAGGCGTGGCGATATGCGACCAGAAGGCGGCGTCGGGGATCACCAGGCTGCCGTCGTAGTGCAGCACCGAGATCAGGCAGTACCAGACCCAGAAGGGCAGACCGACCATCATGACGATAAAACACGCCATGTTGAAAAGCCGGACGGATGAAGATTTGCTTGCCGACATGACACCGCTCCTCCCAAAGCCTGGGTACAGCATTACAGTTGGCAGCCCGTGTCACCTACTCCGTAGAGGTGAGAGTCCGCTCAACCGGTCAGTTGTCCTCTGGAAAGGTGAAGGGCTGAGGCAGTTCGTCGAGAAAGGCCTCAACCAGGCCGGCGGTCAGGCGCGGGTAGGCGTTGTCTTGCCGCGTCATCACCAGTTCGCCCATGTAGTCGCCGTGACCGCCCGGCAAAATGAGCAGGCGGGCATTGGGTAACAGGCGGGTCAGCTCGATACCATGCTCGGGTTTTACAATGTCCTGATCGCCCAGCATGATCAGTGTCGGCGCCTCGATCTTGCTCAGCTGCTCGTCGGGCACGTCAGGGAAGTTGCGCATTCTCTCGGCATCCTTGTCGTGCATGGTCCGGAGCTGCTGCTCATCCGGGTTCACCCGCAGGAACGCATCCTTCAGTGGCTGCGGCATGTTCGAGAAGTCGGCCTGCCTCATGAATTCCCATAGTTCGGGTTTGGCGCCTTCGCGTTTGGTGAAAGACGAGGCAAATACCAGCTTGCGTACCAGCTGCGGATGACGGATGGCGACCTGCAGGGCCACGCTGGCACCGTTGCTGAAGCCGAAGATATCCGCCTGTTCAACTTTCAGGTGACGTAGCAGGGCAGCCACGTCATCGGCTGAGGTCTCGAAGGTCACCGGCGCATCGCGGTCAGTCGTACGCCCATGGCCCTGTTCTTCCACGGCAATGACGCGGCGGTTTTCCGCGAAGAACGGCAGCACCTTGCTGAACGTCACATCGATGGTGGAGCCGCCGCCATGCAGCAGTACCAGCGGCACACCGGTTTCGCGGCCATGCAATTCGTAGTACATGCGGATGCCGTTGACCGGCGCATGGCCGCTTTCCTGTGGCTCGGACTGAGCGTTCACATGCCCTCCTGGTTGCGGATTATTGTCCGCCGTGCACCCTGCCATCAGCAGGGCACACAGCAATACAGGACAGGTTCGTAACAGTTTCATTGATCTGGAATCTCCGGTTCAACCAGTTGTGTCAGCAGGTTCAATGACTCTTGCCAACCCATGTAGCAGGCTTCGGGCGGTATGACATCCGGCACACCTTCCTGCACGATGTTGAGTTCGGTGCCGCAGGACACTTCCTTCAGGCTGATGGTCGTTGTCATCTCGCCAGGCATATTCGGATCATCGAATTTATCCGTGTTGCGGATGCGTTCGTTCGGCACCAGCTCAAGGTATTCGCCGCCGAAGGTATGGCTGCTACCCGTTGTGAAGTTGGTGAACGACATTTTGTAGCGGCCGCCCACACGGGCGTCCAGTTCATGCACCTTGCAGGTAAAACCGTTGGGCGGATTCCATTTGACGATGGCGTCGGGGTCCAGAAAGGCCCGGTAGACGCGCTCCGGCGCAGCACGCAGTACGCGGTGAAGACGGATAGTGTTGGTGACCATGATGCATTCTCCTTGCTGATGAGTCAGATACTCAATAGTCGAAGGAGCAGCCTGAAAATCGACAGGTCTGCGAAATCAGGTTTCCCGGCTGTAAATTACCGGCATCTGACCCTGCCACTGCCGCCAGAGCGTATCGTCGGTCAGCAGGGCCGCCATGAAATGTGCCACGTTGATACGGCTCACTTTGCCGGCATCGAAAATCGCACTGCGGGTGGGTGAGGGATGGATGTCGTAATCAGTGACGTCTTCTTCATTGACCAGGCCGTCCGGGCGCACGGCCGCCCATTCGATCAGTGGATCGCTCTGGCCGATTTTCGTGCGCAGGTAATCCGCGGCCTGCTCGTTATCGGCATGCGGCGGCACCAAAAGGCGCACCAGGCCGATCACGCAGGCTTCGGCAAGGGAAATGCGTTCCTGCAGGTCGCGGTTGCGGTTGCCGGTGGTGTTCATCGGCACGAAGCGCGTGGGCGATGCAGATGGCGCGGTCTGAACGGCTGTACATAACCTGCGGACTGTATCAGTCACCAGCCGTCTGGGCGGGCCGAATATGCCCTTGAATGTCATGTTGTGGCCGAGGCAGCAGGCAATGCCGTCGCGATCTTCCACCAGCCGGGCGAGTTCGTCATCACCGAGATCCAGAATGCCGGCCTCGGTAAGGCTGAGTTGTGGATGCTGGCGCAGGTTTTCAGGAAGACTCTGGGCATTACGTACCACGGCACGTACGTCATGCCCCTGTTCCAGAAGTTGCTGCAGAAGCAGCCGACCTGTGGCGCCACTGGCGCCCGCGACAAATATATTCATTGGATTGCATGCAGTGAGACGACATCCCGGAATTTGCCAAGTGTACAAGACCGTCGCACATGGGCAGAACCGCTATTTTTCTGCTGTTACGACCAACCCCTGTATTTTGCCGTCGATGGGGCCGGGTCCGAAGCGCTTTTCAATGGCAGCCGCTGCTGCGTCGGTTGCTTCGCCAAGACGGGCAGCGCCCCGTAACTCGATTTCGTTACGTAACGGTGTGCCCTGGCAGTAGGCAATGGCCGGTTCCTGGCCTGAGGGAGCGTGGCTGCGTGCGGTTACCGTAGTAATCTGCACCGGCTTGCCGAATCCGCCCCCATTCAGTTCGTGCCGGATTATGTCCTGGTCATAGTAGCCATAAGGGGTACGGGCAAGGAACTTCGGTGGGTCTGCCGGAAACATCGCTTCCAGGGCGGTGGTAATGGTGTCTGCAAAATCGTTTTCGCTGATGCGGTCCCACACGTTGAAGATGAAAACCCCGCCTGGCTTTAATACCCGGTGTGCTTCGGCATAGGCCCGCACCTTGTCCGGGAAGAACATCACACCGAACTGGCAAACTACCGCGTCAAATGTTGCGTCCTCGTAAGGCAGGGCCATGGCGTCCGCCTGCTTCCATTCAACTTGATGGTCAGTTTGTAATGTGGCCGCTGTGTCGAGCATGGCCTGATTAAGATCGGTGGCAATGATGGAGCCGTTTTTGCCCATGATGCCGGCTAGTGCCCGCGTCACCACGCCGGTGCCAGCGGCAGTCTCCAGAACACGGGTTGGTCGCCTGGATGCCAGACGGTTCTTTATGTCGTCGGCATAGGTCTCGAATATGAGCGGCACAAGATAGGTTTCATAAAGACCGGGAATCGAGCCGGAAAAGACTTTATCGGCATCAGACATGAAAGTGTGCCCCTGCCAAAATTGGCGATGGTTTTACCTGGCGGGTGGTGAAGCTGGTGTAGCGTCCACCGGCCCCTCGAATGCAATGAACAACACACAGGGATCGCCTTTCTCGCAGTGAGCCTTGTGCGGCATCCTGGCGGGACCGTAGGCGTAGGTGCCTGGGGTCAGAGTGACTGGCACCTGGCCTTCGTACATCACGGTTAATTTGCCGGAGACCAGTACCATCCGCTCGGCGGAAGTGTGCCAATGGTCGGGAATAGTGAAATCTGCCGGCACCTTGAAGAAAACGTCCGCATTCGGTTTTGCGGGGTCGCCATGCAGCACGGCAATTTCGCAACCATCAGGGATGAAGGCTGGACAAGGTCCCCATTGCAGGCCGGGATCTTCGAACCCGTAGGCCAGCGAGGATTCCGGGCCGGCTGGTTCGGCAAAGGCAGTGGGAATGAGAAAAAATATGGCGCAAGCCAATGACGCAATCCTGTTCACGACATCACCTCCTCGGAGACGACCGCGCGAGTTGAAAAACGCCTTATTCAGGGATCATAAGATTGCGCTGGTTTGGTGGTTTTGTAAATACGAGGCAAGAGTATTCGGTTAAGGGTTTTCCCGGTGTTCGGTGCCTTCGCCGGGTGTGATGAACAACATGCGGCTGGGCGTGGAGGTTTTCGCGGTATGCCATATGCCCGCCGGCACAATCACATATTCCCCACTTTCCTGCAGTAGCACCGACTCCTCGCCGGCTTCGGTGCGCAGGCGCATCTCCACCTGGCCGGATAACAGCATGACGATTTCATCGCCCGCCGGGTGGCGTTCCCAGTTGGGCCAGTCCTGCGTAAAGGTATATTCGGCCACCAGGCTGTGGCCCTTGAACAGGTCGAAATCCCGGTCCAGGTCTTCATACAGGGAGGGGGAGACCTCGACCGGCGCCACCCGCTGGTCGGGTTTCATAACGGCGAAGCTGTCCGCAAGCTTCCGTGCTTTCAGTGTCATCGCTTTATTCTCCGTTGGATTCATTCCAGAGATTCGTAGGCTGCCTGCCTGAAGCGCGGTGTGCAAATAGCCAGAAATACCAGATCGCGGTCACCGGTATTGGTAATGCGCTGCCGGCACATGGGAGGTATCAGCACAACATCACCCGGGCCGACATCTGCGGGCGAGAGTTCACCGATCTCGACCCGGCCGCGGCCTTCTAGAACCACATAGCGTTCAGTGGTATCCGCAAGCCGGTGCCAATGGGTGGTGACGCCGGGTTCGACCCGCGCCCGCGCAATCGACACTTCAGGATCGTCCGGCGAGTTGGAGACCTCGATGATGTGGCATTGCTCCGGCGTAAAGAATTCCCTGTCAGCCTGGAGCGGCCTGATTTCCGGCTTCATGCAGTCTTGCTTTCCACATACCTGGCGAAGTTGTCCAGGATTGCCTGCCAGCCCTGGCGTTGGAGTTCTTCCGGGTTTTGCGACTCTGCTTCAAAAGTTTCGGTAACCCGGATGCCATCGTCTTCCTGCGCAAACAGAATGCTCACCTTGCGGTCATCTTCAAGGCTGTACTCGATCAACTCCTGGTCGACGACGCGCGTGTAGGTGCCCTCGAAGTCGAAGCCGAAACTGCCGTCCCTGGCTTCCATGCGGGCCGAGAATTTGCCGCCCTCACGCAGGTCCACGTGGCTACTGGTGGTATGCCAGTCCTCCGAAGCCGTGTTCCATTGCATGATGTCTTCGGGCGTGTTCCATGCGTTCCAGACGTCAGCGAGGCCAGCTTTCACAACGGTTTCAACAGTAATGTTCATGGTAGATTTCCTTGCTCATCAGGGATCATACCGACTAGTCGAGCGACGGGCCGCGGAATCGACATGCAGACTATTGATCATGCGCCGAGGTGATGTGCGTTAGTGCCCGAACAGCGTAAGCAGGTTCAGTACGAGCAGGACCATGACCATGAGACAGCCAAAGGTGAAAACCTTGCGGCGCAGGGGTACGTAGTTCGAGCCGGTGTGAATCCAGGCGTGGATCACGCGGCTGACTGCAAAAAGCCAGGCCACGACAATCGCAGTGATGCTGATGCCGCCGGTCGCCCACAGCATGAGCACCAGCACGTAGAACAGTACCGGCACCTCGAACTGGTTGCGGATGCAGTTGTTGACCTTGATGACCTCTTCCGGCCAGGCGTCGTCATACAAGCCGCGTCTCTCTTCGTTCACCTGCCCTGCCCCGGCGGCTTTCTTTTTTCGCACACCGAGCAGGATATAGAGCACGATCACAATAAAAGCCTGCAGCAGGATCGGGTAGAAAATCAGGTTGGCGTTCATTTTCTTTTTTCCTGGTTTGTGGAAGGGCGTTTCAATCAACCGGACTTGAGCAGCCAGACGTTTTCCATGGCGGGGCAGATGCCTTTCAATCCGCCCGGGATATCCTGGCTGGCGAGCAGGGTCAGCGCGTAGTGGTCATCATAGTGTTGCCTGACTTCATCGTTGCCCACGGAAAACGGTGGGCCGGACATGAGGCTCTGGTCGTATTCGAAGCTGATCAGCAACTGGGGCGCCTTGCCGGCGATCGACATCAAATGTGCCGTGTAGCGCTTGCGCATGTCGTCAGGCAGGGCCACCAGGGCGGCGCGGTCGTAAATCGCATCCACCGGGCCGAGCGTGGCCCCGGTGAGTTCGAAAATATCGCCAACGTAGATATCGATATTTTCGGCATGGTAATGCCTGAGGTTGCCCACCCGGGTGATTTCGGGTTCCACGCCGAGTTCTTCAAATAACTGCTGAATGGCAAGTTCACTCAGCTCTGCCCCGGCCACCCGGAAACCTTTTGCAAGAAACCAGGCGATATCCAGCGTCTTGCCGCATAAAGGTATGAAGACCCGCTTACCGGGCTGCAAACCCAGCGAAACGAAATGGGCCACCAGCATCGGATTGGCTTCACTCATGTGAAAGGCAATCTGATTGTCTGCCCAGCGTTGATGCCAGAAACTTGCTTCCATGTCAGTTCCCCGATGTCCTTCTAGCAAATAAATGCAGCATGTGATCCAGTAGCTCGGAGCCGCCCGGAGCACCGTGACCCGGGATGACCATTCTGGCGTCCGGGTAGCGGGCCTGTAATCGCTTCACTGCCTTTGGCCAGCCGGCCAGGTCGGCATCCGCTGTGTTACCCAGTGAATCGGTGCTCAGCTCGCGAATGGCGCAGCCGCCATAGAGAATCTTTTCCCCCGGTACCCATACTGTGATGTTGTCGGCGGCATGGCCGGGGCCGGGATAGAAGACTTCGACACTGCCGATGGTTTCAGCGCTACCCGGTTTGCTTATGCCGTCTAGGGCGGTACTGGGCGCGGGGCCGCCGTCTTTGGCGCTGAGTTCCAGCGTCAGGGGATGGGCCATGACTTCAATGCCGGCTTCGGCCAGCACATCCACTCCGTCTGTGCGGTCGCCGTGGAAATGGGTGGAAAAAGCACGTTTCACCGGCAAACCGATTTCCTCGTCGATGCGAGTCAATAATGCGGCAGTGGCTTCCGCACCCCAGGCGGGGTCAAGCATCACCAGATGATCGTCTTCGCGAATGATGAGGCCGTTGGAAGGGTAACGAACTCCCTCAAACGTATTGTAGGAGGTGTGCATCCAGATGCCCGGCCGCAGTTGCCGGAACTCCAGCGGTGTATTTGACGTGGCGTCGGTAGCGGCCGGCCTGGAATCATTGTTCCTGTCACAACCCGCGGCGGCCAGCAGAGCCAGGCAGAGTAACAGGGTCTTGAAACAGTTACGTGCATGCATAAATCTTCCCTGATTCGATGATTACTATTTGCGCCACCAGCTATCGACTTCCTTCGACTTTGCCGGGCTCGTAATCGGCAGGCTGCCGACCAGGTCGGGCGCAGGCTGGGCAGAGGGGGTGGTCAGGCGCTGCACGGCTTCGTCTGAATTCAGCACTTTTTCGACGGCTGCGCGGGCATCGGGAGCCAGCGCCATGAATTCATGATGGAGGCGGTCGCGGCACCAGACGCGGTAGGGCTTGGTGGGCTCGGTGAACGCCACGCCCTGTACCTGATAGGTCACGCGCTTGTTGCCCTGTGCATAAGCTTCGGCATTGGCGTCGAGGTAGGGCAGGTAAATCTCCGTGATCGCCCTGAATATTGCGCCCAGGTCATCCGGCAATCGCTCCGGCATGGGTTGAGAGGAGAGTTTTTCGGGATTCAGGTTCCACATTCTGGCTACCCACTCGTATACGCTGGGCGCCTGTTCGCGCATGATGCGGGCCGGCGCCGGGTCACATGAAAAATGCCGGAACATGGAGGCGAATAAGCCGAAGTCAGCTTCCGCAGGCCGCTGGCCCAATACGAAAGGACGTTTGGCGAAAATACCCTCAAGAGCGGCAAGCGTGTCCAGGTAACTGGCTTCCACTGCCGCGCGGGTGTGGCGGGTGACGCCGTCGCCTTTCACAAAGCCACCGAATTGCCGCCGCTTCCACCACAGGCGTTTCATTGCTTGCGGGGCAATCTTGTCGGCCAGGTGTTCGGCCAGCCAGCTGCTCATGAGCCGCGCGGTTTCCGGGTAGGACCAGCGGTAATGCATGGCCGGACGCCACAGCCATTCGTCGGCATAGTCCTCGATCAGGCGGCTGACAAAGCGCAGCGCCGGGTCAGCGGGAGAAACCGCCGGCTGCGGCCGTTCAAGTTCGTAATATTCAATAATGAGGGTGGTGTCGATCAGCCAGCTGCCATCGGCGCGCTCCACCTGCGGAATCTGCATCACGCCGGTATGTTTCGCACAGCGGCGCAGGTTCGGTTCCGAAAAGGGAATCAGCTCGTAGGTAATGCCCTTGGCCCGCAGGTAGGCTTCCAGTTTGCCGGTGTAGTACGAGGCGGTGCTGCCGTAGACGTTTAGTGTGCTGTTGTCTGCAGTCGGTTCGGGTGCGTGATTCATGCTGGGGTTCTCGAATGAATGAACATCATTGCCGCTGTTTGCCTGAGCGTTCCTTGCCCGGTGAAAGCGGTCTGTCTGGCGCCTGGATGACGCCCAGTGCCGCTGCCTTCAGCAGGCGCCGGAATTTGGGACAGTCGAAGTGATCAGGTTCGGGGCAGGCCGCAGCATGTGCCAGTCCATCACGCATGGCGGTCAGGTTCTGAATGGTGGCATCGAGTTCTCGGGCCTTGTCAGCCAGCAGCTTGCGGTCAATTGTCGGCCGTCCGTGCGGTGTGAACATGCGGGCGATTTCATCCAGCGAAAACCCGGCCGAACGGCCCAGGGCGATCAGGGCAAGTCGCTCAACGACATCAGGGTTGAATGTTCGGCGTAGTCCATGCCTGCCAATGGATGTGATCAACCCTTTCTCTTCGTAAAAGCGCAACGTCGAGGCGGGTAAGCCAGAGCGCCTGACAACTTCGGCGATATCCATGAGCACCTCTTGACTTAAAGTGAACTTGAAGTCGTAGCATGCCAGTAGCTGGACTTTGAGACAATCTCGGGAGTGAATCATGGACTATCTGATATCGATTCTGATGACGGGTATAGGCGCCACAGTGGTTATGGATTTGTGGAGCATGCTGCGTAAACATCTGTTGGGCGTGCCTTTGCCCAATTACGGCATGGTCGGACGCTGGGTAGGCCATATGCCGCATGGTCGTTTCGTGCATGAGTCCATTGCCAGGGCCGAGGCAGTACCCGGCGAGCGGATCATCGGTTGGATCACACATTATCTGACGGGTATTGGCTTCGCTGCGTTACTGATAGGGCTCTTCGGTATGGAGTGGGCCGAACGGCCTTCCTTGCTGCCGGCCCTGGCGGTGGGCATCAGTACCGTCCTGGCGCCCTTCCTGTTGATGCAGCCGGGTATGGGCGCGGGTATCGCTGCCTCACGCACGCCCAACCCGAAAGCTGCCCGCATTCAGAGCCTGATCACGCATGCCGTGTTCGGACTGGGTTTGTACCTGGCTGGCTGGGCGGCACAGCTGCTTTACTAATCGTTCAGGCCCAGGCCATCCAGAATGCGGTCAATGTGCTTTTCAACGCGGGCGGTGCGGGTGCTGGATTGCTTGGCACTGGAAAAGTGCAGCAGATAGCCGCGCTGCCTGCCCGGCGTCAGGGCTTCAAACGCCTCTTTCAGGGCAGGCATTTCATCCAGTTTGTTTTGAAACTCTTCCGGGAAATCGAATTCAGACGTTTCCTTGAATTCGACTTTCAGACCCGCCTTCTCGGCCTTGATGGCTTCTTCAAGATAACGTTTCAGCAGCGGTGCCAGCTTCTTGATCTCGTCCACGCTGGTGAACTTGATGCGGCGCGCCGCCTGTGAATTGGGGCCGGGCATTTCCAGGATTTTTTTCGGGTCCTTGAGCAAGGCGCCGTTATTGAACTGCAAGGCGCAGGCATCCTTGAATCCCTGCATCAGCACCAGGTTGGTCTTGCCGACGGTGTAGCAGGGATGTCCCCATTTGAATTCTTCGTTCAGTTCGGTCTGTTGGATGATGGCGCGCAGTTGTTCGAACTCGGGCCCCCAGTTTTCAGAGCGCTTGATGAAACCGTCAACGTGGGGGTTGGGTTGAGTGTTCTTGCTCATGGGAAACTCCTTTTCGCATGAATATGCTGACTCAAGCTAGTCGAGCAGAAGGCCCCTTGTTCGACAGGCCTGAATGGGCTTCAGTGCCCAGACTATTTTTCGTAGGTGGCGATGATTGTCACATGTTCAACTGAACGTTCGAAGTGTTCTGCCCTGACGGCAAGATAGTCTTCGTTGCTGAAGAAGGCATCCGAGGCGGCTTCATCCGGAAATGTAATCGTGAAGACCCGGTTGATCGGGTGCCCGGCCGGATTCTTCAGTGTTTCCGATACTCTCAGGTCGTAGCCAAAGTCCCCGCCGTGTTGCTGCAGTATCGGGTACATGGCCTCCCGGTAAGCCTGGTAGCCCCCCTCATTCACCACATGTAACCCCACCAGTCTTTCAAACATGCATCTGTCCCAAAGATTCGTATTTCAAGGCAGTTGTTATTCGCAGCTCAGTTACTGTCGCAACTGTAACACCCGGCGGTTGCGGTTTAATGCCTACTCCACTACAGGGTGTCCCTCAAATTGCCGGGCATCATCGCCGATTTCGTACCAGGCTGGTTTTTCGGCCACAAACTCATGGAAGCTGTTTTTAATGCTTATGTCAGTATCCAGCGTATTCGCCGCAATGGGGAAGCTGTCTTCCGCGGAAAGAATCTCTCCCAGGGAGGTGCCGCAGGTTTTGCAGAAACAACGGCTGTATTTGTAAGGCGCAGTCGGCGCGAAAACCTGGATGTTATCCCGGCCCTGAATCCATTTCAGGTCCTCTTTCCTGATGAAGGCAATGGCGCTTGCCCCCACCTTGCGGCACCGGCTGCAGTGGCATGTGCCCAGCATAGAGGGTTCCGCCATTAGTTCGAATCTGACGGCGCCGCAACAACAACTTCCAGTGATCATTTATTAATCCTTGTGACTGAATGGGGCTCGACACTGTTATTCCGGTGCTGAGACTTCATAACGGCAGTGGAGCGGCAGAGCTACTTGTTTGGGGTTACACCTGCTTCCAGAAGCAGACGGCGTTTTGTCGTTTCCTTCTCCCGCGAAGGAATGGACAAAGGTTGGTTATACCAGCATACATTCAGCCTGCTGACAGCGTTATGTCAGTGGAGTGCCAGTGCAAGCAGAACGTAAAAGGGGTCGGAGTAAACTTCGGTAATTTACTCCGACCCCTTTTACTGCGACCCCTTTTACTCGTCAGGATTCGACAGCTGAGCGAATAAGCACGCTGATAGTCATCAGTCGCCGTAGAGCTTGCGCATGGCATCCGAGCCCAGCCGGATCAGCAGGCGGCGGGGTAGCAGTTTCACCATCAACAGATTGAGCACGCGGTTGAGGCGGCCAATCGGGGCGCTCGGTGTCTTGCCCAGTTGGTTGAGTGCGTCACGCACGGTTTCTTCCACATCCATTACCGGCACGAATCCGGCCCGCTCGAGATTCGGCTTTGAGTTCATGAAGGCCGGTGTGCGGGTGGCGCCAACGAGAATGCCCAGCGCATCCACACCGGTGCCGCGCAGTTCATCCCAGAGGCTTTCGGCAAACACATGGTTCCAGGCCTTGGTGGCGGCGTAATTGGCCACCAGCGCCGTGCCCTGCGCGCCGGACAGGGAAGACAGGAAAATCACCCCGCCTTTGCCCCGTGCCACCATGGCCGGCAACAGGGCGTGCGTGAGCAGCATGGGCGCGCGGGTATTGAGCAGGAGGACCCGTTCCTGCATCGCCGTATCGCTTTGCAGAAAGGGTCCGATGCCGCCAATGCCGGCGTTATTCACCAGCAGGCCGACGTCCAGGCCGGCAATGGCCTGTTGCAGTTCGGCAAGAAAATCATTGGCGGTCAGGTCGAGGACTACCGTGCGGCATTGCTGGCCGGAGTCCCGGCGAATGCTTTCTGCCGTTTGTTCGAGGGCTTCGCTGTCGACATCAACGAGCACAATGTTGAGTCCCTGCCCGGCTAGTTGCCGTGAAAATTCTTCCCCCAGTCCTTTTGCTGCACCGGTCACCAGTGCCCAGGGGCCGTAGCGTTCGGCAAAGTTTTTGGTCATGGGGTTACTTCCAGAAAAGGGGGAGGAGTGAGCAGATTAGTAAATCGCAGGAAAGTTAACACAGCCCGTTTTCTGCCGGGCATAGTTATGCCAGGTGATATTGATGCTGTTCATCAACGTAGAGGCAAACGTCACAGGCGGCCTTATACAGATGCACGTATTGATGATAATTATCCATCTCGCTTGTCGCCTGTCTCTCGGCTTCCTCCGGGGAAAGTCTTCTTTTGATCATATCCGCTTCTTTCCTGATGCGGCGAAGCAGCTCATCGGAAGTAAACAGGAATATTGAAAAATCCACGAAGGTCGCCAGCGAAGAATGCATGGCATGCAAGCCTTCGATAATGATCTTGTCGGCAGGGGGTAGAGTGCTCGATTGCTCAGACCTGCGGCCTTCCTCATGTTGATACTCAAAATACTCGATGGGCTGGCCTGCCAACAGGCGTTCGATGTCGGCCTTGGCCGAACGTAGGTCATGTGACTCGGGAGCATAACCGCTGATTCCACGCGCCGCCCGTTCATTTCGGGAGATCAGGTAGGCATCCAGTCCCAGGCAGACTGCCGATTGACCCATTCGATCTAGCTCGGCTGCGAGGTTGCTGGCCAGATATGACTTGCCCAGGTCGGCTGCTCCGGTGATTGCCACCACTCTGATGCGAGGGGCAATGATTTGTTGGGTAAGCCAGTCACTTACATTCATATGTCTGGACGCTTGCGGTGTAAAGTGCCTGGTCATTGAAATCACGTCAGAAAACAAAAGGGTCTGCCCCCTTTAAATTGATTCTATCAGTCGGGGTTTCGCCAAAATGCCGGGTTGAACCGGGCAGGTTGATCCCAGGCCTTCGGGTACCAGGCCAGGTAGGCGGCGGCCGTTAAGTCATAGCCCAGGCAGAACATGTCATAGCCAAGCGGAATGTCGCTGGCGACATGGCCCAGAATAGTTGTGCCATACAGGCTATGCGCAACATCCCAAAGCCCGTGCATCAAATAACCCAGTGCCAGAGAAGGCGCTGAAAATGCGCCTACGGCTGCTACCGTGACGAATACGGCGATGCCGATCAATTCGGTCGTCCAGGCTTCAGGCGATGCCTGAAACCAGGCTGCAAAGCCCATGTACAGGGCAGCAATCGCTATCAGCATGCCGGCCCAGTAGATGCGTCCGTACCAGCCGAGAAAGACCCGGCGGGCTATATAGGCAGTGGCCGCGGCCGCGATCAGCCCCACCGACGAAAACACCAGGATCATCATGATGCCAGCCGCGATCTGGCCGCCGGTGGGATCGTTGAGAAGGGTTTGCAAGAGGGGGTTATTCATTTTCTGAAATCACCGTTGTATTAAAGCCCTCATCAAAGGTGGGGGCCGCGAAATACCTTGTGACCTGCTCAAACATCTCTACCGTGTCGGATGCCGCCCTCTCAGGCTGTTCGGCGCGCCTTTTAGCGATCCGCTCTATGCAAAGTTCGTTTGGCAAGTCGATGTAGATCAAGTCATGGGGCGCCTGGATCTCGGAAAAAATGCTTCTGAACCATCTTCTTTGCTGAATGGTATTGGCGGGATAGTCCATTACTACATCAGTCCCGGTCATCAAGATTGATTGCACGAGCTTCTTGATTGGCGGCCTGAGCAGGGCGGAGTACTCAATGTAGTCTTCGAGGGAAGTTATTTTTCGGGGATAAACTTCCTCTAACCACTCATCTTCAGAAACCCTTACAGCATTCCTTGCTTCGGCAATCTCACGGGATTTGGTGGTTTTCCCGGCGCCCATTTTCCCGCAGAAGAAGATTAGTGCTCCTTTGCTCATTTATTTCCCCTACAGCTACTCGCTAGCTTTCTGGTTTAGCCGTGCCGCCGGAAACACGGTCCAGGGCCGAGGTTGGCATTGCGCTCCCGTGTTTTCCAATCGCGACCTGGCAGTGAGTGACGCCTGGCTCCGCCTGAGATCGCACCACGACGAATTCCGCACCGATTTCCTCCATCAACTTCCTGTCGTATTCCATCATTCTTTGACAGCCGGCAACGTTTCCGCTTCCGCGATACGGACACTCGCTGTGAATTTCTGCATACACGACATCGTCGGTGATTTCCGTGATTGGAACCATCTTCCTGGAAGGAAACATCCGCTGCCACTCTTCGGCGGCCTCCTGCGGTGAAGATTTGCGCTCAGCCTTCTTCACAGTCGTCGTCAGCGAACCCAGCCCACGCACCAAGGGCTTCCCCAGGATATTCCGCCTCGGCGTTTCCGTCAGCCAATGCGTGACGTGAATGAGCGAATTAAACAGGCGCTTGTTGATCTGGTTAATGTTCATAGGACTGCTCGGATGAAAGCCAATGTCGGAATTATGTAGGGCGATTCTTAAGCCAATTTACTCCTATCCCTTTCTTCCAAGGGCCCTGCCCGAACACGGATGGCCTCATTCAGTGCATGATGACTGCTTTCACAGGGGCCTCCCATCGCTAGAGAGAATAGCGGGCCGAGCAATCCATGTATGTCTTCAACATGCGTAACCCGAACCCGGGTGCCGTCAATGCTTGCAATGGCAAACCGCCGGTAGCCTTCAAAGAACCATGGCGCAACAACATGGCCTCTCCATGTAACTAATTGATTGAACTCGAATTCCTCGATAGTTGCAGAAACGTCCATGGCCGGTCTTCCCGGCATGCAGAGCCGCAGATTGATTTTTGACCCCACGCGCATCTCGCCGCTGGCCAGTGGTATTTGCGGATTCCACTCAGGGTAGAGATCCAGGCGTGTGAGAACGTCCCAAACCCGGTCCGCGGATGCCTGAACTTCGAAGGTTGTTTCGTAGACTGGCATTTTCTGATCCCCAGACTGTAGTGCTTCAGTTTAGTACCCAGCGTCTAACAAGGGGATAAAAGAATCAAAAGCGTAAAAGGGGTCTGATTGGGCTGTACTGACGTTCCCGGACACCGTAATTAAATCATGGTAGTTGCCTGCTCGACCTGCAGGGGAGTTCGATAC
>CAJXLF010000017.1 GCA_913055805.1 uncultured Salinisphaerales bacterium
GTCGTGATGATGCCGGCATCCGCCGCCGCCTGCGCCACGTCTTCCACATGACCGCGCGGCAGCTTGCGCGCCTTCTGTGCCGCCTGAATCTTGGCAAACACCGGCTGGGCTTCACACACCAGTCGGAAGGCTTCCAGCAGACGCCCCGCACCGGCCTTGTCCGCCGCCGGACGGAAGACGCCGTCGGTAATGCGGTCATAGGTCGGGTTCAGGCTCTGAATGGTCTTGGCCGTCTCGTGATACTGGCTGTCCGTGGGGCCGGTACCGATCGGGTTGATGCGCAGCAGGATACGGCCCACAGTGCGCAGCCACAGACCGATCACCGGGGCATCGAAGTTGGCGTAGATGCCCTCAAAGCCTTCCTGGATACGCTGCAGGGCGGTATCCATGGCAAAGCGCACCACTGGCAGATCGGCTTCCTGGCGGCCTTCGGCCTCCCAGCGCTGCAGGGTGGCAAAGCCCATGTACATCCAGCTCAATACATCGGCATAGCGGCCAGTCAGGCGGCCTCGGGCCTTGAGCTTGCTGCCCATGGTGAGCATGGCCAGGTTGGTCAGCAGCGCAAAGCGCGAACTGGCCCAGCCCAGGCGGCGGAAGTAGGTGGCGGTGGGCCCGGCGACCGGGGAACCGGCACTGTAGCCGCGGGTGAGACCGCGCACCAGGCTGCGCAGGAAGGTCATGCCGATGTGACCGATCCAGCCCAGCAGGTTCTTGCGGAAGGCGGAGACGTCTTCAGCATCCACCGCGGCCAGCACCTGCTGTGCATAGGGATGGCAGCGCGTGGCGCCCTGACCAAAGATGATCAGCGTGCGCGTCATGATGTTCGCGCCTTCGACTGTGATGGATACCGGGGCGGCCTGATAGGCAATGCCGGGGATGTTGTTCGGACCCTGCATGACGCCGGAACCGGAGAACACATCCATGGTGTCCACACTCAGCTGACGGGCCTGTTCCGTCGTATGGTATTTCAGAATGGCGGACACCACCGGCGGGGCAATGCCGTTATCCAGCGCGTTGAGCGCGTAACGGTGTCCTGCATCCATCTGATAGGACATGGCGGCAACGCGCGCCACCGGGACTTCGATACCTTCCATCTGGCCGATGGGCATGCCGAACTGCTGGCGCACCATGGAGTAGGCGCCGACAACAGAGGCGCTCAACTTGGCGCCGCCTACGCCACCGGCTGGCAGTGAGACTGCGCGGCCACCGGCCAGCTGTTCCATCAGCATGCGCCAGCCCTGGCCAACGCCAGCCTGACCGCCGATAACGTTCTCCAGCGGTACAACCACGTCTTTGCCGACGATGGGACCGTTGTAGAACGGATCGCCGATGGGCCAGTGACGATCGCCAATCTGCAAACCTGCGGTGCCTTTCTCGGCCAGTACTACGGTAATCCCGAGGTCTTCGCCCTTGCCCAGCAGGTTCTGCGGGTCACGCAATACCGAAGCCACGGAAATGAGGTTGGCGATGGGCGCCATGGTGATGTAACGCTTGCGGAAGTTCAGGCGAATCTTGATCTCGCCATCGTCGTCCTTGAAGACTTCGCCATCGGCCTTGATGGAAGCGGCATCTGAACCAGCAGTCGGTTCGGTCAGGCCAAAGCAGGGCACGTATTCGCCGGAAGCCAGCTTGGGTAGGTAGTGCTGCTTCTGCTCATCGGTGCCGTAGTGCTGGAGGAGTTCGGCTGCACCCAGAGAGTTCGGAATGACCACCACGGTGCCTACGCTCGGGCAGTAAGGCGACAGTTTCGCCATGACCAGGCCGCGGGCAGTGGGAGAGAAGCCGAGGCCGCCCCATTTCTTGTCGATGATCATGCCCATGAAACCCTTTTCCTTGATGAATTCAAGGATATGCTCGGGCACCTGTGCGCGCTTGCTGAAGGTCCAGGGGTCGCACATCTTGCAGAGTTCTTCAGTGGGCCCGTCCAGGAAGGCCTGCTCTTCTTCGCTGAGCTTGGCATAGCCTTCGGCCATCATCTGGCGCCAGTCGGGGTTACCCGAGAACAGCTGGCCGTCTACCCAGACATCACCGGATTCCAGCGCCAGGCGCTCGGTGTCCGAAATCTTGGGCAGCATGCCGCCGGACTTCATGGTCTTCAGAAGCATTCCAAACATAATTCTCTCCCTGCAATGATTGATGCAGATTCGAAAAAGGAGCGGTGTTGGATTGTGGGTGCCAGGTAACAGGGCTGCGTATCCCTGTTTCGCACCATACGGTATCGTACGGTGTATAAAATTATCCGAGTGTCATTGATAAATCAAGCTTTTCCCCTGTAATTCTTTTTAAAACATACGCCGGGGTATTGATTAACTCCATGAAATATTTAATGAAGTAGTGGAGTAATTCAAATTTTGGTAACATTGATTACTTGCTCTGAAGTCAGAGAGATTACATGAATAGCAAAGCCAACAAGCCACTCAATGAGATGGAACCCAGCACGCGGGCGCGAATTGAACAGGCGGTGCTGTATACCTTTTCAGGCCGTGAGTTTCACAAGGTCAGCCTGATCGAGATTGCGCGCGAGGCCAATGTCAGCCTGCAGACAATCTACAAGTACTACGGCGACAAGGAGACCCTGCTGTTCTCCAGTCTGGATACCTGGCTGTCACGCCTGGCCAAGCGCATGATCGATCATCTGCAGGGCATGGAGGATTTCAAGGAAAAATTTCGCAAGGTCTTCTGGCTGGCCCTGGAGTTCTATGAGAAGAATCCGGAAGTGGCTCAGCTACTGATGAGTTCGGTGTATCTGAATACCTGGCGCAAAACCGATACCTTCCGTCAGCCGGAACTGTTCAATGTTTTTATCCGCGTGATCAATGAGGGCAAGGCCAAGGGAGTGCTTGATCCCGAACTCGACGAGAAGATGATCATCGATTTCGTTATCGGCACGGCCAGCCGTAATGTCACCATGTGGATTATTCGCGGCGAGGACTACAGCCTTACCGGCATTGCGAATCAGCTGTTCGAAATGATCTGGAGGGGTATTTCCAAACCGGCAGACGTCTAGTGCCGGAAATGCCGCATGCCGGTAAAAACCATGGCCATGTCGGCCTCGTCGGCGGCAGCGATCACTTCCTCGTCACGAATAGATCCACCCGGCTGAATGACTGCGCGGATGCCGGCTTCGGCGGCGGCATCGATGCCGTCGCGGAAAGGAAAGAAGGCATCCGAAGCCATGACGGAACCGGCTACCTGCAGCCCGGCATTGGCTGCCTTGATACCCGCGATACGGGCGCTGTCTATGCGGCTCATCTGGCCGGCGCCGACACCGATAGTCTGGCCTTGCAGGGCATAGACGATGGCATTGGATTTCACGTATTTCCCCACTCGCCAGGCAAAGAGCAGATCTGAAAGTTCCTGTTCGGTCGGCTGACGTTTGCTTACTACCTTCAGGTCAGCTGCGGTGATACGTCCCTGGTCCTGATCCTGTACCAGCAGGCCGCCGCCTACGCGCTTGAGGTCATAAGTCGCCGCTGCCTGTTGCCACCGGCCAACGGCAAGCACCCGGACATTGGTCTTGCCCGCCAGGGCTTCGAGAGCTTGCGGGGACACTTCGGGCGCTACAATCACTTCCACGAACTGCCGGTCGATAATGGCCTTTGCGGTATCGGCGTCAAGCACCTGGTTAAGGGCGATGATGCCGCCGAAAGCTGAAGTGGGATCAGTGGCGAAGGCGCGTTCATAGGCCTCGGCAAGAGAACCGCCGAGGGCGACGCCGCAGGGATTGGCATGTTTGACGATGACACAGGCCGGCGCTTCTTCGAATGCCTTGACGCATTCCAGGGCGGCATCCGTATCCGCGATATTGTTGTAGGACAGTTCCTTGCCCTGTAACTGACGCGCAGTGGCTATGCTGCCGGCCGGGGCGCCGGCTTCGGCATAAAAGGCCGCCGACTGATGCGGGTTCTCACCGTAACGCATGTCCTGGCGCTTCAGGAATTGCAGATTGATGCTGTGGCCAAAGTCCTGTTTTGTGCCGTCTTCGTTGAGACAGCCGAGGTAATTGGCAATAGCGCCGTCATAGGCGGCCGTGTGCTCGAAGCACTTCATCGCCAGTTCCCGTTTCTTGGCGTCGTCGACCACGCCATCATTGTCTCGCATGGCTTGCAACACCGCCGCATAGTCATCCGGATTCACTACGACAGTGACATGCGCATGATTCTTGGCCGCGGCACGCAGCATGGTCGGCCCGCCGATATCGATGTTCTCGATAGCATCAGCCACACTGCAGTCCGGTTTGGCCACGGTGGCCTGGAAGGGGTAAAGGTTCACGACCACCAGATCGATGGCGGCAATGCCGTGTTCCTGCATGACTGCGTCATCGGTGCCGCGCCGGGCCAGGATGCCGCCATGAATTTTCGGATGCAGGGTCTTGACCCGGCCGTCCATGATTTCAGGTGAACCTGTGTGTTCGGATACTTCTTTTACCGGGATGCCGGCATCTGCGAGGAGTCTGGCTGTGCCGCCGGTAGAAAGAATTTCCACGCCCGATGCGGCAAGTTCGCGGGCAAAATCTTCAATACCGGATTTGTCGGAAACGCTGATCAGCGCGCGCCGAATTTTGGCCATTGGCTGGGTCGCTCTCTGGAAAAGGGTGGGCTTAGGCGTCGATACCGTACTGTTTGAGTTTCTTGCGGAGGGTGCCGCGATTCATGCCGAGAATTTCCGCGGCACGGGACTGGTTGCCCTCGCTGTAGTTCATGACGGTGCGCAGCAGCGGGTCTTCAACCTGCTCAAGAACCATGCGGTAGATGTCGGACGGAGGAGTGCCATTCAGTGCTTCGAAGTACTGGGTCATGCTTTCTTCGACGTGCTCGCTGAGCAGGCGAGCGCCATTAAGCTTGCTTTGTTTGCGATTGGCGCTGGCTTGTTTGGGCGACATTTCAGTTCTGTGACGGCAGCTGTAAATGACAGAGAGCCGATCATCATACGCTCAAAACCCTTCTGGATAAAGCCGGTTTTTTATGACAGAAATATGACAGTTTTTCTGTTTACCGGGCCGGGAAAAACTCAATCGGATAATCAATGGTGACGGCAGGTACAGCCTTGGCGCCAAAATTGAAAAGCTTCACGCGTCGCACGACCTGCGCTGCAATCGTTGTGTCCTTGAGTTGATTGTCGATGACACTGCAGGCACTGACTTCACCGGAAGGTTCGATGGTCAGGCGCAACACGATCTTGCCGGCCAGCTGCGGATCGTTGCGCAAGGCACGTTCGTAGATGGCGTTGATCGAGGCTTTGTGGCGATCGAAGACTGACTGGATTTCCTGACTGCTACGGCCGCTGCCGCCGCCACCCTGGCGACGGCCGTCACCCTGTGCGTCATTATGGCCGCTGCCTGCCTGGGGGGCGGCGATACGTGTGCTTGCATGACCACTGAGCGCCAGTTCTCCCTGTTGTCGCCGTGGCGTGGGGCGCCCACTTTCGGTAGCACCCTGGTCCAGTTCTGCGCTGAGTCTTTCATTATTGGGTGCATCGGCGCTGACCGCCTGTTTCAGCGGGCGCTCTGCCAGGGATGACAGGATGGCCGGATTATCCCGAAGTCTTTGCAGGGATTGACGGATTTCCGCGGTACGATCGACTTTTTTGGGTTCGGGTGCCTTGGGTTTTTCGGCACGTGCGGCACTGGTGGCCGGCGCCGGTGGTTGAGGCGCCGGCCTGGGCGCGACAACAGGGGCAGGCACGGGCGCGGGTTCGAGCACCGGGGGCGGTGGCGGAGGTTCGGGTTCGAAACGCAGTTTGACCAGGCGTGGTTTTTCATCCTCCATCACCTGAGGCGGTGCCTCGCTAACAGGGAGATGCGGGACGATCGCGCTGATCAATAATGCCGGGAAAAGGGTGGCGAACAGAAAGCGGTTGAAGCGCCTGACTTCAGCCGGGCTTCCACTCCACGGCAGAGCAGGAATGCTGGCAGGCGCCCAGCCAGCGCCGTTCATGGTAGAGCCTCGGGTGCCTGCAGTACCGCCAGGGCAATATCCGCGAACCCGGCGGCAGTAGCGCTTTGCAGAATCCGTTTGATGAGGGCGTACTCGATGCTGCGGTCAGCAAGCACGGTCAAGGTTGCATGCTCAGTGTCTTGAGCATTTTCAAGCGCGGCCAGTGCCTTGACCAGGCTGTTAAGGGGGCCTTCGCCCGCGAGCAACTGCCTGCTGATGCCAAGGATTTTGCGTTCATTGACAAGAATGGCGTCGGGCGAAACCGTGACAGTGACAGTCTGCTGTGGACGTGCCTGCGCAGTGGACTCAGGCAGGGAAACACTCTTGGGCGGTGTGATCAATTCCACTTCATTGGCATTGACCAGCAGAAAAAACACCAGGATGGTAAAGATGTCCATCAGCGAGACCATGTTAAGCGCGCCGGTCCCTTTGTGTCGGCGATGATGCAGCGCCATACGTTTGGCGCGTCGCGACATTTTCATGATGACGAATCCCCGCTTTCCGGGGCATCTCCCAGGGAGATATCCGGGAACAGGGGCTGATATTCAATGCTGCCGTCAGGGCGTCGCACTGCCTGACTGCGGATCACATCCATGACCTTGATGAGTGATTCGTAATCGACTTCACCGGCGACCAGAAGTAATGCTTCCTGCGTTTGCGGGTGGCGTGCCTGATAGTCAATCAGCCATTGCTGCAATGGTTTCAACTCACGCTCGACTGAGCCTGTCCAGGGCAGGTTGCGGGCTTCGCTGCGGCCGTCACTGAATGCGAGTCTGTCCGGGTAAATAGCTATCTGGGGACGTGGCGGTGGCTGTTCGGCTTCGGCATTGTCGGCGGCCGGCAGGTTCAGCTCCAGGATGGCGCTGCGCGTGAAGACCGCGGTAATCAGCAGAAAGGGCACCAGCACTACCATCAAATTCATGAAGGCAGTGATATTGAGTTCCGCGACTTCCTGTCGCCGCGTGGCGCTACGCCGCCGCCGGGTGAATTTCATGGAGTCCTTAACGGGTCACCAGGTTCAGGAAGCGCACCGCAGCCATCTCCAGGCTGTCGATAATTTCAGTGGTGCGCGCTTGCAGGAAGCTGTGGATCAAAAGCAGCGGGATGGCCACCATCAGGCCGAAGGCCGTCGTGTTCATGGCTACCGAAATACTGGCGGAGAGCAGATCGGCTTTCTGTGCCGGGTCGACATTGGAAATGGCGGTGAAGGCGCGGATCAGGCCGATGATGGTGCCCAGCAAGCCGAGCAGGGTGGCAATATTGGCGAAGGTGGCCAGATAGTGGGTGCGTCGCTCGAACTGAGGCAGAGCCTCCATCATGCGTTCTTCCATGGCCATCTCGATGTCTTCCCGTTGACCGGATGAGCGGTGACGTTCAAGGCCTGAGTTCAGGATCTGGCTGATGGCGCTGTCGGCATGCGCAGTGGCGGCCATGGCTGCGTCAAAGCGTCCGTCGGTGACAATGGGCGCCAGTCGTTTCCAGTCACGCTGATTGCTGCTCATGCTGCGTTCCAGATAAACCCAGCGTTCCAGCGCTATGGCCAGGCCAATGGCCAGCACCAGCAGGATGGGGAACATGAACAGGCCGCCATCCTGAAAAAAAGCCACGATCGTATTGTAGAGTTCCATGCACCTCTCCTTAAGGCTGAGTGCGGGAGGGGGGTGAGTCGAGCCCCAGCTGACGGCGGAAGACTTCCGGGTCAATGGACCGCAGCGGTTCTTCCACCAGTCTGACCGGTCCTTCTTCCAGCGCTTCGGCCGGTGTTTTCTTCCAGGGCACAATGGCCAGGCCCTGGGGCAGTTCTTGCGCCTGATTAATGACGTTACGCCCGTCACCGTCCTCTGCCTGGACATAGACGGGCAGAATCGTCAGCAGGGCTGCAATAGCAACGGTATGCGCGACTTTCATGAGGCTTGCTGTTCGAGTTCCGCGATCCATAATTTCGCCGCTTCGTTGTCAGGTTGCAGGTCGGCGTAGCGCCGGTAATGCTTCAGGGCCTCTTGCTTACGGCCCAGATACAGATCATACAAAATGCCCAGATTGCGATGTGCCGGTGCGTAGTCGGGACGTACGGTCAGGGCCTGCTTGTAGCTTTGCTCGGCTTCGGCGAGACGCTGCAGCTTGCGCTGGGCGATGCCCAGTTCATTCAGTGCGGCCACCTGGCCGGGACTCAGGGTGGTGGCATGCTTGAGCGCCCATTCGGTTCTCGCGGGGTTGTCCCTGCCGGCGTAGAACATGCCGAGATTCAGCCAGGCTTGCAGATCACCATGTGCGTTCCTGGCCTGGGTCAGCAGGGTTTCTTCATCTCCGCTTGCGGCGCTGGCGCCCGGGTCACTCTGTTCGCGCTTGGCATAACGACCAGGCACCAGTTCCATGAGTGCCAGCAGGCTCTTGCCGATCCAGGGGTCATGCAGACCCTGTTGCAGACGCGCCACGTTGGTTTCATGAATCTGGATGGCTTTTGCTTCCAGCGGAAAGGCCTGTTCTTCCAGCAACACCTGCATTTCGTCGCGTTCGGCTGCGGACAGGTTCCCGGGCGGTGGGGCTTTCAGCAGGGAGGCGGCGAAGTCACGATAGAGTTCGGCGATCTGATAGCTTGCCGCCGTGGTGGTTTCCGCCACGGCATAATCGGCCGCCTTGCTGTAGGCGTTCAGGGCTGTTTCCAGGGCCGTCTGTTTTTTAACTATGCTCTGGTCCAGTGGCGGGCGCAGTGCGCTGCGGTGGTAGGCGGCCGCTTCGGCATCGGCCAGCTGCAATGCTGCATTGGCTGCCAGGCTGCGGCTGACGTCGCTGCGCTGACTGCCTGCGGAAGCATCCGTTTGCACGATTTTCCTCAACCACTCCAGACGGCGGCTATCGTTCAGACGGGTATAAATGTCTACCAGCCGGTTTTGTGCCTGAAGGTGGTCCTGCAGTGGTCGTGGGTGGGCTTGGCAATAAGCAGTAAATGCCTCGGCTGCGGGCCCCAGGCGGCCGGCCTGGTAATGCAGCTCGGCCGCCTGGAATGCCGCCGCCCGGCGCAGTTCCGGGTCGTCCGTGGCCTGGCCAAAGCGGGCGTAGGCCGCGGCGGCTTTTTCCTGCTGGCCCTGCTTCTCATAGGTCAGCGCGAGTCCGCGTGCAATCTCGGCCTGTTTCGGATGCTTGGGGAAAGCGCGTTGCAGCTCTTCCAGCGTGTGCGCCGCCGCCGACCATTGTTCGCTGTTAAGTTGTAACTGTGCAGCCTGCAGGCTGGCGCTGGCGCGGAGTCGGCCGGCCGGGTTGTCGAGATTGGCTGGCGCCAGGCTTCGCAGACGCAACAGTTGTTGCACAGTTTGCGGATCGCCCGCTTCCCGGGCTGCCTGTGCCTGACGGTAAACGCTGTTGGCCAGCAGACTCTGCAAGACAGGTTGATCGGCATGCCGCTGGGTTGCCATATCCAGCCAGTCGCGGGCTGCCTGTTCGCTGGCGGCATAGTCATTCAGTTCGAAATGGGCATGCGCAACCAGGGACAGCATGGCCAGACGTTGTTCCAGTGGCAGTTGGCCATGCAACAGGGTTTCAGCCTGCTTGATGGCCTGGGCATATTCCTGCTGTGCGTAACGGGATTCCGCCGCGGCTACGAGTATGGTGGTCGTCTCCTTATGATCCGGATAGGCATTGGCGAAACGCAGCCCGGCTTCAGCTGCGCCCTGACCGGCCTTGCGTCTGGCCAGCAGGGCTGCATAGGCGGCTTCACGCGCCTTGTCAAAACCAGGGGTTTCGTAGCCGAGTTTTTCAAAATGCGGGGCCGCTTGCAGATGCTCGCCATGATCGAGCATCAATTCGGCCATCAGATAACGTTTGTCGTGCCGTTCCGGGAATGCATCCAGCAACTGGCTATACCAGCGGAGCGCCTCCCGGTATGGGCGGTTTTGCGCCGGTGCTGTGGCCTGGGCCCTGGCATGGTAGTAGCGAGTGAGATAATCCAGATCCCGGTCCAGTAACTCGCGGGTTTGCGGATCCTGGCTGCCAAGCTGGCTGCTGACAAAATTGGCCCGTGCCAGAAGTGCTTCCTGTTGATCTCCGCTCTGGTCGAGCAGGGTGATCATCCGATGCCGGGCCACCGTGATGGCCGGGTCATCCGGATAGCGTCCAATAAAATCCCTGAGAATGCGTCCTGCCTGTTCGGGATGGCCGCGTTCTTCATACAGGTTTGCCAGCTGCATATACAGCAGGGCGCGATAATGCTGGGGGTGGCCCCGCAGCGAGGCAGGGATATGAGACTCGCCACCCAGCAGGGCGTAGCTCAGTACGGCGACGCGTACGCTGTCCTGCAGGCGTTCGCGCGCCGCCGCATCCATGGATTTCAGGTTCAGGCTGGCGCCGTCTGCGCTCAGTCTTTCCGGGCCGAGTTGCTGGTCCAGGAGAGGCAGCAGTTTATGCAGGGTTTCGCGGTAACGGCCTTGTTTGAAGATGGCCCAGGCCAGCTTGTGCCGGGCTGGCGCAACGAAGGCCGAGTTCCCCTGTCTGCCGAGCAGGGCGGCGTAATCAGCTTCTGCCTGCCGGTATTGCGCATTGATGAAATGCCGTTCGCCGCGGCGGAAAAGCGCTTCGTCGTAGTAGCCGGAACGCGGATGTTCGTTGATCAGCCGGGTAAGCGCCAGCTGCGATTTCTTCGGCTGGCCAGCCAGGTCATAGGCGCGGGCCAGCTGATAGAGAATCTGGTCGTTACCCGCCTCGCCGGCTGCGGGCGACAATGAAGCTTCCAGCAGCTGAATACTTTGATCGGTACCCCGGGTTGACGGGCTGCCGCTCTTGACCGGCCCCTGTTCGGCAGCCAGTTGCAGGCGCAGTTCAGCAGCACGCTGCGCCAGCTGTGCGCGTTTTCCGGGATCGGTTTCTTCGCGCAGCAGGGCTTCATATTGCGCCAGCGCTTCGCCAGTGTCCGGCGCGGAAATTTCTGCTTCCTGCACCGGCGTGTTCGGGCGCGTTTCAATACTGCCGATACGTTCCTCGCTTTGAATCTGTACGGGTTCACGTGCCGTACAGGCAGCGAGCAGGGACGCACCCAGCAGCAGAACAGGCCAGAGTCTCATGAGCCTTGTCCATGCAGTTGGGCCAGCGACAGCCGGGCGCGTTTCAGGTAGGTGTTGAGCTGTGTGCTACGTGCCTCGAACTGCCGTTCGGCCAGTCGCAGCAGAACATCTTCGTAGCTGGCGAGCAGTGAACGATGCCGGGCCTGCATCCGGGTCAGTCGCTGCCTGATGGCCTCATGCCTGACTTTCTCGCCGCCTGTGAGTTTGTTCAGCCGGCCATCGAGTGCCCGCAGACGCTGGCCGTAACCTTGCAGAGCCTTCATGCTCAAGCGGGTTTCCTGAAACTGCGGGCTGCTGATCAGCTCGCTCAGGTAGGCCTGCTCGCTGGCGTTCATGTCCAGCAGGGTCAGAGGCTTCTGCAGCAAGGCTTGCCGGATTGATTGCAGGTTTTGCTGCTCTTTTTCCAGTTTCTGGATGGCAAGCCGGTAGGCGCTGGCGGCTTCGCGCGGCAG
Organism: uncultured Salinisphaerales bacterium; assembly: GCA_913055805.1. Taxonomy (GTDB): domain Bacteria; phylum Pseudomonadota; class Gammaproteobacteria; order Nevskiales; family CAJXLF01; genus CAJXLF01. The sequence continues at coordinate 11,443 of CAJXLF010000017.1, forward strand.
CTGCAGTTGCTCCAGGCCATAGCCTCGCGCCAGTAAGGCCTCTTGCACAGATGGGTCGCTGGCAGGGCGGTTCATCAAGCGTTCCCAGGCAGCCAGAGCGCCACGCAGGCGCTTGTGCGCATTTTCTTCGCCCGCCTCGAATTCGAGATCCCGCCGGTAACGGAATACCTTGGGTTTGCCGCAGGATTCGCGTGCTGGTCGTCGCATCACAGCGGTCGTACTTTGCAAAATCTGCGCGGGATCTTCCAGGCAGTTCTGCAGACGGGTGATGGTTTTTTGTTGAGGCTCGCCATCAGGAGCAAGCAGGGCCCAGCCCAGGCCGAGCAGGGCTTTGCCGGATGCGGCGGAATCCAGCCGTACACGGCGAAGAAATGGCCGGGCGGTGGCGCCCTGGCCTGCCTGCAGAAAGGCCCAGCCGAGACTGAGGTTCGCCTGGTCGCGCAAGGCCAGAGGTTCGGGATCTACGGCCGGAATGCTGCCGAGTTCATCGAGCTGACCGATACCTTCGCCGGTTTGCCCGCCGGCCACCATGGAAACGCCCAGGTTATAGCGCGTATACAGATTGTTGCGGGGGCGGCCGAGTTGTTCTTCGAACAGGCGATTGATTTCGCTGAAACGGCCCTGGGCCATGAGGATGCGGATACGCAGGCTCTCGGCCCGGTTGGCAATGGCCAGGTCGGCGGGCGTGCCGAGTGCTTCCAGCATCTGAGCGGCTTTGCGGTTGTCGCCACGATCATAATGGCTTTGCGCCCGGTCGATGAGAAAGCGCTGACGTTCGTCCTGCGGTACCTGCCATTCCGGTAGGCCTGCATAAAGCCGTTCGGCTTCTATCGGCAAATCGAGACGGTGATACAGCCGTGCTGCATCCAGGGCGATTTTGTCGTTGTCAAAGGACAGCCAGTCACGGGCTCTGGCGGCCAGCAGAGTCGTAAGGGCGGTATCCGGGTTGCCCGTCAAGTTATGGTATTCCGCAATCTGGCGCTGCAGTTCTGCTCGCATCTCGGGGCTGGCCAGACGGCTGCCAGAGGCAAGCTCGCGTAATGTCGCGGGTCGATGCACGGTGGGTGCGCGCGGTGGCGTAAATTCCTCATCGGGCTGGGGAGCTGTCTTGTCCTGCGCTTCGTTGCCGTAGAGATCGGGTAAATCCGGCAGTTTGGGCTCGAGCAGGGGGTTGTCGCGAGGTCCGGCGCCCTGCGCCGCAGTGCCAGCGAGCAGACACAGCGTCAGCAGGAGGCGGCGATGATGCATGCTCATTTGGGCGCCTCCCAGGCCTGCACAGTCATTTCTACCCGGCGCGGCGTTTCTGTTTGCGTGCCATCAGGCTGCTGTGGGCTGAAGATTTCACCCGGTACGTCTTCCACCCGCAGTTCTATCCAGGTTTCCTGCTTGCCGTGCCTGAACTTCAGCTCGCTGTGGCCGCGATGGCGCTTCTGCCCTTCGCCGACCATGAAATCTATTTTCAATACATGTTCACCCGGGGGAAGTGACAGCACCTTCAACGGCTGGCTGGTGCCCTGGCTCAGTGCGCGCCGCTGCTGCAGCGAATAGCTCTGCTTGAGCAGGGGTTCGCCATCAAGCTGTACAGCGATTTCTTCCAGGCGATAACGGCCACCCAGGGCTGTGTTGAGGAACAGGCTTGCACGTCCCCGTTCGGGGTGGGCGCTGTCCTGTTCCAGGCGAAGCAGGTCAGCTTCCAGTTCCAGAACGTTCTGCTGGAAGCGTTCGGTTCCTTCCAGCAACAGGTGCAGTTCCGCGCTTTGCTCGGCGGGTGCCGGCATGGTTGTCAGCAGCAGGGCTGCGAACAGTAAACCAGGTTTCAAGTCGCGGCTCCTTTTGTATCCAGCTGACCGTTGAGCCGTGTCCAGCCTTCCAGTTTTGCCGGTGTTTGCCATTGGATATGTTCAGCATAGCTTTGCTGCACATCCTGCATTTGCGTGTCCAGCAAGCCGGCCAGGACCAGTTGACCCGGGTCGTTCAGCAGGCCCTGAAGCTGTGGCGCCAGTTCCTGCAGGGGGCCCGCCAATATGTTGGCAATGACGATGTCTGCCTGCCTTTGCTTTCCCAGTTCGGGAATGTCATCCGGCAGGCCGACTTGAATGCGTTCGGATACGCCGTTGCGTTGGGCGTTGTCAGCTGTGGCGGCCAGAGCCTGGGGATCGATGTCCACGGCGATAACCGATGCGGCGCCAAGCATGGCTGCGGCAATCGCCAGAATGCCTGATCCGCAGCCATAATCGACCACAGCCTTCCCCTTCAGGTCGGCCTGGTCCAGCCATTGCAGGCAAAGTGCAGTGGTTGGATGAGTTCCTGTGCCGAAAGCCAGTCCGGGGTCCAGTTTGACGACGATGGCATCCGCAACCTGGACTTCATGATGATGCGGACAAATCCACAGGCGTTCACCGAAGCGCAGGGGTTCGTAGCGCTCCATCCAGGCCCGCACCCAGTCGCGATCTTCCAGCAAGGTGATCCGGCAATCGGGTGGCGTGGCAAGATGCAGGCCGCTTTGCAGGGCGCGCTTGATCGCATCGGGATCCTGATCGCTGGGAAAGAGTCCCGTGACCATGACCCGGTCCCACAGCGGGGTGGTGCCGGGCAGGGGTTCCAGCAGAGGCTGGTCGGCGGCGTCGGCCAGGGTCACGGCGACCGCGCCCGATTCCAGCAGGCAGTCTTCAGCAGGTTCCGGTGTTGCTGTCTCTATACTTATCTGTAGCCAATCCATGGCTGTCTAGGGTGCTCAGGTTTCGTCATCCGCCCAGCGATCCAGTTGTTTCTCCAGGTAGTGGATATTCTCCCCGCCCTTAATGAATCCCGGATCATCCATGATCCGCTGATGCAGGGGAATATTGGTCTGGATGCCGTTCACCACCACCTCACGCAAGGCGTTGCGCATGCGGGCCAGGGCGGTCGTTCGATCCTGTCCATGCGTAATGAGCTTGCCAATCATGGAGTCGTAATGTGGCGGCACCTTGTAGCCATTGTACAAATGTGAGTCCACACGTACACCTGGTCCGCCCGGCGCGTGGTACTGAGTAATGGTTCCGGGGGAAGGTGTGAACAGCAGGGGGTGTTCGGCATTCACGCGGCACTCGATGGCATGGCCGCGGATCTGGATGTCTTCCTGGCGCAATTCCAGTTTTTCACCAGCCGCGATCAGCAGCTGCTGGCGCACCAGGTCGATACCGGTGACTTCTTCGGTGACCGGGTGTTCCACCTGAATGCGCGTGTTCATTTCAATGAAGTAGAAGCTGCCATCCTGGTAGAGGAATTCGAAGGTGCCGGCGCCACGGTAATTGATGCGTTCGCAGGCCTGCACGCAGAGTCCGCCGATTTCCGCACGCTGTTCTTCGGTAATGCCCGGCGCGGGTGATTCTTCCACCACTTTCTGGTGGCGGCGCTGCATGGAGCAGTCGCGTTCGCCCAGATGAATGGCATTGCCCTGGCCGTCTGCAAGCACCTGGATTTCCACATGGCGCGGATTCTCCAGGAATTTCTCCATGTAAACGGCGGGGTTGCCAAAGGCGCTGGCGGCTTCCGTGCCGGCCATGTCAATGGCATGCAGCAGGTCGTCCTTGCTACGTACAACGTGCATGCCGCGGCCGCCACCGCCGCCCGCCGCCTTGATGATGACGGGGTAGCCAATGCGCTCGGCTATGGCCAGGTTTTCCTTGTCATCGTCACCCAGGGCGCCATCGGAACCGGGCACGCAGGGTACGCCGGCGGCCTTCATTTCAGCAATGGCAGCGGTTTTGTCGCCCATGATGCGAATGGTTTCAGCGGTGGGTCCTACAAAAATGAAGCCACTGCGTTCCACGCTTTCCGCAAAGTCGGCGTTCTCCGAAAGGAAGCCATAGCCGGGGTGAATGGCGGTGGCGTTGGTGACTTCGGCCGCACTGATGATGGCGCCGAAGTTCAGATAGCTGTCGCGGGAGCTGGGCGGGCCGATGCACACGGCCTCGTCGGCCAGGAGTACGTGTTTTTGCTCGCGGTCAGCGGTGGAGTAGACAGCCACGGTATCAATGCCCATTTCGCGGCAGGCCCGCAGAATGCGTAGCGCGATTTCGCCGCGATTGGCGATAAGTACTTTTTCAAGCATGGCGCAACCGCTTTAAGCGATGACAAACAATGGCTGGTCGAACTCAACCGGTTGACCGTTCTCGACCAGGATGTCGACGATTTCACCCGATACATCCGAGTGAATCTGGTTCAGCATCTTCATGGCTTCGATGATGCAGAGTGTCTGGTTCGATTGCACCTTGTCGCCATTCTCCACAAAGGGCTTGGCGTCGGGTGAGGGCGCCCTGTAAAACGTGCCGACCATGGGCGCGCGGATGACATGACCTTCCAGTTCGGCCTCGCTGCTGGCGCTGTCAGTTTTTTCAGCGCCGCCGCTTGCGGCGTCGGCCGGCGGCGTGGGCAGGTAGCTGGTTTGCGGCACGGCAGCCATCGGCGCATGTACGGGCGCCTGACCATAACGGCTGATGCGTACGGATTCCTCGCCTTCGCTGATCTCCAGCTCGGCGATACCGGAATTTTCGACCAGTTCAATAAGGCTGCGTAATTTTCTGATGTCCATGTGATCCTAAACCTTGATGTTTTATGGTCCGCTGTCGAGCGGCCTTATGTTTGAGAAGTCCTGGCGTCAGAGTGGCCAAGTTTCTGAAATACTGCGCGCAGCGCCAGTTCGTAACCCAGTGCGCCAAATCCACAGATCACGCCTTCGGCAATGTCCGAAAAATAGGAGTGCTGACGAAAGGCCTCGCGCTTATGAATGTTGGACAGATGCACCTCAATGAAGGGTATACCTGTCGCCAACAGCGCATCTCTAAGGGCGACACTGCTGTGAGTGAAGCCGGCCGGGTTAATCACCACGTAGGCAACTCCGGCTGTGCGGGCATCGTGAATTTTCTGGATCAGGTCCGATTCGCTGTTGCTTTGCGCGCAATCCAGTTCGTGACCCTGTGCGCTGGCGAGCGCCTGGCAGGCGGTTTCTATATCGGCCAGAGTCGTAGCGCCGTAAATATCGGGTTCACGTTGTCCCAAGAGATTGAGATTGGGTCCGTTCAGCAGAAGCAGTTTAGCCACGATAGGACAGGCGCAACAGCGCTTTGATTAAAACCTGTCATGGATTCTGCACGAGCAGGGCGCGAATGTACACCCCGAGACGAGTTGCGGGGAAATAAGGATTATTTAGCGTTAGATAACAAGGTTTTCGCGTAAGTTAGGGGGTTTTGTCGTCTGACTCGGCGGTGATGATGCGCTTGATCCAGGCTTCGATCTCCGCGGCTTCCAGTTCGCCTGCGTGGGTGTAGGCGACGTCACCCTGACGATTGAGCAGCACAGTATACGGCAAACGCGTGTCGCCGTAGGCTTCCTGCAGATCCATGACGGCATTCATATCTGCAAACAGGGGGTAATTCATGCCGTATTCCTCGGCAAACGCCTCTACGGCTTCGGGTTTGTCCAGCGCCGGGCCGAGTATCTGCAGGCCGTTTTCCGCATAACGTTTCTGTAGATCGATGAGTAAGGGTATTTCTGCGCGGCACGGTGCGCACCAGGGCGCCCAGAAGTTGATAAGCACAACCTGTCCGTCCCATTCGCTGGCGTGACGCAGGCGACCCTGCATATCGGTCATCTGAAAATCGATACGCTGGACGCCACTGTCCGGTTTTTCTACCAGCAGAAAACTGCTGAGGCCGGCGAGCAGCGCCAGGACCGCTGCCGCTGTCAGTAACAAGATTTTCTTCATGGTGTGAGCAAGCGCTGCAGATGGGCCGCAAACGCCGTTGCGTCGAGTTCGCCGACAAGCCGCAGGTGGCGTTGCTCCTGTCCGTTCCGGTCATAGAAGATCATGGTGGGTGGCCCAATGACTTCCAGGCTTTGCATGAGCTCACGATCTATGGCGTCATTGGCAGTCACGTCGGCCTGCAGCAGGATGAGCTGATCAAGCTCCGCCTTGACCTCGGGCGCCGGGAATACCTTGGCTTCCATCACTTTGCAGCTGACGCACCAGTCGGCGTAGAAATCCAGCATCACGGGGCGGTTTTGCTGTCTGGCGCTCAGCAGGGCGGCGTCCAGTTCTTCTGTTGTCTTGATGCGCTGAAAACTGACCGCATGCGCGGATTCCGCCGACTGCTGCGTAAAGCCTCGCGCCGGCAAGGGCTGCAGTGGATCATCGCTGCCAAGCATGCCGCCGATGAAGATCATGATGCCGAAAAGCAGAGCCACCAGGCCCACTGCCTGGCGCGCATGGGCCCAGCCGCTATCGTTGCCACGCTCCAGAGCGCCCATGTGCAGGCCGCTGCCAATGACCAGCGCCGCCCATAGCGCCATGCTCCATTGGGCGGGAATCACACGGCTCAACAGCCAGATGGCGACGCCCAGCAGGATGACGCCAAAGATATGATTGACACGTTCCATCCAGGCGCCCGCTCTGGGTAACAGGCGGCCTTCCAGGGTGCCGAGAATGATCAGCGGCACACCCATGCCCAGTCCCATGCTGAACAGGGCGGTGGCGCCGCGCAGCGGATCACCGGTTTGTCCGATATACAGCAGGGCACCGGCCAGCGGCGGGGCGAGGCAGGGGCCCACGATCAGTGCCGCGAAGAAACCCATGGCGCCCGCACCCAGGAAGGTGCCACCCTGGTGCCGGCTGCTCCAGTCATGCACACGACTCTGCCAGCCAGACGGCAATTGCAGCTTGTAGACTCCGAACATGGCCAGCGCCAGCAGAACGAAAATGCTGCTGAAGACGCCTATGAACAGCGGTGCCTGCATGGCCGCCTGCAGGTTGTGTCCGAACACGCCTGCGGCCGCACCCAGAAAACCGTAAGCGGCGGCCATGGCCACGACATAGCTCAGTGACAGCAGAAAACCCTTGAGCGCCTGACGTTCCTGATCCAGGCCGACAATGATTCCTGAAAGGATCGGCACCATGGGTAGAATGCAGGGAGTGAAGGCCAGCAACAGGCCCAGCGCGAAAAATTGCAGGGAGAATGCGACCCAGGTGCCGGAGCTGATGAGTTCGGCCAGGCGATCGGATTCCGACTGTTCCCGGACGTTGTCCCCGGCAGTTGCGGTGCTGCTATCGGCGCTGCGCGCATTGGTCAGATCGAAAACCAGACTGCGGGTTTGCGGGGGATAGCACAGACCCTGCTCGGCACAGCCCTGATAGTCCACATCCAGCGTGAGCCGGGCGGGCAGTGCGCCTTCGGATATCAGCGGCAGGCGTACTTCCAGTGCCTGGTAATAGACCTCGACCTTGCCGAAGTATTCGTCGTGCTTGGTCTTGCCCGCGGGAATCTGTGGCTCGCCAAGGCTGAGGCTTGCCGGCTCTGTAATACGGAAATCCAGTCGATGGCGGTAGAGGTAGTATTCGTCGGCGATCAGCCAGCTGATTACGAGCTTGTCACCGTCGACGACAGGATCTTCCAGTATAAAAGCCTGATCAACAGGCAGGAACGGGTTTTCTTCGGCCTGGTCCAGCAGACCGGCCAGGCTGCCGCCAAGCGGCAGCAGGAGAAGAATCAGGCTATATAAAATTTTTTGCATCATTGCGTGTTTTTCCGAATCCAGTCCATATAGCCTGCCGAGCCTTCGCTGACAGGGACTGCTATCAGCTCCGGAAGTTCGTAAGGGTGCTGCTCTGTGATCGCTGCTTCCAGTGCATCCAGGCAGTTGACCGTGGTTTTGATAATCAGCTGACATTCGCTGTCGCTTTCTGTTTTACCCTGCCATTCGTATATCGATGTCAGGCCGTCGATGATATTGACGCAGGCCGCCAGGCGGCGCTGTACCAGCATGCCGGCAATGGCCTTGCCTACCTCTTCCGTGGGGCAGGTGCAGAAAACGATGCGTGCGTCCTTGTCTTGTTTCATGGCTGGCAAAGCATACCTTCACTACCGTCTTGCGTCATGTGCTGATGGCTCGTCCGCCATGTTCTGCGGAACCGTCCTGTGTCCGCGACAGGTTTATATTTTCCGGGAATAAAAATATGCTCAGTTATTCCTTAATTTTGGTGAGCACAGTTGCTATGGTGGCCATTCTCAACGGCGTAACCGTTGCCACAGGAAATCGAAAGGAGGTCAATCATGGCTTTGCAACTGGGTGATGAAGCACCGGATTTCACCGCGCAGACGACACAGGGTGAGATCCATTTTCACGACTGGCTGGGCGGCAGCTGGGCGGTGTTGTTCTCACATCCCAAGGACTTCACCCCGGTGTGCACCACGGAGTTGGGTTATACCGCCAAGCTGAAGGACAAGTTCGCTGATCGCGGTGTGAAGGTGATCGGTTTGTCGGTGGATGCGGTAGGTGATCACGAAAAGTGGTCCGACGACATTGAGGCAACCCAGGGCACGCGGCCTGATTTCCCGGTCATTGCGGATGACAATCGCAAGGTCGCGGATCTCTACGGCATGATCCACCCCAATGCCAGTGATACGCTGACCGTTCGATCCGTCTTCATTATCGATCCGGCGAAGAAGATTCGCACCACCATTACCTATCCTGCCAGTACAGGCCGGAATTTTGATGAAATTCTGCGCGTGATCGATTCACTGCAGCTTACGGACAAGCACAAGGTAGCGACGCCGGTGAACTGGCAGCAGGGTGATGACGTGATTATTGTGCCGGCTTTGTCCAATGAAGAAGCCGCCAAACTGTTTCCCGACGGTTGGGATGAGCAGCGCCCGTATCTGCGCGTTGTAAAGCAGCCATAGTTTCAGCGCATGGCGGCAGGCCGCAGCGGTGATGGTGCCATCGCTGCGGCTTTTTTGTGCCTGATATCCGGGTGTCGGATCTTATGCCACTGCCCGTATCACTTGGCTGCGGGCAGGGGGACAGGGATAATAGCCGGCTCGATTTTTCGTACCGGTAGAGAAACATGCCTAACAACCGTCGTAGCCAGGTCATTACCCAGGGCGCGCAGCGCACGCCCAATCGCGCCATGTTGCGCGCCATGGGTTATCAGGATGAAGACTTCAACAAGCCTATTGTCGGCGTAGCGAACGGTTATTCCACGATTACGCCCTGCAACATGGGGCTGAATGTGCTTGCGCAGCAGGCAGATAATGCCCTGCGTGCCGCTGGCGCCATGCCGCAGATGTTCGGCACCATAACCGTAAGTGACGGCATCTCCATGGGTACGCCCGGCATGAAATATTCGCTGGTGTCGCGTGAGGTGATCGCCGACTCCATCGAGACCGCCTGCCAGGCCGAGAGCATGGATGGCGTGATCGCCATCGGTGGCTGTGACAAGAACATGCCCGGCGCCATGATTGGTATCGCACGCATGAATATTCCGGCCGTGTTTGTTTATGGCGGCACTATCAAGCCGGGCAAACTCAAGGGCCAGGACCTGACGATTGTCAGCGCTTTCGAAGCGGTGGGGCAGTTCAGCGAGGGCAAGATCGACGAAGCCGAGCTTAAAGCGGTGGAATGCAACGCCTGTCCAGGCGCCGGCTCCTGTGGCGGCATGTATACCGCCAACAGCATGTCCTCGGCCATCGAAGCCATGGGCCTGTCTCTGCCGTATTCCTCGACTATGGCGGCCGAGGATGAGGAGAAGGCGGAAAGTACCGCGCGGTCTGCCGAAGTGCTGGTCAAGGCCATTGAGGCGCAGATTCTGCCGCGCGATATTCTTACAAAGGCGGCTTTTGAAAATGCCATTGCCGTGATGATGGCTGTGGGTGGCTCGACCAATGCCGTACTGCATCTGATGGCGATAGCGCATGCGGCCGAAGTGGATCTGAAGATCGAGGACTTTGAACGTATCCGCAAGAAAGTGCCGGTCATCTGTGATCTGAAACCCTCGGGCAAATATGTCGCCACCGACCTGCATCAGGTGGGCGGAATTCCACAGGTGATGAAGATTCTGCTGGTCAATGGTCTGCTGGACGGCAGCTGCAAGACCATTACCGGTCAGAGCATCGAAGAGGTGCTCGCCGATGTGCCGGCCGAGCCGCAGGCCGGCCAGACCGTGATCCGTCCGATCACCGATCCGCTCTATGCCGAGGGGCATCTGGCGATCCTCAAGGGCAATCTGGCGGAAGAGGGCGCCGTGGCCAAGATCAGCGGTGTGAAAGTGCCGAAGATGACCGGTCCGGCGCGCGTGTTCAATTCCGAGGAAGACTGCATGGCGGCGATCCTGGATCACAGCGTGCAGGCAGGCGATATCGTAATCGTGCGCTACGAAGGCCCCAAGGGCGGACCGGGCATGCGTGAGATGCTATCGCCGACCTCCGCCATTATCGGCCGTGGTCTGGGGGATTCGGTGGGGCTGATCACCGATGGCCGCTTTTCTGGCGGCACCTACGGCATGGTGGTGGGACATGTGGCGCCCGAAGCGGCCGTGGGTGGCAATATTGCGCTGGTCAGGGACGGCGATTCGGTGACCATCGATGCCCATGAGCGTGTGCTGCAGCTCAACGTGGACGACGAAGAGCTGGCGCGCCGCCGCGCGGAGTGGACGCCGCCGAAGAACCTGCCCAAGCGCGGCGTACTGCGCAAATACGCACAGCTGGTGTCCAGCGCCAGCAAGGGTGCGGTAACCGATCCGGATTGAATCCGTCTCGCGACGCCAAACATGTGGGAGAAAGTAACCACAGATTTTCACAGATGGACACAGATCCGGATTTATCCGTTATTCCGGAAGCCCCATGCTACTGACGGCTTATTAGGCTGCAGCACCCATAGATTCCGGATAAATGCCTTGCATTTTCCGGAATGACGGGGATTCTCAAGTTCGTTTTGACTGTGTGGCAGTCAGACGGAATCCTGGTTATGCAAAGCTACAGTCTGCTACTCAGGGAATGCGTCGGCCCTGAGTGGGCCTCGCATTGGCGACCACCCCTTATCTGTGCATATCTGTGAAAATCTGTGGTTTCCCTTTCTTTTCTTTACGGCCTTCGCGTGGGGCCTTACTCCAGCCCCAGAATAAAATCCCAGTATTCTTTTTCCACCGGCACGACTGACAGGCGGTTGCCCTTGCGCAGCAGGGCGAAGTCAGGCATCTGGGCGTTGAGCTGTTTGAGTTCCTGCAGGGAAATATTGCGTTTGAGGTGGCGCTTGTAGGTCACGTCCACCATCAGCCAGCGCGGGTTGTCGGGATCACTTTTCGGATCGTAGTGATGATCTTCGGGATCGAATGCCGTGTGGTCGGGGTAGGCCTCACGGGTGATGGTCATGATGCCTACGATGCCGGGTTCGGCACAGTTGGAATGATAGAAGAAAGCCAGATCGCCTTTCTTCATGTCGTCGCGCATCATGTTGCGCACCTGGTAGTTGCGTACGCCGTCCCAGTGTTCGGTCTTCTTCGGGCAGTTTTTCAGATCGTCGATGCTGAAGGCATCGGGCTCGGATTTCATCAGCCAGTAACGCATAAGCTTGAGTTCAATTTTCCTGTTTGAAGATTCTGAGGCCGCTTTCCGTCACAACAGCATCCAGCGGCACATCCCAGGGTTGGGCCGGAATTCTATCAGCCTGCTGGCAATCGAAGGCCAGGCCGATCAGTAGCGGCCGCCGCCAGTGTCGCCGATGACGGCGGAATTCCAGGCAACGATCGTAATAGCCGGCACCCATGCCCAGCCGGTTGCCGCTCTTGTCGAATCCCACCAGCGGCAGAATGAGCAGATCCAGGTGTCGTGCCGGGCGTATATCTTCAGTGGCTGTTGGGCGGGGTTCCGGTATGCCGTAGCGATTGTTCTGCCAGTGCGATCCCGCGTCAGCCCGTGCGAACGACAGGCTGCCCATCCAGGCGGGTAGCAGCACCGGGAAGTAGAGCTGCTTGTCCTGTGCTTCCGCTGTAATGATCAGGGGCAGTGTCGGGCACTCGGCGCCAATCGACACATAAAGGCCGATGCGCCGGGCGCGTCGGAACTCTGTGCTGTTGCCTAAATGTGTGCAGGCCTGGATGGCCTTGAACCAGCGTTCATGGTCGCCCAGATTCTCGCGGGCGTCCTTCAGGCTGTTTCTGAGATGTCGGCGAAATGCCGCGTCAGAAGAGGCATCTCCCGCATGTGCCGTAGCCGGCTGTCGACCCTGAGACAAAAAGTCAGGTGGGACCATCAGCAACCCAATCAGGCTTTCCGCTGCGAGGCGGACATGCACACCAGGGAAGCATCATAGACCCGGGGTCGAGATATAGGCTCAAGGGGTTCCAAGCCGTCTTCGAACACCGCAGGAGAAGCCGTACTAAGTGTAGGCGGCTCAGGCCCGATCCTCAAGGGATTCTTCGTTGAGGGCGGCGTCAATCTTGAGCTGGAGCTGTTGCAAACGGTCGTTGATTTCGCGATCCACCGAAGCGCGTTTGCGTTGACTCTGGAAGTCCAGCAGTTCATGCGCCATGTTAAGGGCTGTCATGACCGCGATACGTTCCATGCCCAGCGCCTTGCCCTTCTTCTGGATGGAGCTCATGCGCTTGTCCAGATATTCGGCTGAAGCCAGCAGGGATTCGCGCTCGCCTTCCGGGCAGGCAACCTGATACTCATGACCGAGTATGCGGATAGTGATGTTGCTCATGGCCTTGCTCATGACGGGTTCAGGCTTGCGACTCCGAAATTTCCGCGAGACTGGTGGGATTGTCCTCCAGAGCGCGAATTCTTTCCACAACGGACTGGATGCGTTCCTTCAGCTCGGCATTGCGGTGAATATGCGCCTCTACCTCCGAACGCAGGGTGCGGTTTTCCACCTGCAACCGCTTGACAGTCACAAGTAACTCGTCAATCCGGTCTTCGAACTGGTAAAGGTCAAATTCAGGCATTGCGCAGTCTTTCGTGGTTTTGTGGTTTATGCAGTATAGCAAGCGATCCGCCCCCCGTGACCAGGGGGCGTTTAAAAAAGACTGACAACTTAAAAAGTTAGGCCGGAACTATCGAATCAGGATGAATAGTGCCCCGTTGCCTCGGCGGACGTGCAGTAGCAGCTTGCCAGTGCTGCGGGTCAGGTCCCTGAAGCTGCTGAGATCGGTGACTGCCTTGCGGTTGACCGAGGTGATCACATCACCCACTTGCAGTCCTGCCCGCTGTGCAGCACTGCCGGCCTCCACCTTGGCTACCATGACGCCTTCAACGCGGCCGGCGAGTGGGTGTGAAGGATCGATTTCGCTGAAAGCCGCGCCTGTGAGGCCTGCATGCAGATCCGAGGAGGCGAGGTTCTCTTCCACCGCGGCCTGGATGGTAGCGCTGACAATACGGGGTTTGCCATCGCGCAGCAGTTCAATGCGCGCCTTGTCGCCAATTCGCATGAGGCCGACGATATTGCGCATCTGGGCGAAATCCTTTACTTCCTGGTCATTGATCGTGACGATGACATCGCCGGGTTCAACGCCGGCCTTGTCGGCCGCCGAATCAGGTACGACCTGCGCAACCACCACGCCGCGATTGCGTTTGAGATTGAAAGCCTTGGCCAGTTCGCTGGTAAGGTCCTGACCGATAATGCCAAGACGGCCACGCTCTACCTGGCCATGCTTGATTATCTGCTCGCTGACGGCGCTGACCAGGTTGGTGGGGATGGCGAAACCGATGCCGATGTTGCCGCCGCTGCGCGAAAGGATAGCGGTATTGATACCGACCAGCTCGCCCTTGAGATTCACCAGTGCGCCACCTGAATTACCGGGATTGATGGAGGCGTCGGTCTGGATGAAATCCTCATAACGTTTACCCAGTCCGTGTCGGCCGAGGCCGCTTACGATGCCCGAAGTCACGGTCTGGCGCAGGCCGAAGGGGTTGCCTACGGCAACCACGAAATCGCCTACGCGCAGGCTGTCAGAGTCTGCCACTGGCAGAGCGGTGAGTCTTTCTCCTTCAATCTTCAGCAACGCAATGTCGGTTTCCGGATCAGCGCCGATCAGTTCAGCTTCGAATTCGCGATCGTCACCCAGACGCACCAGGATGGTGTCGGCATTGGCAATCACGTGGTGGTTGGTGACCACATAACCCTTTTTTGCGTCGATGATGACGCCCGAGCCCACCGATTGATTTTCGCGTTTGCGGGGCTGTTCCGGCATGTCGAAGAAATGCCGGAAGAAGGGGTCGTTGAAGAAAGGGTGCATCTGCATTTCGACTTCGCCGGTGGCGACAATGTTGACCACCGAGGGCAGTACACGCTCAAGCATTGGCGCCAGCGTCGGAGCATCCTGGTCGAGCAGTTCAGCAGGTAAGGCTGCCTGGGCATTCATCGGCAGGGCCGTGCACAGCAGGCCGGCCACGAACAGTGTGGCGAGGGTTTTGCCAGATGGCTTTTTCATGAGTGAATCCTTCGTCATTTTCACGCGAATTATCCGGAGAAGCTGCTATGACCGGGATTTCGCTCCGGAGTTTCCCCGGTTATTTATTCAAATACTGGGCCAATGCATTGACCAGCGGTTTCAGGAAGTAACTTTCCTGCGGCATGAGGTCTACCTTTACACCGGCATTTTCCAGCGTCTCGGCCACCAGCGGCCCGACGGCGGCGACACAGCAGCCAGCCAAGCCATCCTGCAGTTCAGGCAGCAGGCTCTGCTTGCGCGCCACGGAAAACAGGCGGTCAACTTGCGGGCTGCTGGTAAAGGCTATGGCGTCAATGGCCCTGTTTTTCAAGTGCTGGATCAGATCAGCCACCTTGTCGGCGTCGGTGGCGTCGGCGTAAATATAAGGCGCTACCGGGAAACTTTTGGCGCCGGCCTTGTCCAGAAAAGACATCAGGGAGAGATTCGGGTTTTCTCCGTACAATTGCACGGCTACCCTGCGTCCCGACAGGTTCTGCCGGCTGAGGGTTTCGATAATGCCCGCGGTGGTGGGGGCATCGGCCGGCAGGTCGCTGGACAGCCCGAGTTTGCGCAGTTCCCTGGCAGGCTTGGGGCCTCGGGTAATCTTGCGCAGACTGCCCAGCGCCGTCACAAAGTCCTCATGCAGATCGGCGCGTTCGGCAAAGCCCAGCAGGCGGCGCAATCCTTCGCCGGTGAGCAGGATCAGGTCATCGAATTCGCCGGCGCAGCAGCGGCGTAACCAGTCTTCTACGGGGCCTTGTTCCGGGGTGTCGAAAATCCCGACCAGCGGGCAGCGCAGGGTGGAAGCGCCGCGTTTTTCCAGCATGTCGGCAAAGAGGTCGAGTTCACGGGTTTCGGGCAGGGCGATACAGCGGCCCTGGAGACTTTGTTCTATGGCCATGCAGAGCGGGGTCTAGAGCGAAACATCCGGGTTGAGGCGATAACGTCCCGTCAGGGTTGCCTGGTCGAGGATATGGCCCTCGATCGCCTCCAGTACGTCCCGGGCAGTGAAAGCGCCTTCCACCGGGCAGCGCTTCAAATCGGTGGCGTACAATGTGAAATGATAATGATGCACGATGCTGTCGTTCCATGGCGGACAGGGGCCATCGTACCCCAGGTAGGTGCCGGCCATATCCGGATCACCGGCGAACCAGCCGGTGTAGTCATTCTGCCCCTGCCTTGATCCCAGGGGGCCCTTGGGGTCTGTTTTTCCGCAAGCGGTAATCTTGTCGGAGCAGGCGCCTTCTTCCAGTTCTGTCGTGCCCGGATTCATATCCACCATGACCCAGTGGCTGAAGTCTGCGCGGGGCAGATCGGCGGGCACAGTACGGCCTTCCTGATTGACATCATCCGGCTTGGTGGGAACGTCGCTGTCCAGACAGACCAGTACCAGCGAGCGGGTGCCTTCGGGTACATCGGTCCAGGACAGTTGCGGGCTGTAGTTGTCGCTCAGCCGCACATGGCTGGCGGGATCAATGACGCCAAAGGCACAGCGTTCGGGAATGACGCCATTGTGTTCGAAGCTGCTGCTGCTGATTTTCATGCTTGACTCCTGATAATCGAGCAGGCCTAGAACGATGAGCGCAGGCGCTCGCTGAGTTCTCCAAGGCCGCCCATGATTTTCTGTTGCAGGGATTTATGCGCCTTGTAGTGTATCGAATACAGATCGCGATCCTTACTGGCTTCCAGCAGATAGTCATCACTGGTTTTCAGCTCATCTACCAGGCGCCGGCTTACGGCCTGGGCGCCATACCAGTGTTCACCTGTGGCTACCTTGTCGATTTCCACCTGGGGCCGGTTGTCCTGCACGAAATGCTTGAACAGCTGATGCGTTTCTTCCAGCTCCTCACGGAATTTTTCGCGGGCCGCATCGGTATTTTCACCAAACACGGTTAATGTGCGCTTGAATTCGCCGGCGGTGTGCTGTTCGAAATCGATATCGTGCTTTTTCAGCAGGCGGTTGAAATTGGGCAGCTGGGCGACGACTCCGATGGAGCCGATGACCGCGAAGGGGGCGGCAATGATGCGGTCGGCCACACAGGCCATCATGTAACCACCGCTGGCGGCTACCTTGTCCACCGAGGCTGTCAGCTTTACTCCGGCATCGCGAATACGACGCAACTGGGAGGCTGCCAGACCATAGCCGTGTACCATGCCGCCCGGGCTTTCCAGGCGCACCAGCACTTCATCCTCGGCGCCGGCTACCTGTAGCACCGCACTGATTTCCTCACGCAGGTCATCCACTGCTGAAGCGCGGATATCACCGTCGAAATTCAGCACAAACAGGCGCTTGCGTTGCTCGGCCTTGCCCAGTTTGGCAGCTTTTTTCTGTTGTTTGGCCTCGTTCTTTTTCTGCTTGTGCAATGCCTTGAGTTCATGCGCGTTCAACAACTCGTGGTTGAGAGCGTCCGCCATGTGTTCATAGCGCCGGTTGAGATGCTTGATCTCGATCTGTTCTTCCATGTGCTCACGCAGATGGCGGCGCATGTTGGCGATCATGGCCAGAACAAACAGCACGGCGATGACGAGAGTGGCGGTTTTGGCCAGGAACAGGCCGTACTGCAGTAAATAATCAATCATAGAAAGTATTCTGTTACCTGAATTCTGTGAGTTGCATTTGGATATTGTCGACCGGCGATTCTAGCATTGCCTGCGGTCACGGCGTTTCAGCCTGCCATGTGCTTGCGGATAATCGCAGTCAGGGCTTTGATGTGTTCCGGTCGTTCATTCAGTGCGGGAATATAGTGCAGTTGCTCACCTCCTGCCGCCTTGAAGACGTCGGCGTTTTCCACCCGGATTTCCTCCAGGGTTTCCAGGCAGTCCGCGGGGAAGCCCGGGCAGATCACGTCCACAGTCCTGATGCCGGCCGCTCCCCAGGCGGCGAGCGTTTTGTCGGTATAGGGTTGCAGCCAGGCGGCCTTGCCGAAACGGCTCTGGTAAGTCATGGCCCAGTCCGCTTCGCCAAGCTGCAGCGCATTAGCCAGCAGGGTGGCCGTGTGCTCGCATTGCCGTGCATAGGGATCACCCAGCTCAACATTGCGTTGCGGAATGCCGTGAAAGGACATCAACAGGCGCTGCGCTTTGCCATGCGCTTGCCAATGCGCCTGCACACTACTGGCCAGTGCAGCAATGTAGGCGGGTTCGTCATGGTAGTCGCGGACCATGTTCAGAGCAGGCAGATTGCGCTGGCTGCGGCAGAAATCGAACACGGCATCGAACACCGAAGCCGTGGTGGTGGCCGAGTACTGTGGATACATAGGCAACACGATGATCTGATTACAGCCCTGTTCGCGAAGTTTTTGCAGAGCCGCCGCCAGGTCCGGGTTGCCGTAGCGCATGGCCAGCTCCACGTGAGCAGCTTCGCCCAGGCTGGCCTGCAGCGCGGCCGCCTGCTGCCGGGAAATGGCCAGCAGGGGAGAGCCTCCCTCAGTCCAGATGGCTGCATAGTTCCCGGCAACGCGTCCTGGACGCAGTGTCAGTATCAGGCCATAGAGAATCGGCAGCCAGATCAGGCGGGGAATCTCCACCACGCGCCGGTCGCTGAGAAATTCGGCCAGGTAGCGGCGTACTGCTTTTGCTGTCGGTGCATCCGGGGTGCCGAGATTGACCAGCAGCACTCCGCTAGGGGGGTTACTGCGTTCCAAAGACATACTCGCGCCTTTGCGCCTTTGCGTGAGAAGGATTCATTGTTACTTGTTCAGGGATTGATATCACCGGTTTTCAGGCGTGCCGCATAATCCTTGTAGGCCGCCATGGCCTTGAAGCCCAGCAAGAGCATGAGACTCAGGTTGATAACGACCATGAAACCCATGCCGATGGTGCTGATGGCGTCGAGTTGCTGCGCGGTGTTGATAAAACCCAGACAGGCTACGGCGATAAGCACGCAGTAGATGACCCGGTAGGGCAGGACGCCATTATCACCGAACAGGTAGATAATGCCCTGCTCGCCGTAGTATCCCCAGGTGATCATGGTGGAGATGGCAAACAGCCAGACCGCCAGGGTGACCATCCACATGCCGAGTCCGTCAAATGCGCTGTCAAAGGCCTTGGCGGTCAGCGTCGAGGCGGTGTAATCGGCATAGAGTCCCTTGTTAGTCAGGCGTGGTGCATAGTCCATGGCCAGCGGCTGCCATTCAACCTGCAGGCCCAGCTCGTTCTGGATCACGGTGCCGTAAAGACGTTTTCTTTCAGCGCCGTTATTCGTTTCCATGGGGCTCTGCACCACCACGAAAACAGCGTCACCGGTACGCCACTCACCGTCCTCCCGCGGCGGCAAGCCGGTTTTCGTAAGCAGCCAGCCGTCAGGAGTGCTGGTAACTTCGGGCGCTTGCGCCCAGTGAGCTGTTGGCGCGCGTTGCCAGATGCCGCTGGAGAGTATGACCAGGGCAGTAATGGTGCAGACCACCAGTGTATCGATAAACGGTTCCAGACCGGCCACGACGCCTTCGGTAACGGGTTCACGGGTCTTGACTGCCGAGTGAGCGATAGGTGCACTGCCCATGCCGGCTTCGCTGGAAAACAGGGCGCGCTTCATGCCGAACATGAAAGCAGTGCCCAGACTGGCTCCGACAAATGCCCCGCTGGCTTCGGCCGGCGAGAACGCCGATTCGAAAATGAGGCGGAAGATGGCAGGCAACTGCTCGGCATTGCTGACCAGCACAAACAGTCCGGCAATGATGTAGATCATGCACATGAAGGGCACCAGCATGCCGGCAATCTGGCCGATGCGCTTGATGCCGCCAATGATGACCAGGGCCACAATGGTGGCCAGGATCAGACCGGTGATCCAGGGTTCGACGCCGAAATATTCACGCGTGGTGTCGCCCACGCTCCAGGACTGGAACATGTTGCCGCCGGTGAAGGCGAACAGGATCAGGGGCAGAGCGAACAGGGCGCCCACGAAAGCGCCGATGCCGGCCAGGCGTGGACTGAGTTCAGCCAGTCCTCGTTTGGCCACCCACATGGTGCCGCCATGAGGATTGTCCGGATCGTCGGTATTTCGATACAGCATCGACAGCAGCACCTCGGTGCTTTTTACCGCCATACCGGCAAAGCCGACCATCCACATCCAGAACACGGCACCCGGGCCGCCGATTTCCACTGCAATGGCCACGCCGGCAATATTCCCCAGGCCGACGGTGGCGGACAGGGCCGCGGAAAGTGCCTGGAAATGACTGAGTACGCCCGGCCCCTTGCCACTGGTCCATTTGCCGCTGAGCAGGCCTATGCCGTGTGTCAGCGAGCGGTACTGGATAAAGCCGCTCCACAGGGTAAAGAGCACGCCGACACACAGCAGGGTAATGAGTACCGGTTTGGACAGCATGATGCCGTTGATAACATCAATCAGGGCAAAGAACTCGGTCACTTGGTTTCCTTTGGGGATTTGGCGATATTCCCTGTTAGTTCATTCCAGGTCATCAATTGAGGCTGCTGATGAGAATCCAGAGGATGCCCAGCGGCGCCAGATAGCGCAGGATAAAGAGCCACAGACCGGTTGCCGGCACCGGCAATGTACCTTCATTGGTAATGGCCTTGATCGCCTTGGGGCCGAGTCTCCAGCCCACGAAAAGCGCAGTGAACAGGGCGCCCACCGGCAGCATCAGGTTTACGGACAGGTATTCCATCCAGTCCATGAAACCCTTGTCCATGAACTTCGCGTCCCAGACACCCAGGGAGAGCGAAGAAGGAATGCCCAGTCCGAAACAGATCAGACTCACCATGATGGTGGCCTTGCGGCGGCTCATCTTGTGTTCATCCACAAAATAGGCCACCACGACCTCCAGCAGAGACACCGCCGAGGTCAGGGCGGCAATGGCCAGCAGGATGAAGAACAGGATGCCGAAAAACTGGCCGCCGGGAATGGCGGCGAAGACGGCCGGCAGCGTAATGAAGGTGAGGCCCGGCCCGGCGCCCGGACTCAGGCCGGCAGCGAATACGGCCGGCAGGATGGCAAAGCCGGCGAGAATGGCCACGCTGGTGTCCAGGACCACCACCATGGAGGCATCCGCCGGCAGGTTGTGGTCCTTGGGCATATACGAGCCATAGGTAATCAGGGCGCCCATACCCAGAGATAGCGAAAAGAACGCCTGGCCGATGGCGGCGGTAAAGGTGTTGGTGCTGACCTTGTCCCAGTCGGGAATCAGGAAGAAGCGAATGCCTTCTTCAGCACCCGGCAGGGTGATGGAACGCACCACGAGCACGATGAGGATGAGGAACAGGATGGGCATGAAAATCTTGGAGGCCCGCTCGATGCCGGAACCGATGCCATGGGCCACAACCAGGGCGCAGAGTCCCATGAATATGCCGGCGTAGAGGACCGGCTCAATCGGATTGCTGATGAACTCGCCAAAGACTTGTTCAAGATTGGCGGGACTGGCATCGGCCAGACTGCCATGCGCCATCAGGAAGACGTAGGCCAGTGTCCAGCCGGCCACCACTATATAAAAGGAGAGAATGACGAAGCCGGCGACGACGCCCATCATGCCGACCAGCGGCCATTGACCGCCGCCCAGGCGTTTGAAGGCACCGACCGGGTTGCGCTGGGTCATGCGTCCGACCACCAGTTCCGCCATGACAACCGCCAGGCCAAATACCATGATGAACAGGAGATAGATCAGCAGAAAGGCGCCGCCACCCTCTTCACCGGTGGTGTAGGGGAAGCGCCAGATGTTGCCCAGCCCCACCGCCGAGCCGGCCGTGGCCATGATGAAACCGAAACGGGTCCCCCAGCTTTCACGTGTCATGCAGTCTCCTCGGTCTGCTTTCTGCCTTAGTTCCCTGCAGCAAAATCCGGGCCTGTGTTCAAGCCGCTTATGCATTGAAGCAGGCTTAGTGTATCCAAACTGCCGGTAGCTGACAGGGTGCAGATATAAAAAGGCCCCGCACTGCGGGGCCTTGTGTCATGCCCTAAGGGGCTTATTTCTCCATGATGGCCGTTACACCCATGCCGCCGGCGGCACAGATGGAGATCAGGCCGCGACCACCGCCATTTTCGTCGAGAATCTTGGCCAGGGTGCCGACAATGCGAGCGCCGGTGGCGCCGAAGGGATGGCCGGCTGCGAGGCTGCCGCCCTTCACATTCAGTTTCTTGCGGTCAATGCTGCCCAGCGGCTTGTCCAGGCCAAGGTATTCCTTGCAGAAACGCTCGTCTTCCCAGGCCTTGAGGGTGCACAGTACCTGGGCGGCGAAGGCTTCATGGATTTCATAGAAATCGAAATCCTGCAGGCTCAGGCCTTCGCGGGCCAGCATGCGCGGCACGGCCTGGGCCGGTGCCATCAGCAGGCCTTCGGCGCCACGGATGAACTTGTTGTCGCTCTTGTCTGCCTTGACGAAGTCAACGGCAGCGGTTTCACCGGTCACCAGATAGGCCAGCACGGGCAGGCCCTTGGCCTTGGCCCATTCTTCCGAGGCCAGCAGCACGGCGCCGGCGCCGTCGGTCAGCGGGGTGGAGTTGGCGGCGGTCAGGGTGGCGGCTTCGCTCTTGCTGAATACGGGTTTCAGTGAGGCCAGCTTTTCCAGGGTACCGTCGGGACGCAGGTTGTTGTCGCGTTTTACACCATGGAATTCCATGACCAGGTCGTCATAGAAGCCTTCGTCATAGGCCTTGGCGGCTTTCTGGTGGCTTTCGAAGGCAAGAATATCCTGGTCTTCGCGGGGGATGTCCCAGGCCTGGGCCATATCCTCACAATGCTGGCCCATGGCCTTGCCGGTACGGGCCTCGGCGTTGGCGGGGATATTCGGCACGATGTGGCTGGGGCGTATCTTGGCAGCGGCCTTGAGGCGTTCGCCGGTGGTCTTGGCCCGGTTCAGTTCCATGAAAATCTTGCGTAGCTTCTCGTTGATGCCGATCGGGGCATCCGAGGTGGTATCGGTGCCGGCGGCGATGCCGCATTCGATCTGCCCGGTGGCGATCTTGTTGGCCACCAGCAGCGTGGTTTCCAGCGAGGTGCCACAGTACTGACCTACGTCATAAGCCGGGGTTTCCGGCGCCAGACCCGAGCTGAGCACGGCTTCACGGGTCATGACGTCATTCTTCAGCTTGAGTACCGTGCCGGCCGCCACTTCGCCCAGACGCTCGCCTGCCAGGTTGTACTTGTTAACGATGCCGTTGAGTACTGCAGTGAGCATCTCGTGGTTCGACAATTCGGAGTAGGCCGTATTGGAGCGGCAGAAGGGAATGCGGGCGCTGCCAACAATGGCAACTTTACGTAATTCGGACATGGGGGACTCCCGTCAGAAGAATAGAATGGCCGCTAGAGTAGGCGAGACCGGGTTGGTATTCAAGATTTTCCTCTCCCCCGTAGTGCTGCGTCATTTATTATTTGGCGAGTTAATGGGCTTTGTGGGTCATGGCCTTGAAAAGCGTCAGTTTTTAATTCACGGCCGTTAGGGCAGCGGCGGGATTCAGGTTAAAATTATTTTTAGCACTCTCTTGAAAAGACTGCTAATCATCCCCACATGGGCTGTTATCCCGCCGACGGGGGTCGGTCGGGAGTTATTTTTGAATGAATTCATTTAAGGAGTGAACTCACATGAGTCTGCGTCCATTGCATGATCGCGTGATCATCAAGCGCCTTGAAGAAGAGCGCACTTCCCCCGGCGGCATCGTCATTCCGGATTCGGCGACAGAAAAGCCTATCCGGGGTGAGGTAGTTGCTGTGGGTAACGGCAAGATCCTGGAAAACGGCGAGCAGCGTGCGCTCGACGTGAAAGTCGGTGACAAGGTGTTGTTCGGCAAGTATTCCGGCACCGAAGTCAAAGTCGACGGCGATGAACTGGTTGTGATGCGTGAAGACGACATCATGGCCGTCATCGAGTAATTCAGCGGTAATCAGGAAAGAGGTATAAAACCATGTCCGCTAAGGAAGTACATTTTGGTGAAGAAGCACGCCAACAGCTCCTCAAGGGCGTTAACGTGCTGGCGAATGCCGTCAAGGTCACCCTCGGCCCGAAAGGCCGCAACGTGGTGCTGGAGAAGAGCTTCGGCGCTCCGACCGTGACCAAGGACGGTGTTTCTGTTGCCAAGGAAATCGAACTGGAAGACAAGTTCCAGAACATGGGCGCCCAGATGGTCAAGGAAGTTGCTTCCAAGACCTCGGATGTCGCCGGTGACGGTACCACCACCGCAACGGTGCTGGCCCAGGCCATTCTGCGTGAAGGTATCAAGGGCGTGTCCGCCGGTATGAACCCGATGGACCTGAAGCGCGGTATCGACAAGGCCGTGGAAGCGGCCGTGGCCGAACTGAAGAATCTGTCCAAGCCTTGCGACGATTCCAAGGCCATTGCCCAGGTGGGCACCATTTCCGCCAACTCCGACAGCGATATCGGCCAGATCATCGCCAATGCCATGGAGAAGGTGGGCAAGGAAGGCGTCATCACCGTGGAAGAGGGCTCCGGCCTGGCCAACGAACTGGATGTTGTGGAAGGCATGCAGTTTGACCGCGGTTACCTGTCGCCTTACTTCATCAACAACCAGCAGAGCATGAGTGCCGAGCTGGAAAACCCGTTGATCCTGCTGCACGACAAGAAGATCTCCAATATCCGCGATCTTCTGCCGGTGCTGGAAGGCGTGGCCAAGTCCAGCCGTCCGCTGCTGATCATCGCCGAGGATATCGAGGGCGAAGCCCTGGCGACCCTGGTGGTGAACAACATTCGCGGTATCGTGAAAGTGGCTGCGGTGAAGGCTCCGGGCTTCGGCGACCGCCGCAAGGCCATGCTGGAAGACATCGCCGTGCTGACCGGCGGCCAGGTGATCTCCGAAGAAACCGGCATGAGCCTGGAAAAAACCACTGTCGACATGCTCGGTAGCGCCAAGAAGGTACAGGTAACCAAGGAAAACACCACCGTTATCGACGGTGCCGGTGATTCCGCAGGTATCGAAGCCCGCATTGGCCAGATCCGTGCCCAGATCGAGGAATCCAGCTCCGACTATGATCGCGAGAAGCTGCAGGAACGCGTGGCCAAGCTGGCCGGCGGTGTGGCTGTGATCAAGGTTGGCGCGGCTACCGAGATCGAAATGAAAGAGAAGAAGGCCCGCGTGGAAGACGCGCTGCATGCTACCCGTGCCGCTGTTGAAGAAGGCGTGGTGCCCGGCGGCGGTGTGGCGCTGGTGCGTGCCCGTGCTGCCCTGGAAAACCTCAAGGGTGACAACCAGGATCAGGACGCTGGTATCCGTATTCTGCGCCGTGCCGTGGAAGAGCCGCTGCGTCAGATCGTGGCCAACGCCGGCGGTGAGCCCTCGGTAGTGTTGAACCAGGTGGCTGCCGAGAAAGGCAACTACGGTTACAACGCGGCGACTGGCGAATACGGCGACATGATCGAGATGGGTATCCTGGATCCGACCAAGGTGACCCGCTCGGCGCTGCAGCATGCGGCCTCTGTTTCCGGCCTGATGCTGACCACCGAAGCCTCCGTGGCCGAACTGCCCAAGGACGAGCCGGCGATGCCGGCGCCCGACATGGGCGGCATGGGCGGCATGATGTAAGTCAGGCTGCTTGAGCCAATAAAAAGGCCCCGCTTTGCGGGGCCTTTTCTTTTTTCCACAACCCCTTTTGATTCCCCTTGACTCAAGGGGAGGGGAGCCCTCCGCCGTACGGAAGGAGAAGGGGTTCAGAGTCGGCGGTAGCCGCGGCGTTCGTCGCCGCCGAACTGCACGCGGATGCCCAGGTTAAGGTCGTCGCGGTCAATGCCGGGGCCGCCATCGACATCATATTCGCCGGTGCGGTATTCGATCACCAGTCCGAACCAGCGCGAGACATTCCAGATGCCTTCCACGGCAAAGAAATCGGCTGATGAATCGCCCAGGTCGGTGTAGTTGTATTCCACGCCGATTTCCACCGGCTCGACCGGGCCGAAGCGCAGGCCGGCGACCAGGCCTACGCCCTCGTCATTGAGCAGTTCAGTTGCGCCGCTTTCGATTTCAGCTGCCTCGACTGCCAGCATGCCGTAGATATCCAGGCGCAGGGGTGATTGCAGATTCTCGATGGATTTGCGCAGGCCCAGGCGCAGGGCGCCGGTGCGGGCATCGGTGTCGTTGTTCAGGTCGACATCGTCATAACGTCCGTCGGCGAACAGATACGGTCCCATGATCCAGCCGCCACGCAGGCCGAGGCCGTCACCGTCCGCATCCGCACCACTGCTTTCCAGATCGGTGTTGATCAGGCCTGTGGCCTGGATATAGGAATAATTCATACGGTCAGCATGGGCGCTTAACGGCAACAGGGCCAGCACGCTCCCGGCGGTGATCAGCAGTCGCTTGATGCTCATGGCTCCCCCTTGTAAACCAATGATCAGGATGAATGTGTTTCTTGCACAGCCCTGATCCTACTATGATTTTCTGCCTGTCACTAGCTTGTCGTGAATTATGCTGCCGCCAGTATTGCCGGGAACAGAATGCTAAGCTCGCCGCCATGACCGATATCGTTCAACAGCAAATCGGGCAACTGCCCGAAATACTTCGCAGCCAGGTGAGCCGGGATTGGCAGGCACTGGTTGAGTCCGGCGGACATGAAGGGCTGAAGCCAGCGCTGCTGGAAGATCTGGTGCATGTCTGGGCAGCCAGCCCGCAGACGGCGCATTACTGTCTGCGCGAGCCCCGGCTTTTGCGCGAGTGGCAACAGGATGACGGCCACTTGCCACCGGCGGATGTGGAAGGTTATGGCCGGATGTTCGGCCAGGCGCTGGCGCAGGCGACGAGCAAGAATGAGGCCAAGCAGGCGCTGCGCAAGTTGCGTAACCGGGAAATGCTGCGCATTGCCTGGCGTGACATCGCCGGGCAGGACGAACTGGACGAGACACTGGCGGCTTTGTCCGGCCTGGCGGATGCCGCGGCAGGTGCGGCGCTGGACTGGCTGGTGGAGCATTACCGCGAACGTTTCGGCATAGCCAGGGATGCGCAGGGCCAGGAATTGCGGCTGGTGATTATCGGCATGGGCAAGCTGGGCGGTGGCGAGCTCAATTTCTCTTCCGATATTGATCTGATATTTACGTATCCCGAGCCCGGGCAGACGGACGGTCCGCGCAGCCTGACCACCGAAGAATATTTCCGGCGCATTGCCCAGGAACTGGTCGCCTTGCTCAATGAGCCGACGGCCGACGGCTTCGTGTTCCGGGTGGATACGCGGCTGCGGCCCTTCGGCAATTCCGGTCCGCTGGTCATGCACTTCGGCGCCATGGAGCAGTACTACCAGAGCCACGGCCGCGAATGGGAGCGCTATGCCTGGATCAAGGCGCGGCCGATTGCCGGGGATATTGCGGCTGGCGAGGAACTGCTCGAGCTTCTGCGGCCCTTCGTTTACCGGCGTTATCTCGACTACGGGGCCTTTGACGCGCTGCGCGAAATGAAGGCCATGATTGTGCAGGAAATCCGGCGCAAGGGTATGGAGAACAACATCAAGCTGGGTGCCGGCGGCATACGTGAAATCGAGTTCATGGTGCAGGTCTTCCAGTTGATCCATGGCGGCAGGCACGAGGATTTGCGCTGTCGCCGCTTGCGCGAGGTGCTGCCGGCCCTGGTGCGGCATGGCCTTTTGCCTGAGCAGGCAGCGAAGGCGCTGGACGATGCTTATGTGTTCCTGCGACGTCTGGAAAACCGTATGCAGGCCTATGCCGATCGTCAGGTGCATGAATTGCCCGAGCACGATCAGCCGCGTGCCGCGCTGGCTTTGGCCATGCATTCTCCGGGCTGGCACGACGCGCTCGGGGTTATACAGGCCTATCGCGATCACGTGCATGAATTGTTCGACCGCGTGTTCGTGGCGCCGCAGGTACAGAGCGACGACGATGATCCGCAGGCTCGCCTGGTAGCGCTATGGCGGGGCGGCATGCCGGAGGATGCCGCGCTCAAACTGCTGTCGTCCGAGGGCTACAATCAGGCCCCGCGGGCCCTGGAGCAGATTGACCATTTGCGTGACGGCATACGTTACATGACCGTCGGCGAGCAGAGCCGGCGCCGCCTGGATCGCTGTGTGGTGTTGCTGTTGTCGGCTGCCGCGCAGCAGGAGCAGTCGGAGATTGTGCTGGAGCGCCTGTTCGAGGTGCTGCGGGCGATTGCCGGGCGCAGCAATTATGTTGCCCTGCTGGTGGAAAATCCCACTGCCTTGTCGCAGCTGGTGCGTCTGTGCGCGGC
The DNA here is from genome assembly GCA_913055805.1 of uncultured Salinisphaerales bacterium. GTDB lineage: Bacteria > Pseudomonadota > Gammaproteobacteria > Nevskiales > CAJXLF01 > CAJXLF01. The sequence continues at coordinate 38,811 of CAJXLF010000017.1, forward strand.
CAGTCCCTGGATATCCGGCCAGGTGGCGCAGAGTCCGGTATTTCTGGATTTCATGCTCGACCCCAGGCAGTTGTACGCACCGCCCCTGCGTGACGGTCTGGTCGGGGAATTACAGGCCATGAGTGCGCAGGCGGATGCCGACGATGTGGAACAGCAGATGGAAATCCTGCGCCGTTTCAAGCATTCGGCCGTGTTGCGGGTGGCCGCCGCCGATGTCAGCAATGCCATGCCCCTGATGGTGGTCAGTGACCGTCTCACGGAAATTGCCGAAGTGGTGGTGGGGCATTGCCTGAAGCAGGCCTGGCGGCAAACGGCGCGCAAGCATGGTGAGCCACGCAAGGCTGACGGCAGTATCGCCGGGCTGCTGGTGATTGCCTACGGCAAGTTCGGCGGTTTCGAGATGGGCTATGGTTCCGATCTGGACCTGGTCTTCGTGCATGACGGCGAAGCGCAGAGCAGTACCGATGGTGAGCGTCCGGTGTCGCATGCCGTGTTTTTTGCGCGTCTGGGGCAGCGCATTATTCACTGGCTCAGCACCTACACCCCTGCGGGCCGCGCCTATGAAGTGGATATGCGCCTGCGGCCCAGCGGCCAGTCCGGGTTGCTGGTGACCGGGTTCGATGCACTGGAGGGTTATCAACGCGACAGCGCCTGGACCTGGGAACATCAGGCACTGGTGCGTGCGCGTCCGGTAGCGGGTGAGGCGGCGCTGCGTGAGCGCTTTCTTGCCCTGCGCCAGGAAATTCTTTCCAACCGGCGCGAGCCCGCCGCCTTGCGCAAGGATGTCATCGAGATGCGCGAAAAAATGCGCACTGCACTGGAAAAGCGCGAGGCCGGGCGGTTTGATCTGAAGCAGGGCCGCGGCGGGATCGCAGATATCGAGTTCATTGTGCAATACAATGTACTGCGCTGGACGGGCGAGCATCCGCAACTGGCCGAGTATCCGGACAATATCCGCATCATTGAGCGCCTGGTTTCCAGTGGCTTGTGGGATGGCGAGGATGGAGAAACGCTGTGCGAGGCTTACCGGCATCTGCGGCGTGAAATGCATCGCCTGTCGCTGCAGGAACAGCCTTCCCTGATTGCCTCTGACAATCTGCTGCAGGAGCGTGAGTTTGTAGAGCTGTGCTGGCAGCGCTATCTGGAACAATCCGCTTGAGAAATATGGAAAACATGTCGTTCGCGCTGAGAAACTTTCTGTTCTGGGGACTGCCCACGCTGTATTCGCTTATGGTGATGGCGCTTTACTTTTCCGGTTCGCAAGCCCTGGTCGACTGGGTGGCGCCGCGCACTATGACCGAACCCTGGTCCGTATCGGGTGACCGTGAACTGGGGTTGCTGGAAAACGGCCAGAATCTGCTGCTGCTGGGATGTATTGCCGTGTTGCTTGGCTTTGTGCCCAAAGCCGAGCATGTGCTGCAGCGCATAGGAGCCGGCATGGCACTGGCCGCCCTGACTTTCATGTTGCTGGAAGAAATCAGTTACGGCGCGCATTACTGGGATTTCATGACCGGGGCTGAACGGTTCGAAGGCGATACCAATTTCCACAACACATCCGGATATACCAACCGTATGAAACAGATCGTCGATGTCGGCATGGTGCTGTGGTTTGTATTCCTGCCGCTGCTGGTGCCGCTGACGCAATCGAAATGGCTGCGTTATTTCGCTGCGCCGCGCATGATTATCCTGACGATTATTGCGGCGCTGCTGATCTCCAAGCTGGCCCATTATCTGGATGACGAGGGGTTGGCGGTACGCGCTGCCCTGTCCAACAACATTTCCGAATTCCGTGAATTGTTCACCTATTATGTGTGGCTGCTCTACTGCTGGATCATGGTGCACCGACCCTGGCCGGGCGGCACAAAGGCGGCCGGGTTATAGCCGATGGCGAACTCGCCGCTGATCTGTCATATCAATCTGGCGCGTGGCTACCGGGGGGGTGAAAGGCAGACGGAACTGCTGATTCGCGAACTCGCTGCGCGCGGCTGTCGGCAGCGTCTGTTGGCGCGGGTCGGTGAGCCCCTGATACAGGCCCTGGTTGATGTCGAGGGGCTGGAACGAATCGGTATTCGCAAGCCTTTTCTGCTACATGCATCGTATTGTGCGGATGCGGCCGTGCTGCAGGTGCATGAAGCCAAGGCCGGGCATCTGGCCTGTCTGGCGCATCGTCGCTATGGCGTACCCTATGTGCTGACACGCCGGGTCGACAAGCCGCCGCGTGCCTCCTGGGTTAATCGTTATCTGTATCGGAATGCAGCAGCCGTGGTGGCGGTGTCGCAGGCGATCGGTAATGTGCTCGCGCAGGTGTTTCCGCCGTTGCAACCGGAGGTTATCGCTGATGCATATGCCGATTTACCTGTGGACCCGGACTGCGTGCGGGCATTGCGGCAGCGTTTTACGGGCAGATTTGTAATTGGCCATGCGGCCGCGCTGGTCGATCGCCACAAGGGACAGGCGGTATTGATCGAGGCCATGCGTCTGCTGGAACAAAAACATCCGGCGCTGCAGTTGCTGTTGCTGGGGCGGGGTGAGGATGAGGCAAGACTCCGGGAAGCCGCTAATGGCCTCTCGAATGTGCACTTCGAGGGGTTCGTGTCGAATCTGGGCGATTATCTGCAGGCCATGGATCTTTTCGCGTTTCCCTCACGCTATGAAGGACTGGGTTCAGTGCTGCTGGATGCCATGCATGCCGGGCTGCCGGTGGTGGCCAGCGACGTGGGGGGTATTCCGGAAATCGTGAGCGACGGACGTAATGGCTTGCTCGTACCGCCTGGCAATGCCCATGCATTGGCGGAGGCCATCGAACGCGTCTATCTGGATGCCGCATTGCGGGAAACATTCGCGGCGGCTGCACGGGAACGGGCGCATGAGTATTCACCAGCAGTGATGGCGGATAAATATCTGGAACTCTATCGACACTTGGAAGCAAGACAATGACATCTGAATCTGCATTGGTGAATGCGCCCCATCGTTACGCGGTGCGCTTTTGCATCCTGCTGGTAGGCATCTATTTATGCGGCATGATCCTGAACCCGGAAATGGAGAAGGTGGGTCAGACCGGTCTGCTGTTATGGGCTCTGGGGTTTCTGGCGTGGCGTCCCTGGCGAAATTCTGTGCTCAGTGCCTGGGACAAAGCGTTGATGCTGGTTTTCGTCGGTTTCTTTCTGGTGGCGGTGCTGTCGCATCTGCTAAACGGCGGCGGATACGAAAGCGGCAAGATGCTCGGCCGCTATGCGCGTTTTTTGTTGTTCATCCCCTTGTTCTTTCTTTTTCGTCGTTATGCCAGCGCGGCCTTGCTGTTCCCTGTAGTGATGTTGGTGATGGCATTTAATTGTGCCTGGGCAGTAGTCGAGTATTACGGGTGGGGTGAAATGTTGGTGGGCGACAAGATGTTTCGAGGCCCAGTCAATGCGTCCCTCAATCCCATTCAGTACGGCAACTTAATGCTGTGCCTCACTATTTTTTTGCTCTCGGGTCAGGGAGTGTACAGACAAAAAGGCAAGTATTGGGTTGTGGGTATGTGGGTGCTGGGCACGCTCGGATTGGCCGCAGTATTTGCTTCTGACGCTCGTGGCGCCATGGTCGGCATGCCGTTGCTCGGGCTGGCCGCATGGGTGATTGGTATGCGTAATCGAAGTTCAGGGCTGAGGCCGCTGATTCTTCCCCTGATTACGCTTTTGGCTTTCCTGCCTTCTTACCAATCCGTCACCGAACGGGCGCAAAGAGGGGTGGCCGAGGCGCAGAGCCATGAGGCCATGCAAGAGGATGCTCCAACCTCGGTGGGCACGCGCTTGCATATGTGGCGCGCTGCAACACGGATATTTCTGGAGTCTCCCTGGTTCGGTGCGGGGCTGGGTAGTTACGAGGCAAAGTCACAGCAACTTTACGAACGCGATGAGGCGCATTTTTTCGCGGTTTACAGCCACCCGCATAGCGAGTATTTCTCGGTGCTGGCGACACGAGGGTTGTTGGGCCTGGCTTCCCTGGGGCTGTTGTTCCTGGTCCCGTTACTTTATTTTTGGCGCCATGTTACGGAGGCTGACCTGGTCCCGCGGGCGGTGGCTTGTGCGGGCCTGATGCTGGTGTTGGAGCTGGGACAGGCCGCCTTGACCGAGAGTATCTTCAGATTAAGCTCCACTATGGGCTTTTATATTTTCAGTATCGCCTGCCTGTCGGCCATACTGTCCACGTACGCAAAAAAACCAACTTCGGAGTAGTTCGTGATCATAGTGACCGGTGCCGCCGGCTTTATCGGCAGTAATATTGTTCATGGTCTTAACCAGCGGGGAGAGACCGACATTTTGGCGGTGGATGAGCTTTCAGACGGTGTGAAGTTCCGCAATCTGGCCGATTTGCAGATTGCCGACTATATGGACCGTGATGAGTTTCTGGACGCGGTGCTGGCCGGTGAGGACTTCAGCAAGGTGCAGGCTGTGCTGCATCAGGGTGCCTGTTCCACCACCACCGAGTGGGACGGGCGTTACATGATGCGCAACAACTACAGCTACTCCAAGCACCTGCTGCACTGGTGTCTGGAGCGCGGCGTTCCTTATATTTATGCTTCATCGGCATCGGTGTATGGGCCGGGCCCGGTGTTCAAGGAAGGCCTGGAGAATGAGCGCCCGATCAACGTCTACGCCTATTCCAAGTTCCAGTTTGACCAATATGTACGGCGCCTGGGCCAGATCAAGTCCCAGGTCGTGGGCCTGCGTTATTTCAATGTTTACGGTCCGCGTGAAGCGCATAAGGGCAGCATGGCCAGCGTGGCCTATCACTTCGATCAGCAGATTCGCGAAACCGGTGAATGCCGCCTGTTTGAGGGTTGTGACGGTTATGGCAACGGTGAGCAGCGGCGTGACTTCATCTACGTTGGTGATGCGGCGGCCGTGAATCTCTGGTTCCTGGACAATCCGGACAAATCCGGCATTTTCAATCTCGGCACCGGTCGCAGCCAGAGCTTCAACGATGTGGCCAATGCCGTTGTTGACTGGCACGGCAAGGGCTCGTTGAAATACGTCCCGTTCCCGGAGCATCTCAAGGGCAGCTACCAGAGCTTTACCGAGGCCGACATGAGCGCCCTGCGCGAAATCGGTTACGACGCGCCATTCAAAACGGTGGAAGAGGGCGTGAAGGTCTATCTAGACGAATTGCATGGCTAAAAAAATCCTGATCGTCGGCCCGGCCTGGGTTGGCGATATGGTCATGGCGCAAAGTCTGGCGAAAACCCTGCGTCTGCAGGATCCTGATGCGGTTATCGACATTCTGGCGCCCGGCTGGTCGCTGCCGATTATCGAACGCATGTCCGAAGTGCGGCGCGGCGTGGAACTGCCCATCGGCCACGGTGAACTGGAACTGGCGCGCCTGTGGCGCCTGGGACGCAATCTGCGTAGTGAACACTACGATCAGGCCATCGTGTTGCCGCGCAAGTTCAAGGCCGCGCTGGTGCCATTCTTTGCCGGTATTCCCCAGCGCACAGGCTACCGCGGGGAATTCCGCTACTGGCTGATCAACGATATGCGCCCACTGGATAAAAAGCTGCTGAGCCAGACGGTGCTGCGTTTTACTGCCCTGGGGCTGCCGGCAGCGCCGCAGGCGCCGCCTCTACAGCAGCCGGCGCTGAGCGTGGACCCGGTCAGCCAGAAAGCGAAAATTGCCGAATTAGGCCTGGACAACACTCGCCCTGCCGTTGCCTTCATGGCCGGCGCCGAATACGGGCCTGCCAAGCAGTGGCCGGCGCAATACTATGGCCAGGTAGCTGCCGAAATGATCCGTTCCGGCAAGCAGGTCTGGGTATTCGGCGCAGGCAAGGAGCAGGCACTGGGCGAAGAGATTCGCGCGGCTGCCGGCAATCCCGCTGAAGAGGAAGGCTTCATCAATCTTTGCGGCCGTACGGCCCTGGCAGATGTGGTGGATTTGATATCAGCCTGCGAGGTGGCGGTCTGCAATGATTCCGGCCTCATGCATGTCGCAGCAGCAGCAGGTACTCCGCTGGTCGCTATCTATGGCTCTTCCACACCGGATTACACGCCACCCCTGACCGACAAGGCCCAGGTGCTGTATCTGGGCATCGAGTGCAGTCCCTGCTTCGAGCGTACCTGCCCGCTGGGGCATTACAATTGCCTGCGGCACATCAAACCGGAAAGCGTGCTACAGGCTGTCCGAAGCTCCTGATTTGTGGTGAAATACGCGCTTTAATTTGGCCCGCCGGAAGTCCTGCGGGCTTTTTCATCAGTGCTCAGGGGTTAGAGGGTTTTCGCATGACTTCGATGGCGGACCGCGATGGTCTTATTTGGTTGGATGGTGAGCTGGTGCCCTGGCGCGAAGCCAAGGTGCATGTGCTGACCCACACGCTGCATTACGGCATGGGCGTGTTCGAAGGCGTCCGCGCCTACCAGACCGAGCGCGGTGCGGCGATCTTCCGTCTGGATGCGCACACCAACCGGTTGTTCAATTCCGCCAAGATCATGGGCATGAAAATGCCTTTTGACCGGGAAACCCTGAACGAGGCGCAGCGCGCCGCCGTGCGGGAAAACAATCTTGATTCCGCCTATATTCGTCCCATGTGTTTCTATGGCGCGGAAGGCATGGGCCTGCGTGCTGAAAACCTGCGTGTGCATGTCATGGTGGCGGCCTGGAGCTGGGGTGCCTACCTGGGTGAGGACGAGATTGTGAACGGTATCCGCATTCGTACCTCGTCCTACACCCGGCACCATGTGAACAGCGCCATGTGCCGGGCCAAGGCCAATGGTCATTACTTCAATTCCATGATGGCGCTGAAGGAAGCCGTGGCCGATGGCTACGACGAAGCCCTGTTGCTGGATGTGGACGGCTACGTGGCTGAAGGCAGTGGCGAGAACATCTTCTACGTGCACGACAATGTGCTCTATACGCCGGATCTGCGTTCGGCCCTGGATGGCATCACCCGCAATACCATCATGTCCTTTGCTGACGAACTCGGTATCAAGGTGGTGGAGAAGCGCATTACCCGCGACGAACTCTACATTGCCGACGAAGCTTTCTTCACCGGCACCGCGGCGGAAGTGACGCCCATTCGCGAAATCGACCGTCGTACCATCGGTAATGGCAGCCGCGGTCCTTTGACCGAAAAGCTGCAGCAGATGTACTTCGATCAGGTGCTTGGCAAGCGCGACAGTCACCCGGAATGGTTGACCTATGTAGGCTGAACAGCCTGCGTTTAGCGTGATGCCTGAGCAAGCCGAAGACAAAATCCGCACCGGCTATCGGGTCATCGATGGCCAGTATCTGATCTACGACGCCAACCTCCTGGACGACATCAGTCCGGAGTTGTTCGACATACACTACTGGCGCGAGCAGGGGGCGGTACTGGGTGAGGCGCCCGGGCGGGGCACGACGTTTTTCCTGCAACATCCCCGTGGGGAGTGGGCTCTGCGGCATTACAAGCGCGGCGGCGGTATGGGCATGGTCTTTAATGACGGCTATTTCTGGAGCCGCCTGACGACGACCCGGCCCTGGCAGGAATGGCATCTGCTTATGGACCTCTACAACCTGGGGTTGCCGGTCTGCCCCCCGGTGGCGGCACGCGTGCATCGGCGCGGCATGGTCTACCGGGCCGATCTCATCACCCGGCGTATCGGTAATGCACGCACATGGCAGGACTGGATGTTTGCCAGCCCATTGCCTGGCGATTATTGGGTTGCGCTGGGAAAGTTTTTGCGCCGTTTCCATAATACCGGGCTTTATCATCACGACCTGAACATTCGCAACATCCTGCGTACCGAAGAAGGCAAGCTTTATTTGATCGATTTCGATCGGGCCCGCATGCGCAAACCCGGCGGCTGGCAGCGCGCCAATCTGGCGCGCCTGAAGCGTTCCATTCACAAACTGGAAGGCAAGGGCAAACAGATGCATTTCAGCGAGGACTGCTGGGGGCAGTTACTGCAGGGTTACGCCTCCGCTGCCTGAGCTGGCCTGTTATTAGGCGTAGACGTCCGGGCCCTGACGGCGCTTGAAGCGTTTGTGCAGCCAGAAATACTGGGTAGGCGCTTGCCGGATCTGGTCTTCGATCAAACGGTTGATCCGTTCTGCATCGGCCGCTTCATCCTCGCCGGGAAAGTTCTCCAGCGCCGGCAGAATGATAATCCGGTAACCCTGGCCATCTTCCCTCCGTAGCGTAAAGAAGGGCACGACCGGTGCCTTGCTCATCTTGGCCAGGCGATTGGTAGCCAGATTGGTCAGGGCCGGCTGGCCAAAGAAGGGGATTTCCGCACTGAATTTGTTGCGCGCGCTCTGGTCGGGGGCGTACCACACGGCTTCGCCTTTTCTCAGGGCGCGGATCAGGGCGCGAATTTCGTTCTTGGGGATGACTTTCTTGCCCACTATGCGTTCACGGCTGTTACGCATGATGTGGTCGATGACCGGGTTGCTAGGCGCGCGGTACATGGCAGTGACATTGGCCTTGAGTGAACTCATGCGCACGCCCAGTTCCAGGGAAGTGAAATGCGCTGACAGCAGAATGACGCCGTGACCCCGGGCCAGCGCGTCTTGCAGGTTTTCCAGCCCTTCGTAATGCGCCAGCCGTGTCACCAGGTGATCCGAAGACCACCAGCATATGAAGGTTTCAATAATGCCCATGCCGGCCGAGCGGAAATGTTCGCGCGCCTTGGCGCGGCGTTCGGTTTCATCCCATTCGGGAAAGCAGATGCCCAGATTGATTTCCACCACCCGACGCCGGGGAGGAATCAGGTACCAGGCAAGATCGCCCAGCCGCCGCCCGATAAACATTTGCACGGAATACGGAAGCAGAATGATGAGGCGCGCCAGACCAAGTGCTATCCAGGTGGGCCAGTGACGCGGGGTCCACAGGGCTTGTTGTTCTTTCTCCATTCGCGAATTCTACTGGCGCATGGCGTCGGGGCAAACTTTGCTCACCGCCCGGCTCGCCGTATGATGCGCCTAATCTTCGGCCATAACCCATTGATTAGAAACTGCCCATGCTGATTGTTCCGTCCTTCGAGAATGCCCGTGTCCTGGTTGTTGGCGATGTCATGCTGGATCGTTACTGGCACGGTAATACCGGGCGTATATCGCCGGAAGCGCCGGTACCGGTGGTGCGTATCCAGGATATCGAGGAACGTGTGGGCGGTGCCGCCAACGTGGCTTTGAATCTGGCGGCGCTGCAAAGCCGGCCGTTGCTGATGGGCGTGACTGGCAATGACGATGCCGGACGGCAACTGGCCAGTCTGCTGGACACTGCTGGCGTGGACTGCCGCTTTGCGGCCAGCGATACCCATCCCACCATCACCAAGCTGCGGGTGATCAGCCGAAACCAGCAGCTTATTCGCCTGGATTTCGAAGAAGCCTTCGATATGGTCGGGGCTTTCGACACGCGCGCGATGCTGGAGGCTTATGAGCGTGCGCTGGAGGAAGTCAGTGTCGTTGTGCTTTCCGACTACGCCAAGGGCACCCTGGGCGATACCCGTTCGATGATCAAGATTGCCCGCAGCAAGAAACGCAAGGTGCTGGTCGATCCCAAGGGTCAGGACTTCGAGCCCTATCGCGGCGCAACTTTGCTGACGCCTAATCTTTCAGAATTCGAAGCGGTAGTCGGTTCCTGCCCCGATGAGTCGACACTGGTGGAACGGGCCGAGAACCTGCGCGCTGCCTATGAGCTCGACGCGTTGCTGGTGACTCGCAGCGAACAGGGCATGACCCTGATCGAGCCAGGCAAGGCGCCTTTGCATCTGCCGACAGAGGCGCGCGAAGTGTTCGACGTGACCGGTGCCGGTGATACCGTGATTGGCACACTCGCGGCGGCGCTTGCCGCCGACCTGGATATGCCGGCCGCGGCCGGCCTGGCCAACCTGGCTGCCGGCGTGGTGGTCGGCAAGCTGGGTACTGCTACGGTGTCGCCTGCCGAGCTGCGGCGTGCGGCGCATCGCCGTCATCGTGACGAACGCGGCATCATGGATGAGGATGCCTTGCTGGCACACATCCAGGATGCTACGGACCATGGTGAAACTGTGGTCATGACCAATGGGTGCTTCGATATCCTGCATCCCGGGCATGTGCGTTACCTGAAAGCCGCCCGTGAGCTGGGTGATTGGTTAATAGTGGCGGTGAACAGCGATGATTCAGTCCGCCGACTGAAGGGTGAAAGCCGGCCGGTCAACGGCGTCGAGCATCGCATGGAGGTGCTTTGCGCTCTGGAATCTGTCGACTGGGTAGTGCCGTTTGAAGAGGACACGCCGGAACGCCTGATCGGCAAGTTGCTGCCGGATGTGCTGGTCAAGGGTGGTGATTACAAAGCCGAAGAAATCGCCGGTTATGAAGCGGTAACCAAAAACGGCGGCAAGGTCATTATTCTCGACTACCATCAGGGTTATTCGACGACGGCAATTCTCGAAAAAGCCGACGGGGCCTGAGTATGCGCCTGCTTTACAGCTTCAGCGTATATGCGCTGTTGTCTGTGCTTTTCCTCTATTTTTTCTGGCGTGGTCTGCGCGAGCCGGAGTACCGCAAGCGTTGGTCCGAACGCCTGGGTGATGCGCCTTCCGGTCCGGAGGGCGCCATCTGGATTCATGCGGCTTCGGTCGGCGAGGTGCAGGCGGTTACACCTCTGATCACTGCCTTGCTGTCTGCCAGGACCGATACGGCGATTCTGGTGACGACGTTCACGCCCACCGGCTCTGCCTTGGTGCAGAGGCGTATCGCGCAAAACTGGGGGCGGCGCGTGGGGCATTGCTATCTGCCCCTGGACACGCCTCGTGCGGTGCGGCGTTTCCTCAAGCGCGTACGGCCCAGGCGCTGCCTCATCGTGGAAACCGAACTCTGGCCGAATATGCTGCTGGGTTGTCAGCAACAGGGAGTGCCGGTGGATCTGGTCAGTGCGACGTTGTCCGAGCGCTCTCTGCAACGTTATCTGAAGTGCCCGGCAAACCGGCTTTTTCCCCGGGTGATGCCGGTTGTCCGGCAGGTGCTTGCACAGTCGGCGGAGGATCAGCAACGTTTTGTGCGCCTGGGCATGGCGGCCGATAAGGTCAGCGTGGTCGGCAACCTGAAATTTGACTACCGTCCGCCGCAGGATATCGCCGAGCAGGGAATGCGATTACGCAACCATTGGCAGGCAGCAGAGCGGCCGGTGTGGGTGGCGGCCAGTACCCATGAGGGCGAAGAGCAGATTGTGCTGGAGGCCTTCAAGCGCCTGCGCCGGGAAATGCATGACCTGCTGTTGCTGCTGGTGCCCAGGCATCCACAGCGCTTCGATCGCAGTTACCGTCTCTGTCTTGATGCTGGCCTTTCGGTTGCGCGCCACTCCAGGAAGGACCAGGTTGATGAAGAAACAGAGGTCGTGCTGGGCGATACCCTGGGCGATCTGCTGGCGTTTTACGCGGCTTCCGACGTTGTATTTGTGGGTGGCAGCCTGGTACCTGTGGGAGGTCATAACCTTCTGGAGCCGGCGGCGCAGAAGCGGCCCGTACTCAGTGGGCCTTATACGGATTCCCAGGCCCAGCAGAGAGAAGCATTGCTGCAGGCAGGCGGATTTATCGAAGTGAGGGATACAGCTACGCTGGCACAGGCGGTCAGGCAGCTGTTTGACGCCCCGGCAAGGCGGGCAGAGATGGGTAAAGCTGCATTTAGCGTGGTGCTCGCGAATCAGGGAATTGTTGAACGCACATTGAAGCAGCTGTTTCCGGACTGACCGGGTCGGTTAATGCCGAAAAAAAACACCCGCCGGAGCGGGTGTGATCGTCATATGGCGTCCCCTAGGGGATTCGAACCCCTGTTGCCGCCGTGAAAGGGCGGTGTCCTAGGCCTCTAGACGAAGGGGAC
>CAJXLF010000018.1 GCA_913055805.1 uncultured Salinisphaerales bacterium
GCGCGGGCACCGCCCTCGATGGTCATGTTGCACACCGTCATGCGGCCTTCCATGGACAGCGCCCGGATCGCCTCGCCGGCGAACTCGATGACGCAGCCGGTGCCGCCGGCAGTGCCGATCTCGCCGATAATGGCCAGCACGATGTCCTTGGCGGTGATGCCCGGCGCCACCTTGCCTTGCACGGTCACGCGCATGTTCTTCGACTTCTTCTGGATCAGGCACTGGGTAGCCAGCACATGCTCCACCTCGGACGTGCCGATACCGAAGGCCAGCGCGCCGAAAGCGCCGTGCGTGGAGGTATGCGAATCACCGCAAACCACCGTCATGCCCGGCAGGGTCGCACCCTGCTCCGGGCCAATGACATGCACGATGCCCTGGCGCAGGTCGTTCATGGGGAAATAGGTGATGCCGAACTCGGCCACATTGTGGTCCAGCGCCTCCACCTGGGTACGTGAAATCGGATCAGCAATACCGTGACTGCGATCCGTGGTCGGCACGTTATGATCCGGTACCGCCAGATTGGCGCCTACCCGCCAGGGCTGGCGATGCGCCAGCCGCAATCCCTCGAAGGCCTGCGGCGAAGTCACTTCATGCACCAGTTGCCGATCGATATAGATCAGCGAGGCACCGTTGCCGTCGGTGCGCACCACATGTGCGTCCCAGACTTTGTCGTACAGGGTTTTAGCGGCCATGCTCGTTTCTCTCGAATGCTCTGCGCAGAATCGCTCTGCCTTTAATCCATGCCGTGCAGTTTAGAGAGCGACAATTGATAACACAAATGAATAGTTTTAATACTTGATATTCATTTTTGGAATACATAAGCTCGTCCCATGGACACCCAATGGTTACAGGCCTTCGTCGCCGTCGCCGACAGCGGCTCCTTTTCACAGGCCGCGGAAAACCTGCACCTGAGCCAGCCAGCGGTCAGCAAACGCGTGGCCGCGCTGGAGGAACGCACGGATACCGTGCTATTCGACCGTATCGGCCGTCAGGTCAATCTCACCGAGGCCGGCAAGACGCTCCTGCCCCATGCCCGGCGTGTGCTGCGCGAACTGGAGGACAGCCGCCGCGCGCTTACCCAGCTGTCTGGCGGCGTCAGCGGTCGCCTGAGTATCGGCACCAGCCATCACATCGGCCTGCACCACCTGCCTCCGGTACTGCGGCTGTACGCCCAGCAATACCCGGACGTCGATCTGGATATCGATTTCATGGATTCCGAACAGGCCATTCATGCGGTTGAACAGGGCCGTCTGGAACTGGGCATCGTCACTCTGCCGCCGGAAACGCCGTCGCGCCTCAACAGCTGCCTTATCTGGCCCGACCCCATGGCTGTAGTGGCCGCCCCCACGCATCCGCTGGCAGCGCGCAAGCACATCAGTGTCAAGGACCTGGCCAGCTATCCGGCCGTGTTGCCAGATGCGCAGACATTCACGCATGACATCGTGCGTCGTGTACTGGCCCGGCATGGCATGACGCCTCGCGTTCGCCTGGCTACCAACTACCTGGAAACACTCAAGATGCTGGTCAGCGTCGGACTGGGCTGGAGCGCATTGCCGCTCACCATGACCGACGAGCATGTGGTGCCCCTGTATGTGCCGGGGATTGAACTGTCGCGCGAGCTGGGCGTGGTATGGCATGCCCGCCGCAGTCTGTCGCGGGCAGCAGAGGCCTTGCTGGAAACCCTGATCCAGGAGTCGCCTACCTGACCCATGCCCGTGCATTTCCTGCCACTGACTAAACTGGTATTGATGTGGGCATGTACAAGCTGAAAAGCTCTTAACAGGTCATAATTACCATAGCGAACATGCCCTGCAACTGGATTTATACTGACAACGCCTCTTATGCCAACAGAACAAAGAGAACCAAGACGTCTGTTATTTGTACGCCTCAGTGCCGTAGGCGACGTCATCAACACCCTGCCGGCCCTGGAAGTGCTGCGCAGCAGCTTTCCGGATGCGCATATCGGTTACGTCATCGAGGATCGCGCCTACAGTGCTATCGAGGGCCACCCCAGTATCGACCGGGTGCATCTCTACCCACGCAAGCGCTGGGTGGCCATGTTCAACCGTCCGCAATACTGGCTGCTGCTGTTCCGCGAAATCCGCGCCTTTTTCCGCGAGCTGCGTGGCCAGGGCTATGAAATCGCGCTGAATTACCAATCCAACCTCAAAGGCGCGCTGTTTGCCCTGCTGTCAGGTGCGCCGCTGCGCGCCGGGTTCGCCAAGGGCAATTCAAAGGAAAGCAGTTACCTGTTCAATCACATCAAGGTTTCGCCCGAAGGCGGAGAACTGATCAACCGGGTGGATAAATTCATCAGTCTGTCCGAGGCCATTGGCGCCCGGCGCGACGGCGCGGCCTACCGGCTGCCTGATACACCGGAATGCCGGCAGCGGGTTGAACAATGGCGTAGCGACAGCGGGCCCAGCCGTTATGTGGTGATACATCCCGGCACCAGCGATTACGGCGCCCAGAAACGCTGGATGCCCGAGCGATTTGCCGAACTGGCAAAACGTATTGGCAGCGAATTGGGCCTCAAGCCGGTGATTACCTGGGGGCCGGGTGAAAAGGAGCTGGCAGAAGGTATCGTGCAAGACAGTGACAATCAGGCAATAATTGCCATGAAAACCGAACATTTACTGGACCTGGCGGAGATCATAAGAGGCGCCGTGCTTTACGTCGGCTGTGATTCAGGCCCGTTGCACCTCTCCAGCGCTACCGGCACGCCCAGCGTCGCCCTCTTTGGTCCCAAGGATCCCCGTACCTATGCGCCCTGGAACCCGCGCAGCCGGGTGGTGCAGAAAGGCGAGAATCGGGGCGAAATGGCGGACATTACGGTCGACGATGTCATGGAATCCGTCAAATCCCTGCTCGCGGAAATCGAACAGGCCGCGGATCTCAACTCAGTGCACTGACCGTGCGGGCGGACCCGCCCTGCCCGTTTTCTTCCAGGCGCAGCAGCCACAGGCAGAGTCCCCAGGCCAGAGCAGCGACCACAGCTGCCACAGCATAATTCAGCGATGGACTCAGCCATTCCCAGAGATAACCACTCATCAGGCTGCCCAGCCCGCCACCAACACCGAAACTGACGCTGCTGTACAGCGCCTGTCCACGACCTTGCAAGCGACCCCGGAAAAAACGGTGGACGAGATTGACGGCCACAGCGTGATAAAGCCCGAAACTGGCCAGGTGCATGAGCTGTACACAAACAATGATCACAGGATGATCGACGAAGCCGGACAGCAAAAACCAGCGCAGAACGGTGATGGCAACCGCCCACAAGAACAGCCGCCGCATGCCAATGCGCCGGGCCAACAGCGGCATGGCCAGAAACACGGCGATTTCGGCAATCACGCCGAGTGACCACAGCAGACCGATCTTTTCGCGGCTGTAGCCATGATCTTCGAGGTAAATCGAGAAAAAAGTGTAGTACGGCCCGTGACTCATCTGCATCAGCATGCAGGCCAGCAACAGCGCCATGACTTCCTTGCGGCGCACTACCTGCCACAAGCCGCCGGCATGCGCGTGAGTGACGTCAGCGCTACGCTCCTGCAGCAGAACGCTGATGGCCAGCACACCGCCCAGCGAGGCCAGTATCCACAACGGCAAAGGCGCCAGACCGTAGCGTTGCAGCAGCCAGCCCAGCGTTGTTACCGACAGAATAAAACCGATGGAGCCCCACAACCGTATGCGGCCATAGTGTTCTTCCCTGTCACCCAGATAATTAAAGGTGACCGCCTCCACCTGAGGCAGCGAAGCATTCCAGAAGAACCCGTAGACGGTCATGAAGCACAGCATCCACAGGAAGCTGTCGGCATAGGGAATGAGACTGAAGACGCCCAGCGTCAGCACCGCGGCCAGGCGGATAATACCGATGCGCTCACCCCGATGATCCGCTATCCAGCCCCAGACGTAGGGCGCCACGATCTTGGTGCCCATCAGGGCGGCGAACAGACTGCCTATCTGTGAAGCGCTATAACCGCTGTCACGCAGGTACAGCCCCCAATAGGGCAATACCGCCCCTAAAGTGGCAAACCAGAAAAAATAGAAGCCGGACAGCTGCAGATAAGGCGCCTGCGCCATACCCGCCTAACTGTCCTGGTTACCGGAGGCAGGAATCCTTGGCGTGCCCGGCGTGACATCGGCATTCTGGGCACGGTTACGCAGAAAATGGTCCATCAACACCAGCGCCATCATGGCTTCGACAATCGGCACGGCGCGAATACCCACACAGGGATCATGACGCCCCGTGGTCCGCATATCGGTGGCCTGACCTTCAAGATCAATGGTCTTGCCTGGCACGACAATACTGGACGTCGGCTTGAGCGCGATACTCACCCGTACATCCTGACCTGAACTGATGCCACCCACGATGCCGCCCGAATGATTGGCCAGAAATCCCTGCGGAGACAATTCGTCGCGGTGCTCGGTGCCTTTCTGGTTCACTACATCGAAACCGTCACCGATTTCCACGCCCTTGACCGCATTGATGCTCATCATGGCCAGCGCCAGTTCGGCGTCGAGCCGGTCGTAGACAGGCTCGCCCAGCCCGGGCGGCACATTGCGCGCGATGACATTTACGCGCGCGCCGATGGAATCCCCTTCACTGCGAATGTCATCAACGTATTTCTCCAACACCGGCACGATGTCGGCATCCGGACTGAAAAATGCGTTTTCCCGTATGGCGCTCTCATCCTTGAATTGGATGACATGCGGGCCGATCTGGCCCAGCCAGCCGACGATCTCGATGCCCAGTTCTTGCCTCAGGTACTTGCGCGCGATGGCCCCGGCGGCCACCCGCACAGCGGTCTCGCGGGCCGATGCGCGGCCGCCACCGCGATAATCGCGCAAACCGTATTTCTGGATGTATTCATAATCCGCATGATTCGGGCGGAACACGCTTTTGATCTTTTCATAGTCGCGCGAACGCTGATCCTGATTGCGAATCAGCAATCCGATGGGTGTGCCTGTGGTCTTGCCTTCGAACACGCCTGACAGAATCTCCACCGTATCCGGTTCCTGGCGCTGGGTGACGTACTTGGAGGTGCCAGGTTTGCGCAGGTCGAGTTCGGCCTGAATTTCCTCTTCGGATATCTCAAGACCGGGCGGGCAGCCGTCTACCACACAGCCGATCGCCGGACCGTGACTTTCTCCAAAACTGGTGACGACAAACAGTCGCCCAATGCTGTTACCGGACATAAACCTCGGGAAACCCTATTCTGAGCGCCGACTTTGGAGCCAGCTGCGTAACGTCTGGGCGTCGATTATAAACACCCCGTCTCCGCCCCGCTCGAAATCAAGCCAGATCATGGGCAGATCCGGCCAACGGTCGATCACAGCCATCTGCGAATTACCCACCTCTACCACCAGCCAGCCATGAGTGCTCAGGTAATCCGGCGCCCCGTACAGAATGCGTTCCACGATGGCCAGGCCTTCATCATGCGCTTCCAGCGCCATGCGAGGTTCGTGATCGTATTCCGGCGGCAGGGTCAGCATTTCCTGCCGGCTGACATAGGGGGGGTTGCTCACGATGAGGTCATATTCAGTTGCAGGCAGGCCTTCGAAGACATCCGCGCGATATAGCTGCAATCGATCTTCCAGCGTATGCAGGGTGACATTGCGCTGCGCAACCTCCAGCGCCGCATCGGATATGTCTGTCGCATCAACGCGGGCATCAGGGAAAGCCTGTGCACAGGCGATGGCAATGCAGCCACTGCCGGTACACAGATCGAGGATGCGTTGCGGCGCCATGTCGCCCAGCCAGGGTTGGAAACCGTTCTCGATCAGTTCAGCAATCGGGGAACGCGGTATCAACACGTCTTCATTCACATAGAATGGCAGGCCCGCGAACCATGCCTGCTGCGTCAGGTAGGCGGCAGGTCTGCGTGTGGCCACACGGTCCTCGAAAAGCCTCAGCACATTCTGGCGCTGCAACAGGTTCAGGTCGGCGTCATATGTCTCTTCCGGTGAATCCCAGGGGATCTCTGCAGCATGGCGCACAATAGCCAGCGCTTCATCAAGAGAATTGTCACAGCCATGACCATAATGCAGGTCGGCGCTATCGAAATACTCTCGCCCCCAGTTGACGAGATCACGCGCCGTACGCAGACGTTCAAGAAGTTCGGGATTGGTAGTCATCCACGCATTCTACCGTCAGGCGAAGAACTATCGCATGGCGTGATATGACATAATTCGCCGCCATGTCGAAAAACCCTCTAAGTAACCCGGTACTTCTGCTCGCCAGCACCCTGGCAGGCGGCGCCCTCTTCCTTGGCATCTGGTCCTGGCAGCAATGGCTACAGAATACCCAGGGCCGGTCGCAACCACAGGCATTGGCGGCAACCGTATTGTCGGAGCCTCGCCCCCTGCCCGACGTATCCCTTGTTGATCAGGATGGAAATACGCGGGCCCTGCGGCAACTGGAAATGGGCTGGAGCCTGTGGTTTTTCGGCTTTACCCATTGTCCGGATATCTGCCCCAATACACTGGGTTTACTGGCTGCGATCAAACAATCTATGGCCAATGACGCGGCCGGCAGGAAAATACAGACAGTCTTCGTTTCCGTGGATCCGCAGCGGGATACTCCCGAGAAGTTGCGAGCATATATCGATTACTTCGACAAGGAGTCTGTCGGCCTGACCGGTAGCCGCGAGGCGATTGACGCCCTTACCTCATCCCTTTATCTGCCCTATGTAATTCACGCGCCGGATGAGCATGGCGATTACAATGTTGAGCATAGTGGCGCCCTGGTGCTGGTAGGCCCGGATAACACCGCGCGCGCCTATTTCACTGCACCACACAAGCGTGCGGATCTGATTCATGATCTGCGCCTGCTGACCGGGGACTCTCCAGATGCATAGAGTGTTAATGATCCTGCTGCTGGCCCTGACTGCGGCCTGCAGCAGTAATGACGAGCCAGCCAGCTGTGCGCAGCTGAGCGTTGAAGATGCCTGGATACGTGAAGCGCCGCCCGGGGCTCCGGTACTGGCCGGATATATGCAGCTTGGTAACCCGGGCAGCAACACCATCGACATCCTGTCTGCGTCCAGCGCGGATTTCGAAAGGATCGAATTCCACCACACGCTCAACGAAAACGGCGGCATGCGCATGCAAGCCCTGGAATTTCTGCGCGTGCCTGCCGGCGGCAAGCTGACGTTGTCTCCGGGCGCGCAGCACATGATGTTATTTACACCGACCAGAGCCCTGCGTGCGGGTGACAAGGTCACCATGACGCTGATGTGCGCAAACAACGAGAGCCTTGATATTGTTTATGAGGTGCGTCGTTACAGCGCAGAACAGGACGACCATTCCCACCACCATTGATCGAGTTGAGCGTGCCAAAACATGAAGCCGGCCTGGGTGACCAGGCGTTTGCAGCCCTGCAGCTGATACTGCCAACCCATTTGATGTCACGCGTGGTGCACTGGGCCACGCGCTCCCAGCTACCGTGGTTCAAGAACACCCTGATCCGCCTGTTTATGCGTGGTTTTGGTATTTCGCTCGAAGAAGCCCAGGTCCAGAATCCTTACAGCTTTCGCAGCTTCAATGAATTCTTCACCCGTGCACTCATTGACGGTGTCCGGCCTCAACCCGAACGCAGTGAATACCTCTCCAGTCCGGTCGACGGGCGCATCTACCAGACCGGCGATATCGTCGAGGGACGCATATTCCAGGCCAAGGGCCGGCATTTCGATGCCGTTGAATTGCTCGGCGGCAGTTCTGAGCGGGCCGCGCCCTTTCTGGGTGGACGCTTCGCCACCATCTATCTGGCGCCCAGTAATTACCACCGCATTCACATGCCCCTGGCCGGCAAGTTGAGGGAAACCGTATACGTGCCAGGCCGTCTCTTCAGCGTTAATCCGGCTACCGCCCGCGCCCTGCCCAATCTTTTCGCGCGTAATGAACGCGTCGCCGCCCTGTTTGATACCGAAGCCGGCCCCATGGCCATGGTGCTGGTGGGCGCCCTGTTCGTGGGCAGTATAGAAACCGTCTGGGCCGGTGAAATCACCCCACCCCACCGGGGCCAGGTGGCGCAGTGGTCGCATGTGAATGAACAGGGTGAGCATGCATTATCGCTGGCCCGTGGCGATGAGATGGGCCGTTTCAATATGGGATCGACGGTCATTCTGCTGTTCGGGCCGGAGGCCGTGCAGTGGGCCCGGGAACTCAAGAGCCATGAGCCCGTCAGGATGGGGCAGCGCCTGGGTGTTCTGAAGTCCTGAGGCAGATTCAGGCCCTGCGCCAATCGAAACTCAGCACTTCGGGCAGCGAAGACTTGCCCAGCAGCAGCATCAGCAAACGGTCGATGCCCAGGGCAACGCCGGCGCAGTCAGGTAATCCCTGTTCCAGCGCCTGCAGAAAATATTCGTCAACCGGTGGCGAAACCAGCCCGGCAGCAAGCCGTTTTTGCACATCTGCCTGCATTCTTCTGCGCTGCTCTGCAGCGTCACAGAGTTCGTGAAACCCGTTGGCGAGTTCCACCCCGTGCCAATAGAGCTCGAAGCGCTCTGCTACGGGCGGGTCTCCCGGGCGAATACGTGATAGCGCAGCCTGTGAGGCCGGGTAATCATAGATAAAGCAGGGCTGCTCCAGGCCCAGTCCAGGCCCTATGACCTCGGCCATCAGCAGATCAAGCCAGGCATCCTTATCGCAAAGTTCCCCCTGCAGCACGATGCCCTGGGCCTCGGCACAGCCGCGCAGCTGTGCCATATCCGCCACATGCGGATCGATATCCAGTCTTTGTTGAAAGGCTTCGGCATAGCTGAGTCTCTGACAGCTCTTGCTTTCAGGCAGAACCTGAAGATCACACAGAAGACTGTCGATTTCATTCATCAGCGCATGATGATCAAAGCCGGGGCGGTACCATTCCAGCAGGCTGAATTCGGGATTATGCAGCCGGCCTGATTCATCCTCGCGAAACACCCGGCAGATCTGATAAATCGGCCCGCTGCCTGCCGCCAACAGGCGTTTCATGGCGAATTCTGGCGAGCTGTGCAGATAACGCGAGCCGTCAGCCAGCGCCAGGCTGTTTATATTCGGGTCTACCGTGCCGGATTGACTGAGTTGGGGTGTTTCGACCTCGAGGTAGCCGCGGGCATTGAAAAAGGCCCGTAACACCGCAAGCAAACGGTGGCGGGCCTTGAGCGTTTCCAGGTCGGCGCTGGGACG
The DNA here is from genome assembly GCA_913055805.1 of uncultured Salinisphaerales bacterium. Classification (GTDB taxonomy): domain Bacteria; phylum Pseudomonadota; class Gammaproteobacteria; order Nevskiales; family CAJXLF01; genus CAJXLF01. The sequence goes on from CAJXLF010000018.1 coordinate 9,166, forward strand.
CCAGCTGCCGTCGGACATTACTTGACGCGTGAAACGTACTCGCCGCTGCGGGTGTCGATCTTCAGCAATTCGCCCTCTTCGATAAACAGCGGCACGCGCACTACCGCGCCGGTTTCCATCGTGGCCGGTTTGCCGCCACCGCCGGAGGTATCACCACGTACACCGGGATCGGTTTCGGTAACTGTAAGCTCGACAAAGTTCGGCGCCTCGACAAATAAGGGCTGACCGTTCCAGGTGGTGACGGCGCACATTTCCTGGCCCTTGATCCATTTGGCGGCATCGGCCACGGCAGGCTCATCCGCGGCAAGCTGCTCATAGCTGGCCGGATCCATGAAATGCCACTGAGCACCGTCGCTGTACAGAAACTGCATTTCAGCTTCGTGTACATCGGCAGCTTCCACGGTATCACCCGACTTGAAGGTCCGCTCTACCGTGCGGCCGGTTTTCAGATTGCGCACCCTGACGCGGTTAAAGGCCTGCCCCTTGCCGGGCTTTACGAATTCGTTCTCGACAATGTTGTAGGGATCACCATCCAGGATGATTTTCAAACCGCTTTTGAATTGATTGGTGCTGTAAGTGGCCATACTCGCGTTCTGTTGTTTCCGCCGCAAAGACGGACATTGATACACTAGCGCGATGACCTCAGCCACCGCTTCAGAGCCGCGTATCTTAACCGATAAATCTTCGGCCAGTCACAACCTGGATGCCGGCGCCGGTCCGGCAAACGCATACACCGCGAGCAGGTGGCAAACAGCACTGCAGGAAGCAATCAGCGATCCGGCGGAATTACTGGCCACGCTTGAACTTGGCGAGGAATGGTTGCCGGGCGCTCAACAGGCTGCGCGCCTTTTTCCGTTGCGGGTACCCCGTTCGTATGTACGACGCATGCGTAAGTCTGATCCGCATGATCCGCTGCTGCGTCAGGTACTCCCGCTGCATGATGAATGCCTGCCCGCCAGGGGTTTTACCAGCGATGCCGTGGGCGACATGGCCAGCCTGCGTGCTCCCGGCCTGCTGCAAAAATATAATGGGCGCGCCTTGTTGATCACTACCGGGGCCTGCGGCGTGCACTGCCGCTTCTGTTTCCGCCGCGCCTTCCCCTATGGCGATCAGCTGGCCGCGCGCCGGGACTGGCAGGAAAGTCTGGCGCTGATTGCCGCTGACAACAGTATTGAGGAGGTCATCCTCAGTGGTGGCGATCCACTTTCACTGACAGATGACAAGCTGGCCGCACTGGCCGAACGGCTGGAAGCCATACCCCATCTGCAACGTCTGCGTATTCATACGCGGCAGCCGGTCGTCCTGCCCGAGCGCGTGGATGACGGCCTGCTGGGCTGGTTAGGCCGGGGGCGCTTGCAGAAAATCGTGGTGCTGCATTGCAATCACGCACAGGAACTGGATCGGGAAACCCGCGCCGCCGTCGCCAGACTCGCTGGCAGTGGCGTAATACTGTTGAATCAGGCGGTTTTGCTGAAAAATGTGAACGATTCCCTGGAAGCACTCAAGAATCTGAGTCAAGAACTATTCAGAATCAATATATTGCCCTATTATCTTCACCTATTGGATAGGGTGCAGGGGGCGGCGCATTTCGAAGTGGATGAGGCCAGGGCAAAGGCACTGATGAGGCAACTCGCAGCTGAACTACCCGGCTATATGCTGCCCAGGCTGGTCCGCGAAGAAATGGGCGAACCCAACAAAACAAACGTATCATGGTGAACGCTCCCTGGAAGGAGCAACGGTCACACGGAGAGGGGCGAGTGAACGAAACCATATTGGCGAACAACTATGCGCAGCTGGTCACGATTTCCGGCCGGGAAAACGATGCCTCTGAAATAGAGCGCTACTTACGCGAAGCCGGTTTACCCGTACGCATGAGCTGGTTGCAGCCGCTTGAAAATCTGGGCGATCAACTGCGCGAACTCAAACCCGACCTGGTGATCTGCGATGAACTCGTGTTGCAGCAGAAGAAGGACTGCCTGCATATCTGCATTCGCAGCCTGCCCTACACCCCCGTACTTCTGCTTTCCGACGAGATCAATATCACCTCTGTCACCCAGGCCTTGCGACAGCGAGCCCGTGACGTGGTTTCCACCAAGAACCTGGAACACCTGCACGCCGTCTATCTGCGTGAACTGGGTGTCAGCCGGCTGCTGCAACAGCTCAACGCCAGTCAGGAAACGGTGGAGGCGTTGGAGCAACGTCTTGAAGCGATTGTAGAAGCCAGCGAAGCCGCAGTGATTCAACTTCAGGATGGCATTATCGTCGACGCCAACCCCAGTTTTGCCCGGCTCTTCAGCCTGCATAACGAGAATGAGGCTATTGGCCTGCCCTTTCTTGATTTCATTGGCGCCGACGACCAGAAAGACGCCAAGCGGCATATCAGTCGTTGCGGCAAAGGCCGTAAAGCCACGCAGAAAATAGGTTTTCAGGCCCAGACCCATGATGGGCAGACTATTCAGGCATCCATGGAACTGAAACTGGTCCAGTTCGAGGGAGAGCCTGCCGTTGAGCTGCACATTACTTCCGACAGCCTGCCAGCCGCCAAGCCGGCAACTCCTGCGGCTACAGTTGAAGAGGTCAAGCCAGCGGTCGAAGAGATGCCGGCGAAAAGCGAGCCGGTAAAAGCCGTTACAGAAAAACCCGAGAAAAAAACCGAAGCCAGAAGTGAGGAAGACCAGCGCATTGCGTTCTACAAATCACTGGAAAATCCCAAGCATTACCCACCCAATGGCAGCGGACTTTCCCTGGGCTTCATCATGGTTGACGATGGCAGTCGCCTCAAACAGGAGCTGGGTCTGGCCGGTGCAGATCATTTTCTCAGCCAGATAGCCGGCTTTCTCAGCAAGCAGCTGCCGGGCACCCGGGTATACCGCCTGACTACTGACGAATTCGCCTTGATCGCGCCGGGTAAACTCTTTAAACATGGCGAATCACTGGCGCGCAACTTCTGCAAACAGATCAGCAAGGAAATTTTTGACTACAGCGGCAAATCAATCGTCATCACCATCAGTATTGCCATTACGCTGATCAGCGAAGCCAGGGAAAGCGGCAGGCACTTTGCCGAAGCCAGGGACGAAGCCCGTAAACTCAGCGCCAGCGGGGGCAACGATATTGTCGTCTGCCAATCTGCAAAGCGGGCCGAGCAGACCAGTGACCCAATCGAATGGCAGGAACTGCAGTCGGCGCTGAAAAATAACCGCATTCGCATTGCCACACGCCCCATCGCAAGTCTCGAAGGCGATAACCGTCACTACTATGAAGTCTATCCACGCATGCCGGATGCCAAGGGTGTCCTGGTACCGCTGGAAAACGATGGCCCGCAGGACACCCATCCCAAGCTGCAAATAGAACTGGACAAGAAACTCATGCAGCTGGCCCTGGGGATTCTGAAACGGGCCGCTGCACAGAAGCAGGAAAGCGGTGTATTTGTACCGATTTCCAGCTGCTCACTGGAAAACGCCGAGGACACCATTGCCTGGCTCAGGAATGAATACCAGCGTCTGCAGCTCAATGACCAGGAGATGGTTCTGAGTCTCTCGGAATCGGTGCTGACGCCGCATATTCACCGGCTCAAAGAACTCATACAGACAATGAAAGGCGCCAACATCCGTTTTGCCATCGGCGATTGTGCAGGTGATGAACAATCACTGCGCCTGATACAGCATTTACCGGCGCACTATCTGCGCCTGACGCCGAAATCCACCCGGCAGTTATGCGACAGCAAATCCAGTAAAAGCGAGAATCTGCACGAGGCTGTTTCCATTGCACGTGAGCAGGGTTACAAGATTCTTGCCGCGGCCACCGGTGATGCTCACAGCATGGCTGTACTCTGGCAGCTGGGCGTAAATTACGTGGAATCCGGAGAAATCCAGGAACCCGCTGCCGCCTGAAGCCAGCGCGGCAGCATGGGTTCCGGGTAAAAAGATCAGTTCAGCGACTGCAGGGCGGCAATCCGCTCATCCAGCGGCGGGTGCGTCATGAACAAGCGCTTGATACCGGCGCCAATGCTCGGCGCGATACCGAATGCAGCCATCTGCTCCGGCAACTGACCAGGCACCTCATGCCGCTGCTTGAGCCGCTCTAGCGCCGCAATCATCTTGCCCCGGCCAGCCAGGCTTGCGCCTCCCGAATCGGCACGAAATTCACGCTGACGCGAGAACCAGGCAACAATCGCGCTGGCCAGGATGCCGAACACGATCTGCAGTACGAATACGCTGACAAAATAGCCAATACCCAGGCCACGGTCATTCTTGAGCACGGCACGGTCAATGAAATAGCCCACGACGCGCGCCAGAAACATCACGAAGGTATTCACCACACCCTGGATCAAGGTCAGGGTCACCATATCGCCATTGGCAATATGACTCACCTCATGTCCCAGCACGGCCTCCACCTCGTCCTGCTGCATGCTGCGCAGCAAGCCGGTGCTTACGGCCACCAGGGAGCTGTTGCGGCTCATGCCGGTAGCGAAGGCATTCACGTCCGGTGAGTCATAGACCGCCACTTCGGGCATACCGATGCCGGCCTGACGCGCCATGCGTTCCACCGTCGACAACAGCCATTGCTCGGCAGAGTTGGAGGGGCGTTCAATAACCTTGGCGCCCGTGCTCATCTTGGCAATGGTTTTGGACATGGCCAGCGAGATAAACGCGCCGCCGAAGCCGAAAACCGCACAGAAGCCCAGCAAGGCCGGCAGATTCAGGCCCTGCTCGGTGAGATAACGATCCACGCCCAGCAGGCTGGCAACGACGCTTAAAACCAGCAGAACGGCAATATTGGTCCCCAGGAACAGGGCAATGCGCTTCATAAACATGCTCCGAAACGTTTACTTAACCGCTTATTAGATGGTGGCGGTGGAGTTTGGTTTCAAGTGTTCGTACAAATGAAGGCGGTCTATTCCTCTTCGCCGCTTGTATCCCTGCCCTTGATCAGCGCTTCGGCAAACTGCACCTGGCGAAAGCCGCGTGGCAGGAACTTGCCACGTTGCGCGCGCGCGCCCAGGTAGGGCTCAAGATCCGCCTTTTTAAGATTGATATGCCGCTTGCCGCTATGCAGCCGCAGTGCCGCGCCTTCAGGGATGACACACCAGGCCACGACCTTGTCGGGTGCTTTCACCTGAATCGTCTTGTTACCCTTGCCACGAGCCAGCTGCGGCAGCTCAGCAAGCGGGAAACACAGTAGCCGGCCCTCTGCTGTTACCAGCGCTACCTGACTGTTCTCAGCCTGATCAATGCGCCGCGGCAGCAGCACATTCGCCCCCTTGGGCACTGACAGTGTGGACTTGCCTGCCTTGTTGCGTGAATACAGGTCTTCAAGCTTGCCCACAAAGCCGTAACCGGCATCGGTGCCGAGCAGATAAAGCGCATCGGCCGTGCCCGTCATCACGCCCTTGAAACTGGCGCCACTGGGCGGATTCAGCTTGCCAGTGAGCGGCTCGCCGTGACCCCGGGCAGAAGGCATGTTATGGGCAGGCAGGCAATAACTGCGGCCTGTGGAATCCATAAAGACCACCAGCTGGTTACTGCGTCCGAAGGTCGCATCCAGATATTCGTCGCCTGACTTGTAGGCCAGCGAAGACGGGTCGACGTCATGCCCCTTGGCGGCACGTACCCAGCCCATTTTGGAAAGAATGACTGTCACCGGTTCGGTCGGCACCAATGCAGTTTCATCCAGGGCCTGTGCCGCCTCGCGCTCCACGATGGGTGAACGGCGCTCATCACCGAATTTTTCGGCATCTGCCTGCAATTCGTTCTTGATCAGGGTTTTCAGACGCGCCGTCGAGCCCAGGGTCTTTTCCAGCGCCTTGCGCTCTTCCTCGAGCTCCTCCTGTTCACCCTTGATTTTCATTTCTTCAAGTTTGGCCAGATGGCGCAGCTTGAGTTCGAGGATGGCTTCAGCCTGGGTATCCGTCAGTTTGAAGCGTTTCATCAGCACCGGCTTGGGTTCATCCTCGGTGCGGATGATGTGAATCACCTCATCAATATTGAGATAGGCGACCAGCAGACCTTCGAGGATATGCAGACGGTCCAGCACCTTGTCCAGGCGCCATTGCAGGCGCCGGCGCACAGTTTCCCTGCGGAACTCCAGCCATTCGCCCAGCAGTTGCTTCAGATTCTTGACCTGAGGTTTGCCATCCAGGCCGATAAGATTCAGGTTGACGCGATAAGTGCGCTCCAGATCCGTAGTGGCGAACAGGTGCTTCATCAGCTCGTCCACGTTCACGCGGTTGGAACGCGGCGTGATCAGCAGGCGTGTGGGGTGTTCGTGATCGGATTCGTCGCGCAGATCCTCCACCATTGGCAGCTTCTTGGCCTGCATCTGCGACGCAATCTGCTCCAGCACCTTGCTGCCGGAGGCCTGGTAAGGCAGTGCGGTAATGACGATATCGCCATCTTCCTTTTCCCAGCGGGCGCGCATACGGATACTGCCGTTACCGGTTTCGTACATTTCCAGCAAATCGTCGCGCGGCGTGATGACCTCTGCATCGGTCGGGTAATCCGGGCCCTTGATGTATTGGCAAAGATCAGGCACTTCAGCCCTGGGATTGTCCAGCAGATGCACGCAGGCATCCACGACTTCGCGCAGGTTATGCGGCGGAATGTCCGTCGCCATGCCTACCGCGATGCCGGTACCGCCATTGAGCAGCACATTCGGCACGCGGGCCGGCAGGATTTTCGGCTCGCTCATGGTGCCGTCGAAATTCGGCACCCAGTCGGCAGTGCCCTGCCCGAGCTCGGAGAGCAGCGCCTGCGCGTACTTGCCCAGCCGCGCCTCGGTATAGCGCATGGCGGCAAAGGATTTGGGATCGTCCGGCGAACCCCAGTTACCCTGCCCGTCCACCAGTGGGTAGCGGTAGGAGAAAGGCTGCGCCATCAGCACCATGGCCTCGTAACAGGCAGAATCGCCGTGCGGATGGTATTTACCCAGTACATCACCCACGGTACGGGCCGATTTCTTGTGCTTGGATATGGCCGACAGACCCAGCTCCGACATCGCATAGACAATGCGTCGCTGTACCGGCTTCAGGCCGTCGCCGATATGCGGCAGCGCACGGTCGAGAATGACGTACATGGAGTAATCCAGGTAGGCCTTCTCGGTGAAGTCCTTCAGTGGCAGGCGCTCAACGCCCTCGTAATTGATTTCTGTGGTTTCGCTCATGATGCTCTATCAGACTTCGGCGCGATCGCCCTTCTTCTCCAGCCAGGCCTTGCGATCACCAGCACGGCGTTTGGCCAGCAGCATATCCATCAGTTTGTGCGTGGCGCCGCCGCCTTCCATCGTCAACTGCACCAGACGCCGGGTTTCCGGCGCCATTGTGGTTTCACGCAGTTGCAGAGGATTCATTTCGCCCAGGCCCTTGAAGCGGGTCACGCTGACCTTGCCTTTCATTTTCTCGACTTCGATACGGTCGAGAATGCCCTGACGCTCTTCGTTATCCAGGGCATAGAAAATCTCCTTGCCCACGTCAATGCGATATAGCGGTGGCATGGCGACATGGACATGGCCATCGCTGACCAGTTTGGGGAAGTGACGCACAAACAGGGCGCACAGCAATGTGGCGATATGCAGCCCGTCGGAATCAGCATCCGCCAGAATACAGACCTTGCCGTAACGCAGGCCTTTCAGATCCTCGGTCCCCGGCTCGATGCCGAGGGCAACTGAAATATCGTGAATCTCCTGTGACCCCAGCACCTGATCCGGCGCGACCTCCCAGGTATTGAGGATCTTGCCGCGCAACGGCATGATCGCCTGGAATTCACGGTCACGGGCCTGCTTGGCCGAACCGCCGGCTGAATCACCTTCCACCAGGAACAATTCGGTGCGTTCCAGATCCTGTGAGGCGCAATCCGCCAGTTTGCCGGGCAGCGCCGGTCCGCTGGTGACCTTCTTGCGCACCACCTTCTTGCCGGCGCGCATACGCTTGTTGGCGTTGCTGATCGCCATCTGCGCAATGGCATCACCCAGTTCGGCATGCTGGTTGAGCCAGAGGCTGAAAGCATCCTTGATCACGCCGGAGACAAAGGCAGCCGCCTGACGTGATGACAGGCGCTCCTTGGTCTGCCCCGCAAACTGCGGGTCCTGCATTTTGAAGGAAAGAATATAGGACAGGCGTTCCCAGACATCCTCGGGCGCCAGTTTCACCCCACGAGGCAGCAGATTACGGAATTCGCAGTATTCACGAATGGCCTCGGTCAGACCCGCGCGCAGGCCATTCACATGCGTACCGCCCTGCTCGGTGGGAATAAGATTCACGTAACTTTCGGTAACGCCCTCCCCACCTTCCGGCAGCCAAAGCAGCGCCCAGTCCACGCCTTCGTTTTCACCCTGCATGTGGCCCAGGAAGGGATCTTCGGGCAGGCACTCGTAGCCCTGCACAGCCTCCAGCAAATAGTCGCGCAGACCATCTTCGTAAAGCCATTCCTCGCTTTCCTTGCCAGTTTGATCAAAGAAGCGGATTTTCAGGCCGGGACAAAGCACCGCCTTGGCGCGCAACAGATGCTTGAGCCTGGGAATGGAGAATTTCGGCGAGTCGAAATATTTCTCGTTGGGCCAGAAGCGCAGACGCGTACCGGTGTTGCGCTTGCCAACCTCGCCCACCACCTCCAGTTCAGAGGTCACCTCGCCATCGGCGAAGGCCATATTGAATTCCTGGCCGTCGCGCTTGACCCAGACTTCCAGATGTTTTGAAAGCGCATTGACTACAGATACGCCCACGCCGTGCAAACCGCCGGAATACTGGTAATTCTTGTCTGAAAACTTGCCGCCCGCATGCAACGTGCAGAGGATGACCTCGACCCCGGGTTTGCCCAGTTGCGGGTGAGCATCCACCGGCATGCCGCGCCCGTCGTCATTGACCTCAAGGGAGCCGTCCTTGTGCAGGGTGACGTCAATCTGTCTGGCATGTCCGGCCACGGCCTCATCGACACTGTTGTCGATCACCTCCATGGCCAGGTGATTGGGGCGTGTGGTGTCGGTATACATGCCCGGTCGCTTGCGTACCGGCTCCAGGCCCGACAGCACTTCAATATCGGCGGCGATGTATTGCTGAGTCATGTTGGCTTTGTATGAGTGAACGGCGGGAAGTTAATGGATGCCGATACTCGATAGCAAGTGATCTGCCCCAAACAGGGCTTTTGCCGTGGAAAACTGACTGCTCCACGCTAAACGGTTAGACTAGCCGGCGCACAGCACAGCCCACGGAATCGAGCACCGACATGTCCGATAAGCAAAGCCGAATCAAAGACTTCGAAAAATCGCTCAATCAGCTTGAAACGCTGGTCGAAGGGCTGGAGAAAGGCGACGTCCCCCTCGAGGAAGCGCTTAAGCAATTTGAGCAAGGCATCAAGCTTGCGCGCAATTGCCAGGACGCGCTCAAGGACGCGGAACTCAAGGTTCAGCAACTGCTGGAAACCCGGGACGGCGCTGTTGCTCAGGATTTCATCGAGAAAGAATAAATGAATTATGGCGATCGCCTGCCCGCGCACATGGCGCGGGTTGAAGCAGCGCTGGACCGCTGGTTACCGGTTGCTGGTCACGCCCCGACGCGGCTGCATGAGGCCATGCGCTATGCCAGCCTGAACGGCGGCAAACGTCTGCGGCCTGTTCTCATCTACACCACGGGGGAAGTGCTTGGCATTCCGCCGGAGCGCCTCGACGGTCCGTCGGTAGCCGTGGAAATGGTGCATGCCTATTCGCTAGTGCATGACGATCTGCCCGCCATGGATGATGACGACCTGCGGCGCAACCGGCCCACCTGCCACAGAGCCTTTGACGAAGCCACCGCCATTCTGGCCGGAGATGCGCTGCAGGCGCTGGCCTTCCATGTACTTTCAACCGACCCTGACATGGGCTGCGAGCCCGGCCCACGCCTGAAAATGATCAATCTTCTGGCCGAGGCAAGCGGCTCGCTGGGTATGGCGGGTGGCCAGGCAATCGACCTGGATGCCGTTGGCAAGGAACTGTCGGTCGCCGAGCTGGAAAACATGCATATCCACAAGACCGGCGCCCTGATCCGTGCCAGCGTGTTGATGGCCTGCCATAGCCTGCCCTTGCTGGATAACGAGAAATTGCAGGCGCTGGATCGCTATGCCAAACGTGTTGGCCTGGCATTCCAGATACAGGATGACATTCTTGATGAAGAAGGCGACACCGCGACGCTGGGCAAGAGTCAGGGTGCGGACCGGGCCAGGGGCAAACCCACCTTCCCGTCGATTCTGGGTTTGACCGAATCCAAACAACGCGCAAGCGAACTGGTCGATGAGGCCATTGAATTTCTTTCACCATTTGGCGAAGACGCCCTGCCGCTGAGCTGGTTGGCCCGGCACATTATCGACCGACACAGTTGATACCGTCAGCAGAGACGCACCAACTTGGACATGGCCTGACACAGCGCCGATAATATGAGGTTCTACATTGAATATTAAGCCAGCCGCTGCCCTTAACTGCAGGATTCAGCTCTGATGACCGACGCTTCCAGCTACGCCTTGTTGGGCAAGATTCGCACTCCAGGCGATTTACGTCTGCTGCCACGTGAGCAGCTGCCAGCACTGGCTGTGGAACTGCGCCGCTATCTGATCGAAACCCTGGCGCGCGTAGGTGGACATTTCGCTGCCAATCTGGGCACGGTAGAACTCACGCTGGCGCTGCATTACGTCTATAACACGCCGGATGACCGGCTGATCTGGGATGTGGGCCATCAGGCCTATCCGCACAAGGTGCTCACCGGCCGGCGCACGCAGCTGGAAACCATTCGCAAAATGGGCGGCCTGCATCCCTTCCCCAGCCGCAATGAGAGCGAGTACGACACCTTTGGCACCGGACACTCCAGTACTTCGCTGTCGGCCGCCATGGGTATGTCAGTAGCTGCCCGCCAGCTGGGTGAAGACCGCAAGGTAGTGGCGATTATCGGTGATGGCGGCATGACGGCCGGCATGGCCTATGAAGCGCTCAATCACATCGGCGGTCTGGGCCTGGACCTGCTCGTGATTTACAACGACAACGACATGTCCATTTCGGAAAATGTCGGTGCACTGCGTAATCACTCGGCCCGCATCGTGGAAAAACTGCGTGCGACTGACCCGGCGGGTCGTATTCCCCAACGCCACCAGGGACGAACGAATAGCGAAGCAGTGACCGATGGCGCCTTCTTCGAAAGCCTTGGCTTTCATTACATCGGACTTCAGGACGGTCATAATCTTTTATCGCTGGTCGACACACTCGGTCAGTTGCGTGATCGCAGCGGACCCATCCTGCTGCATGTGGCGACAGTCAAGGGCAAGGGTTTCGAACCCGCCGAGGAAGCGCCGATCAAGTATCACGGCGTCACCGGCTTTGACCCCGTCACCGGCAGCATGGCCGCCAAGAAGCCGGGCGGCAGCAAATCCTATACCCAGATATTCAGTGACTGGCTCTGCCGCAGCGCTAAACTGGAACCCCGGCTGGTGGGTATTACACCGGCCATGCGCGAAGGCTCGGGGCTGGTGGAGTTCTCCAGACAGTACCCGGAGCGCTATTTCGACACGGCTATTGCCGAGCAGCATGCGGTCACACTGGCTGCGGGCATGGCCGCAGACGGCCTGAAGCCGGTCGTGGCCATCTACTCCACCTTCCTGCAACGTGCCTATGACCAGTTGATTCATGATGTCGCCATCCAGAACCTGCCTGTGGTCTTCGCCCTGGACCGTGGTGGACTGGTCGGGGCCGACGGCGCCACTCACCATGGCGCATTCGACCTGAGCTATCTGCGCTGCATCCCCAACATGGTGGTCATGGCGCCTTCGGACGAGAATGAATGCCAACGCATGCTGACTACCGGCCTGCGGCATGAGGGACCGAGTGCTGTGCGCTATCCGCGTGGCGGTGGACCCGGCCGCGAGGTAGACCCGCAGGCGCCTCCCCTGACGATTGGCAAGGCCAGGGTCCTGCGTGAATGCAAGGGCCGGCGCCGTCCACGTATTGCCATTCTGGCCTTTGGCGCCATGGTGCAGCCGGCGCTGGAAGCGGCGGACATTATCGATGCCGCCGTCATTGATATGCGCTTCATCAAGCCGCTGGATGAAAACCTGGTGATGGAGATGGCAGACGAGCATGACCTGCTGGTCACGGTGGAAGACAACGTCGTCATGGGTGGTGCAGGCAGCGCGGTGAATGAGCTGATCATTGACCGGCATGAATCGATTCCGGTCCTCAATCTCGGCCTGCCCGATCACTTCGTCGAACATGGCGGACGTGAAGAATTGCTCTCTGAGCTTGGGCTGGACGGCACCGGCATCCTGCGCCGAATCCAGAAGCGCCTGCGTGCCAAGGACCTGGACCAGGGCGAGACCGCTTCCGCGTTTTCCTGAGCATCACATGTCCGGCATCTACACACTCAAGGTACTCAATGAAATTGCCGCCTCGCACATCATTGAGGGGCATTCCGGCAAATGCGCGCGCCTGCATGGCCACAACTGGAAAATCGAAGTTGAAGTACAGTGCAGTCAGCTGGACGAACTGGGCATGGGCATAGATTTCCAGGATCTGAAACACGAAGTTGCCGCGGTCACCGAGCCTCTGGATCATCGCCACCTGAATGATCTGCCTGGCTTTGCTGACTGCAATCCCACGGCTGAAAACGTGGCGGCCTATGTTTATCGCGAAGTGGGCAAGCGCATAAACCGCGACGGCTTGCGCATCTCTGCAGTGACCATCTGGGAAACCAGCCGCGCCAGCGTGCAGTACTCCGAAAACGCCTGACAGGTACGCCTTTTTGCGTTCAGCCAGTTAGTGCTCCGCTAGCCACTAGTTGCCGACCTTAAAACGCGGCTGTATGCGCGCTACATCCTTCAGGCGCCAGGCCGGGTGTGGCCGCGAACTCTCCAGACGCTGCTCGACATCGTCTGGCAAACGATGAAAGAAATCGAAACCCGTAACGCGCTCGACTTCATCCACCGTCACCACGAAACGGTCCAGGGGTTCGTCACCCCGCACATTCTGCGGCACCAGAAAAGCCAGTACGCGCGGTTGCTGACGGTCATCGAGGTCAATGATCATCTTGTAAAACGCATCCGGCACCTCGACACCCGAGGAAAGATATTCCATGCGGTTATCGAATACGGGGCCGGTCACCACCCATAATTCACCCAGCCGCCGGGCAAAACGGTCAATCTCGACCTCCTCAAGACGCTGCCACAGCTCCTGGTTCAGATGTGGGCGTTGTGGCGTGATATTGCTCATGCGGAAGGTCGCATATTGGGCCGAACGGCCGTAGAGCTGGCTGATGGCATAGTTGGGCGCCAGATGACCGCGGTCATAGCCGCTGCGGCTGTAGTCCTCATGACTGACACGCATTAGCGTGCGCCAGTCGACGCTGAATCCCTGCGGACGCGGCAGATGACGCTTCTGCTCTACGGGGCGCAGGCGGTAAGCCACCCACAGTGGATTCCGCCGCAGTTCCGAATAACCCACGAGAAAGCCCGGATTGCGTATCACATGTACCCAGTTATGCACCCGGGCATAGTCAGTCTGCCGGGGGACACCGGCGTAAACATAGTCATCACGCTGAGCGACCTCACTGACATACCAGATGGCGGCAGCGATCAGAACGACCCAGAAACCGCCTTTTCGTGACCTCAGCAGGCGTTTGGCGAGATTGGGCAGTGAAAGTCTTGAGCTTTTGCGACGCGGCATGAATATCGGCTGGAATGGTCGGGCAATCGGGTTCGGGCAATCAGGCGGCGCGAGTCTAGCATGTGCGGAAACCATCGGCGCATGCCGCTGTCTTACGCTTGCCATCCGGCTGATGGTAAGCTTTAACCTGATCCTGAATTTTTGGAGAAGTAATGGAACCCAATCGTCCTGTCGTAAGTCACGCTGGCCTTGGCAGCCGCGCAAGCGGCGTTCTGGCCACCAACAAGGTCTTGCGCAATACCTATTGGTTGCTTTCTCTTACCCTGCTTTTCAGTGGCGCCATGGCCGGCGTTTCGATGCTCATCGGCGCGCCTTACGGCCTCAGCCTGCTGTGCTCGCTGGTAGCCCTGGGCCTGCTGTGGTTCGCTGTGCCGCGTACCGCGAATTCCGCCAAGGGCATTTATGTGGTGTTTGCCATCACCGGCCTGCTTGGCTTCGGCCTGGGTCCGGTGCTTAACGCCTATGTTCACGGCTTCGCCAATGGCAGCCAGCTGATCATGATGGCCTTCGGCATGACGGGTATCGCCTTTTTGGGGCTGTCCGGCTACGCCATCACCAGCAAGAAGGATTTTTCCTTCATGCGCAACTTCCTCTTCACCGGCATTCTCATCGCCTTCTGTCTGGGTATTGTGTCGCTGGTCGCCGCCATGTTCGGCTACCCGCTGCAGCCGCTGGCGCTGACGGTGTCGGCCATGTTTGCCGGCCTGATGTGCGGCCTGATCCTGTACCAGACCGGCGAAATCGTGAACGGTGGCGAAACCAACTATGTACTGGCCACCGTCACGCTCTACGTCAGCATCTACAACCTCTTCACCAGCCTGCTGCATCTATTGGGAGCCATGGCCGGCGAAGAATAAAACAACGACTGCGAAGGGGCCTGCGGGCCCCTTCTTTTTTGGGCGGGAGACAAGCATATGGGCATCTTCAGGGAGTATTCCCAATATGACGCATTGGGGCTGGCAGAGCTGATCGCCAAAGGCGAAGTCAGTGCTGCTGATGCGCTGGAATCGGCCATTGATGCCGCCGAGCGGCTCAACCCACAACTCAATGCCATCGTGCATCGTTTTGATGACAAGGCCCGCGGCAATACGGCCAACCTGCCGGATGGTCCCTTCAAGGGCGTGCCTTTCCTGCTCAAGGATCTGCTTGATGCCTACGCCGGCGAGCCCTTCACCATGGGCTCGCGCTTCTTCAAGGACTATGTGCCTGACTACGATGCGGAACTGGTGCGGCGTTTCAAACAGGCCGGGCTGAATATCTTCGGCAAGACCAACACGCCGGAATTCGGTCTGGTACCCATGACTGATCCGGAACTGTTCGGCTCGGCGCGCAATCCCTGGAACACCAACAAAACGGCCGGCGGCTCCAGTGGCGGCACCGGTTCGGCGGTTTCAGCCGGCATCGTGCCCATCGCCAGCGGCGGCGACGGCGGCGGCTCTATCCGTATCCCGGCCTCCTGCAATGGCATTGTCGGCCTCAAGCCCACCCGCGGCCGCACGCCTTCCGGGCCGGTCATGGGAGACGTGTGGTACGGCTTCGCCATTGAATTCGCCCTGAGCCGTACGGTGCGCGACACGGCCGCCCTGCTGGATGCCGTGGCCGGCGCCGATGCTGGACCACCCAGCGTCGCCCCACCCCCGGAACGGCCCTATCTCGAAGAAACACAGAGAGAACCGGGGCAACTGCGTATTGCCTATACCACCGATCCATTGCTGGGCCGCAGTCTCGACCCGGAATGCAAAAAGGGCGTGGAACAGACCGCCCGGAAACTGGCGGCCCTGGGGCATCATGTCGAAGAAGTCACCCCACCGATTGATCGTGAAGCCTTCATCTACGCCATGGCGACACTGATCTGTGGCGATACCGCGGCCCTGATACGCGGAGGTGAAGGGTTAACCGGGCGCAAACCGCGCCGCCGGGACTTCGAGGCAGGCACCTGGGCCTACAAGCGCCTTGGCGCCGCCTTCACAGCGGAAGAACTGACCAGCGCCTTCATCTATGCCCAGGGCGTCGGTCGCCTCTTTGGCCAGTTCATGCAGAACTACGATGTTTTTCTCACCAGCACACTGGGCATGCCGCCTACCGATACCGGCCATCTCAAACCCAAGGGCATGGACGCATTCAGCCTGGCGCTGGTCAATACCCTGCCCATCGGCAAGATCGGCAAGCAGAAGAAGTTCATGATCGATATGGCAGCGCCGACGTTCGACTTTATTCCCTACACGCCGCTGGCCAATGCCACCGGCCAGCCATCGATTTCCCTGCCATTGCACTGGTCGGACGATGGTCTGCCGGTCGGAATGATGTTTACGGGACGTTTCGGCGATGAAGCCACATTGATTCGCCTTGCGGCGCAGCTCGAACAGGAAATACCCTGGAAGGATCGGAAGCCTCCGGTATACGCCTAGCTCACGCAAAGGCGCAAAGGTCGCAGAGAAAAGAAGTCAGGGTCTCTGTATAAAGCATTAGCGCCTTTGCGCCTTTGCGCGATCCCTATACTTCTTCCTTGCCCCTGAACCAGTCCAGTTTGTCACGCAACCTGACCACTGTACCGACGATCACCAGCGTCGCCCGCGGCGCTTCCTCGGGATCCAGTTTGCCGTTGATATCGGCCAGCGTGCCGCAGATCACCTTCTGCGTGGGCCGGGTGCCTTCCTCCACCAGCGCAATCGGATAATCAGCCGGCAGGCCGTGGGCCATTAGCTGCTCGCAGATAATGGGCAAGGACAGCCGCCCCATATAGAAAACCACCGTCTGGTTCGGCGCCGCCAGTTCCTGCCAGTTCAGGTCCAGTTCGCCGTCCTTCTGATGGCCTGTGACAAAACGGCAGGACTGGGCATGGTCGCGATGCGTCAGCGGAATGCCGGCATAGGCGGCACAGCCGGAAGCCGCGGTAATACCCGGCACCACCTGAAATGGCACGCCGGCCGCTGCCAGAGTTTCGATTTCCTCTCCGCCGCGGCCGAAAATGAAGGGGTCACCGCCCTTGAGGCGCAAGACCCGCTTGCCTTCTTTGGCCAGCCTCACCAGTAACTGGTTAATGTCCTCTTGCGGCACGGTATGGTCGCTGCGGCGTTTGCCAACGTTGATATGTTCGGCATCACGCCGCACAAGATCGAGCACTTCCCGGGAGACCAGGCGGTCGTAGAGCACTACATCGGCTTTCTGCATCAGGCGCAACGCCCGGAAGGTCAGCAGATCCGGATCACCGGGACCGCCACCGACCAGGTAAACCTCTCCGCCCGGCAAGACTTCCCTGCCCGCTTCTATGTCAGCCAGCTTTGCTTCCAGCGCTTCCTCGGCCAGATCACGCCGGCCTGCGAACATATGCTCGGCTACCGCACCATCAAAGACCGATTCCCAGAAATGGCGGCGTTGCGACATCTGCGGAATAGCCGTTTTGACGCGCGGCCGGTAGGCGGCGGCCAGCTCCGCCAGACGCCCATAGGAAGCCGGAATATCGCTTTCCAGCTGTGTACGCAGGGTACGCGCCAGCACCGGGGCGGAACCGCCGGAAGAGATGGCAATCAACACGGGAGAGCGGTCAACAATGGAGGGCGTGATAAAGCTGCAGGCTTCGGGGTCGTCGACCACATTCACCGGAATACGCCGCGCCCTGCAGTCGGCCGCCGCCCGGCGATTCAGTTCCTGATCATCCGTGGCGGCTACCACCAGACTGACCTCGGCCAGCAGTTCAGGCGTATAAGGCCCGGCAATGAGATCGATCGCACCCGCATCAAGTAAGGCCTGCACATCTGCATGCAAGCTCTCCGCGACTACGGATATATGCCCGCCACAACGGCGCAGCAGTTCAATCTTGCGCAACGCCACATGCCCACCGCCTATTACCAGGCAGTGGGCATCACGTATTTTCAGGAAAGCAGGAAAGTAATCCAAAAACGCTAGCCGGCCTTTCTCTCGGACGGCAGCGGCGTGCTCGGCCCGGCCACATGCAGGCCGCATTCCTTCAGTTCGGGGTTCTCCCACCACCAGCGGCCGGCGCGAATGTCCTCGCCCACGGTAATGGCGCGGGTGCAGGGTGCGCAGCCGATGCTCGGATACCCCTTGTCGTGCAGTTCGCTGTAGGGCACTTCATGATGATGGATATAAGCCCAGACATCTTTCTCCGTCCAGTCCACCAGCGGATTGAATTTTTCCAGGCCGAAACCCTTATCGTATTCCTGCACCGGCAGTTCGGTACGGGTCACCGCCTGTTCCCGGCGCAGACCGGTAATCCAGGCCTTCTTGTCACCCAGCGCACGCTTCAACGGCTCGACCTTACGAATGCCGCAGCAGGCCTTGCGCAGTTCAACGCTGCGATAGAAGGCGTTCACACCTTCCTTGCGCACGAACTGTTCGACCTGGGTAGCGTCGGGGAAATACACCGTCACTTCCTGGTCGTATTTCTCATGCGCCTTGTCCATCAGCGTGTAGGTTTCCGCCGGCAGGCGGCCCGTATCCAGGCTGAAAATCTCGATCGGCAGGTTGTTGCGGCAGATCAAGTCCATCAGCACCATGTCTTCCGCGCCGAAGCTGTTGGCCATGGTGGCCGGGCTGTATTCATCCGCTACCCTGCGCAGCACTTCAAGTGCGGCATCGGCTTTTGCCTGAACGGCATCTGTGTATTCAGCGTTCTTCATCTCTCGAAACCCGATATTGAATGTTGTGCCTTGTCGGCATCTGTAAAACCTGATTATACGTGGCTAGACGCCCGTTGCGCTGCCACCCAGCGAAGCAATCGCCGCCAGGGCGGTGCGCGTAAACAGACTGCCGGCAATAATCACCAATATGCCGGCGATGACCGGCTTGAGCACACGGTCCGGCAGGCGGAATCCCAGCCGTGTCCCCAGGTAGATACCCGGAATCGAACCCAGCAGCAGGTATCCCAGCATGCTGAAATCGACCGTACCCAGCGACATATGACCCAGGCCGGCCACGGCCGTCAGCGGCACGGCATGCGCCAGATCGGTGCCCACGACCGAAATCGCCGGCAGTCGCGGATACAGCAATAAAAGGATCATGGCGCCGATAACACCCGCGCCCACCGAAGACAGCGTCACCACCACACCGAGTATGGCGCCGGCTACCACCGTCATCGGGCTACGCCAGCGACGATGCAGACTGCGCAGCACCTCAAAGGATTCATGTTCGCTGAAGGACTGCACCTTGTTGCGCAGCAGGGTCAGCAAGCCGGTGGAAATCACCGCCACGCAGAGTGTCAGTGTAATCAGGCTCTCGATGCGCTCATCAATACCGACCCAATGCAATGCGGCCGTAGTCAGGATACTGGTCGGCACACTGCCCAACATCAGCAGGCCAACGATAGACCACTCAACCGTACCCTTCTGGCGGTGCAGCAGTACGCCAAAACCCTTGGTGCCCGCCGCATACAGCAGGTCCGTACCCACAGCCACTGCCGGCGATACGCCAAACAGCAAAATTAGTAAGGGGGTCATCAAGGCGCCGCCGCCGACGCCTGTAGCGCCGACAGCAAAACCTACAACCAGTCCCGCAAGGGAAAATGCGAACATAATCAAGGGCTCACAGTGTATTTCGCAGGAGAGGCAACAGGCCTTTCCTGCATGGGAGGAGCAAGATACCAGCTTGCCTTTTTAAACAAAAGGAATAAATTTACATACAGTAATAACCCATTTGCATATAGCACTCCCGGAGTTTTTGACATGAAATTACGCCAGCTCCGCTACATCCATGAAGTTGCCCGCCATGATTTCAATATCACGTCGGCGGCAGAAGTCCTGTTTACCTCCCAGCCCGGCATCAGCAAACAGATCCGTCTGCTGGAAGAAGAACTGGGCGTGGATATATTCGTGCGAAACGGCAAACACCTCACTGCCACCACTCCGGCAGGAGGACGTATTCTTGAAATTACCGAGCGGATTCTCTACGAGGTGGACAATATCAAGCGCGCCTCGGACGAATACCGGCAAACGGACCGTGGCACCCTGAGCATAGCCACCACCCACACCCAGGCGCGTTATGCCCTGCCCCCTACGATTCAGAAATTCACTGAGAAATATCCCAGGGTGAGTTTTCAGTTGCATCAGGGCGCGCCGCCGCAGATTGCGCAGTGGGCGGCAACCGGTGAGGCCGATTTCGCCATCGCCACAGAGGCACTGGAACATTTCTCCGAACTCATCATGCTGCCCTGTTATCACTGGAACCGCTGCATCCTGGTGCGGCCGGACCATCCGCTGGCGCAGATGAAGAAACTCACGCTCAAGGCCATTGCCGAGCATCCGATCGTGACTTATACCTTCGGTTTTACCGGGCGCTCGCAACTGGACCGCGCCTTCAAGGTCCAGGGCCTGTTTCCGGATGTAGTGCTGACCGCGGTGGACGCCGATGTCATCAAGACTTATGTGCGACTGGGGCTGGGCGTGGGCATTATTGCGAATATGGCCTATGACCCGGCTCAGGACAGTGACCTGGTTGCGCTGAAGGCCGACCATCTGTTTGAAGCCAGCACCACGCATATCGGTTTCCGTCGCGGGTTATTGCTGCGCGCCTACATGTACGAGTTCATACAGATGTTTGCACCGCACCTGACGCCGGAGATTATCAAGCGCGCGGAAAGCCTCAAGGATGCCGATGCACACCAGGCGCTGGTTGCAGAGCTGTGGCAATCGCTGCCGCAATATTAGTGACTAGTGGAACGAGCCGACCATGCAGTGCCACATTTCGTGGCCGAGCAGTTGATGATATTCATTGAGATCGCCGTTGGCGTAGAGCGGCTGGTGCGGCACATAGATTGTGCACCTGGGCAGGCGCTTGTTGAAGGCGCAGCCGCTGTGCGGTGACCCATTGGCCTTGTAACCGCATTTTTCGCCTATTTCGTCCCAACTGGTGCGTATCAGCCGTATCTGCCGGCTGAACGCCGAGGCTTCCACACCCTGTAACGGCACGTTGCGGGTTTCCTCCAGCATGGTATCGCCGCGCCGGGCCTGATCCCAGAGATCAACCAGCACGCCCAATTGACGGAATTGTTCGTTATAGGCGCGCCAATCTGTTTCCGACAGCAGGATATAAAGGGGGAAATTGATACGGCTGGCGGAAGCTTCATTTTCGTAGCCCAGATGGACATCCAGCCCCGAATAGCCCGGCAACTGCCCGTCCACGGCGAAAGCCATGTCCGGCAATATCGCCATACAGAGAAGTAACGGATATAACCATCGCGCATGAATACTTTTCATGCCCACAGTGTTCTTTCGGCCTGTTCTGTGAGGTATCGGTCATGGCGGCAAAAAGCCGTAGTCGGTAATCAGGCCAGAATGTGGTTGGACGCCCTATATGGCTTTAGGGGTACTGTAGGGGAGATGTAAGACGTATATAGCTGTTGATGCTTAATTTATGGTTATAAATTCTTTTTCTTTATAAGCATTCGCTGCTAGAGTGCTGCCCGTCTTGGGATTTCCTGCCTGAAAACCGGGGAATACAGAGACGGAACTGGTAGAATAATCAGTTCATCGGCATTGCATCGGCCGGTTATACGGCATCAACAAAAGTCACCTTATGTACCGTTACGACGAACAAGATCGACAGATCATGCAGGAGCGCGTTGCACAGTTTGCTGACCAGACGCAGCGCTATCTTGCCGGAGAGCTTTCTGAGGCCGAGTTCCGGGCCCTGCGCCTGATGAACGGCCTCTATTTCCAGCGTTTTGCTCCCATGTACCGCATCGCCATTCCCTACGGCATGCTGTCCTCCGGGCAACTCCGCATGCTGGCGCATATCGCGCACAGCTATGATCGCGGCTACGGCCATTTCTCCACTCGTCAGAACATCCAGTTCAACTGGTGCAAGACCGAGGACATACCGAAAATCTTCGGCCTTCTGGCTTCAGTGGAAATGCATTCCGTGCAGACCAGCGGCAATTGCATCCGCAACACCACCACTGACCCGCTTGCTGGCGTGGCGCCGGACGAGCTGGAAGATCCGCGCCCATACTGTGAATTTATCCGCCAGTGGTCCATGTTCCACCCGGAATTCGCTTACCTGCCGCGCAAGTTCAAGATCGCCGTCAGCGCCGCCACCCAGGACCGTGCCGCCGTTCAGGTGCATGACATCGGCATTTACCTGGTTCAGAACGCCGCCGGGGAAACCGGCTTCCAGATATGGGTAGGCGGCGGCCTGGGGCGCACACCTATTCTGGCTACCAGGATCCGCGACTTCCTGGAAAAGCCACACCTGCTGTCCTACCTGGAAGCGATCGTCCGTGTCTATAACCAGCATGGGCGCCGTGACGACACCAACCGCGCCCGCATCAAGATACTGGTGCGTGACCTGGGCGCTGAAAAGTTTGCCGAGCTGGTGGAAGCCGAGTGGGTGAAAATCCGTGATGGCGTACTCAAGCTGGAAGACAGCGATCTGCAGCGCATGCAGACCTATTTCACCACGCCCGAATACGACGCCGGTGCGGCGGCTGACAGCCGTTTCGCCGCACAACTGGAAAGTGACAAGGCGTTTGCCCGTTGGGTTCGCTATAACGTGGTCGACCACAAGCAGCCGGGCTACAAGGCTGTCTACATCTCGCTCAAGGCGCCCGGTATTCCGCCCGGCGACGCCACGCATGAGCAGATGCAGGCCCTGGCCGACCTGGCTGATCGCTACAGCTTCGGCGAGGTACGCAGCACACATGATCAGAACCTGGTCCTGGCTGATGTGCAGCAAAAGGATCTGTTCGAGCTGTGGCAGGCTCTGGAAGAGAAACAGCTTGCCACCGCGAATATCGGCAGCCTGACCGACATGATCTGCTGCCCCGGACTGGATTTCTGCGGCCTGGCCAATGCCGGATCCATCGACGTTGCCGAAAAACTCAATGAGCGTTTCGACGACATGGATTATCTCTACGATCTGGGCGAATTGCGCCTGAAGATGTCCGGCTGCATGAATGGCTGCGGCCATCACAGTGTCGGCCATATCGGCATCCTCGGTGTCGAGAAGAAAGGCCAGGAGTGGTATCAGATCACCCTGGGCGGCAACGCCAGCAATGATGCTTCGCTCGGTGACCGTATTGGCCCCGCCTTCGACAAGGCGCATGTGGTCGATGCCATCGAAAACATCGTCAAGGTCTACGTGGACAATCGTGAAAGCGAAGAAGAACGCTTCCTCGACACCTACCGGCGTATTGGCATGGAGCCCTTCAAGGCCCGTGTATATGCCCAGGAGGAAGCGGCCTGATGACTCTCCCATTGAGTAAACGAGTCATCCGTGACCGTCAGATTGTTGAAGACCCCTGGCTGCATCTTGCAGATGAGGACGCTCTCCCCGAATCCGGCGATATCACCGTCAGCCTCGAGCGTTGGCAGTCCGACAATGATGCCTTGAAAGCCTATGCCGGCCATGTAGGTTTGCGCCTGGACAGCGACACCGATGTTGAGGAAACAGGTTTAGCCATCAATGATATCCCCTTGATTGTTCTGGACTTTCCCATCATTGACACGAACAAGCGTGGCTATCACCCGGTAGGCAAAGGCTATTCACAGGCTTACCTGCTGCGTACCCGCCTTGGATTCAAGGGTGAAATCCGGGCCCGCGGCCCGGCTGTCATGCGCGATGTGCTTTTCTACATGTCCCGCTGCGGCATCAATTCATTCGAAATGGACGAAAGCAAGGACATCAACGATGCCCTGAAGGCTTTCAATGAAATGACCGTGGCCTACCAGCCCTCGGCCGACAGCATGCAGCCGGCCTTCATGCGCCGTCGCAATACTGCAGCCTGAGGCTGCTAAGATACGTATTCGCCTCTATCCGGCACCGGGATTGCATCAATCTTTCTGTGAAAAACCGACATAAAACACAACATATTCCTACCATCGGCGTCATATTGGCCGGTGGCGCAGGCAAGCGCCTGGGCGGCGTCGACAAGGGGTTGATCAACCTGGGTGGACAGCCACTGGTGGAACATGTGCTGGGCACACTTGAACCCCAGGTAGACAAGGTCATGATCGTGGCCAACCGGCATCTGGACAGCTACGCCGCCTATGGCCATGACATTCTGAGCGACTCCCTGCCCGGTTTTGCCGGCCCGCTGGCCGGTATGCTGGCCGCGCTGCGCAGAGTCGCCACACTCAACCACCGCAGTCGATGCCTGTTCGTCCCGGTAGACGCGCCACTGCTGCCCGACAACCTGGCAGACCGTCTGAACGAGTCCGCAGGCAGACGTGAACTTGCCGTGGTGAAAACCATTGACGGCTTGCAGCCGGTATGTTGTCTGGTGGGTACCGAATATCTGGATTGCCTGGAAGCTGATTTCGAGGCAGGAGAACGCAGCCCCGCTGCCTGGCTCAAACGGCATAAAGCAACGCCCGTCAATTTCTCTGAAGTGCGTGAAGCCATCTGGAGTCTGAATACACCCGAAGAACTGGCGCGGGCACAACAGACGCTCGGCAACGCCTCTGCCGCCTGATCATGACGCAGTCGCAGCCCCTGTCCGACCAGCGCGGCCGTGAAAAACACAAGCTGCGCATTTCCCTGACCGACCGCTGCAATTTCCGCTGTCCCTACTGCATGCCGGAGGACCCGGTCTGGCAGCCGCGGGAACGCCTGCTCAGTTTTGAAGAGCTTGAGCGCCTGTCCACGCTGTTTGTCACCCGGCTGGGTATCACCCATATCCGCTTGACCGGTGGCGAACCGCTGTTACGTAAAAACATCGAACATCTCGTCTCCCGCTTGCAGCTTCTGCGGGAACAGGGTTTGCAGCGTATTTCACTGACCAGCAACGGCATCCTGTTACCGAAGCTCGCCGGCAAGCTTCAGCAAGCCGGGCTGGACGACGTGAATATCAGCCTGGATACACTGGATGCGGAACGTTTTCTGCGTTTGAGCGGAGGACGCAGCACACCGCAGGAAGTCATCGACGGCATCCATGCCGCACGCGCTGCCGGCCTCAGAGTCAAACTCAATACCGTGGTTATCCGTGGCTACAATGATGCGGATGTACTGCCCCTGCTGGAATGGGCCATCAAAGAGGATCTGCCGCTGCGGTTCATTGAATTCATGCCCCTGGATGGCAGTGGCCAGTGGTCACGCGACAAGGTCGTGAGCGAAGAAGAAATTCTGGCAACGGTCGGGCGCAGCTATCAGGTCGAACGTCTTGCGGCCGGGAAAGAACCCGCCACCTACTACCGGCTGAATGAGCATTATTCCCTGGGTATTATCCCGACCATCAGCAATCCTTTCTGCAAAAGCTGCAACCGCCTGCGGCTCACCGCCACCGGCGAGCTGTATGCCTGCCTGTTCTCGGCCACCGGGCGCGATCTGCGCGGCCCCCTGCGCGAAAGCGCCAGCGACCAGCAAATCGAACAGATCATCCGCGGTCATGTCTGGACCAAGGAAGCCGGCTACGCCGTGAGCCAGGGTTATGTCGAGCGGCCCATCACCATGCATGCGTTGGGCGGCTGACATGGCCACCTACGAAATCGAGATGTACGGTGTGCTGCGCCGACTGGCGGAAGCCGGCGTGGTCAGCATTGAAATCGAAGCCAGCCAGAGCACAGTCCAGGCACTGCTGGAAGAACTGGCGCTCGCGCACCCCGAAGTGTACGACCGCCTTGAACAGGTGGCCTGTGCCATCGAAGACGAGCTGGTTGCCCGAGATCACAGCATTACTCCCGACCAGCGCCTGGCGCTGATTCCTCCCGTGAGTGGCGGCTAGATGCATCTGAGCGCAGAATCCCTGGACCTGCAGGCCCTGCTGGACAAAACCGCCGACGACCGCTGCGGCGCCCTGGTGGTGTTTGGCGGCACGGTCCGGCTGGAAAACGAAGGCCAACAGGTCACCGCCATCGATTACACGGCACATACGGCCCTGGCCGAAAAAACCCTGCGCGAGATTGAGGCCGAAGCGCTGGAACGTTTCGGCATCACCCATTGCCGCCTGCAGCATCGCCTCGGACACCTGGAACTGGGCGAACTCAGCGTGCTGGTCGTAGTACGCGCAGGGCACCGGCCGGAAGCCTTCGAGGCCGCACGCTGGGCGATCGATACCCTGAAAGAACGTGTGCCCATCTGGAAGGAAGAATTCTACGCAGCCGGCGGCAGCGAGTACCTTGAAGGCACCCCGTTACAAAGCAAGAAATCCAATCGCCCCTGAAACATGAAAGACATCACCCACAAACCCGATACCCTGCGCTCGGCACGCGCCACCGCCACCATCCGCATGCCGGCCTTCTGCGTTGAACTGCTGCGTGAGCGCAAGGCGGAAAAAGGCGATGCCCTGGAAATCGCCAAGTCCGCCGGCTACCTCGCCGCCAAGAAAACCTGGGAACTGTTGCCGCTGTGCCACCCCCTACCCCTGCAGAACATCGACATCGATTACGAGCTGCAGGACGAAGCCGTACGCATCGAAGTGGAAGTCTCCCTGGTCGCCGGCACCGGCGTGGAAATGGAAGCTCTGACCGCCGCCAGCGTCACCGCCCTCACCCTCTACGACATGCTCAAGCCGCATGCCGGCACGGATCTGTCCATCGAGGATATCCGCCTGCTGCGCAAGAAAGGTGGCAAGTCGCATTACAAGCGGCAGTTTCCGGCCGGCTGCAGCGGCGCCCTGCTGGTGGTCTCGGCCGACATTGCCTCAGGCAACAAACCGGACAAGGCCGGGCAATACGTCAAAGACGTACTCACCGAGGCCGGCCTGGATATCTGCGAACACCTGGCCATTGCCGACGACATCGAGACCATCCAGGCGAAAATTCGTGCCTGGGCCGATGCCGGTATTGATTTCATCATCACCCTGGGCGGCACCGGCATTTCACCGGACGACTGCACCGTGGAAGCCGTGACCCCCATTCTCAGCCGCGAAATGCCCGGCATCATGGAAGCCGCAAGGCATTACGGTCAGCAACGCACGCCCTATGCCCTCATGTCACGCGGCATCGCCGGCCTGCTCAACCACAGCCTGATCGTCACCTGCCCCGGCAGCCGCAAGGGTGCCGAGGAAACCCTGGACGCCCTGCTGCCCGGCCTGGTCCACGCCCTGGAAGTGGTGCGGGCTTTCAAAGCCCAATAAAGAATAAACATGATTTCACTGGACGAAGCCCTGCAGGCCTACCTCGATCACCTGCAGCCGCTACCGTCAGAAAACATCGCCCTGGCCGATGCCCTGCACCGCGTGCTGGCCGAAGACCTGCAATCTCATAGCGACCTGCCGCGCTTCGACCAGAGCGCAATGGACGGATACGCACTGCGCGCTGCCGACACCACCGCAGCAAGCCCGGCACAGCCGCTCAGCCTGCCGGTGACCGGCACCTCCGCCGCCGGCAGCTGGCCAGAAGCAGCCCTGCAACCCGGCACCGCCTGGCGCATCTACACCGGCGCGCCCATCCCCGAAGGCGCCGATACCGTCATCCCGCAGGAACGCGTGCAACGCGATGGCGACACCCTGGCTTTCGACGCCGCCTACCCGACAGGCAAGAACATCCGCTACCGAGGCGAAGAACTGGCACAGCACACCCCGGTCGCCTCCGCCGGCCAGCGCCTGCACCCCGGCCTGATCGCCTCGCTATGCAATGCCGGCATCCAGCAAGTGAGCGTCCACCGCGCACCCCGCATCGCCGTCATCATCACCGGCGATGAAGTCCGACCGCCCGGCGCCAAACTGGCGCCCGCCGATATTCCCGATTCCAACGGCAGCTACATCCGCGCCTGGCTGCAGGCCAACGGCTACCCCGCCCCGGCACTGCGCTATGCCAGTGATGAAAAAGAAACCGTCGAGAACCTGCTAACTTCAGCAGCTGAAACCGCCGACCTGATCATCACCACCGGCGGCGCTTCCGTCGGCGACCGCGACTTCGTCCCCACCGTGGCCCGTGAACTGGGTTTCGAGGAAGTGTTCTGGAAAGTCGCCCAGAAGCCGGGCAAACCGTTGTTCCTCGGACTCAGGGGAAACCAGCCCCTGATCGCCCTGCCCGGCAACCCGGGTGCGGTGCTGGTAGGCATGGAACTGCATGCGCGCACGGTACTGCAACGTCTGGCCGGCTCAGCCAATCCGCTGCCGCAATGGCGGCATGGCCGCCTGGCCGATTCCGTTGAAGCCGACAGCAAACGCGCCCGCCTGCCGCGCATGCAACTCAGTCAGGATTCAGATCACAGGCCCCTGCTCTCACCGCTAGGCAAGCAAGACTCCCACATGCTCAGTAATCTGAACCAGGCCGAAGTGCTGGTCTGGCTGCCCAGTCAAAACAAGGATTTCGAAGCTGGCGAAACAGTCAGATATCTGGAACTCACGCGATAGCTTGGTAGCCAAGAATTCAGTTGACGCAGGATTCTCTAATGTGAATGCTATAGTGCAAGGTACAAATACGCACACGTACAGATTCTAATAACTTCGGAGGCTTTGACATGACGTATTTCCCGTTGTTTTTATGTTGGTATTTCACCAACCCACTTCCATATAAATCAGCAACTTAAGTGGGTGACGGGGACGTTATATGTCACATGTGACGTGTTATATCACGTCACTTTTGATACCTACTTATAGTTAGAGATCAATGGGAAGGCACATGAGCAACTGTGACCACTTTCGTGCAGCGACCGCATACGTAGCTGGTTGGATTTCCGCTCAAGCAAGCGTCGGCGAAGAGTCGATTACCGATTGGTTGCTCTATGATCTATCAGCAAAAGTCAGTGGCCTTAAGTACGTCAAATTCACCAAACCCCAAGAGGCGCGGATAACAGGTGCGGATTGGGAGTGGTGGTTTGTTGGAAACCAGCAGTCGTTGCGAATGCGAATTCAGGCAAAGAGGCTTCGTCATGGAACTGACGTGTACCCGAGCCTTGCTTATGCCAATCAGCATGGGCTGCAAATTGATAAGCTTCTGAATGACGCTCACTCGAACAGCGCGTTGGCTTTCTACGCGCTTTATGTTGAGCCCGGCCAGTACACACAGCTATGCGGCGGCCCTGTGCGGCATCACCCGCCTGATCAAGCAATCTATATTGCAGCGGCTAACTCTATAAACCGGCAATTCGTTGCTCCGGCCAGGCAATTTATTTCCGCTGCTGACGTTGTTCAACACTCCAACCCAATTGAATGCCTTGTATGTTGTCCATACACTCACGCGCCAGCCACAAATGCCATTGACGGCCTAGATCAATTTATTAATAAGTACTATCGAGATTCTCGTGTTGATGAGAATGGCGAAATCTCCGAAGTAAGGAGGGGACTAGTTGAAGAGGTACCCGCATATGTCTCGGCGCTATTGAATCGCGCCAACGATGACCGGTTTGAATGGTATGAACAGGAGTTTTTTCGTCAGCTTCCTGAAGTTAATGGAATCGTGACCTTTGATTTGAGGTCGGCGGAATGATCTCTAACAATTCATTCAAGGTTGCCCCTACGGGGCGGGACGTGCCTTACAGGCACGCCCCTTAACTCAGGCGTTATGTGTAAAGAGAACCCATGAGTACTGAAATAATTGACGGCGTAATTATTGGTGGTGTTGGTGGCGCCATTGCCGGCCTTACTGTTTGGGGTGTTACTTACGGTCTTGAACAAATTCTCAAATGCATTGAAAAAAAACGTGTGTATAAGTGGCTTCAGGAAAACTCGGAGGACATCCCAGGCCAG
Source organism: uncultured Salinisphaerales bacterium (assembly GCA_913055805.1). Classification (GTDB taxonomy): domain Bacteria; phylum Pseudomonadota; class Gammaproteobacteria; order Nevskiales; family CAJXLF01; genus CAJXLF01. The sequence goes on from CAJXLF010000018.1 coordinate 38,420, forward strand.
CGGTATCGTTCAACACGCGTCATCGCCAGCCACAACAATTTAACTCTGGATAGGACGCGCTATATTTGCAGTATTCACAAAGGTATTTATTTAAGTACCGGGCAAACTGAAGAAATGTGGGGTCTTTATGGGCGTTCTCACCGTGAATAATCGGTCATTAAAACGCTGATGAAATTTACACATAACACGAAAACAAAGGGGTCAGACCCCTTTGTTTTGGACGTCCAACTTCGCTGGCCGCCCATTAGCTGAGGCGTTATACGTCGATAGAAGATGGACCAAATACTAAATAATCTCTCTGATCCTGCTTGGTGGTTCACAGGAACCTTCTTTGTCCTTTTTGGTGTTCTTTTAACAAGGCTGATTTTCAACTGGGTTCCTTCAGCTTGGAAAACTTTTATTGGGCTAAAACCCAAGTTTGCTCGAAAAGTTTATCGGTGGAAAGAACGAAGAGTCTTATTACAAATCAAACGTTGCCGGCAGCACGAAGCCACTATGACTTGGCTTATTACACGTTATTGGTGCATTGCTACCGTCTCACTTATTCACTTAGGGGCATTGCTAGCTTTATACGCATTTCTACCTGAGCCGGCCGATGATATAGGGAAAATTAAAGTTCTTTGGCCAGTTGCGGCTGCAGCTTATTTTTTTGTGCTGTTAACTATTTGGGAAAAGCGCGTTTTAGGCAGGGCTATAAAAGCACATATTAGTTGGAAGAAACGTATAACAAATCATTCGAGGTCGCCCCAAGCCGGTCTGGACAGCCCTAATCGGGCGGCCCCTTAGTTCCAAGTTAGTACCATGAATGACGAAGTACTAGACCCAAGGAGACAACGGGCAGCTGAGCTAGATCAACTTTTTTATACGCTAATGGACGATGTTAAGTGTGCTCTAGTTTTGTGGGAACACCAGGGTGACGAATTCGCTCATCGCACCTATGTCCGAACCGTATTTACTTTGGTCGAAGGCATGATTCAATTTATGAAAGAAGGCGCCCTACTTTTTGATCAATTTAATCACCCTCCAGTATTAACTCAGGAAGAGGTTGTTCTTCTCCGCGAAGAAGAAGTATTTCTAAAGAGTAATGGTCGCGTAGGCACTAAAAAGTCTAAGCTTCAAACACTGCCCAATCTTAAATTTGCAATTGACTGCTATTCACGTGTCTTTGGCGTCGAATTCACACCAAACTATTCTGGGCAAGGTTGGGAGGATTTTCAGGCAGGGCGCAATATTCGAGACAGAATTACGCACCCTAAATCTGTTGCCGATCTCTCAGTCAGCTTAGAAGAAATTAAAACTGTGGAAGCCGGTATGAAATTTTTCAGAGAAGCTACCGCCCCTCTACTTCACAGGCAGTAGAAATGGTAGCTAACAATTCACTCGAGTATGTGCTTCGCACGGGATGCCTAGCTTCGCTGCCCGCCCCTTGGCTCAAGCGTTTTACACCTGGTTGGTGATTCTAAAAATGCTAAACCGAAATGATCTTCAGCGCTTATCAAACCTCCGCTTAGAAGACGCGATATTCCTGCTCCAGGCTAATAAATCATCCTCGGCATATTATCTTGCTGGTTATGCCGTCGAGTTAGCATTAAAGGCATGTATTTCGAGAATGTTCCAAGCTAACGTAATTCCTGATAAGAGCTTTGTTAATGCTATATATACCCATAATCTTGAGGCATTAATGAATATGTCTGGCCTCCTACCAAATCTTAAGACACGGATGAAAGAGGACCCTATTTTTGGAGGTTACTGGGGTGTAGTAAGTAAATGGAACGAAGCAAGTCGTTATGAGTTTTGGGATCCTGTTAGTGCAGCCACGTTACTTCAGGCCATTAATTGTGAAGATCACGGAGTTTTGCCATGGCTGAGAACACACTGGTAGAAGGCCTTTGGGCCGACTCCGTTGAACTCGTCAAGAAACTAGATGAGGGAGAGTACAGCCCGAGCTTTGCAGTTTGGTATTTCTACGAAGACGCTGAACAGTGGCGTCTTCTTATCGGCAGCCCCAAATTCGATGACCTCTTACCCAAGCAAGAACCATTGGCATATCAGAAAGTATCTGAGGCGATTTCGGAGTGCGACTTAACAACCCTAAGTATTTCGATAGTGAAGCTCGTCCGGCTTGATACTCCACTTACAAATGCTCTTAAGTTTCTAGTCGGAACGGGGGAAAAAGGCATTGTTCAAGCCACTTTCTCAAACACTACGCTTAATGGGATTTTTATCAAAGATATGGTTGTGGTGCGTTCTGCATGAGGGTGCATAACAATTTGAAACAAAGGGGTCAGACTGGGCTGTACTGAGTTTTCCGGACACTTCAATAGGGGGACAATGCCCCGGGAGGTGTCAGATGGTCAAGCGGCAAA
>CAJXLF010000019.1 GCA_913055805.1 uncultured Salinisphaerales bacterium
AGTTTACGATTCGCTTCGGGGATCGCATCCCTCAGGCGTAACCCATCACCCGGTTACACAAAATTCTGGACACCCTCGGCAGCCGGGGCAGTAAAAGCTGGATCGCTGGCCGATGATCACGCTGCGGATTTTTTCTTTTTTGCAGCTGCCGCAAAGCGCGCCGGCCTTGCCGTAAACCCGCAATTTGAGCTGGAAATAACCAGTACCGCCATCTACGCCCACGTAATCTCTAAGCGTGGTGCCGCCCTGTAGTAGCGATTCTTCCAGCACCTGCTTGATGGTGCCCGCCAGTTTTTCATAACGTGACCGGCTGATGCGGTTGGCGGCAGCGGTCGGCCGGATGCCGGCTAGGTGCAGGGCTTCGCTGGCATAGATGTTACCCACACCCACCACAATTCTGCCGTCCATGATGAAGTTTTTGACGGCGACTTTGCGGCCGCGTGATCTGGCATGGAGCAGGGCGCCATTAAAGTCATCGCTTAAAGGTTCAGGCCCGAGGCTGCTGAGCAGCGAGTGTTGCAGCGGGTCGCCGCTTAGCCACAGTACCGCGCCGAAGCGGCGCGGGTCGTTGAAGCGTAGCGCCTGGCCGTTGTCGAGCACGATGTCCAGGTGGTCGTGCTTGCCGGGTGGGTGCTCGGCGGGCAGTACGCGCAGGCGGCCGGACATGCCCAGGTGAATCAGCAGGTGATGGTCGCCGGCTTCCAGCAGGAGATACTTGGCACGTCGTTTGATGGCGCCGAAACCGCGGCCTGGCAGTTCGGCTGCAAGGCTGTCGGGCACCAGCCAGCGTAACCGGGGCTGGCGCACGACGACCGCCTTTACGAGTCGTCCATGTACATGCGGCTCAATGCCGCGTCGTGTAGTTTCGACCTCTGGAAGCTCGGGCAAGCGCGTTACTCTTCGAGTTCCTGTAGCTCTTCGGGCAGCAGTCCACCCGTGGCAGGGCCGGCTTCTTCTTCATCCGGCTCCGGCTCGGGTTCCTTCAGTTCAAACAGGTCCGTGGCATAACGCGGAGGCAGGGCATAGACCACGCCGGCATCCGGCCGTGCCAGTTTGAGCTGGGGCTTGCGGGCCATGATCTGGAATTCCACTTCCTTGTCGCCCAGCTTCAGCCAGGCGCTGGCTTCGGGTTTGTCTTCCTCGGAGATTATGGCGCGCCACAGCGAGCGGGCGCCGTTCCAGTGGTCCATCAGTGTCTGCGTGGCATCTGTCCCTTTGCCGGCGCTTTCGGGCGATACCTGCCAGTTGCCCTCGGCATCCTTGCCGATGCTGTAGTCGGCAAAGCGAATGGCCTCGATCTGCTTTTCGCTGTCCGGAAGAATCAGCGGATGCACAAGGTCGCTGTAATTGGCGTCCAATGCCGTGCTGGGCGGGTCGGAGGCGAGCATCACCTGATCACCCACCTGGATATAACGGCGGTCTTCGATTGGTTCCTTGCCGCCGAAATGCAGTTCGATGTCGTTCAGTTTGATGGTCCATTGCGGCGGTGACAGTTCCAGCGCTTCCATGTCCATTTCCGCGGCCGGGTACTGGGCGCTGCTTTCACGGGTGGCCAGTTCCAGCAGGGCAGTCACTTGCAGTTCGTCGGCCGAAACCTGGGCCGGTGCGCTCAGCGCCCAGCCATAGCTGTGCTTGTCCAGCACGATGGGCTTCTTGTCCGGGTGGATGATCTCGATGTGATCAATGTTGTCGATATCCAGTGTGGTCAGGGGTACAGGCGGCGTTTCCTCTTCCTGGCTGAGAACGATAACCAGAACGAGGACGGCCACCACCGCAGCCATGAGCAGATTCAGGTGCTTGCGTTGCATACCGTTCTCCGCTTACCGGCGGCGGCGCAGCCACCAGCGGCTGACACCAATGCCAATCAGCACCACCGGCAGGGCCAGCACAAACAGCAGGCCGAACAGGGTGGGCGCCCAGGGCGCCAGGAACAGCTTGTTGTCAGGCGCGGGTGGAATGTGCACGGAAATCTGGGCGTCGCGGTTGGACAGCCACTGCACTATGTTCAAACCCAGTTGCAGATTGCCGAGGTTGCCGACAAAGCCGTTGGCCAGGAAGTCACCGTCGGCTACCACGGCCACACGCTGCTTCGGCGTTTTCCTGTTCTTGTCGGCTTCCAGTTTCCTGATCAGTTCTTCGTCCGAATCATCGGCATCGGGAGGGGCATCTTCCGTGCCGGCATCCGGGGCATCACGCTCCATGGCCAGGCCAACCATGAAGGGGCCGGCCTGGTCGCCGTCGTTTTCGTCGAAGCTGAGTTCTTCTTCCAGTGAGCCGGTTTCCAGCCAGGCCAGTTCGCGCGAGGTAAGGAACGGTTTCTGCTGCCAGACGGAGTCCTGAATGCCTTTCAGTGCGCCGGCAAACGGGAACAGGGTGATGTCGAACATATCCTGGGTAATCGGATGCTCGGGATAGTCCGTGGCCAGCAGGATGGCCGGGTGCGAAGTACCCAGCACCTGGAAGTCCGGGTAGAGCACGGTGCCGTCCTGCCATTGCACGTCGATGTCATCCACCAGCGGTTCCAGTCCGGCCAGCGGGCCCGGGTCGGCCAGCCACAGCAGATTGCCGCCGTTCTGCACGTATTCACGGATGATCCTGACCTCGCCTTCCAGCAGGTTGCGGCGCGGGTTGGCAATCACCAGCGCTGAGGTGTTCTCCGGAATGTTCAGTTCCCGGGCCAGGTTCAGGGACTCCACTTTCAGGCCCTTGTTACGCAGTTCGGTGACGAAGAGCTGATAGTCAGCCTGGCCTTCGCCGTCGATGTTGCGTTCGCCATGGCCGCTCAGAAAACGCACCACCCGTTCGCCGCTGAAGGCCAGGCGCTGCAGGGCGGTGGTGACGGTCTGTTCCGACAGCGCGCGCAGACTCTCGCGACGGCCCTGGTATTCGATGAATACTTCGCCGCTGGCGGCCACATCCATTTCACGGGCCAGTTGCGGGTTCTTGGCCGGGTCAATGAATTCCAGGCTGATGTTGTCCTTTACCCGCTGGTAAGGCTCGATGCGCAGCTCGATCTCCTGACGGATCTGATTGTCCGGGTAAACGAAAGCCTTGATGGCAATCGGGTCAGGCATCGAATCCAGCAGGCGTTCGCTGGCCGGAGTCAGGGTGTTGCGGTTGTTGGCGGTCCAGTCGGCATTGGCGACATAGCGGTTGGACAGCCAGGCAAGCATGCCGGCCACCACCAGAATCAGCAGAATGCTGAATACGTGCTGTAGCCGGGAGGTGTTCTTCAGGGTCGACATTGGGTCAGGCTCCTTTAATCCTTGTTTGCCAGGCTCAATGGCGTTCCATGTCCAGACGCTGAATGGTCAGCGCAAGGAACACGGCAATGAATAGCAGGTAGTAAATCAGGTCGGCGGTATCAAACAGACCCAGCAGGAAGCTGTCGAAGTGATTGGTCATCGACAGGTAGCCGAAGGGCTTGCCCGCGGCCAGTTCCTGGCCGCCAAACCAGGGCATGGTCCAGTCCTTGAAGAAGCCGACCAGCCACAGCAGCAGCAATACGACCAGACTGACCACCGCGGCAATCACCGGTTGTTCGGTGAGCGAGGAAATGAAGATGCCGGCGGCACCGAAGGCGGCCATCATGAGCAGCAGGCCCAGCATGCCGGAGAACAGGCGGCCGGTATCCAGCGGTGAGGCCGGCAGCAGCGACCAGGGCATAATGCTGGCCAGGGCCAGCATGACGACGAGGAAACCCAGCAGCCCCAGGAACTTGCCGAACACCAGTTCGGTAAGCGAGATCGGGGCAGACAGGTAGAGGTCCAGGCTGCCGGATTTGCGCTCTTCGCTGAACATGCGCATGGTCAGCAGCGGCACCACCAGCAGGAACAGCAGCGAGCCGAAGCCGAACAGGCTGCCGGTCACGATTTCAGTCACACCCACGGTTTCGTCCATGAGAATGCCGGGGTTGCTCATCAGGTCGACGATGGTGAGCAGGAACACAACGCCCAACATCAGCTGGATGACAGCCAGGATGGCCCAGGCCAGCGGCGAGACGAAAATGCGGCGCAGTTCGTGCTGTGCAATAAACAGCGTGTTCATGCGGCCTCCTTGCTGGCAGTCGTGTTGCTGTTGTTGTCCGAAGTGGTGAGTTCCACAAAGATTTCTTCCAGGGTTTTGCGTTCGCTGGCCAGTTCCACCAGCCCCCAGCCTTCGGCCACCGCCTTGGAGGCGATGGCTTCGCGCGGGTCGGCGCCGGGCGCGGGATCAATGCGGAAGCGGCCATCGGCCATGTGGGTCACGTTTTCCACACCTTCCACTTTCAATGCGTCCGGTGCGGGTGCATGCCGCAGCGCCACCAGAATGCGCTCGGCCATGGCGGTGGCCGCGAGCGCAGCCAGCGTTTCGGAAAACACGATGTGACCATTATTGATGATGACCACGCGCGAGCAGGTGGCCTGAATTTCCGAAAGGATATGGCTCGACAGGATCACCGTGTGGTGTTCTCCGAGGTCCTTGATGAGTTTGCGGATTTCACGAATCTGGATCGGGTCGAGGCCCACCGTGGGTTCGTCCAGGATGATAACTTCCGGCCGGTGAATAATGGCCTGGGCAATACCCACACGCTGCTGGTAGCCCTTGGAGAGGTTGCCGATGATGCGGTGTCCGACATGTTCCAGGCCGCAGTCACGTTTGGCGGAAAGCAGGGCGCTGGCGCGCTCGTATCTGGCCACGCCGTGCACCTTGGCGCAGAAGGTCAGGTACTCGTCCACGCTGAGCTCGTGATACACCGGCGGGCGTTCCGGCAGGTAGCCGATCGCCTGTTTGGCTGCCTTGGCGTTTTCGCTGATATCGATGCCGTTGATCTGTACCCGGCCGCTGGTGGGCGCCAGACAGCCGCTGAGCATGCGCAGTGTGGTGGACTTGCCGGCGCCATTGGGGCCCAGCAGTCCGAGAATCTCGCCCTTGCGCAATTCCAGATTGAGGTCATTCACCGCGAGATGGCCGCCGTAGCGTTTATGCAGACCATCTGCTTTGATTAGCAGATCTTTGGATGCATGATCAGTCGCATGTTGTGTCATGGTTGTCATTCCAGTTCGACAATGTTTTTAAGTTCATAGCCAATGCCCGAAGCCCCTGAACGCACTCCGAGCACCGAATCTGTTGACTGTCTCCTCGGCGTCGATACCGGGGGCACCTTTACCGATTTTGTTCTTTTTGATGGGGTTGGCCTGCGCGTTTTCAAGTGTCTGTCTACGCCGCCGGCCCCGGAAAAAGCCATTATGCAGGGCGTTGACAGATTAACCACCGCAACAGTTCCCATCGAACAGTTGCAGATCACCCATGGCTCCACGGTCGCCACCAATGCCGTCCTCGAGGGCAAGGGTGCCGTCACCGCCTATATTGCCAATACCGGCCTGGCCGATGTGCTGACCATTGGCCGTCAGGCGAGGCAGGAATTGTACAACTTGCAACCCACACCTCAACCCCCGCCGGTGCCTGAGGCGCTTTGCCTTGAGGTGCCGCAGAGGCTGGCGGCGGACGGTTCGGAAATCCGGGCGCTTGATGAGCAGGCGCTGCAAGCGCTGGTCGGGCAGCTGCGTACCCTTGAGCCGGGCGCCTGTGCCATCAACCTGCTGTTCTCGTTTCTGGATGATACGGCGGAAAAGCGTATTGCCGAGCGTCTGGAAGACGAGTTCCCGGATATGTTCGTATCGCGTTCCAGTGAAGTGCTGCCGGAGTACAAGGAGTACGAACGCGGGATGGCGACCTGGCTGAACGCCAGTGTCGGGCCGCTTATCGGTCGCTATCTGGAGCGTTTGCGTGAGCGCCTGCCGGCAAAGAATATCTCGATCATGCACAGTGCGGCGGGCACTATCGGCATCCGCCAGGCCAGCCGCCGCGGAGTGAATCTGCTCCTCTCCGGTCCGGCCGGCGGCCTGCTGGCCGCGCGTTACCTGGGGCGGCTCACCGGTAATGAGCATCTGCTGACCTTCGATATGGGCGGCACTTCCACCGACGTGGCGTTAATAGAAGAAGAACTGAAGTTGACCAGCGAGGGCCGTATCGCCAACTGGCCGGTGGCGGTACCCATGGTGGATATGCATACCATCGGCGCGGGCGGTGGTTCGCTCGCGCAGGTCGATGCCGGTGGATTGCTGCAAGTGGGGCCGGCATCGGCAGGCGCCAGTCCCGGGCCGGTCTGCTACGGTCAGGGCGGTACGCAGCCAACCGTGACCGACGCCAATCTGGTGCTGGGCCGTCTGCCGTCCGTAGCCGCCCTGGGTGGCGCCATGAGGCTTGATCTTGAAGCCGCACGCCGGGCTTTTGAACCTCTTGCAGCGGCGATGGGGGTGGAGGTCGAAGCGGCTGCAGAAGGCGTGATTTCCGTGGCCAATGAGCATATGGCGCAGGCGCTGCGTGTGATTTCGGTAGAGAAGGGCGTTGACCCGCGCCAGCATGCGCTCATGTCTTTTGGCGGCGCCGGCGGCTTGCATGTATGCGCGCTGGCCGAGGCCATGGGTATGAAAAAGGCCATTGTCCCCATTTACGCTGGAGTGCTTTCTGCGTTCGGCATGCTGGTGGCACGGCGCAGCCGGCAGATGTCACAGAGCGTGCTGCAAGCCTTGCTCGATACCCGTCCTGAAGAGGTAGAGCTTGCCCTGCAGGACTTGCAGGCGCGGGGCGAGGCTGAGTTGGCGCAAGAGGGCGTGGCTGCGGAAACTGTCACTGCCGAAGCCAGCCTGGACTTGCGTTATAGCGGACAAAGCACTGCACTCAACGTCGCCTGGCAAGACTTTCAGGCCGCCGAACAGGCTTTTCATCAGGCGCATGAGGATCGTTACGGACATTGCCTGGATCTGCCGGTGGAGCTGGTAAACGTCCGCCTTGCGGTGAATGGCCCTGAGCCGGATCTGCGCCTGCCGCAGTTGGATGCTTCAGATGCTGCGCCCGAGCCCGCCGGGCACAGCCCGGTCGTCGGACTGAATGAGGAAGTCCCGCTCTACCGTCGCGACGCCTTGCTGGCCGGTCAGCAAATTACCGGCCCTGCCATCGTGCTGGAAGAGGTGTCCACCACCTTTATAGATGCTGGCTGGCAAGCGGAAGTCGACCGTTGCGGAAATTTGCAGCTAAACAGGCTGGGCTAAATCGTCATTTCGACCGGAGGCGTGAAGCGCCGGAGTGGAGAAATCTAATAACGCCGAGAGTCATGAAAAACTTCTATGTCTATATCCTGGCCAGTAAATCACGCGTTTTATATGTTGGTGTGACCTCAAATATTGAAAAAAGAATCCAACAGCATAAGCACGGAGAAATTGAAGGATTTACCTCGCGCTACCATGTAAATCAGCTTGTGTACTTTGAAGAAGCACCAGATGCTGAATCGGCAATAAACAGGGAAAAGCAGATTAAGCGCTGGCGACGGGAAAAGAAGATCAAACTGATTGAGGCGATGAATCCCGATTGGCGGGATCTGAGCCGTTGAGATTTCTCGACTTCGCCCTGCGGGCTACGCTCGAAATGACGGCCTTTCCGACAGGAGTACGAAGAATCGGATGATTACTTCGTCATTTCGACCGGAGGCGTGAATGCCGCATCTTCTCGTCATTTCGACCGCAGGCGCGAAGCGCCGGAGTGGAGAAATCTCAACTGCAACAAAAAACCCGCCATGCGGCGGGTTTCTCGGAAAGCCTCAGATCAGTTACTTGATCTTCGCTTCCTTGAAGATCACGTGCTTGCGAACGACCGGATCGTACTTCTTGAATTCGAACTTGTCCGGCGTGTTGCGCTTGTTTTTCTGGGTGGTATAGAAGTAACCGGTACCGGCGCTGGATACCAGGCGAATCTTTTCAGCAGCCTTGTTCTTGGAAGCCATCTGTTACTCCTTAAACCTTGTCGCCACGGCCGCGAATGTCGGCCAGCACGGCATCAATGCCCTTCTTGTCGATAATGCGCATGCCCTTGGCGGAAACACGCAGGCGCACAAAGCGCTTCTCACTCTCCACCCAGAAACGGTGGTAGTGCAGATTCGGCAGGAAGCGGCGCTTCGTCTTGATGTTGGAGTGGGACACATTGTTTCCCACGGCCGGGCCCACACCCGTTACCTGACACACTCTGGACATCGTTCTAAACCTCTGGAAATCCTGGTTCGGCGCAGCCCGAAAACGCTCCGGGGCGGCGAAAGAGCGCGACTTTATACCAGTTTCGATGCTTTCGGGCAAGAATCATGCGGTTATTTAACATGGCATCCCCGCCCGCAACGCCGTGCCCGTACTGCTTACTTCAGGCTGCGGGCCCAGCTGTCGAGCCAGTCATTAAGCGTAAGAAATTTTTCAACAAGTTCAGAGGCTTGCGAGGTAAGTTGGTAGCCTTCGCCAGCGCTATGGATGACCAGCCGGGCTTCGCGCAGTTCTTTCAGGCGCGTATTGATAACGCTGGGGGAGGCGCCGTCGCAGGCTGTCTGCAGGTCGCGAAAGGTCTGCGCCCCCGCGCTGAGTTCCCACAGGATGCGCAATGTCCAGCGCCGGCCCAGTAAATCCAGCAGCGCCATGATGGGGCGGCCGGATGCCGAGCCGCGGACGTTTTTGCCTGGCAGTGGGGTTGATTTCGCCATAATGTGCTACTAATATCGAAGCATGCTATTAAATATGTAGCGTCAATATAGTCTGTATCGTGGCCTGTGAAAAGGCATGGAGGGTTGTATGAGTAGCTTGCAGTTTATTCATGTGTTCGCGGTGTTCTTCTGGCTGGGTTGCGTAGCCACCGAGATTGTTGTCGAGCAGGTGGGTCTGCGTGCGGCCGCATTGCGTCCTGCTGTACCACAGTTGCATTTCTACGTGGACCGCTTCGTGGAGATACCCGCGTTCACCACGGTTCTGGTTACCGGGGTGCTGTTGTTCGACGGAGGCCGTTTTGCCGGTGACTGGGTCTATGCCACCAAGGTGATCTGCGGGCTGCTGGCCGTGGGCGCGAATATCGTTTCCATCTATCCGGTCATCATGCGCAAGCGCATGGCCGATGCCGGGGACAGTGCCGGTGTGCGGCGCTACGGCAGGATGATCGACTTGACCGTGCCGGTGGGTCTGCCTGCTGCGGTGGCGGCGCTGGGTATCGGCCTGCATTGGTTGGGGATGTACTGATTATTCGAGCAGTTCCATGCGCATCACGTGCGTGATGGACGCCCCATCCCAGATATAACGATAGTGCGGCCCCTGGGTGACCGGCGTTTTGATAGCCGGCGGGCGGAAGACGGCCACGCACTCGCCCTCGGGGTCACGCACGCTGGGATAGAGCAGGCCCCAGCTGCCTCTTGCCCGCAGGGATTCCCCCAGTTCCACTGAGGCGTGGTAGTCGTCCGGGTCCAGGCATGTGGTGGCTTTCAGTTTGCGCCGGCCGTCGTGCAGCGGTTTGACCAGCTCGGCAATGTAGCTACGCACCGAGATTTCGCCGGCCGGTTCGGCCACGGCGCGCAGATAGCGTTCGCGATGATGGCGTGATTCGGCGATGGCAGTGTCGATGCTACGGGCCCCGTACCAGGCGCCCTTGCCGGCCGCGCAGAAGCGCACATCGTGACTGGCCGGATGGGTGAAGGCAGCCATGATGGGGGAGCTGCCGGGGCCGAAAACCCGATCCTCGGGTGCAACCAGGTTCAACTGGCCGGCTTCCTCGGCGAGCCGCGGATTGGTCAGCGACTCGAGTTCGTAGAGCGCCTCGAAATCCGCTTCATCGGCCACCGATTCGAATACATTGACCGGCGGAAAGCGCGAGGGAATCAGCCGGTAGCAGGGTGACCAGGGCGGGCGGATAGCCCGCAGCTTCAGTTGCTCCGGCAGGCTCATTTATGAACGCCCGGCAAAACTACTGCGCTCGCTACTGGTGCCGGCGTTCATAGGCCGCGCTGATGGTCGAGCGCCTCGCGCACAAAGGCGAGGTCCGCCATGCCGCCGGCCAGCATGCGTGCCAGCATCGAATGCCGGTTAAAGCCGGGTAGTCTGTTCGGGCGCTTGATCACAGCCGCCGCGCTTTCGCTGTCGGGATGCAGAATCTGCAACGCCTTGTATATGCCCAGGATGTAGCTCAGGCGGTCCAGTTTGTCGCGGTCCAGGGTGTCAATCTGCTCGCCGGCCTGCGCACGTTCGCGCAGGCGCCGCAGGGTGCTGCGCGATACACCGCCCAGCAGTACACACTGCTGGTCATCGGTCAGGCTCCATTCGCGGGCGATGTTGAAGAAGGCCCGGGTGCCTGCCGTCTGCAGTCGCGGGGTATGGGTTGCGCGGGTCTGTTGCAAACCGAAGGCGGTTTTTGCCGGCATGGTCTACACCTCCGTGGAAGTGTTCAATTGATACTTTATATTATCATATTTATTCATTTGAATTAATCGCCATTGCGGAATCCACAGGCAGGATGAAAGCTAAATCAATCCGCGCTCTGCAAAGGAAACGACTTCGCCATCACCGACAACGAAATGATCCAGCACGCGGATATCCACCAGTGCCAGCGCCTCTTTCAGCCGCCGGGTAATGTCGCGGTCGCTGTGACTGGGCTCGGCTACACCCGAAGGATGGTTGTGGGCCAGGATAACCGCGGCAGCATTGTGGCTCAGCGCTTTCTTTACGACTTCGCGCGGGTAGACGCTGGCGCCGTCGATGGTGCCGCGGAACAGTTCCTCGAACACGATCACCCGGTGCCGGTTATCCAGGAACAGGCAGGCGAACACTTCATGGGTTTTGTCGCGCAGCCTTGCCTGCAGATACTGACGGGTGGCGCCAGGATTGCTCAGCGCATCGCCGCGCTGCATATCGGCGGCGAGGTGCCGGCGCGCCATTTCCAGTACCGCCTGCAACTGGGCATATTTGGCGCTACCCAGGCCTTTATGGGTGCAGAAGTCACTGCGTCTGGCCATTAATAAAGGTCTCAGGCCGCCAAACTCGTTGAGTAACTGCCGGGCCAGATCGACCGCCGACAGGCCGCTGACACCCGTGCGCAGGAATATCGCCAGTAATTCGGCATCCGACAAGGCTTCGGGGCCCCGTTCCAGGAGTTTTTCGCGTGGCCGCTCGCTGGCTGGCCAGTCTCGTATCGACATCGCGCTAGTCCTTTATTTTCGTTGTGATTTCGTGCGAATTTGCAGGATAAACGCTATCCTGTGTGGTCTGAATATACCCCTTATGAGAAGGGAAGGTGCATTCCATGCCCGTATCTCTGGCTAACAAGCGCATTCTGCTGGGTGTGACCGGCGGTATCGCTGCCTACAAGAGCGCTGACCTGGTGCGCCGCCTGCGTGAGGCCGGCGCTGACGTACAGGTGGTGATGACCGAGGGCGGCAAGCGCTTTATTACGCCGCTGACCATGCAGGCGGTATCCGGCAAGCCGGTGCGTGACAGCCTGCTGGATCCCGAGGCCGAGGCGGCCATGGGGCATATCGAACTGGCGCGCTGGGCCGATCTGATTCTGGTGGCGCCGGCCAGCGCCAATTTCATTGCCCGGCTGGCTCAGGGCATGGCGGATGATTTGCTAAGCACCCTGTGTCTGGCGACCGATGCGCCGATTGCGCTGGCGCCAGCCATGAACCGCCTGATGTGGGCCAATGAAGCTACCCGGAGCAACATGCAGACGCTGGCATTGCGCGGCGTGCTGGCCTGGGGGCCGGGCGCGGGTGATCAGGCTTGTGGCGAAGTGGGCGAGGGTCGCATGCTCGAGCCGCTGGAACTGGTGGCGAAAGTCGCCGGTTATTTCGGCAACGGCCTGCTCAGCGGCCGGAAGGTGTTGATCACGGCCGGGCCGACGCGCGAGCCGATTGATCCGGTGCGTTACATCACCAACCGTTCCTCCGGCCGTATGGGCTTTGCCGTGGCCGAGGCCTGTGCCGCCGCCGGCGCCGAAGTCACGCTGGTGGCCGGGCCGGTCAGTCTGCCGACACCGGCCGGGGTATTACGCCTGGATGTGGAAACCGCTGCACAGATGCATGAGGTGGTGATAACGCGCGCTGGCGAGGCGGAAATCTTCATCGCTACGGCCGCTGTTGCCGACTATCGCCCGCAGGACTGCGCCGATGCCAAAATCAAGAAAGCCGACGAGAGCATGTCGGTGGCGCTGACCCGTAATGCCGACATCCTGGCGGATGCCGCCTCACGCTTTGCCAATCTGTTTACGGTAGGCTTTGCCGCCGAGACCGACCAGTTGCAGGACTATGCCCGCGGCAAGCTCGAGAAGAAGGGCCTGGATATGGTGGCCGCCAACTGGGTCAGCGATGGTCGCGCCTTCGACCGTGAGGACAACGCCCTGTGGGTGTGCTGGTCCGGCGGCGAACAGGAACTGCCCAGCGCACCGAAGAAGGTGCTGGCGCGGCAACTGGTGGAACTGATTAGTCAACGCATTAAAGAGAAGCATGAGCGACAGCAACATTCGCGCCCGGGCGCACAGGATGCAGGTCAAAATACTGGATGAGCGCCTGGGCAGGGACATCCCGTTACCCGAATACGCCACGTCCGGTTCCGCCGGTCTGGATCTGAGAGCCTGCATCGACGAACCGCTGGAACTTGCACCGGGCCAGACCGAACTGATCCCCACCGGCATGGCCATTCATATTGAAGATCCCGGCATGGCGGCCATGATCCTGCCGCGCTCCGGCCTCGGTCATAAACACGGTATTGTGCTGGGCAATCTGGTGGGTCTGATTGATTCCGATTACCAGGGCCAGCTCATGGTCTCCTGCTGGAACCGGGGTAATGAGAACTTCAGCATCCAACCGGGCGAGCGTATCGCCCAGATGATTCTGGTGCCGGTGATTCAGGCCGAATTCGAAATCGTTGACGAATTCCATGCCAGCGAACGTGGCGAGGGTGGGTTCGGCTCTTCCGGCCGGCACTAGCGATTGTCATTCCGGCGCATCGCGCCTCCAGTCGAAATGACATCGTGATTTTCATTATCCGGTAACAAATCCCGCCTAGCATTGCCCGCCATTCAGAACAATGGCAGGCAGGAAACATGCACAGGCGGGAGTTTCTCAAGTACGCCGCAGTGGCGGGCGTGGGCGTCACACAGTTCACGGCGTGCAATTCAAACAATGACAGCAGTCGCAGCAAGGGTTCGGTGGTCGATGGCCGCTCATTCGCCCATGGTGTCGCCAGTGGCGATCCGCTGGCGGACCGCGTCATCCTCTGGACACGGGTAAGTGACGAACAGCCGCGCGACAGCGTGAATGTGCGCTGCGAAGTAGCCAGCGACCCCGACTTCAACACCATCGTACTGGCCGACAACTTCACGACCGGCCCCGAACGCGATTACACCGTGAAGCTGGACGCTATGGGCCTGCAGCCAGCCACCACTTACTGGTATCGCTTCAACAGTGGTGGCGCCGTTTCCGCCGTGGGCCGCACGCGCACCCTGCCGGCCGTTGCCGCCCATGTGGAACGCCTGCGTTTTGCCATCACTTCCTGCTCCAATTATCCGCAGGGCTTCTTCGGCGTTTATCAGAAGATCGCCGATCAGACGGACCTGGATTTTGTGCTGCATCTGGGTGACTACATTTACGAATACGGTGAAGGCGGCTATGGCGCCGGCGCCGAAATAGGCCGGATGCCCGATCCGGAACACGAAATTCTGATGCTGAAGGATTATCGCCGCCGTTACGCGCTGTACCGCACAGATGAACACTTGCAGGCGGTGCACCGCGTGCATCCTTTCATTACCGTCTGGGATGATCACGAAACCACCAATGACTCCTACAAGGATGGCGCCGAAAACCATAACGAGGGTGAAGGTGACTGGGAGGAACGCAAGGCCATGGCCATTCAGGCCTATTTCGAATGGATGCCCATTCGTCCCTTCGACAACGATCCCCAGCGTATCTACCGCAACTTCGAGTTTGGCGACCTGGCTGATTTTCTGATGCTGGATACACGTATCGAAGGCCGTGATCAGCCGGTGGGCAACATGCTTGACCCGGCGCGCAATGACCCGGACAGGACCATTCTGGGGGCCGAGCAGAAGCAGTGGCTCAAGGATCGTCTCTCTGCTTCGGATGCGCGCTGGAAGTTTCTCGGACAACAGGTCATGTTCGGCCAGCTCAATCTGGTGGAACTGATCGAGCTCAATCTGCTGGATCAGTCACTGCTGGGCAATATCGTCGCCCTGAACATGGACCAGTGGGACGGCTACAACGCTGAACGCGACGAGCTGCTGGACTATATCGCTGACAACGGCATTGAAGATGTGGTGATTCTGACCGGGGATATTCATACCTCCTGGGCCATGGAAATCTACAAGAATCCGGCAATTCTCACCGGTGATCTGCAGGGCCCCTCACATGCGGTCGAATTTGTCTGTCCGAGTGTGACCTCCGATGGTTTTCCCGAGGGGGCGGGCGCGGTGCTTTCACCACTGATTCCCCTGGCCAATCCGCATATCAAGTATTCGGAGCTGGAAACACATGGTTATGTGTTGCTCGATGTCACGCACGAACGTACCCAGGCCGAGTTCTTCTACGTGCGGGGCGTCAAGACGGTCGAGGACAGCCTGACGGATGTGCCGGAAATGACCAGGGTGGCCACCGTGCAGTCCGGCACCAATACGCTGCAAACGGACGGACCGCTGAGCCTGGCGCGCAGTTTCCGCACGGCGATGTTTTCACCCGTTGCCTGAGCCGATAGCAAAAAAACGCCCCGTAACACGGTAAACTGTCGTCTTTTCGACAGGACCGTTGGCTGAATATATGGCTCTGACTTCCGATGAAGCGATGAATGTCGCACGGGTATTGACCGAAGCGCTGCCTTACATCCGGCGCTTTGCGGGCAAGACCGTGGTCATCAAATACGGCGGTAACGCCATGGTGGACGAAGTGCTCAAGAGCAGCTTCGCGCGCGACATCGTGCTCATGAAGCTGGTGGGCATCAACCCTGTGGTGGTGCACGGCGGCGGCCCGCAGATTGGCCAGCTGCTGGAAAAGCTGGGCAAGAAGAGCGAGTTCATCGACGGCATGCGTGTCACCGACCGCGAAACCATGGACGTGGTGGAAATGGTGCTGGGCGGCCTGGTGAACAAGGAAATCGTCAGCCTCATCAATCAGCACGGGGGCCGGGCCGTGGGTCTCACAGGCAAGGACGGCGGCATGATCCGCGCCCGCAAGATGCAGGTGAAGCCCAGCGAATCCACACCGGATGAAATCATCGACCTGGGACATGTCGGCGAAGTCGAGGGTATCGATCCCGGCGTGGTCAAGCGCCTGGACGAGGGCGCCTTCATTCCCGTGATTGCGCCTATTGGTGTGGGCGAGGACGGCGCCTCCTACAACATCAATGCCGACCTGGTGGCTGGCAAGGTGGCCAGCGTGTTGCAGGCAGAAAAGCTGATGCTGCTGACCAATACCGCCGGTGTGCTGGACAAGGAAGGGGGTCTGCTGACCGGCTTGTCTTCAAGGCGCGTGGAAGAGCTGATTGCCGATGGCACCATCCATGGCGGCATGCTGCCCAAGATTCGTTGTGCGCTGGATGCGGTGCAGTCCGGCGTGAAGGCCGCTCATATCGTGGACGGCCGGGTGGAACATGCGGTAATGCTGGAGCTGTTTACCGATGCGGGTGTAGGTACGCTGATAAAGGGTGCCTGAGCACGCTAAAAAGGGGTCGGAGTGGGCTGTACTGACGTTCCCGGACACCGTAATTAAACCATAGCAGTGGCCTGCTCGACCTGCAGGGGAGTTCGATAC
>CAJXLF010000020.1 GCA_913055805.1 uncultured Salinisphaerales bacterium
GGCGGGCGCATGCCGGGGCGCGAGGCCATCTACGCCGATGCCTCACCCATTACTCATGTTTCACCCGACGATTCACCAACGTTTTTCTATCATGGCCGCAGGGACATGGTGGTCGAGATAGAGCAATCCCTGGACATGGCGGCTGCGCTGGAACAGGCAGGTGTGTATACCGAAGTCGATGAGCAACCCTGGGGTCATACCCTGACCTTCGTGTTCGATGATGCAAGCCTGCAGCGTGCGTCGGATTTTCTGCGCCGCCGACTTGAGGGCTAGTCTTCGCTGTCGGTGCCGAGATTGGCCTTCATGCGGGCCAGAGCCCTGGGCAGGGCCGCCAGATCAGCGGCGCTCAGCCCCTTTATCGCCATTTGATAAACATCCAGATTGGCCTGGGTGAACTCTTCCATGAGCGGATTGATCTTGTCGGTGATATACAGGCGGTTGGCGCGTCCGTCTTCAGGGTCGGGCTTGCGTCTGACCCAGCCGTCCCGCTCAAGCCGGTCCACCAGTGTGCCCAGGGGTGCTCTGGCCATATCCAGCATGAAAGCGAGTTCGGTTTGCTTGAGTCCGTTCTGCTGCAGCAGGGCGGCCAGCGCCGTCCATTGCGCCCGGGTCAGGCCCAGTTCCCTGAGGCGGCGGTCGAATTCGCGACGCATAAGGCGGGCGACGTCGTGCAGCAGATAGGCAAGTTCCGCATGTTGTGTGGCTTGTGTTTCGGGCTTTGCGGACATGGGCGCAGTGCAGGTCGTATCAGTGAATGATCCCTATTGTTACCTGCAAGCTCCGCTGTCGGCCAGCAACTAGGTATTCGGCGGGAAACTCAGAATGAATTTGGCGCCTTGATCCGGCACGCCTTCGGCGCGGATATGACCTTTGTGCCGCTCCATAATGCGTTTGCAGACGGCCAGTCCCATCCCGGTGCCGGGATAATTGGCGCGAGTATGCAGGCGTTTGAACACCTCGAAGATTTCATTGGCATGTTCCTGGGCAAAACCGATGCCGTTGTCGGCCACTGAGATGACCGGGCCACTGTCTTCGCTGCCGGCGGATTCCACCTGTACACGAATGACCGGATTCAAGTCCGGTTTGCGGTAGCGAAGGGCATTGGCAATCAGGTTCTGAAATAGCTGTCGCATCTGTACGGCATCTGCCTTGATGGTCGGTAGTTCTGCAATCTCGATGTGCGCATGGCTTTCGGAGATCAGTTCTCCCAGATCGCTCTGAACGTCCTTGAGGACATCGTTCAGATCCGTGGGTTCGAATTCCTGACCATGGGTAGTGACTCTGGAATAGGCGAGCAGGCTTTCCAGCAGCGCCTGCATGCGCGATGCGCCATTGATCATGGTTTCCAGATAGATACGGCTTTTTTCGTCGAGTTGGTCTTCACTGTGCGTCAGCAGTCTTTCGCCGAACATGCTGACTTTACGCAGGGGTTCTTTCAGGTCATGCGCCGCGATGGAAGCGAAGTTTTCCAGATCCCTGTTGGAGCTCATGAGTGCAATGGATTTTTCTTCCAGTTCTTCACGGGCCTTTCTGATATCGTTCAGGCTGTTGTGAAGTTTCTGGTTGGATTCACTCAGTGCCAGTGTCATGCGGCGGGTGGTCTGGAACAGGGAGAGGACGGTGCCGACCAGGAAGGAGAGCAGGACACCGACAATCAGAAAAACAGTCGGTAAGTAGCTATGCCATTGGCGAATAAGCTCGGGCGAAGCACGGCTGACGATGTCTATGGGGACTTTCGCGAAACCCAGCGCAGAGGTGCTGTGCCAGCGCGGGTCTGCTTCATCTTTTTCCTCGGCAATCAGTTGGTCGCCCAGATAAAGAGATGACACGTATTCGGTGTAGCCACGGACTTTCAGTATTTCTGCAAACAGGATGTCGAGCCTCACCAGGGTTACGAGATGACCATTGATCTGGTTCTGATTCGAGGTGGCGATGCTGAGTCGCAGAAACACCTGGCCGGAGTGGCTGGCCACGGTATCGATTTCAAGCGCCTCCAGTTGCTCTGTGTCGTCAAGATCCAGTTCGAACAGTGGCACCAGATCCGCTGTATCCCGTGTCTGCTCTCTGTAGCTGAATAGATTGCTGTCAGGCTCATCTCTTAGCCAGGCCAGTCCGATGATATCGGGGAAACCCTCCAGATAGGTGTGGGTGTCAAAGTTGAATACCGCCTCCGGGTTGCCGATGTTAGTGCTGATGCGTTTGCCCAAACGCTGCAGGGCGCGTCCTTCCATAGTCAGGTAGGTTTTCAGAGTGCCACCCAGGTCTTCATCATGCTTGTTCAGCAGGCTCTGTATATGCAGGGAGTTGGTGGTTTGCAATGCCAGCCAGAGCAGTAACGTAAACAAAAGTACGGTGGCCGCTGAAATATGCGGTAAAAGCGGGATTTCGTATAAATTGCCGACCTCGCTATTGTGAATAACAGTGAATGTGAGCCCGACCGAGAGCATGATAAAGCCAAGTGCGGTGTGCAGTGCCATACGGGTAAAGTTACCCCATATCATGGCACCATCCAGACCTGTGCCATACCCGAGCAGGGCGGTAACGGCAATGGCGAAAACGAAGGCAGCAGTGGACATGCCGACAATGGCTTTCATGCGCAGGCGAAATACGGGCAGGGCAAAGAGAACGCCGAGGTTAATCAGTGCGAAACTCAGCGCCGTGTTCGGTGCCATGCGGCCTGCGTGGGAGGTGCGCACGGTCGTAAAGGGGTCAACGAACAGCGTGTCGATACCAAAATCGCTGTCTACCAGGTATTGCAGGCCCGAGAGCACGGCAATGCTCAGGCCAGCCAGGGTAAGGGAAATACTCAGCCTGGTTTTTTGCAGAAAAAGCAACCAGATGGCGGCTGCGGCCAGCAGGAAGCACAGTGCCGTGTTGAATTGCATGGGCGCATAATCGGGGCGTACCTGAACGATATTGCTGTCCTGCGTCCACCAGCCGCGCATCACCACAACGGCCATGGCCATGGTCAGCACGCATAAGCTGTTGATGAACAGCCAGGTCAGTTTCCGATTAATCACGATGCATACCCTGGGTTCCTATACCTACATTGAAACCTAAAAGTGCATGATTTAACAGGGAAACCTTGCTCGATATGCTGTCAGCCTGTCCTTACGCAGCAAACTGCCGGCGCCTGAAATAAAGGGCTGCAAGCAGGCCGAGATAATATTGCAGAACCACCCACCATAGCGCCGTAAGAATCTGGGTCCCTCCTGGGCCAAGACCCGACACGGCGAACATGCCGGCAATAGCCATGTTGTGTGTAACGGTGCTAAATACCACGCTGATAGCCGGTCTCTTCCCCAGGCCAAGGCTGTCTATCAATCGGTAGGTGAATAGCAATCCGGCCAGGTAAGTAAGCGAAATCGTAAGTCCCAGACTCCAGGGGGTGGCCAGCAGTTGCGTACTGTTACTGCTGATTACCCCCAGGGGAATCAGCAGGGCGCTGGCAGTCAACAGGTAAAGGGCAGCCGGGGCGATCTTCCTGAAGGCAGGCAGGTAGCGGGCGCAGAGCAGACCGAGGCCGAGCGGCATGAGGATTACACATATAGCGACTGCCAGAGTATAGAAGGGTGTGTAATCAAGCAGCGCCATGTCTCGCGACGCCATGGGATTGATCTCAGTCCAGAGATTGAACATCAGAGGTGCGGTACCCGCACTGATAATGGTAGAGAAGAGCACCAGCAACAATGCCAGGGCGGTATTGCCGTGGCCCAGCCAGGTGAGCAGGGCGGCCAGCGCCAGTGCAGGCATGGTGGCGACAAGGATAAGGCCCGAACTTTGTGCTACCGGCAGGAACAACGCGACGCAGACCAGTGCCACAATGATCGGGAAAACGATGTGTATACTGGCCAGGCCCCACCACAGGGCTCTGCGTTTCTTCAGTTGATCACGTATCGCGTCCGTACCAGTGTGCAGGGCGAGGAAAAAGACAATCAGGAAAAAGACCAGATTGGTCTCAATGAAACCTATCGGAGTCAGGCCCGCTTCAACGAAGTTCATTCGTCTCCCGGATTGCTGGGATCATCCTCCGCCTTCAGTTTGAATTGTTGTCTGAGGCGTTGGCCCATCAACTTGTTGATTGTGATGATCGAAGCATAGACGCCGTCGGCAGTGATGTCATGGACGCCGCGCACCATTTTTCCCGGCTCGCGTGTGGTGGGCAGGCTTTCCAGGATTTCGAAAGGGATGTTGGCGATTTCCTGATGCAGGCTGCGTATGGTGGTGGTGCCGTGGGTAATGGCAGACTCGGTGAGGTTCTGGAAATCAGCCAGCTGATTGTGCGTTTCCAGCATCTGCGCCATTTCGCGCTGATGCACAGCCGTGCGGCGTATGGCGGCGGTGGTTTCCTGCAGCTCCCGTTCCAGGCGCGCAATCCAGATCAGCGCCAGCACATTGGCCAGGCCGGTAACAATCAGCAGCAGGAGATTATTGTCCACGGTGGATGCGCACTTCGGCCTGCACGCCAAAATCGGCAAGCTGGTCGCGAATGATTCGGGAAGCCCGTTCGTAAACCTTGCGCCTGACCAGCCTGGGGGTAAGCGAGCCGAATATGCTGGCGAACCAGGACTCCTTGCTCGCCAGTTCCATGGCGTTGAGGATTTCAATGGCGATGAGACTGCTGGCGCTTTCCGAGAATACTTCCTTCAGATCAGCGGGTGGTCCGGCCAACCCGGGATCCAGCGCCTTGGCGCGGGACTTCAATGCATTGATTTCCGAACGTACCCGGCGGATACGCCAGAGCAGAAACAGAATGACAATAAGGTAGATGGTGAGTGTGACCGTCAACACTATCGACATACGCAACCCCTGGTGAAGACTTTTTATGGGTTGACGATACCGCCTGCCAGAGAGGAAGGCTAGAGGGTGGGGGAGGAGAAAATGGTGCTCGGGGCGAGACTCGATAAATTCAGCAGGATCAGAATTGACGCCGCCTGCGGCACCCGTAGAAGGAGAGCCTGAGATGCCTTTCATGAAAGTAAATAGATGGTGCCCAGGGCGAGACTCGAACTCGCACGGCTTTCGCCACTACCCCCTCAAGATAGCGTGTCTACCAGTTCCACCACCTGGGCATGGTGCCGACGGAGGGACTTGAACCCCCACGCGCTCACGCGCACGAGGACCTAAACCTCGCGTGTCTACCAATTCCACCACGTCGGCCAATTCACGCGGCTGCAAGCCGCCGCGGGGGCAGAAATGTACAAGAAAACGCCCGCGCTTGCATCTTTGCCGGCCTAGAAGAGGCGGTCGACTTCCATCTTGAAGTGGCGCACCTGCCGCTCCAGCGTCAGCCCGACGCTGTCAAAAGCCAGTTGATGAGCGCTGATCAGAATCGTAAGCGCCAGTACGGCAGAGGCCTTGTCTGCCTTGTTGCCTTCCATCAGCCATCCCAGCATGGCGCCTGCAGCTCCCCACCAGACGACCAGGATAGCCAGCTGGATTTCATAGCGCAGATCCATAATCCAGCCCCAGGTGAGGGGCGGGCACAGTGACAGCCAGCGCACGGGTTCGCCAAGGCCGATATCGTTATGCCAGTCGAAATGCAGTAACAGGGCGAGCAGGCCGCCGAGCGCCAGGCCGCTGACCATGCCGGCTTTCCAGTGGGGTTTTAGCAAAGTCTTAATCATTAGATGCTGTGATCACGAAAGTAAAAGCGGAGTGTACCGGTCAACTGGATTGACTCCCAAAACCTGGCGAAGAAAATGACAACGACAATACTCTGGCTGATAGTGGCCGTGTTGTTCCTGGCCTACAGCAATGGCGCCAACGACAACTTCAAGGGCGTGGCCACGCTGTTTGGCAGCGGCACTACCAATTACCGGCGCGCCCTCTGGTGGGCAACCGTAACCACTTTTGCCGGTTCGGTTGCTTCCATTTTTATCTCACAGGGACTGATTGCCGCCTTCAGCGGCAAGGGGTTGGTGCCGGTGGAATTGACCGGCGATAGCAGTTTTCTACTGGCGGTGGCTGCGGGTGCGGCATTAACCGTGATGCTGGCGACTGTTGCGGGCATCCCGATTTCAACCACGCATGCGTTGACAGGTTCGCTGGTGGGCGCGGGACTGGTGATGGTGGGCGCGGTTAATTTGCGCCAGCTGGGGCAGGCCTTTTTCCTTCCCTTGGCGTTGAGCCCCTTCCTGGCTCTGGCGTTAACCGCGATTCTCTATCGTGTATTGCATGGTCTGCGTTTGCGTCTGGGTCTGCAGCGGCATCTTTGTGTCTGTATTGAAGAACGCGACGAACAGGTGCATGCCGCGCCGGATGGCACGGTCATGGTGCTAAGAACGGGGCTGCGACTGAGCGCCGGGGAGATCAATGATTGCCGGGAGCGTTACCTGCACCAGGGTAATACCCATCTGCTGGGACTGGATGTGCAGAAGCTGGTGGACGTGCTGCATTACTTCTCTGCGGGCATGGTGAGCTTTGCCCGCGGGCTGAACGATACGCCCAAGATAGTGGCTTTGCTGGTGGCGGCCAGCGTGTCAGGAGTTTCCATGCCCCTGGCCATGACGGCGCTGGGGCTGGCCATGGCAATTGGCGGTCTGCTTAACGCACGAAAAGTGGCCGCGACCATGAGCCAGAAGATTGTGCCCATGAATCACGGTCAGGGCTTTACCGCCAATCTGGTCACGGCATTCATGGTGATATTTGCTTCCCGCCTGGGTATGCCGGTATCTACCACCCATGTTTCCGTTGGTAGTCTGTTTGGTCTTGGGGCCGTGACGGGTACAGGGCGCTGGGACACCATTCGCAATATTGTGCTGGCGTGGGTAGTGACGCTGCCAATGGGCGCGGGTTTTGCCGCTGCGGCTGCCTGGCTTGCCCGATCGCTTTAAAGATTCACGCTGCGGACTGAACGAGGCTTTCGACCGCGCCAGACTGAATGGCAGGTTGTGTTTTCAAGCACATGAAGTTGTGATTCACGCGCTGCCGTTATGTTCGAGGTGCAGAAGCTTTTTCTTGGTGGGTATACCACCGCCAAAGCCCGTGAGACTGCCATTGCTGCCTATGACCCGATGACAGGGAATCACGATGGGCAGGGGATTGCGGCCATTGGCCATGCCCACGGCGCGTGAGGCCTTGGGCCGACCTATGCGTTTGGCGAGTTCGCCATAGCTGATGGTTTCGCCATAGGGAATTTTCTGCAGTTCTTTCAGTACCTGTAACTGGAACTCTGTGCCATGGGGCGCCAGCTTGAGATCAAAGTGACGTCGCTGGCCTGCAAAGTACTCGCTCAACTGTCGGCGGGCATCGCCAAAAACGCTGGCATCTTCAGTCCAGGTTTCTTCGGGTTCACGCCGTCCCTTACCTTCCGGAAAGCCGATAATCTTCAGGCCTTCTTCATCGCCGGCCAACAGTAACTGACCAATCGGACTGTTCAGGTAACAGTATTTCATTGCTGCGTCCTCTTCAGAGCGTATTCCATAGATGAATGGCGGCATAGGCGCGCCAGGGCCGCCATTGTTCCGCATGGGTTTCCAACTGGCGGGAACCGAGGCCGGTGGCCTTGAGCAGGCCCAGGTCGGCGACCGGGAAAGCATCGGGTTCTGACAACCCGCGCATGGCCACGTACTGGCTGGTCCAGGGGCCGATGCCCGGCAGGATTTCCAGCTCTCGGGTGAGACTGTCTGCGTCTACCAGGTTTTCCAGGCAGACCCTGCCGCTCGCAATTTCCGCAGCCACGGTGCTTAAGGTTTCAGCGCGTTTGCGCGTTAGACCCAGGCCGGTCAGGTTGGCCTCGGCAACGTTTTGCGGCTCCGGAAAGACAAAGGCTTCGGAACCGTCCGGAAACTCGCCTGCGGGTTCGCCGCAGAGGCGAACCAGCCGTCCGGCCAGGGTATGGGCGGCGGCCACACTGACTTGCTGGCCAAGGATGGCGCGGACAATGATTTCGAACAGACTCCAGCCGCCGGGCAAACGTAATCCGGGCCTGGCGGTAATGGCAGGTTTAAGCAGCTCGTCCTTCATCAGCTGTGTATTGATGGTGCTGATGTCCGCGCCCAGGTCAAAAACACGCCGCACGCGTTCCACCAGTTTCATCAGCAAGCGGGTTTCGCCTTGCAGCAGGGTCATGCGTAAAGCGTTCTGTGCAGGCGCATGTTGTATGCGAACCTGCAACTTGCAGCCATCGATGTTGAGGCTGCGGTAGTAACTGTCTTCATCCACCCGCTCCAGCCCCGCGATTTGCCGTTGCCGGAAAAACTGCAACATGGATGGCCAGTCATAGGGCGGGCGGTAGGGCAGGTTGAGACTGACATCCGGCCGTGTGGTCTGTTTGCGCAGGCTGCTTGGGGGACGTCCGTAAACTTTCGAAAAGACGGCGTTGAAGCGGCGGATACTGCCGAAACCGGCGGCGAAAGCGATATCTGTCATGGATAGGCCGCTTTCATCAATGAGTTTTTTCGCAAACAGCAGGCGGCGGGTCTGGGCCACTGCGACAGGCGAAGCGCCCAGGTGCTGGCTGAAAAGCCGGCTCAGCTGGCGTGGTGTGATGCCGAATCGGGCCGCCAGCGTTTCCACATTTTCCTCATCCAGTACGCCTTCTTCTATCAGCCGCAGCGCACGGGAAACGGTAGCCGAAGTCCCTTCCCATGCCGGCGTACCGGGCGAGGTTTCGGGGCGGCAGCGCAGACAGGGCCGGAATCCTGCCGTGGCTGCGGCAGCGGCGGATGGAAAGAAATCCACATTCTCGCTCTTGGGGCTGGGTGCCGGACAAACGGGCCGGCAGAACACTCCGGTGGTTTTGACGCCGATGAAAAAGCGGCCGTCGAAACGCGTATCACGCGCCTTGTAGGCACGGGTGCAGACTTCGCGATCCAGAGTGGGTACAGACATCTGTCAGGTCACGCTCATTCACTATAGGCAACCTAATGCTAGCGCAAACGGTACAGATGTCTGGCCGTTTTCGGACATGGTTGCCCGGTATCTAATGGCGGGTCAGATGCTTGGGTGCGCGACCATTGCCGCGCAGCAGTTGCGGGCCGCGGCGGTGCTTGACCAGCCGTGCCAGCGAGCTGCGGTTGTTGATGCCCAGTTTGCGGTAAATGCGATACAGGTGATTCGATACAGTGGACGGCGCAATGTCCGAATGCCGGGCGATTTCCTTGAATGTCATGCCCTGACACACACCCTCGACAACTTCGCGTTCACGTTCGGTCAGCAGGTCCAGAGGGGTTTCTTCCCAGACCTGCACACATATCAGATCATCCAGTGCTTCGGTTTTGCCGCAAATGCCCTCGGCTGAAAACGCTTCGCCTGGCTGCGGCAACTCGAATGGCAGCTGCGGGCCTTTCCAGCCTGAGTAGTAGGTTTCGACCAGATCCAGGAATTGCGGCTGCACTTCATACATATACCCTTCGGAGTCGCAGACCGCTGCGGGTTTGTGGGTACTGTCGCGGGATACCGTCTGGCTCAGGTGAGTGAAGTAGGCGTGGGAAGCGGCATTGATGAGGTGCTCGACTGCCCGTGTAAACGTGGCCTCTTCATCGGCTGTAAACGTTTTGCTGCGGTCAAAGCGGTAGATGCTCAGCAGGGTGGCCATGCCGGAACGCTGGTCGCTGTGCAGAGTGGTCAGAATACGTTCGATCTTGAATTTGCTGAAGCATTTCCGGTAGATCGGACTTTTGTAGAACGCCTTGTCCGGCACCAGCGTTTCCGAATTCAGCGTTTTGCCGATGTTCGTAATCAGGCCTTCCCAGACCGGGTTCGTTTCGTTGGTCATTTCCAGTGTCTGGGGATATTTTTCGCTCAGGCCCAGCAGGGTGATGGTATGGAACTTGGGGGTTTCCAGGTCACCGCTGCCCCACAGGGCGGCATCGAAGGGAATCAGTTCGCGTAACTGCAACAAGGCCCATTCGCGGAAGTGCTCGGCCTGAATGAAGGCACTGGAGCGGTAGAGGTTGGCTATAAAGCTGTCAAAGCTGTCCATGACGCCGGTCTGTGCTGAAGGCTTGAGTGGTCAGGTCGCGATTATTGCCAGCCATTACGTAATCTTTACTAAGCTACCCGGATAAAGTTATTTAAAACAAGGCATTGCGTATTGATCGCCTGCCTTGTTAGGCAAAATTTACTATCGTGCTGACTGCATTGTAATTGCTAGTATCCGAAACCGCATCCACAGCGTCTAACTATTGATAAACGCAGGAATTTTTACAGCAGCCTGCAGGATGCGCTCATAACAAGATTTTAAACAAACCATACACCAGAGTCGCCGACTGAGACTGTCCTTTTAATCATGCGGCGCCGAGGGTGGGAGACAACGCATGCAGCAGTCCGGGAAGCTGTGGGTACTTGTTCTGGTATCCATTCTGATTAGCGCCTGTTCCAACAATGACGGTGATGACGGGTTGCGTCAGGGTCAGTTTGTGGACAGTCCGGTGACGGGTCTGAGCTA
>CAJXLF010000021.1 GCA_913055805.1 uncultured Salinisphaerales bacterium
GAAGGGTTGCACGTGGGTCAAAATTCGATGCAAATATATGTCTCTAGTGGGTCAGTTTTCGGTGCAATTCAACAGGTGGAAACCACATCACCGGTCTGCGGATCGA
Organism: uncultured Salinisphaerales bacterium; assembly: GCA_913055805.1. Lineage (GTDB taxonomy): Bacteria > Pseudomonadota > Gammaproteobacteria > Nevskiales > CAJXLF01 > CAJXLF01. Next base: position 107 of record CAJXLF010000021.1, read on the forward strand.
TTTTCTGGATGCGGTCTTCAGCAATCTGGTAGAGATGCTCGCCGTCGAAGGCGGTTCCCGCATTTGCGGTGACATCGATTGAACGCAGTGTCTGTCCGTTTGCAGGATCAAGGGCGCTCAACCTGTTTCCGGTTGCAAACCAGACATGCAGACCGTCGTAGGTGACGCCATGCACGGCATCAACGTCCGGGAAGGGTCCGTAGTCATGGATAATTTCGGCTGGCGACTGACTCATATATCACTCCTGAGTTGATCAATACGAGCCTCTATCCTAGTTATCCGGGAGAGGAGCCGGGAGTAACAAGGTTGTCGTGAATCCCGGCACGGGTGGTGTCATCCAGCGGCGTGCGCGGCCCCGGCCAAACGATTGCACCTTGCCACTGGCGGCAAGCGATTCGAGCGCCCGCTGCACGGTGCGCTGGCTGGTGCCAAGCGCCAGCGCAAGCGCCGACGTTGACCATGGCTCGTCGTCGTCCAGCAGGGCGAGCACTTCAGCATGTTTCTCGGCAATCGGGCGTGCCAGGACAATGACTTCGGGCGCCTTGTGCGGCATCAACTCGAATCCGCGTTCTGTCGCGTTAATATCCGCCAGACTCAGAAGCAACTTGCGAAGCCGTCCGATTTCAACCCGCAATCGCGCACGGTGCGAATCATCGGAAAATCGGGTTCTGAATGCTTCTGCAATCAGTTCGTCCCGGGAGACATCGCCAGGCCATGCTGTGCCCAGCAGGCGTGCGAGCGTAAACAGCACCGGCCGGCTCGTGAGCGGGATTACCGTGCCCGAGTCGCGCACGATATAGCGGCATGCGTCCACGATGAGCGCCTTCGATTCTGTCAGCGCTTCAACCTCTTCGAGCAGGATGAGCCGCTCCTCTGTGCGTGTGCACAGGCGCGCAGCGGGCGTGTCCAGAACACGTGATGCGCTTTCAACTTCCGCTATCAGGGAAGGGATGCCCGCCCGGGCCGCGGCCTGCCTGGCCGTAGCCAGTGCGGCGTGCGCCGTTTTCGTCCGCAGACGGCGCATGGCCAGGCCTGCCGCAACCAGCTCGTGAGCCGCCCTTAGTGCAGGTGGAAAAAATGCGGGATCGATTCCTGCAAGTGCATGCTCAACCTCATCGAGGCGGCCAATCAGGAGCAGGCGCCGCATTTCGAGATTCCGCGCATGTGCGGCGTTTATCCTGTCGCCGTGCGCCTCCAGTGTGAGGCGCGCCTGGTCGAGTACCTTCGCAGGCCAGCCCAGATCGCGTGAGGCAAGCGCGATCTCGGTTTCGGCAACGATGCACTTGGCGCGGGACACTGCCTCCTTCGCGCCGAAGGCGCGCGCCGCACTTCGCACAAGAGTCTTTGCCCGGGCGAGGTCGCCGAGCTGGGCCATCGCGATGCCGCGCAGGGCGAGCGCAGGCGGGTCGTCGCGCAGTGCGACCCACTTGAGTGCGTTGAGAGGATCGCCGGCCGCAAGCGAGCGCGCGGCCGAAGTGACGAGTGAATCCATGGCGGTAGGATAGCGCGTTGATACTTAATACGGGTAAGAACCCCTGAAACCGTCCCCTGCAGGTCGAGCAGGCAACTACCATGATTTAATTACGGTGTCCGGGAACGTCAGTACAGCCCAGACCCCTATTTACTTCACAAGTGTAAGCTCGATTGATCGAAATGCACCCCGAGACTTGCATGATTGACGCGATTTAACAGTCGGCTGATTTTATTCGACAGCAATAGTCTGCGAACCTGCGCTAATCTGCTGTCATGAGCGAGAAGCGTGATCACCAAGAGTCGACTGTATCTGCGATAGCCTTGCAGCCCTTGCTGTTTGTGCTGTCAAAGCGCGGAATTGATTCAACAACCTTGCTTGGTTCAGTGCAAATTGCGCCGGAATCGGTTGCAGCTCCAAATGCCCGTATCCCCCTTGATCAGTATCGTGCGATATGGCATCAGGCCGTGGGCATGAGTGGTGATCCGGCATTGGGGGTACATGTAGGGCTTAAATCCGAACCATCCGCCTTTGGACCGGTGGGTTATGTGTTGTTGAATGCCCGGGATTGCCGCACCGCTTTTCAGTTATGGAATCAGTTCAGCCGGCTGATACTGGACGCCCCTTTATTTGAGCTTACCCGGCAAGGTGATATCGCAAGCATTTCTGTCGCACGAACGACGAATGCCAGTCCGGATTCGATTCGCCCGATGACCGAATTCGTTGTGTTTTCCTTGCTGCGTGTTGCGGTATTCCTGACCAATATCAATCCTTCAGACGAGAGCGAACTGATCGGTCTGGAATTCCGCCACGCCCGGCCAGCAGATGAAGTTGTTGCAACGTATACGGAGGCGGCTCACACCACCAATATCCGCTTCTCGGCCGGAGCAAACCGCATTCTTTTCAATGCCGGGTGCCTGGACCGGCCAGTGGCTTATGCGGATCCGGCCATGTTGCAGCTCATGATTCAACGATCAGACCAGATCATGCAGGCAATGGCGGTAGAGGGCGATATCGTAGCGCGTGCAAGGGCAGCGATCCGACGGCGGTTAGCTGGACAGACGCCGACACTGGCTGTCATCGCCCGGGACTGCAATATGAGTCCATCGACACTACAGCGCCGCTTAAAGGCGTCAGGGGCGAGATTCCAACAATTGCTGGATCAGGTGCGTCTGGACTTTGCCAAGGCCTATCTGAATGAACCTAATCCGTCGCTGGAAGAATTGAGTTTTTTGCTTGGTTACTCCGACAGCACGGCCTTTCACCATGCATTTCGACGCTGGACGGGCATGAGTTCAATCGAATACCGCATGCAATCGCATCGGTTGCAATAGCGGAGGGGTACAGTGATGGCAACAGCGAATGGCATAAATATCCAGCAGCGTGATCTTCACTTTGATCTTTCCGAAGTTGATCTGGACTGCTGGCACCCCGCTGGTCCGCATGTGAGTCATTTCTTCAATGTGCAGTCATTACTGTTTCCGCAGGGGGAGCGGTTTTTTATCCGCTGCGTGCGACATTTTCGCGATGCGATAACTGATCAGGAGTTACAACAACAGGTTGCCGGATTTATTGGCCAGGAGGCCATGCACGGCAGGGAGCATGAGACATACAACGAGCGACTTGCCGGCATCGGCTATCGGGTGGAAAAGGTTGAAGGTTTTTTGATCCGATCATTCAACACTGCGGAACGGCTCTTGTCGCCGAAGACCTGTTTGGCGATGACTGTTGGGCTGGAGCATCTAACTGCTATCGGTGCAGAGGATGTGTTGGCGGACGAACGTGTTTTGGAAGGGGCTCCGCCGCAAATGGCCCGCCTCTGGCGTTGGCATGCGCTAGAAGAAAGTGAGCATAAGTCGGTTGCCTTTGAAGTTTACACAGCGGTTGCAGGCAATGGATTCGGGAGCTGGTTGCGGCGTTGTCTGGCGCTGTTATTGGTTAGCACTTCTATGCAACTTACCATTTGGATTGGTCTGATTCGCGTACTCTACCGCTCGGACCATTTGTTCGATCTGCGCGGATGGTGGGGGTTGATCAGGGTGCTCTGGCTCTCACCAGGTTTGTTCAGACGTCGAATACTGCCCTACTTCCGCTTCTTCAAGCCAGGCTTCCATCCTTGGGATAATGACAATTCTGCACAGATACTTCGATGGCAGGTCGAGTACGAGAAAACCCAATAATCGTGCATCATCCGAAATAAAGGAGTCGGAGTTAGTTTTACTCTAAGTTAAACACTGTGAACGCGTGCCATATTCAACCTGGTAATAAAACAAATAATTCGGGAGATTCCTCATGCCGCACTTCGTTTCAGCATTACTGCCTTTCCCCCGGACCAGCTTTCATACGCTCTGGCCTCTTATCTGGACCGCCAGAAGACCATATCCGGGTAGTTTGCAATATGACTACATCACTATCCGGTTCGTAACACATCATTTCCACGCCTGGGACACGTAATCGAGGAAATTTAAAGATGAGACTGTCAACAGCAACACTGCCAGTCCAGAGAACTCTACTGGTTATTAATGCAGTTCAACTTGGGTATATCGCCTTCGGCTATTTTTACGGCACTTATGTAAACAGTTTTCCTATTCTTGAAAAGCTGTTCTCTTTTGAAATCTCCAGCGTATGTACAACTTCAGGTTGCTGGCAATCAATCGTTCCGTTTTTAGGCTCTACTTATAGCTCCATCGTTGTGCTGTCCGTTCTTGCACTCTTCTTTCGTCCTGGGCGGGAACTTCGATTGGTGTTGCTTGGGATTGCCAGTATGCATTTGCTGATGGGAATAACACGCTTATCCGTCGTTCCCTCTCAGTTCTATTTAGAAGGCGCCGCCTTGGGAGCCAGTTCTTTTCAGTTCCTGCTGGGAATCTTGCTGGTGATTTCGTCCCTTCTGCCATACTCAAACGAGTCTTCGGCATGAATGTCGCTTCAGCCCGTGAGAGATGAGCCCAGCCAAGACAAATTGGAGGTCAAGTATGAAATATTATGCTGTAGCGAAAATGGATTTCACGGATAACAATTGGGTTACGGATTATCTGAAAAATGTCACCCCGATGGTAGAAAAAGCAGGAGGCAGATATTTAGCGAGAACACCTTCACTGGAGTTGATTGAGGGGGATGGCCCACCACCACAAACCATAGTGCTGATCGAGTTCCCATCCAGGGAAGCAGCCGAGAAATTCTATTACGGCGAAGAATATCAGCCATACAAGGAATCACGCCAAAAAGGCTCAGTAGGGGAATTCTATTTTGTCGCAGGACAAGACGTTGCAAAGATGTAACCCGTGCCAGACGGGGGTTATATAGCGAACCACCTCAGCGAGGGCAGCCTGGTCAAGTGCCTTCCAGGAATGCCCGTAAGTGACCAGTAAACTCTGCAGCGGTTTCCAACTCCGGGAAGTGCCCGGCCTTATCAATTTTAACCAGGCTGGCATTGGGCAGCAGATTCAGGGTGGTTTCCGGGATGGTTTTCCTGTGAGACCGGTCGGCCATCCCCCACACTGCCAGTGCGGGCGTGTTAAGCGGAGCCACCGGCGAATGGGCCGCACCGAGAAAGGCCTGGAAGCCGGATGCGAGACAAAAGCAGGCGCCGTGGTCGAATCCCCAGTGCGCGTGATCAACGTAGGGTGACGGGTCTCCATGCTCGGCCACTGCGGCGAAAAACCACTGCTTCATGCGCGCTTTCTTCAGGGCGTGCATCGCTAGTTGGCCAACGACCGGTGTCTGCAGAATACCTTTGGGGTCGCGACCCTCGCGCCATTGCTGCGCACCTGACCAGTCGGGTTGTTGCATAACCACCACCCTTTTCACAATACGCTCCAGTCTGTGCCCAAGGCCAATTGCGACAAACCCGAGCACACATGGGAATGCGAGCGTGCACTCTCTGACGGCCAACCTCTCAAGGAATTCAGTCAGGCTGTCGAGCATCCGATCCATGCCGAAGTTAAAACCCAGGCTGGGCAGAGAGAAGCCAAAACCCGGCGCTTCGAACACGATCACGCGGTAATCACCCGCCAGGGCTTCCAGCAACTCATCGTACTGTTCCAGCAATACCGGCGGATCGGTTGCAAAGACGATTACCGGGCCGCGCTCACCCACCTGCCGGTAGCGGATCAGCGAATGCTGCAGGCGCATGAAGCGGACGTCGCTGCGGCTGGCGGCTGCCGGCCCGACCAGAACACGCTTCTGGCGCAGGGAGGCGGGGATGGTATCCAGAAGATGGGCGAGCATGCGTGGCACCTACGGTTCAAGTACAGATGCAAATTAGCCCGGATCCTTTATAGGTACAAAAGGAAATTAAGGGGTGTACAGATGTAAAATATTCAACTCAAAAGATCGCCCAGCTGCTGCATCAGCCAGTGTCGCACGCCCGAATGCATGGTTTCCGGATCGCGCTCGGCGGACCATACCAGGTACAGACCCTCATCCAGTGTGACCCGGCTGCCAGTCACGGCGACGAGTGCCTGACCGTTCAGCCAGGGCTGCACCAGCGGCAGCAGCCCGATAGCGGCGCCCACCCCTTTGCGCGCCGCCTGCATGGCCGCGTGAAAATTCTCCACCGTGACGGATTCCATGTTCCCGTTGATAGCCTGACCCAGGCCGGCATGCTGCTGCCAGTGCGCCCATGCCGACCCCCCGCGATAGCGGTAGTCAATCAGGGGCAGCGCTTGCAGATCCGTCAGCACCGGCTCAGGCCCGGCAATATCCGGAGCGCAGACCACCAGGGCAACCGTGTCAAACAACCGCTGTGACTGAAGCCTCTTCCACTGCCCGTTGCCAAACCGTAGGGCATAGTGAATGTCATCTTCCAGGCGCTCACTGATGGATTCAGTCGCCTCGATACTCAAGCCGACCCCCGGAAACTGGTGCCTGAAGTCACTGATCAGAGGTATCAGTATCTCGGCTGCCATAAACGGGTTGGCGCTGATCCTGAGCTGCGGCCGGGCGCGTCGTTCCTGCAGTAACTGGTGACCGGCCCGCAGGCTGGCAAAAGCCCGACTCACGTGCTCAAGAAAGACCTGGCCATCCGGCGTGAGTTTTACCTGGCGAACTCCCCGCTGAAAGAGTTCCACCCCCAGATAGTCTTCCAGGGACTTGATCTGGTGGCTGATGGTCGAGGAAGTCAGGTTGAGTTCCTCAGCGGCCCGCTTGAAACTCATGTGGCGCCCTGCGGCATCAAAGGCCCGAAGCAAATTTAGCGGCGGCAGTCGAGTCCTGATGCCAGCCATTCAGCGACCCATCCGGCGAACTGTCTTTCGAGATAATGCGCCCGTCATGCCTTCATCCTGAATACCGCCATGCCAGAAAATCTCAGTTTACCGGAAAGAACCGCACCCCTTAATGTTGGCAAAACCGGTGATAAAAGGTTTGATAATAGGATCGGAGTAAATTTTGAGCGAACAGAGGTCAGACTGGGCTGTACTGAGTTTTCCGGACACTTCAATAGGGGGACAATGCCCCGGGAGGTGTCAGATGGTCAAG